>JBQTHR010000022.1:0-134077 GCA_052389675.1 Actinomycetota bacterium
AAGACTGGTTCAAGGAACAAGGCCTTCATCGTTTGCGTGGAACCATCCGCTACCCAGGAGCTGCGTAACTATGTTCGAAAGACCATCGGTAAGCCGTGTGCGGGAAAACCGCATGCACGGTTTGAAAGGGGAATGCGGAAACGGGCTCGCAAGAGCACCGCGCCGCTGACTACCAATGAGCGTACGGACAGCCGAAATAAGAGACCAGGACCGTAACCAGGAAGCGGGAGCTCTGCTGCCCATCCGGCTTTCGCCGTCCCGGGCCTCCGACTACAAGATCTGTCCCCGGCTGTACAAGTACCGCACCGTAGATCGGCTACCGGAACCCGCCGACATTTTCAGTACCAAAGGAACCCTCATCCACGCCGTTTTGGAGCAGCTGTACCAGTTGGACCCTAAGGATCGAACTGTTGCGATGGCCGAGCAGTTCATGCACCAGGTTTGGGGAAATCTGAAAGCGGACCCGGAGTACGCCGGTTTGGAGCTGGACCCGGTGGAGGAGGCGGCGTGGCTGGAACAGGGGTCGGGTCTGCTGGCCAACTACTTCCTCATGGAGGATCCCGCTCAGATTTTTCCCCATGAAATGGAATGGTGGGTAGAATTCGAGTCCAAGCGGACGCTGTTGCGGGGGATCATTGACCGGGTGGAGGTCATGCCCGACGGCCAGTGGGTGTTGAGCGACTACAAGACCGGGCGGTCCCCCTCCGAAACTTTCGCCTTAGGCGCATTCTTTGGTCTGAAGTTCTACGCGCTGGTGTGCTGGCGGTCGTTTGGCAAGATGCCCAAGCTGCTGCGGCTGATCCACCTCAAGAAGCCCGAGGTGATCTGCCTGGTGCCCACCGAGCAGATGCTGCTTGCAATGGAACGGCAGTTAGATGCGCTGGCGCAGGCCATCATGCGGGCGCACGAACGAGACGACTGGCGGCCGCGGGTCAGCAACATGTGTGATTGGTGCCCCCACCGAGCGATCTGCCCGGCATTCGAAAACCAGCAAGTAGGGGCCGGTTAGGGGCGGCGCCTCCAGCAGGTTGGTGGAGCCAAAGGCGGCTTGGGGTCCCTGGTAGGGGCCGGTGCGGGTCGAGGCGGACCGGTCCCAGTCCCTAAGTTGTCGCAGTGCGAAGGCTGCTTGAGGTACCTGCTAGGGGCCTCAGGAGCTCCAGAATCGGGCACCCTCGCCCACGAATGGGTTGGAAATGCGTTCGCGGTCCAGGGTTGTTGGGGCACCGTGGCCCGGGTGCACCGGCAGGTCGCCGAGCGGGAAGAGGCGCTGGCGCACAGATTTGATCAGCTGGTGGCCGTCCCCACCGGGTAAATCGGTGCGGCCGATTGATCCCGCGAACAGCGTGTCGCCGGAGAACAGCACGGTACCGTCACCCCGGCCGCCGATCAGGCTGATACTGCCCGGCGAGTGCCCGGGTGTATGGACCACGGTCAGGCTGAGGCCGCCGGTGCTCAACTCCTCTCCGTCCCTTAGGAGTTGGTCGGCTACCGGCGCCTCGCCTCCGGGCCGGCCGAGGAAAAGCTCCAGGCTGGCCGGTACCCAGGACAGCAGGTCCTCATCGTCGTTGTGCAGGTAGAACGGCGCGCCGGTGGCCTGCCGGAGCGCGCCGGCAGCCAGGACGTGGTCGAAATGTGCATGGGTGGCGACCGTCAGGCTCAAACTGAGCCGGTGTTCCTCGAGGACACTAAGGATCACCCCGGCATCGTCACCGGGGTCTACTACGATTGCAACAAGGGTATCTGGATCGCCCAGGATGTAGCAGTTGCACGCTAAGGGTCCTACCGAAAGACGGTCGTAGATCTTGAGGGGCATGGCACGACTTTACCCGGAGGACAAGGGGATGAGCGCAGGACCGGTGGAGATGGAGATGTCGATCCTGATCCGCGCACCGGCGGAGGCGGTGTGGCCGTACCTGGTGGACTGGGAGAACCTCGACCGCTGGATGACCGAAGCGCGGGACTTTAAGGTGACCTCGCCCAACCGGGAGGGCATCGGCGTGACCGCTCAGGCCACCATCAACATCATGGGCATCACCACCACCGACCCGGTCGAGGTAACCCGCTGGGAGCCCCCTTCCACTTTGGAGATCGAACACCAAGGCTGGGTCAGCGGCAAGGGACTTATGCGCTGCATACCCGAATGGTCGGGCACCCGACTACTGTGGATAGAGACCCTCAGCCCTCCGTTGTGGCTGCTCGGAGCGGCCGGGATCAGGCTGTTCCGGCCGGTGATGCGCCGGATCTTTCAGCACGACCTGTCCCTGCTGAAAGCCTTGGTCGAGTCAAACAGCAACCTCCCAGACCGATAGTCTTACGCCGTGCCCTACCGAAACGAGCAGGCGATCTTCATGAGGTGGCTCATCCTCGTGTACCTTCCCCTTGCGATATTCCTCGTTAGCTTGCTGCTGCTGGTAGTGGGAACACTTCCCAGTGGCGCTCGATGGCTGGTGATCCTGCTGGGAATCTACGGGCTTATTCCGATCCGGGCTCTGCTGGAGACCAGGCGCAAGGGCCTGGCCCTCCCCCGGCCACCCGGGGCTGGGGGAGGGTGGCAGGCAGGGGGCCTATCCGGTGCAGGGGCCGCTCCGCGAAAGCTCCAGCCGCCCAGGTCGAAAGCCAAGGGTGGGGCGAACGCGGCCGCAAGCCGCACCGGGGACCCTGAGGCGGAGGAAGTCGCCGGACCGGAAGGCCGGGGACGGGCGCTGGGGGCCGAGCGGTCGGAGCGAGGGCGGACGCAATCCGCCCGGGCGCTGGGGGCCGAGCGGGGCGGCCGAGCGGGGACGCAGTCCGCCCGAGCGAAGCGGCCCTCGGGGCGAATCGTGCGCCGGCGGGCGCTGGCAGGGGTGATCGGCATCGGTGTACTGCTGCTGCTTGGAGGAGTACTGGTATTTGTAGGGATTGGCCGAGCGACCTCATCGCTCGGGCTGGCCATGGTTGGCGCCGGGGGCTTCCTGATGATCCTTTCGGTAACGCTGCCTACTTTCCGCTTGGTGGATGCGATATTGCGAGGCATCGGCCGTCTGATGTCTCGGCGCCGACCCCAGCCGGAACGGGCCCGACGCAGCGCAAGGTAGGTAGGATTCCCGAACCACGCCGCCCGTCGAAGAATCCGATGGCTACTTCGGCCCGCTTGTACCCTTCTTGGCCCGCATCTCCGCGGCTTTTGCCCGGCCTTCAGCAACCCGAGGGTCGGTACCTTTGGCGATCTCATCGTCAAAGACCCTCTTGCGTACTGCAGCAGCCTCCTCAGCCGACATCTTGGGGCCGCTAGCCGCCGATGCGGCCGCCGGGGCAGAGGGAGCTGCGGGAGCCTGCGCCTCGGCCGGGGCAAAAGCCTGCGTAGCCGCTGCCGGTGCGGCTAGGGAAGCGGTGCCAGCTGCTGGGGACTGTTCTTCAGTGCGCATCCTGGCCGCCTTGGCTCTCGCCTCGGCAACCCGCGGGTCCGTGCCCTTGTCGGTCTCCTCTTTGAGGACGGCTTGGTAGACCTTTTCCGGATCGAGCACCGGACCGGCCGGCGCCGGAGGGGTTAGCGGTGCTGGAGCAGCGGCCGCCGGGGGGGCAGCAGGCACAACCGTTGGAGGGGCTGCCGCCGGAGCAACCGTCGCTGCGGCAGCCGGTACCACCGGGGAGGCAATGGGCGCCGGCGCTCCTACCGGAGCGGGTTCGTAGCTGACCGGCGCGCTCTTAAGTACCGGCACCAGGTGCTGTTTGAATGGCAGTCCAAGGCCGAGCAACAGGAGCACTCCCAGCAAAGCGCCCACCGGAGGCAGGTACTTCTGAGTGACCGGCGCGTCGGGCGCCGCTTCTTCGGCGGGTGTGGGCGTGGGGGTGGGAGCTGGGGTGGCGGCAGGCGTTTGTGCCCCGGCAGCGGGGGCGCCGGCGGCGGGAGTGGGCTCGGCATCGCCGGCCGGGGTTGCATCGCCAGCGGCGGGAGTGGGCTCGGCATCGTCGGCCGGGGTTGCATCGCCGGCGGCGGCCACCGTCAAGACGCCCTCCATACCCAGCGTCACATGGAAGCTGCAGACGTAGTTGATAGTACCGGCCTCCTTGACTACCACCGACTTCTGAGCGCCAGCGTTGATGATGTCTATGAAGACCGTTCGATCGGACGACTGGGCATTGTGCGGTGCCACCCCGGTGTTCTTGAAGACAATGGTGTCACCCACGTTCGCCGTGGCGTTCTCCGGGACGAACTTGTTGTCCTGGGTCTCGATGGTGATCGTCGCTGCGTGCGCCGTGCCTGCTCCGGCGAGCAGAAAGAGCAGGACAAACGGGAACAGCATTGTGCGGCGCATCGAGCCTCCTTCGGGCGTCAAGCTTGGTTCAGCTTCGTATCGAATAGGTTGGTGACGAAGATTCTAGTGCACCGGTTGTCTGCTCGGAGTTTTGAACCGGGAGCGGCGCAGCCTCAGGCGACGATATTGACCGGCGTTCCGGTGGGGGCCAATTCCTTGAGCTTCATGATGTCGTTGTTGCTCAACCGGATGCACCCGTTGCTGGAATCCTTCCCGATGGACCCCAGGTTACTGGTGCCGTGTATGGCAATCTGCCCTACCCCGCCCCCGAAATTGGTCAGCACCTCCGAGTAGGCAGCGACGCTCAGCAGGAACGAGCCGTACGCCCCGGACGGGTTGGAAAAGGGCACCGCGATGTCCACGTAGGAGCGACCCAAGGGAGTGGGCGACTGCGACTTGCCCACCGCCACCGTGCTTTCAAACAACGTTTCCTCGCCGCGCAGAACCCGGATCATCCGATCCGACCGGTCAATCTCAATGCGGTTCGGAACTTTGCGAATGCGCACGTCGGCGCTCTTAATCCAGCCGATGCTGCCGTTGGGCCGCATGGGGAGCATGACCTTCAGCCAGTCGCCCTGCTCTTCCAGGACGCCAAAGACCAGAAGCACTCCTTCGCGAGTGGGGTTCTTCATGGAGCGGGCTGGTTCAACTCCGTTCGGTCCGTCGAAGATGGGCACATTGGGGATTGCGGCATCGGCAACCAGCGAGTCCCCGGTGGCCGTCCCCAAAGCCGAACTAGCCGGCTCCGTCCGGGCGCTGGGCGCCACGGCATGGCCGATGAACCTTGCTGCTCCGGCCGCCTTGCCACCCTGCTCGGCGGCGTGAACGGCCGGAGCCATGAGCCCGGCCAGCAGGCTTAGCGCAGTTCCCAGGACAAGCACGCGGCATCGCCTCATGTCTCAACGCTCCCTGAAGTAGATCGCTCTATAGCTTTCCGCATATTCGAATCTATCCTCGGACTGCTGGCCGGCATCTCGGGCAAAGCCCTTGATCCGGTCCGCAATCTGGTCGCCAAATTCGGGCGTTTGAGAATAGTGCACCAGGACTGAGCGAATTTTGGTATCCATACTGCCCGTTATGTCGACAAAATAGTTCGGCTGGCCGGTCAGGCCGAACAGAGCCGCCTTTAGGTGGTGCGGCTCGAACCCCTTGTCGAAAAGCTCCTCGCGGTACACCGGCAACGTGGCGGCGCCTGGGCTGATCGCGGCACACAGCGCCTCGCCCACCTTGCGATGATCCGGGTGATTGATGTACTGATCGTGGAAGAAGTAGGTAGTTGGATCGGGCCCGATCACCAGGTCCGGCTTGTGCCGGCGGATCTCCCGGATCATGTCCCGGCGCAACTCGTGAGAGTCCTCCACATGGCAGTCCTCGTAGCCCAAGAAGACAACGTCGGAAATCCCGGTGACCTGTGCCGCCGCTCGCTGCTCGCTCATCCGGGCGGCTATCAACTCCTCTCGCACCATCGCCGGGTCATTGGAGCCGTGCGACCCGTTGGTCACGACGCAAAGCACCACCTCCTTACCCTCGGCAGCCCACTTGATGCTGGATCCGCCGGCCATGAACTCTCCGTCGTCGGGGTGAGCGAAGAAAATCAAGACCTTCTGGAAATCCAGCTCGTTCAAGGGGCGACACGCCCACAGTGCTCGAAGGCCCGGTGGGTAACCGGCATGAGCGATGCGAAGAAGTCCTCCACAACCCGCCCGTATTCGGCGATCTCCCACAGGGCGTTATCGGCGTTGCGCAAAGATATGAAGTTCATCAAGGCTCGAGCGTTCACCGTCCAGTAAAACTCCGTGTACAGGCCCACGGGCAGGACCAATCGCGCCACCTCTCGGGCAACGCCGAGCTCCAGCATATCCCGGTATCGATCCCAAGCTTGCCGGTACTGTTCGGCGATAATCCCCTGGACTTTGGCCGCCGCCTCCGGCTCCATCGGCTCAAACGTGTACGCCCCGGGCTTGCCGGTCTGCCGGCGCACCTGGGGGGCCGCCGGGACGTAAAACTCGTCGATTGCCTCCGAATAGCGCAGGCTGTGCTCGTTGAAGCTGCTCCAGCGATGGCGCATCCACTCCCGAGCAACCGCGATCGGGCAGCGGACGTGGAAGCGGAACAGGTTGTGCTCGAACGGCGAGGCGTGCTTTTCCCTCATGAGGAACCCGATCAGCTTCTCGTCCCGCTCCTGCATCACCTCCTTCATCTGGAGGAAGGAGACCCGAGCACCGTTGACCACCGACAGATCGGTGGCCTCGGCGGCATCCAGGCGGACGAATCCATGGTCCAAGACGTCGATTCTCTCGCCTACTGTGGGCACGGGTTCCTCGGAGTCGTTCCAACGGGCACCGAAATGGCGCACACTTCGAAGGTGAAGCGTCCACTTATCCTAATGGTCGTACTGGTGGTCCTGGGGTTCGCCGGGAACGCGGTTTCCAAGAGCCCGCCGGTTCCGGCGGCCCCGGCGGAGCCGGAGACCCAAATTCCATTGGCGTTCCCGGCGTCGATCATCAGCGTCGAGCCGCCAGAACCCTCCCCGTCACCATCGCCGGAACCCTCGCCCACCCCTTCCCCGGTCGATAAAACCATGAAGGTGGGATCGAATGGCCCGGAGGTTCTGCAACTGGAACAGCGCCTGGCCGAACTGCGTTACCTGTCCGGCAAGGTCGACGGGACCTTCGACAGCTCCACCCGCCACGGACTCATCGCCTTCCAAAAGGTCGAGGGGCTGCAGCGCAGCGGAGTGGGCGACGCGCCGACTCTGGCCCGCTTGGCCGTCGCAGGCGTGCCGGCGCCGAGGTTCACCACGCCGGCCGAGCACCTGGAGGTAGACGTTGCCCGCCAGGTAGTATTCGTGGTCCGGGCAGGTGCGGTGAGTGAGATCCTACCCACCTCAACCGGCACCAACAAGCTGTTTACCAACGGCGGATGGACCCGCCGGGCGGTCACCCCCAACGGCGTCTTCAAGATCTCGCGCAAGATCAACGGCATGCGCATTTCGCCGCTGGGCGAACTCTACAAACCGTCCTACTTCAACGGCGGAATCGCCTTCCACGGGAGCCCGTCCGTGCCGACCGGCCCGGCGTCACATGGCTGCGTCCGCGTGCCGATGCCCTTCGCCACCGGGTTTTTCGATAACGCCTCTCCTATAGGGATGACGGTTTACGTCCATGCGGGGCCGAGCGGAGAAAACCCGCAGCCGGTCATCGACGATGCTCCGGCACCACTGCCCGCAATCGCCGAAGAGCCGCCTGCTTCGCCTGAGCCTTCGGCGGCGGACGCCCCGGCGGCGCCAACAATTCCGGCAGAGCCACTTCCCAGTCCTGCTTTGTCGCCCAGCCCGACTCCGTCGCCCGATCAGGCTCCGCCGGACGTACCGGCGCCGTCGCCGCTGCCGACTGCGTCGTTTCCCTTCTCCTGAGCCACTCCGCTGCCCCTCGAGCACCGGCTGGGCGGCACCAGTTCGGGTCTGTCAGGCCACGCGCCCAACGCCAGGATAGCGGTCGAAATCACGATGGAAAGTCACCTCCTGCATGGCCGCGATGTGCACAGAGTCTCGCACGGACCAGCGAAGAGGAGCTGGCGCCGGTGCAAGTTGCCTTGGAATGAGTTTGCCCCCGCATAGTCACGGCTGCCCTTTCTCGGCGCCGAAGGGGTTCAGGGGGACCCGGCAGACCGCATGATCGCAGCAACCGCTCTGCGCCAACAGATCCCACTCATAACCAAGGACGCCAGGTTGCAAGGCTCCTCTCGGTTGACCACCATCGGGTAGTAGCTACAGAGGCGGGGCGGGAGGTAGTTGGTTGCTGCCCGGGGGCAAAGTCGCCGTACTGGCTGCAATGTCTGCGGTGATCTCTCGCATCAAGTTGTCCAGTTCGTCGCCCACCAGTTCCTCGCGAGCCAGCAATTCGTCCCGAATCCGTTCCACTGCCGTCCGGCGGCGCTCCAGGATCTCCCGAACCTCCAGCTTGCAGCGGGCGAGCAACTCGTTGACTTCCTTCTTGACCCCCTCATCGCTCAACATGATCGAGTTGCGATCGGTGCCAAAGGTCGGGTAGAGGACCTCGAAGGAGAACAGCCTGCGGCCCATACCCCAGCGGCCGATGTAGTCCAACGCCAAGTTGGTGACGTTGTAAAGATCGCTGGTGGTGCCCGAGGTGGAGGTGTTGAACCACATCTCCTCCGCCACCATCCCGCCCAGCGAGACCCGGATCCGGTTGAGCACATCGTCTTTGGTTAGGCCGAACCGTTCGTCGCGCTCCACCGAGTAGACCATGCCCAAGGTGGACTCCCGCTTGATGATCGTGATGATCTGGATCTGCCAGTCTTTGGACATGAGTTCGTGGTTTACTACCGCGTGGCCCGCCTCGTGGACTGCGGTCATTACCTTCTCGTTCGGGGTATAGCTGACCTTCTGCTTGAGACCGATGTCATCGATCATCTTCGCTGCCCAGATGTCGTTCCAGGTGAGCGAGTCCCGCCCGTCTTGCAGCGCGACGATTAACGCCTCGTTAATGATGTTTTTGATTCGGGCGGGCGAATAGTAAATGGTTGCCTGAGCAAAGCGGTCCAGATCGATCTCCTCGTGCTGAACCTTGTCCAGGTAGTACTGAATGACGTCTTTGCGGCCGTCCTTGTCGGGCAGGCCGACGTAAATCTTGCGATCGAACCGGCCGGGGCGCAGCAGCGCCGGGTCCAGGTCCCGCGACCGGTTGGTGGCGCCGATGATCAGCAAATTGTGCTGGGGCACCTTGGGCTTCATGCGCATGAGCCGCCGGATATGGCGCTTCCAGCCGCGGGGCATGACCAAGCCGTCCATCTGAACCAGCAGCTCATTGATGATGCCCATCCCGCTGCCTCCGCCGCCGCCCATGATGAACCGGTCGACGAAGCGCTGCGGATCGCTGGCCGACTTGCGCGCGCCCTCCATGGGCATGCTGCCGCGGGAACCGATCGCGTCGATCTCGTCGATGAAGATCACCGCGCCGTCATAAATGCGGGCGTACTTTTTGGCCTTGCGGAACAGCATCATCACCCGAAGGTTGCCGATGCCCATAAACATGTTGGCGAAGCCGCTGGCCGGAGTGTAGATGAAGGGCACGCCCACCGTGCCCGCCACCGCCTTAGCCATCAGCGTCTTGCCGGTGCCCGGGGGACCCTCGAAGAGCAGACCGTGGGGCGGGTAGCCGCCAATTTTCTTGAACTCGCGAAAGCCCCGGAACAGCTTGACCACTTCCTGCACGGACTCGACCACCGGCTTTTGGCCGCGCACATCGTCGAAGGTGACGTCGTACTCGTTGGGAAAGATCGTGTAGGCCCGCCCCCGGGAGAGGAACCAGAAGATGGCGGCAAACTGGACGATCATGAACATCGAGACCGAGATCAGGGTCATCGCCAGCCTCCCCAGCCGGGAGAGCGCGTCGAACGCGCCGCACTGGGCCGGCATTCCGGTGGTGGGGTCGGCACAGTTTCCGTAAAGCTGGATGGTCCATGAGAAGGCGGTCCACAATAAAGCGAGAATTATGATGCGCGGCAGCCATAAGCTAAGCCGGTTTTTCAGAACCATACGGAATTCCCCACGTCAGGTACGAAGTTTCGAACGTTTAAGTATAGGACTGCCTTTGTAACTAAGGGTAACCATGCGCCCTACTCCAGGTCCGACTCCAGCGGGAAGGTGACCGGGCCCTCCGGGTCAAAGGTTGGTAGCTGCAAACCGCACTCCTCGAACAGGGCAACTATTTGCCGCCGTTCCCAACCCTTACGGCGCAGCGTGGCTAGAAGGTTCACCGCAGCGAAATCCTTGCCGCAATAGGGGCAGTAGGACCACTCGGCAACCGGCTGGGAAAGCGGGCTGCCGCAATAAGAGCAAACGCCGGCGGGCGTGCGGTCCTCCCGGTAGGACTCGTAGCCGTCCAAAAATCCACGTGCGTAGTCCCAGGTGACGTACTCGTCCGGGTCGGGCTCCCAGGCAGGCTCGTGAACTGGAGTGGTTCCCGAGTCGAGGATCTGCTGCAGGTTCCCGGCAAGCAGGTCCCAACCGAGGTAATGATCGTCGTCACAGTCCGGACAAAAGACCACCACACCCTTAATGCCCTTGTCGGACAACACAGTCTTCAGGGTCTTGACGTCGACGAGGTCCTGGTTGAGCGCCTCCCGCTCCGCTGCGTCAACCGGGCCGAAGTCTTCGCCCTCGAAGATCGGCTCCTCGTTATGCTCTTCTGAAGGCATCGCTCGACCATTCTATTCGACCAACATGGCGGGCAAGACAATTCAAAGGAGGACCCCGCTCTTGGAGATTCGAATCGGCATAGTGGACTCATCCAAGGAGATCTCGCTCGACATCAATGAGGACCTCGACGCATTGACCAAGCGCATTGAGGAGTCCGTCAAGTCGCAGGGCACCGTGTTGTGGCTGACCGACGAGAAGGGCAAGAAGGTTGGCATCCCGGCGGGCAAGGTGACCTACGTGGAGATAGATCCTGAGAGCGTCCCACGATCGGTGGGCTTCAGGCCGTAGTATCCGAAGCATGGCCGGTCCCCCGAAAAACTTTGCCTCGCTGTTGCGGGCCCGCCGCGCCTATTTGGCAACAAGCGGCCCCGACGGCACCGCCGAGGTCGCCCCGGTGTGCTTCACCTGGGCGGGTGAGGCGATTTGGATCGCGGTGGAGGCCCAGCGCCGCCTCCGGGCGGCTGGGATGAACAAAGTGACCTTCATGGTCGATAGGTGGGATGAGGACTGGGCGAAGCTGTCCTGGCTGGTGGCCAAGGGCCGGGCGACCGTGCTGCCTGACGGACCTGAGGCCGACCGGGCACTGGCGGCGCTTGAAAGCAAATACCAGCAGTACCTGAAGAACCCGCACGACGGGTCGATCATCCGGCTGGACGTGGAGTCCTGGAAGGGCACCGACGCTTTGGATCCGGACAACGCCGAGTACAGCTGAGCCGGGGTTGGTGATCGCGGAGCGCAGCTCCATGATGCTACTATGTAGCATCATGGAGCGTATCGGGGTCAGGGAACTTCGTCAGCACGCCAGCAGGTACCTGGCCAGGGTTGAGCGGGGGGAGAGTTTGACCGTAACCGACCGGGGCCGTCCGGTGGCCCGGCTTATTCCCGTTCTCGAAGACCGATGGGCCGACCTGATCGCCTCCGGCAAAGTGATTGCAGCCCGCGCCGGCTCTGACCTTCTGACGGAAGCTCCTGGCAACTACCCGGTTAATGCGTCGGAAGTACTGGCGTCAATCCGAGCCGAGGAGAGGTGAGGTTAAGCTCTATCTCGACTCGTCGGCAATCGTCAAGCTCGTCAGGCAGGAAAAGGAGACGGCGGCCCTTCGCAGGTTCCTCAAGGATCACTCAGGAGACACCCCGGTAACCAGCGCTCTCGCCCGGGTAGAGGTTATTCGAGCGGTAACCGACGGTGGCCCTTCGGCCTTGGCGCACGCCCGGCGCCAGCTGAGCAAAATCGACCAAGTGGTTATCGACAATGATCTGCTCGACTCGGCCGCCAACCTGTCTTCGTCGCCACATCTTCGTTCTTTGGACGCAGTGCACCTCGCCTCCGCCCGCCTTCTGGGCAGCGAATTACGGGCCGTAGTGACCTATGACCAGCGGATGAGCGCAGCTGCCGAGGCCCTGGCAATGGTGGTTGCACTCCCCACCTGACAGCGGACCAGCACTTCGGGTCCTTAGAGGCTTAGCTCAGGCTTGGGCTTGTTGGCTGGCCATTCGGACTTCTTCTCGGGGATTTTGAAAGCGTCCTCCAGGCTCCCCGACGACATCGGCGGCACCAGATCTTCCAGGGATCGCTTCCCCTTGATGTCTCCGGCCGCCTTCAAAACCTCCTCCAGCGTCTTTTTCTGTGCTCCGAAGATCCGGATGCGCAGCGCCGCCAAGACCTCGGCGTGTGGTTCGATCAATCCGGAGGTGCGATCGATCTCGGCCAGCGCCTGCTCGGCCGTGCGCAACAGCTGAGCGTCGTCCACCGTTATGCCTTGGAGAGCTCTTCTTCGATCTGCTTCATCCGCCCGTCCACCGATCCGGTAAGAGTCTGGTACTCAATGTCGTGCGATCTAAGCAGCCTGAGCATCCGCTCGTCGATCTCCGCCTGGAAGGCGGGGTCGTCCGGACGCAGACCGTCAAGAACGATCGGGAACTCGATCGGCAAGTAGAAGACGTGGCTGTAGTTGCTGCGCAGCCGGCGCTCGGCGAGCTTCACACACTCGTCCCACAGCGCGGTCTCTTTGGAGCGGGGCTGGTTATCCAGCACCCAACCGGCGTAGGCCATCACGTCAATCAGGGAGCGGTCGCCGACAAACTCGGAGGCGGACAGTTCATTGTTGTACTGCTTTAGAAAGATCAAAGCCTCAGTTTCCGGTGTCGCGTCCTTGTCCAGCTTGAAACCCAGGTCAACAACTTCCCGGGCAGTCTCCGGGAGCAGCGGGAGATCTAGGTGACGGGACAGCTCCTCAGCCAAAGTGGTCTTACCGGTGGAAAAGCTGCCAACTATTGCAATCCGCATGTTCATTGCTCGATGCTAGCGCAACTGCGCCGCTTGCGGCTGAGGCTGGCAGGTCGGGCACCAATAGGTGATGCGTGCGGCGTTCGGCGGTCCCTGGGAGGCAGACTTTATGAGGGTGCCGCAGCGCCGGCACGGTTTCCCGGTCCGCTCGAATACCCAGTGTGCCTGAGCGCGCTCCGTTGATCCGGTGGTCGACTGGACCCAGTGCTCCTTTCCCAGATCCAGGAGCCTGTGGGCGGATTCGATCAAGCGGAAAAGATCCGGAACTTCCCCAACCTGGGCCCAAGGGTTTACGCCGGCGACGTGTAACGTTTCTGCCTTATACAGATTCCCGATGCCGGCCAGATTGGTCTGGTCCAGAAGGGCCTCGGCGACAGGGCGTTCAGGTCGGCGACGCAGGTTGGCAGCGGCCCGAACGGGGTCCCAGCCGGGGCCGAGCAGGTCCGGGCCCAGATGGCCGATTGCCCGCTGCTCCTGGTCGGTGCTTAGCAGCTCAAGGATTCCCAGGCGGTATCCCACCGCCACCCACTCCCGGGTCTCAAGGACCGCTCGGATCTCGTGTTCCGGCCCGCCCCTCCACCTGCTGCCCGGCCGGTACAGATGCCAGGTCCCCTCCATCTTGAAATGGCTGTGCACAGTGATGCCGGCGTGGGTACGGGCGAGCAGGTGTTTGCCCCTGGCCACCACTTCGGTCACCGACCGGCCGGTGAGATCGGCGGTGGCATGCCGCGGCACCCGGAAGTCGGTGGCGGTCAGAATCCGGCCGGCAAGCGCCCGGTGCATCGACCGGGCGGCTCGGTAAACCGTGTCCCCCTCAGGCATGCGCCAAGCTCAGGGAGTCAGCGGATGCCGCCAGCGTAGGTTCGGAAAGCGAGCGAAGTCCGGTGAACTGCCCTTGGATGAGGAGCTCCTTTCATACGCATAGGGGCAGCTGCCAAGCATGTCCCGGGCCCTAAGCCATGACTGATTGAACTGAGGCCGATCAGCGCTCCTTGATGGCACAGGATGACGGGTTATGGTTGGAGGCGCCATGGACCTAAAGGAGCTGCAACCCGACGCTACGGTCCGCGGGATCCTGCCCGATGCCCTTGTTACGGTGGTCAGCGTCACCTGGCACGGCTCCGAGGCCCTGACTCTGGTATACCGGGCCCCCAACGGCCGGGTGGCGGACGAGATCCTCTACCGTCATGACGAGGAAAGGCTCCAGATTGCCGAGGCAGGCCGGCCCTGGAGCTTCGACGGCGACGGGGCTCTGTTCCGCCTTGTCTGCGAGGCTCACCGGATCCGCCTGGCCCATCTGTTCGATCCCGTGCTGGCGGTGCACACCTCACTCGTGGAACCCTTTCCCCACCAGATCACCGCAGTGTACGAGGACATGCTGCCCCGCCAGCCGCTGCGGTTCCTACTCGCCGATGACCCGGGCGCCGGAAAGACGATTATGGCTGGCCTGCTCATAAAAGAGCTAATCGCCCGAGGAGACCTCAAGCGTTGCCTGATTGTCAGCCCCGGAAGCCTGGTCGAGCAGTGGCAGGACGAGATGCACCGCCGCTTTCATCTGCCGTTCGAGATATTGACCAACGAGAAGCTGGAGGCCGCTCGCACCGGAAACTGGTTCCTGGAGAACGACCTGGCCATCGCCCGCCTGGACAAGCTTGCTCGTGATGAGACCGTTCAGGACAAGCTGAAGGCACCGGACTGTGGTTACGACCTCATCGTCTGCGACGAGGCACACAAGCTCTCGGCCACCATCTTTGGCGGGGAGATCAAGTACACCAAGCGGTACCGGTTGGGACAGCTCCTCTCGGGCATCACCCGCCACTTTCTGCTCATGACCGCCACCCCCCACAACGGTAAGGAGGAGGACTTTCAGCTCTTCCTGGCACTGCTGGACGGGGACCGCTTCGAGGGCAGGTTCCGAGACGGGGTACATCAGGTGGAGGTCATGGACCTCATGCGCCGGATGGTAAAGGAGAACCTGCTCAAGTTCGACGGACGCCCGCTGTTTCCGGAGCGGATTGCCTACACGGTGCCCTACAAGCTGTCCGACAGCGAAGCGCGCCTGTACCGGGAGGTCACCGAGTACGTACGCGAGGAGTTCAACCGTGCCGAGGCAATGCAAAACGACAGGCGAGCGGGCACGGTTGGCTTTGCGCTGACCGTCCTGCAGCGCCGCCTGGCATCGTCGCCGGCTGCCATCTACGAGTCCTTGCGCCGCCGGCGCGAGCGCCTGGAGAAGCGCCTGCGAGAGCTGGAGCTGTTGCAACGTGGCTTTGCGCCCTCGGCGCCCGTCCCAAGCTGGACCGAGTTGGACCTTGAGGACCTTGAGGACCTGGAGGAGGCGCCGGAGGACGAGGTGGAAGCGGCCGAGGAACAGGTTTTGGACCAGGCCACCGCCGCCGCAACAGTGGCCGAGCTGAAGATCGAAATTGAGACATTGTCCCGGCTGGAGTCGCTGGCGGCGCAGGTACGCCGCAGCGGCCGGGACACCAAATGGCGCGAGCTCTCCAATCTGCTGGAGGAGATCTTCTCCTCAAGGCGTTCAATCGAACCGGTTGCCGATGTCCCTGGCGACGCTTTCCCCAGGCCGGTCCCATCACCCCGCCAAAAGCTGGTCATCTTCACCGAGCACCGCGATACCCTCACCTACTTGGAGCAGCAGATCAGCCTCCAGCTGGGCCGGCCGGAGGCTGTAGTACTGATCCGCGGCGGCATGGGACGGGAGGAGCGGCGCAAGGCGCAGGAGAGCTTCCTACATGACCCCCAGGTGCAGGTGCTGCTGGCCACCGACGCTGCCGGCGAGGGGATCAACCTGCAGCGCGCCCACCTGATGGTCAACTACGACCTGCCCTGGAACCCCAACCGCCTGGAACAGCGCTTCGGCCGCATTCACAGGATCGGGCAGACGGAGGTCTGCCACCTGTGGAATCTGGTGGCCGAGGAGACCCGCGAGGGCGATGTCTACCGCCGGCTGCTGGAGAAGCTGGAGACCGCCCGCCAGTCGCTGGGTGGACAGGTTTTCGACGTGCTGGGCTAGCTGCAGTTCGATGGGCGGCCGCTGAGAGACCTGCTGATCGAGGCCATCCGCTACGGCGACCAGCCGGAGGTGAGGGCTCGCCTTGCCCGGGCCGTCGAGCACGGGCTGGATGGGCCTCACCTGGAGGCGCTCATCGAAGAGGGTGCCCTGGCCCACGACGTAATGGACTCCAGCCGGGTGGCCCGGGTACGCCAGGAGATGGAGCGCGCGGAGGCGCGCCGCCTCCAACCCCACTACGTAGAGGCCTTCTTCCTGGAGGCGTTCAGGAAGCTGAAAGGCACTCTGCGCCAGCGGGAACCCCGCCGCTACGAGATCACCCATGTCCCGGCGCCGGTGCGCCATCGGGATCGCCAGCTTGGTACCGGGGATCCCATCCTCTCGCGCTACGAGCGCATCGCCTTTGAGAAGGCACTGATCTCGCCCCAAGGACAGCCGCTGGCGGCGTTTGTCTGTCCCGGGCACCCGCTGCTTGACGCAACCCTGGATCTTACTTTGGAGCGCAACCATGATCTGCTGAAGCGCGGGACGGTGCTGGTGGACGAGCGTGACCACTCAACTTCGCCCCGGGTGCTGTTTACGCTTGAGCACTGCGTCCAGGATGCCGGTGTTGTAGGCGCGGCAGGGGATCGCCGGACCATATCGCAGCGTTTGCTTTATGTCGAGATGGATGCCGAAGGGAATGCCCGGCACCCGCAGTACGCGCCCTACCTGGACTACCGGCCTCTTGATGCCGGCGAGCCATCTATTGCCGAGGTGCTCGCCCGGCCCGAATGCGCCTGGGTGAGCAGGGCTCTGGAGCACAAGGCGCAGGGCCACGCCATCGCCCATGTGGTGCCCGAGCACGTCACCGAGGTGCGGGGCAGGCGAATGGGCTTGATCAACAAAACCCGCGCCGCGGTCAAGGATCGGCTGACCAAAGAGATCACTTTCTGGGACCACCGGGCGGAGCAACTAAAGCTTCAGGAGCAAGCAGGGAAGGCCGGCGCCCGGTTGAACTCGCAGGAGGCCCGCCGCCGTGCCGATGAGCTTCATGGACGGCTGCAACGGCGCCTTGCCGAGTTGGACCGGGAGGCACAGATCTCGGCGCTCCCCCCGGTGGTGCTGGGGGGCCTAGTGGTGGTGCCCCTCGGGCTGATCTTTGCGATGACCGGACGTGCGCTTAAGGGACCGGCCGCCACGGCTGACACCCAGGCTGCGGCCGCCCGCGCCCGGGCCATTGTGATGGAAATCGAGCGCTCCCTGGGCTTTGAGCCGGCCGACCGGGAGTTCGAGCGCCTCGGCTACGACATCGAGAGCCTGGTTCGGGAACCGGCAAGTTGCGATTCCTGGAGGTCAAGGGCAGGATCTCGGGAGCGGACACCGTCACCGTGACGAAGAATGAGATCCTGACCAGCCTGAACAAGCCCGAGGACTTCATTCTTGCTCTGGTCGAGTTCTGCGGCGACGAGCACCGCACCCGCTACCTGCGCCAGCCATTCTCGCGAGAGCCGGACTTCGGGGTGACCAGCGTCAACTACGACTATGCCCAGCTGCTTGCCAGGGCAACCGAGCCGTCATGAGCCTTTTCGAGGACACCAACCCCCGGGCGCTGAAGGACCTGCTGGCCGAGTTCAAGAGCACATCGGGATTCCCGTTCGAGGCCGTGCTTGCGTCCCACCAGCTGCCGCCGGAGGCTGACTCGCCCTTGCTGCGCGATCACTACGAGGCTTTTCTGGCCTGGCGGCAACAGCGGCTGTGGCAGCGGATACAGGACGCTACCGGTGCAACTGAAGCGGCGGATCTGGAAGCTGGGGATGAGGGCATGGAATGAGGGCCACCAAAAAGCTCATCGAGGTCGCCCTCCCGCTGGATGCCATCAATGCGGCTTCGGCCCGGGAGAAGTCGATACGCCACGGCCACCCCAGCACCCTGCACCTGTGGTGGGCCCGCCGACCGCTGGCGGCGGCCCGGGCGGTGATCTTTGCCCAGATGGTGGACGACCCGGCCGAGTACGTGGACGTGCTGTTCTCCGACTCCACGAAACGCCGGTCAAGCTTGGGTGCGTCATGCCTGGTGAAGCACCAGCTATCTTTGGCGATGCACTCCGGCGGCTAGCCGGCGCGGCCACCTACCTCTATCAAGATGGGCCGCGCTTTTGGTACTCGACCCAGCCCACGGTCACCAAGCTCGCCGAGGACCGTGCCGAGCAGCTACGGCGCGATCCGGACAAGGTTGCGCAGGAGCTGGATGCCCGGCTGCGTGCCGATCTGAAGCGGACGGGGGATTTCTCTCGAGTGCACCCCCTGCCCAAGTCTGGTGCCGACGTCCCAGACGACATGGATGGGCGGCTGGTGGTCCTGCCCGCCGAGAACCCTTACTCGAAGGAGCAGGGCAACTCCGCCGAGGTAACCGCCAAAGTGATCCTGGAGTCACGGGGCAACTCGCCCCGTCTCTACCGCAACTCCCTGGTATTCCTGGCCGCCGACAAGACCCGCCTGCAGGATCTGGACGATGCCCTGCGCCGGTTCCTTGCCTGGCAATCGATCTTGGATGAGAAATCGATCCTCAACCTGGACCACCACCAGGCCGGGCAAGCCGAAATTCAAAGGCAGGCGGCGAACGACACCGTTACCGCCCGCGTGCCGGAGACCTACCAGTGGCTGCTGGTGCCGGAGCAGTCCAGCCCCCGGTCCCCGGTGGTGTGGAACGCCACCAGGTTGACCGGTGGCGATTCGCTTGCTGAACCGGCAAGCAAGAGGCTGCGCAATGACGAATTGCTGCTCAAGTCGCTCGGCTCAACCATCCTGCGTAAGAACCTGGACGAGGTACCGCTATGGCGGGGGAACCACGTCGCCGTCAGGCAGTTGGTGGAGGACTTCGGGCGCTACCTTTACCTGCCGCGATTGGCGGGTCCACAGGTCTTGGCACGAGCTATCAGCGATGGAATCGGACTGCTCACGTGGCCGTCGGACACCTTTGCCTACGCGGAGAGCTACGACGAGGAGTCCGGGCGTTACCGGGGACTGCGGGGCGGCCAGCAGATATCTATCTCAGCAGAAGACCCGGGCCTGGTGGTGAAGCCGGAAGTTGCCATCCGGCAGCTGGATGCAGAGATGGCGGCGGCAGGTTCAACCTCAAACTCGGGAGCTGACGATGGCCGCGCCGGCGCAGTTCAGGGTAGCTTGGGCCCACAGCCGCCGGGAGCGGATGGGCCGTCTTCTGCCGTCCTTTCACCCCCGCGTCTTCGCCGTTTTCACGGCTCTATCCGGTTAGATCCGGCCCGTGTGGGCCGAGACGCCAGCCGAGTAGCCGACGAGGTAATCGCACATCTAACCGGCCAGGTGGGGGCTGACGTCACGGTGACTTTGGAGGTGGAGGCGACAATCCCCGACGGGGCCTCTGATCAGATAGTGCGCACTGTGACCGAGAACAGCAACTCCTTGAAGTTCACCAGCCACGGCTTCGAGAGCGATTAGCCGCCATTCAATCGGCTGGTTTCGCTAACCCTCCAAATAGTTTTGCGTAGGGCCGATCATTTTCGTATCTGGGCTTCGGTCATCCCCTTCGGCCATGACGACTACTTGGAGGAGGCGTTCGGAAACTGAGTGTTTTCGTCGACACCTCTGCGTTCTATGCCCTCATGGATAGGGACGACGGGCAGCACCAGGCGGCCGTGGACTGGCTGGCCGGACCTGGTCAGGACCCGGCTGTCGAGCTGATTACGCATAGCTACGTGGTGGTTGAATCGGCTGCCCTCGTGCACCGAGGACTTGGCAAGACTGCCGTTAGAGTCTTTTTTGACGAGATGATTCCAGCAGTTTCCGTCGTCTTTGTGGATCAGCCCCTGCACTCCCAAGCGGTCGCCGCCTACCTGGCCGGGAGCAAGGATATATCTCTGGTGGATCGGACAAGTTTCGCTCTGATGAGACAAAGGTCTGTCCGCCGGGCATTTGGTTTTGATACCCACTTTTTGAAGGAAGGTTTCACTACCCTGCCGTAATAGGACTCGCTCTCACCCCGCCCTGGAGGCTACCAGGTCTTCAATAGAGAGCGGCGCACCGGCCGAAGGTAACGGTCCGATCTGAGCTGCCGGCGCTTCTACCGTAACAACGATGTGTTCGCCGGATCTTGCCCGGCGAATAACCGAAGCTGTTTTGAGGCGCAACTCTCGTATCCCGACGGGTTCCATCGCGAGAAGTGCAGCTCGCGTGGACACAGCCTGGCGGCCAGAAGATCGCCGTAGCCACCGCGCCCGATGTGGAGTGCTTCATGCCGTCGACGCGGCTGCGCCCAGGCCGAAGGGCCTGGGCGCATGCAATGCAGACGATCTAGATCTCGGCCTCGCCTTCCTCCTGGCGCTTCCTGCGCCGCCATAAAATCAGAGCCAGCGTGAGCAGGCCGGCACCGATTGTCAGCGGGATCCACTCCGGTCCCTGCTTATCCGCAGAAGCAGCTATCTGCGATTGGGCTTGGATCTGCTCTCCGGGAGGGTTCTCGAAGGATGCTGTGGTAACAATCGGCTCTTTGCTGGTCGAGAGTCCTCCGGCCGGGGCGGTGCTGGCTCCCCCGGTGGGCTGGCCTACGCTGGATGAACCCGTTCCCTCATCCGATCCCTGCCCGGGATCTACGGTATCGGGCTGCGGCTCGGGCTCCGGCTCGGGCTCGGTCTCCGGCTGCGGCTCCGGCTCGGGCTCGGTCTCGGGCTCCGGCTCGGGCTCCGGCTCGGGCTCGGGCTCGGGCTCGGGCTCCGGCTCCGGCTCCGGCTGCGCTTCTGGCAGCATCTCGGGCTCGGCCTGATCGGGGCTGCAGTCCATCTCCACGTTGAAACACCACTCGGGCTCGAACTTGGGCTTTGCCATGATCTGGAGGTCCGGCTCCGGTTCCGGGCAGGGGTTGTTCTGCGTGCAGGCCTTGAACTGCATGGGGACAGCCTGGGCCGGGCCCGCCGAAAGGGCTACCGCCCCAATCACCAGAATCGTTGACGTGGCCACCGCCAGAATGCTGCTGCGAAAACTCGTATCGAAATCCATCCTCACACCTCCTAGTTGTTGTTGATTGCCTTCACTCGATGGAGGTGCGAGCCGTGTATTTCCTAACAGAAAGGTCGAAGAAACATCAGCCCCGGCGACTGGAATTCAGGCGGCTAGCCGGTCTGCAAGGAGGTGGAAAGGGTTCGATGTGGTCAGCGGACCGGCCCATGCTACGCACCTGCCCTTCCCTGCGGCCGGTATCATGGCCGCCGAGCCCCTTGGGGTTAAGCCCGCAGCCTCAGGCCTTTCGGGGTATGGCGAAAGCCTGCCGCCTGCATTGCTCGTCCCACCGGGGAGTCGTCGACGGCTTCGCCGTCCGCCTTCTCCACCGCCAGCTTTCCCAGCGCCCCTTGGCGCACGGCAAGCGCCAACGCATCCACCGCCGGCTGGAGCAGTGAAGGCTCGTGGTTGAACGTGAGTAACGTCCGGCCCCCCTTCTCCACATAAAGCACCAGCGCTCCCTCCACCAGCACCACCAGCGCTCCAACCTTGCGGCCCGGACGATGCCCGCGACCCTCCTCCGCCGGGCGCTCCGGCCAAGCGAGCGCGGCGCCGAACGGGTTGGCCGGGTCGGCCGCAGCCAGAAGTGCGGCCCCCGGCGACTCGGCGGCCCCCGGCCCGGCGGCCCCCGGAACGGCCCCCGGAGGCCCGGCGGCCCCCGGAACGGTGCCCGGCACGGCGCCCGGCGACCCGGCGGCCCCCGGCGGCCCGGCGGCCCCCGGCGGCCCGGCGGCCCCCGGAACGGTGCCCGGAACGGTGCCCGGCGGCCCGGCGGCCCCCGGCGACTCGGCGGCCCCCGGCGGCCCGGCGGCCCCCGGGGCGGCGCCCGGAGGCCCTGTGGCGCCCGGGGGTCCGGCGCCGGCCCCCGTGGCCATGGAGCGCATCCGGTCTACCGCTCCCGGCATAGCGAATTGCGCCGCACCCAGGCGCTCCACGAAGTAGCCCCTCCGGCAACGGCCCGCCTCCTCCATGGCCTTTAGCACCGGGTAAACCGCCGAAAAGCCGCCGACAACCCCCTCTGCGACCACCGCCCCCCTGGTCAGGACGCCGTAGCGGTCCAACAGTTGCTCGGCGGTGGCACTCATCCGGCGGGTGTGGTCTTCGATCCGGGCAGGCAGAACCGCCCAGCGACCGACGCTCGAAGGCGGCCCCTGACGCACCGGCAGGCCGGGCCCCCGCCCGAAGCGACGGCCGGGCCGAACCGGAGCCGACCTGCTACGACCGACCCCCTTCAGGGCTCGAACCGGCGCCAAAGTGTCGTTCGTTACCACTCCGGCCCAGACCAGTTCCCACAGAGCGTCCAGGACGATCCGGTCGACCGACAGGCCGGAAGCTGAGACTATCTGGCGGAAGAACATCGCTCCGCCGCCGGACAACGCCGCAAGCACCGCTGTGGCCTCCTCAGAGAGCGACTCCGAGGAGGGTGCGGGCAGCAGCAAGGGCGCGTCGGCAGCAAGGTAGAGGCTCAGCCATCCGTCGTCGCTGCCTATCGCCCCGGCTCCGGCCCAGACCACCTCTCCTGCCGAGCACAGCTCGTCCAGCAGCGCCGGCTGGTAGCTGATCACCCGGGCAGGCAGGACCAGCCGTTCCAAGGCGCTCGCAGGCACCGGCGAGCCCTGGAGTTGTTCGATTGTCCGGTAGAGCAGCTCTACGCCCCCCGGGTGCATCGACCCTACGCCTTGCCAGGCGGGCAGGAAGCGGGCGAGCACCTCCGGCGCCACCGCCTCAACCTCGCTACGCAGCTTGGCGATACAGCGCCGGCGGACCGCCCGAAGGACCTCGGCATCGCACCACTCGGTGCCGCTGCCGCCCGGGCGGAACTCGCCCCTCACAATGCGGCCCTTCGCTTCCAGCCGGGCCAGCACCTCCTGCACTACCGCCTGCCCCAGTCCCAGGCGCGCGGCCGGCTCCCCCGGGTTGAACGGCCCGTGGGTCCGGGCGAACCGGCCGATCAGGTCGCCCAGCGGGTCCGCGACCGGCTTCAAGAAGGCGTCGGGAACCCCTACCGGCAAGGGCACTCCTAGCGAGTCCCGGAACCGCCCGGCGTCCTCGATTGCCACCCAGCGCTCCTGTCCGGCAACGCGCAGCACAAGCGCCCGCCGGCTGCTCTGCAACTCCGCAAGCCAGTCTTCATCCGCGCCCCTGGCCACCAGTTCGCCGGCGGTCAGGTCGCCGAGGGTACGCAGGGCGTCATGTGCGTCGTCAATTGAACGCAAACGGCGGTTCTCGGCCAGCCGCTGCAGCTCCAATTCGATTTCTTGAAGCGCCTCCGAATCGATTAGCTCCCTCAGCTCCGATGAACCCAGCAACTCGGCCAGCAAAGCGGTGTCCAGCGAAAGCGCCTGCGCCCGGCGCTCAGCCAGCGGAGCGTCGCCGTCATAGATGAAGGCTCCGATATAACCGAACAGCAGCGAGGAAGCGAACGGCGACGCATGCTCAGTGTCTACCGTTACCGTTCGCACTTTCGCCGAGCGGAGGTCCCGCATCAGTTGGGTGAGTCCGGGGAGGTCGAAGACATCCTGCAGGCACTCCCGCATGGTTTCCAGCACGATCGGGAAGGAGCCGTAGCCTGATGCCACCTGCAACAGGTTGGCGCTTCTCTGTCGTTGCTGCCACAAAGGGGTGCGCCTGCCCGGCCGGCGCTTGGGCAGCAGCAAAGCCCGGGAAGCGCACTCCCGAAAGCGGCTGGCGAAAAGGGCGGAGGATCCCACCTGTGCGGTGACGATCTGCTCGATCAGGTCCGGGTCGAACAAGACCGAGTCGACCGGCGGCGCCTCGTCCGCCTCGGGAAGCCTAACTACGATACCGTCGTCGGTGTGCATGGTTTGGACCTCGGCCCCCAACCGGGTGCGTACCGCCCCTTCAATGGCCAGTGCCCAAGGCGCATGTACCCGGGCGCCGAACGGGGAGTGGATGCACAAGCGCCAGTCCCCCAGCTCATCCCGGAAGCGTTCCAGCACGATGGTGCGATCCGTGGGCAGGTGCCCGGTGGCCTCCATCTGCTCGGCCAGGTACTTGACCAGGTTGCTCGCCGCCCGCTCGTCCAGTCCGGCGGCCGCCAGCCGTTCGGACGCCGCCGCCGCAGTGGCGTGGCCCACCTCCCGCATGAACGCTCCCAGCGCCCTGCCCAACTCCGCCGGCCGGCCGAGCGAGTCGCCGTGCCAAAACGGCATCTTCCCCGGAACACCGGGGGCCGGAGTGACCAACACCCGGTCATGGGTGATCTGCTCGATGCGCCAGCTTGAGGCGCCGAGGGTGAAAACGTCGCCCAGCCGGGACTCGTAGACCATCTCCTCATCCAGCTCTCCCACCCGGGCGTTCCCCTCGCCACCCGCCAGGTAGACGCCGAAAAGCCCCCGGTCCGGAATGGTCCCTCCGCTGGTCACCGCCAGCAGGCGGGCATTGCCCCGCGCGCTCAGTTTGCCGGTAAGCCGGTCCCAGTTGAGGCGGGGGCGCAACTCGGCGAACTCGTCGCTCGGGTAGAGCCCGGAGAGCATGTCAAGCACACCGGTCAGGGCTGAGGCGGGCAGATTCTCGAACGGGGCCGCCCGGCGCACCAGCGCCTCCACCTCCTCGACCTGCCAATCCTGAACCGCCACCATCGACACGAGGTGCTGCGCCAGCACGTCCAGCGGGTTGCGGGGGTAGCGCAACGCCTCGATTTGTCCGGCCTTCATGCGCTCGACCACCACCGCCGACTCCACCAGGTCCCCCCGCCATTTCGGCAGGATCAATCCCCGGCTCACCGCGCCCACCTGATGCCCGGCCCGGCCCACCCGCTGCAGCCCGGAGGAGACGCTGGAAGGGGACTCCACCTGGAGCACCAGGTCCACTGCTCCCATGTCGATACCAAGCTCCAGCGACGAGGTTGCCACCACCGCCTTCAAAAGACCCAGCTTCAGCTCTTCTTCAATCAGCTTCCGCTGCTCCTTGCTCACCGACCCGTGGTGAGCGCGGGCAATCGGCTCGCCGGCCAGATCGTTCACCTGAGCGCACAGCCGCTCGGCAAGCCGCCGGGAGTTGACGAAAACAATGGTCGAGCGGTGCGCCCGGATCTGTTCCACCACTTCTGCCTCGATACTTGGCCATATGCTCCGGTGCTGCGGGCCCCCGGCAGCCGAGCCCTCGGCTATGCCCTCCAGCTCGTCGCCCATCTCGCCCATGTCCTGCACCGGGACCACCACCCGCAGGTCGAACAGCTTGCTGGAAGGCGGGTTTACGACGGTTACCTCCCGGGGCCCACCCAGGAACTTGGCGACCTCACCCAGCGGGCGGACCGTGGCCGACAGCCCGATTCGCTGCGCCGGCCGGCCGATCAGCGCGTCCAGACGTTCCAGGCTGAGCGCCAGGTGGGCACCCCGCTTGGTACCGGCAACTGCGTGCACCTCGTCGACAATCACCGTCCCCACGTAGCGCAGCGCCTCCCGTGCCCCCGAGGTGAGCAGCAAGAACAACGATTCCGGCGTGGTGATCAAGATGTCCGGCGGATGGGCAGCAAAGCGGCGACGCTGGTCGGCGGGAGTGTCGCCGGTGCGCAGAGCGAAGGTGATATCGGGAGCGGGGAGCCCCAGCCGTGCGGCGGCCTGCCCGATGCCGGTAACCGGTGAGCGGAGATTGCGCTCGATGTCCACCGCCAAGGCCTTCAAAGGCGACACATAGAGCACCCGCAGCCGCTCCTTGGGAGCAGGAACCGGGTGGGAGGCGATACGGTCGAGCGCCCACAGGAACGCTGCCAGGGTCTTTCCCGAGCCGGTGGGAGCGACCACCAGCGTGTCCTTGCCGTGCGCTACCGCCTTCCAGGTCCCTTCCTGGGCCGGGGTGGGTTGGCTGAAGCTGCTGGCGAACCAGTTGCGGGTAGGGGAGGAGAACAGATCGAGTGGTGCGGCCATCGGTCCATTCTCCACGACGCTGAGGCCGGGATCGGTCCTCAATAGCAAGCCCTTCGCGACCGGACCGGAGGGTTCATACTGAACCGACGCGCACGGGCCCGGCCTCCCCGGCCGGTGGCGGCAAACCGGCGCCTGCGAATCCGGCTCCGCCGGAAACTATTTGCTGGCCCGCAGGCAATAGGAGTACAAAGCCTTGGAGGACAACCCGCTGGACGTGAAGGATGAGTTGCAACTCAACTGGGCACGCCTCACCTACTACAGCCTCCCCCGCCTGGCCGAGCAGACCGGAGTGGACCTTCAAAGGCTCCCTCACACCGTTAAGGTCCTGCTGGAGAACCTCGCCCGCCGGGCGGGGACTCGAGACGTGTCGGCGCAGGACGTGGCCGCCCTGGCCGGATGGCCGGCGCAGATTCCGGGCTCCCGGCTGGCGTTCATGCCCGCCCGGGTTCTCATGCAGGACTTTACCGGCGTACCGGCAGTGGTCGATCTGGCCGCCCTGCGCAGCGCGGTGCAGCGATGCGGAGGAGACCCGGCAGTGGTCAACCCGTTCGTCCCGGTCGACCTGGTCATCGACCACTCGGTTCAGGTGGACCGCTTCGGTGACTCCGGTGCCTACGCGGCCAACATCGAGTGGGAGTACCTGCGCAATCAGGAGCGCTACGCCTTTCTCAACTGGGGACGGCAGGCGTTCACCGGCTTCCGGGTGGTGCCTCCGGGGATGGGCATCTGCCATCAGGTCAACCTGGAGTACCTGGCCAGGGTTGTGATCCAGCGGGAAGGTGAGCTGTTCCCGGACACGCTCGTGGGCACCGATTCGCACACCACCATGGTCAACGGCTTGGGCGTTCTCGGCTGGGGGGTTGGAGGGATCGAGGCGGAGGCGGCGATGCTGGGCCAGCCGATGTTCCTCGGCCATCCCACCGTAGTAGGCGTCCGCACCAGCGGGTCCCTACCCAAGGGCACCACCGCAACCGACCTGGTGCTTACCCTCACCCAGATGCTGCGCAATCACGGCGTGGTGGGCAAGTTCATCGAGTTCTTCGGAGCGGCGCTCGGGTCGCTAAGTGTTGCCGACCGGGCGACCATCAGCAACATGTCGCCGGAGTTCGGGGCTACTTCCACACTGTTCCCGGTGGACGCCAACACCCTGAGTTACCTGCGGGATACCGGGCGTGCGGATGCCGCTCTGGTGGCCGAGGTCTACTCGAAAGAACAGGGACTGTTCCGGCTGGACTCCGACCCGGAGCCATATTTCGACGAGGTGCTGGACTTGAACCTTTCGGCAGTCGAGCCCAGCTTGGCCGGCCCCCGCCGGCCCCAAGACCGGGTGGGCCTGAGTCAGGTGCGCAAATCTTTCGAGGCGTTCGTCCGGGAGCGCAGCGCCGCCGGGCAGCCCGCCGGCGCTGCCGGAGGGGCTCCGCCCGGGGGCACGCAGTCCGGGCAGGACCCGGCCGGGCAGCCCGCCGGCGCTGCCGGAGGGGCTCCGCCCGGGGCAGCCGCCCACCCTGACGGGCCGGTCAAAGATGGGTCGGTGGTCATCTCTGCAATCACCAGTTGCACCAACACGTCCAACCCATCGGTGATGATCGCAGCCGGGCTGCTGGCCAGAAACGCCGTGGAGGCAGGGCTGCGCAGCAAGCCCTGGGTCAAGACCTCTTTGGCCCCCGGCTCCCGGGTGGTGACCGCTTACCTGGACGCCACCGGACTCACTCCATACCTGGATAAACTGGGTTTCAGTCTGGTCGGGTACGGGTGCACCACGTGCATCGGCAACTCGGGTCCGCTGGATCCGCAGATCGCCTCCGCCATTGTGGACAACGACCTGACGGTTGCTGCCGTCCTTTCCGGTAACCGCAACTTTGAGGGCCGGATCCACCCCCAGGTTCGGGCTTCCTACCTGGCGTCGCCACCGCTGTGCGTCGCCTATGCGCTGGCGGGGACGGTCGACATCAACCTCACCACAGACCCCATCGGCACGGACCCGGAGGGCCACCCACTGCTGCTGTCCGACCTGTGGCCCGACGCCGCCGAGGTCCAGATGCTGATCGGCAGTTACGTGTCCCCTCGCCAGTTCACCGAAGGGTACTCAGGGATCTTCGAAGGCGATGATGCCTGGCGAAGCATGCCCGCCCCCCAAGGCGAGACCTTCGACTGGCAGCCAGCGTCTACCTACGTCAAGGAGCCGCCGTTCTTCCAGGGAATCGCCTCCGAGTTCGCCCCGCCGGGCGACATCTTGGGGGCTCGAGCGCTGGCCGTTCTGGGCGACTCGATCACCACGGACCACATTTCCCCCGCCGGCACCATCCAGCTCAGCTCGCCGGCTGGGCGCTATCTCACCTCCCAGGGGGTGCCGCCCCAGGACTTCAACAGCTTCGGCTCCCGCCGGGGGAACCACGAAGTGATGCTGCGCGGAACCTTTGGTAACTCCCGGCTGCGCAACCTGCTGGCGCCGGGCACCGAGGGGCCGTACACCGTGCACCTTCCAGACGGGGCGTCCATGAGCATCTACGACGCCGCCATGAGCTATTCCTCGGAGGGCACCCCACTGGTGATCCTGGCGGGAAGGGAGTACGGCTCAGGCAGTTCCCGGGACTGGGCAGCCAAGGGCACCGCATTGCTGGGCGTCAAAGCGGTCATCGCCGAAAGCTTCGAGCGGATCCACCGTAGCAACCTGGTGGGGATGGGGGTGCTCCCGCTCCAACTGCTCGAGGGCGACTCGATCCAAAGCCTGCGCCTGACCGGACTCGAGGCGTTTATGGTCGAAGGGATAGCCGCCGGGCTGCAGCCAGGCGGGCGGCTGGAGGTGGTAGCAGTCGACGCTCAAGGCAACCGTAACCGGTTCGCGGCGACGGTCAGAATCGATGTACCAGCCGAACTCGACTACTACCTCAACGGAGGGATTCTCCAGATGGTTTTGCGCCAGCTGATCACCGCCGGCGAGGCTAAGCCGAGCTGAACAAGGGCCCGGGCCGCAAGCCCAAGGATCAGGAGAAGGAGCGGCTGCAAGAGGTGGCCCGACTGGAGGAGGCCTTCAAGGAGGTCTCGATCGAAAACGCACTCCTGCGAAAAAAATCATGCTGGGCTTGATGGGCGCCATCCGGGGAAACCGCCTCGACCCGGAGGTCAAGCTCGAGCTGGTCGGCGCGGTTATGGAAGCCAAGAGGCAGGGCTTTGCCATCTCCCGCTCCTGCGAGCTGCTCATGCTGTCCCGCAGAAGGCTGCATCGGTGGATCGCTGGCAAGGATCTGGACAATCTCACCGCCGAGGACCTGGCGGACGAGCCTCCGGTGCCCAAGACTCATGCCAACAAGATCACTGCAGAGGAACGGGACGCCGTGCTGGACGCCGCCAAGGATCCGGACAACTCGCATCTGCGCCACCGCAAGCTCACCCACAGGCTGTCTCGGGAGGGCGCATGCTTCGTCAGCCCATCAACGACGCTGAGATTGCTGCAAGAGGCCAACCTGGTGAGCGACTACCTGAGGCCACCCCGGCTCAAAGGCCAGAAACCGGACAAGGAAGCCACCGAGCCGAACCAGGTTTGGGGGTGGGATATCAGCTGGCTGAAGGTCTGCGGGGCCTTCTGGTACCTGATCGCCATAGTGGATATGTATTCGCGCAAGATCGTCGGGCACGCCGTTCGCCCCCAGGCCACCTCCGACGACGTCACCGACGTGTTCGATAAGGCGCTGGCCAACGATGGCCTGCTGGCCGTCGACGCCCCGATGCCCAAGTCCTTGTCCGACCGGGGACCCCAGATGAAATCTCGCTCGATCCGCAGGTTCTTTGCCGACCTCGGGATCACCCAGCTGTTCGCCCGTCCCCGGACGCCGGCGGACAACGCTGAGATCGAAAGCTTCTTCGCCACCATCAAGGGAGAGCGGCTGTACCTGGCGGATTACGACGATCCGATCAAGATGATCAACGACGTGGACAGCTTTGTGATGTTCTACAACGAGCAACGCCTTCATCAGGGCGTAGGATTCGTCACCCCCGCCGAAAAGCACGATGGCCGCTGGGTGGCCATCACCGCTGCACGGGAAGAAGGGATGAAGCACGCTCGACAGCGCCGGCTTCAGGTCAACCGAGGGTGCGGAGCGTGATCAGAATGCTGCTTAATTCTCGACAGGACTGGGACAAAGGTGCTGGCGCAGTCGGCTATCGACGGCTTGTTTCGGAGTTCCTAGGAATGCGCCACCAGGACCGATAAGAACCTACAACGATGCCAGCCCCATGCGGCCTGGACGGAGGATGAGGTTTTCTCGGGGCCGAAGTAGCGGCTGACGATCTTGCGAGAGCAGCTGTCGAGCACCGGGATCAGGTGATACAGGCCGGCCCGAGTGGGAATGTCGGTGATGTCGTAGCGCCAGGTCTGATTGGGCTCGGCGTCGTTGACCTCGGGCCTTGGCTGCCTTGGACCGGCTGCGCCGCTGGTAGCGGGGAACCTTGCCGGCGGCCCGCAGTACCCGAAGCGTCGAGGACTCCGAACACCAGACCCGATTTTGCCGAGACAGCCGGTGGGTCAGGTTGCGGTGACGCTCATCGGCCAGCCCCGGCTCGTCGGCGGCCTTAATGATCTCGGCCTTCTCCTTCGCGCTCAGAGCGTGGGGTGCCACCTTGGCCACCGGCGGCCGGTCGCCCAGATCGTGCTGGCTCAGGTTGTTGACATCCCGTCCCCCGACCCAACGACGAAGGCGTCGGGAGTCGAGCAGGATCACCCGGCACGCCCGATCTATGGTCATACCTTGGTCCTTGGCGTCAGCCACGGCCCGGACGATCTGGAGCTTGACCTCGGCGACCAGGCGAGCGCCGCGGATGGGCCCGATCAAACCCCATTGACTTTTCCCCGCAGCAGGGTGTTCTCGATGGCCAGCTCCTTCAGGGCTTCGTTGGAACGCTCGAGCTCTTGTTGGAGCTGGGTAACCTGCTGATCTGACTTCTTGCGGCCGCGGCCCTTGCGCAGGGCCTCCAGGGATCCATCCTTTACCTTGGCCCGGATCGCCTTGAGCTGCCAGGTGGTGATGCCCCACTTGCGGCACACCTCGGCGTCGGTAGTGTTCTTGCGCGACGCCTCCAGGAAGATCTGCCACTTCTGATCCGGAGTCAGCCTGGAGCTCCGCTGTCTGCGTTCCTCGTCCATCTCCTCTCCCCTCCGGGTTCATATCACCCGCTCTGGGAAGGCTGCCAGGGTCAGGGTCTAAAAGAGTGGATTTAGAACGCCCAAAAGCGGTCGCAAGGTCTGACGCAAGCCGATGAGATGGTGGTGCATGACATCCCCGATGAACGGCCCTTGTGTGAGGGAGACATCTTCTCTCTTGATGCCGGCGTCAAACTGAACGGCTGGCATGCCGACACGGCATTGACTCTTGCGGTAGGAGCAATTTCCCAGGAATCGCAACGGCTGATTCAGGCGACCAGGCAGGCGCTGGAGGCGGGTGTTGTGCAGTGCCGGCCGGGAGCCCGGCTGGGCGACGTTGGCCATGCCATTGAAACTGTGGCTGTGGCGGCAGGCTTCACGGTCATGGATCAGCTGGTGGGCCACGGGATCGGGCGCTCCCTGTACGAGGACCCCCAAGTACCCAACCGGGGAGAGCCGGGGACCGGACCGGTACTTCAAGAAGGCTGGGTCCTTGCGGTAGAGCCGATGCTGACCAGCGGCTCCGGCCAGATTCAACTCCTTCCCGACGGCTGGGGAGTCAAGACCGCCGATTGCTGCCCCGCCGCCCACTTCGAACACACCGTGGCGGTGGCCGGATGCCGTTGATCAGATTACTTCCGAGCCGAGCTTATATCCTGAACATCGCAAGCAGGTCCCGCTTGAATCCCGGCCACACCGGGGGGCTGGCCGGTAAACACCCGGCCCTGGGGATCAAAATACTGCCAAGCACTCATCGGGAAGAACCGCGACGGCAAGAAGCTTTTCAACAATGGCAAGACCTCGCCGAGCTCCTTCCCTTAGGCACCTCCAGATCTCCGAGGCCACCTGGAACCGCTGGCGCAGCCAATACGATGGGATGAACGCCGAGGAACTCAAGCGGCTGAAAACGCTCGATAGGGAGAATGCTCGACTACCGTGCTACTGGGTGTTTCTGTTCTTATCCGGTCTTCGGACTATGCTCAAACTTGCATACAAGAGGGCTAAAGACAAGATGCCGGTCCCAACGACGTTCCATGGTGTGGGAAGGCCGACACCGTAGCCGGAGAAAAAGCCTGCTCCGAACATGTAGATCAACGGCCCTCCGATTACCAAGATTGCTAACGCGGTTACCACCCTAGCGATCAGCATCCGGCCCCATTCTATTCCCGGCTTCCGACGCACTCAGACCGCCAGAAAATGGGAAGCGACCCATGATCAAAGTAACAATTCTTGGTCCAGGAATTGCTGCTGTTGGCTCTGAAGTAAGCGTGTTGTTGATAGTCGATATTCGGGGCGTGATGAAATTCTCCAACTATGTCTATTCTTTCGTAACTCGGAGCGCCATGCGTAATGTAGTAGTAGCACTTCGGGTTCGACCACGGAAATACCGAGTGGTAACAGTAACCGTTAGAAAACCGCATGTCCTGCACCCGATTCGTTTGCTGAACGTATTGCCCGCGGACGTAGACTTCAGTCGCGGTAACGCCGAACTGCTCCAAAACGGTGTGTTTAACCCATCCCCGGTGAAAATGGTAACTTGACGATTGATATGCAGGGGTTGGCAAAACTGAAAACGTAAGAATTGTTGCGGCAAGAATGAGGGTGAATAGGACCCGGAACGTTCTGAGGCTCACGAGCGACCTCCCTCGAGGGAATTCAACTCGGTTGGAACAACAATTCGGCCACCCGCTGGTGGAGGGTTATCTATACCCCTTGATGGTTCAACCTTGTCAACTCTGACTCTGCAGTCTTCCTCGATTACCCAGCCGATCTTAAGATCGGGTGCACTCCCCACGATTTCTGTTCCCACACCAAAGGGCTCCTCAAAGAAACAAGTATCTCCGTTCTTCCTACCTTGGGTTATCACATCTCCCTTCTTTAGGAAGACCTTCTGATATGGTTTGTTTCTTCCACCCTGGTGCGCAAAGGGCTTAACTGATTCCGATGCAGGCGACGTCGACCCAACTTCGCTCATGACGAATATTCCCATAACCAAAATCGCTGACAAAAGCGTGATCGATAGTCCAGTTCTTCTACGCATATGCCACTCCTCGCCCCGGTATACAGCGGCTGATGCTACTTCTTGCAGATAGGGGAGGGATATAGGTACTTATACCTATATGTCTCTGGGTACAATTGGTAGCAGATAAGTGGGGAGTCCGAGTCGGCCGGGTGGGCGTCTCCGAATATCCGGCGGCTTCGAGGTCGGAGCCTGAGGAGGAGATCTTGGACAAGCCGCGCTTCACGACTCCCCATCGCTCCTGTCGCTCCCTGGCGACCTTTCACCCAGAAGCCCTCACCCAGATCGCAGAAGTATGCTGTAAGAATGGGAAAGGTTGCAGTCCAGCGTTCCTTCGACGTCGAGGTGGGACGGGACGAGGCATGGAAGCGGCTGGCGAGAGTTGAGCAGTGGCCAGAGTGGGCCCCCACATCACCGCCGTGACCCTGTCGCCAAGCGGCTCTCTTGGTCCATCATCTAGCGGAGCTCTCCACATCCGGGTCTTGGTCGCAACACCTTCCAGATGTCTGGGTGGGAGCCTCCGAAACGGTGGGAGTGGACTGGGGGACTCCCAGGCGTTCGGATCCGGTACGACCACCGCTTCTAGGAGTTGGAAGACAAGAATACGAGAATGACATGGGTAGTGACGCTCGACGGACCGCTCGCGTGGTTGATCCGCCCGGTCTTCGCGCGCGTTTACGGTCGCAACTTGGACAAAGCGATCCCACGGCTTCAGGACTGGATTCGTACTCAACCCGGATGAAAGGGTGTTGCTTCACCGATCCGGCCAGATGGGGAAGCTGGCGATTCAGGGGAAGTGGCTACCGGATGACCATAGCAACCGGTTCAGGCAGTACAAGACCCTTTTGCGGGGTGGGCGATGGCGGATTTCACCCCCCGCCCGGCTCGAGGGCATTAACCCCAGGGCGCCTAGCGGCCCATCCGCTCCTTGAGGCCCGGGATCCCCTTGAGGGCCGCCAAGACGGCGTCGCTGTCATCAACCTTGGGCTTGGCCGCGAGGAAGGGAGATTCCTCAGACTCGGGCCCGGCGCCGCCGGTCCTGAAATAGTCTTCGGCGGTCGGAACGGCGGGCCGGCCGGCCACTTTCTCCTTGAGTCCGGGAATCTGGCTCAATGCCTTATCGATGGATTCGGTCATGCTGCACCCCTTTTCTTGAAGTCGCACGTTGGATGTACGAACCGATGACTTACCAGTATCCGGCCGTTCGTACCGGAAAGCAAAACTATTACCCTGAAGGCTCCAGCTACCAACCGAAAGGATCGGATGTACCTACGAACACGGAGCGCGTGCGCGCTCACCCTCCTGCTGGCCGGCTGCGCCGGGTCTGCCGAGCGGAGCGCGGGAGTGACCAGCGGCCCGGCTACCGGCACTGGCGCAGTCAGGATCGAGATGGGGGACAACGTCTTCGACCCGCAGACCCTTCGAGTTAGCGCGGGCGACGAGGTGGTGCTGGAGATTGCCAACGTGGGCGATGCGGCCCACGACTTCACAATCGAGCAACTGGATCTGGCCAGCGGAGTGGTCGCTCCCGGCCAGGTGGTTACCGCAACCTTCACCGCTCCCGGCGAAACTATCGAGTTCGTATGCACCCTGCACCGGGGCATGGACGGTGCAATCGAGGTTAGTGGTGAGCGCGGCGGCCGAAAATGACTGGAGTCGCTCTGCTGCTCGCGCTAGCATGTTGGCTATGAACTTTGTTGGCGGGTCGAAGCACCGCCTTTCCTGCGTGCTGCTGCTGATGGCCTTGGCTGCCATGGCATGCGGCGACGGGTCTCCGGGAACTGACGCCACCGCCACCCCCGCCGTCGGCCTTACCGTCAACTCTGCGGTGGGCCTGAAGAACGTGGGACCGGTGGTGGTGGGAATGACGCTGGAACAACTGCAAGAGGCCGCCGGTGTCTCGCTGGTGCGCCAGCCTGATTACGAAACCGCAATAGCCGCGACCGGCTGCGCGTTTATGAGCCCGGGGACCATACCCGGTTACGTGCCGCCACCCAACTCAGGCAACACCTCGCCGCTGGCATTCATGATCGTCAACAACTCGGCTGGGCTACCCGAGCTTGCCCGCATAGACATCTTGGCCGGCGGCTTCAGAACCAATTCGGGCATCCAGGTGGGCAGTACCGAGCAAGAAGTCCAGACGGCGTTCGGCAACTCCAGCCCGCTGCCGCCGCGCAGCTTCATCGGCCCGCCTTTCCGCTACCTCACTGCCACCCCGCGTCAAGCAGCGGACGCCAATTTCCGGCTGGTGTTCGAGTCGGACGGCGCCCGGGTGGTGCGCTACCGGGCGGGCAGACTTCCAGAGGTGCTGAACAAGAACGGCTGCAACCCCTAATGAGGCAATGAATCACAAAAAGTCACCTCCGGATTCCCGGCGCAAGAAGAAGCGCCTGTTCGTCCGGGCGCTCAGGGCCTTGGCGCTTCTTGGTGTGCTGGCCGTGGCGGGCAAGTACCTGTCCGATCCGGACCTTGGGGCGGCCCGGCGGGACAAGATTACCGGCCTTCTGAAGGACCTGCGGGGCTAACCGCCGCCCAGAATCTTTACCAGCTCGAAGGCCGGCGGGCGGTCCAGCTGATCGAAGGTACACGAAGCGGGGTCCCGGTCGGTGCGCCAGCGCCGGAACTGGGCTACGTGGCGGAATCGATCGCCTTCCATGTGGTCGTAACCAACCTCAGCCACCAGTTCAGGACGCAGCGGCTGCCACGACATGTCCTTGTGGGCATTCCATCGATTCTTCATTCCGCCGGGGATGTGCTCGAACCCGGCGATCTCGGACCAAGGGTGCTCCTCGAAGCCATCGGTTCGTACCGCAGCCAGGTCGTCCAGCAGCCTCCGGCGCTCCGCCATGGTGAAAGCACCGGCGACGCCCACATGATGCAGGCTGCCGTCTCCCGCGTACAAGCCCAGCAGCAGCGACCCCACCACCGGCCCGCTCTTGTGCCAGCGAAACCCGGCAACCACGCAGTCGGCGCTGCGCTGATGCTTGATCTTGAACATCAGCCGTTTGTCCGGCGCGTAGCCGATTCGCTTGGGCTTGGCGATCACCCCGTCCAGCCCAGCCCCCTCGAAAAGGGTGAACCACTGCCGGGCAAGGTCTACATCGTCGGTGGAGGGGGTCACGAAGATCGGGGGGTTGCTGATTGCCAGGGCCCGCTTCAGTTGTTCCCGCCGCTGGGCGAACGGCCGGCCGGTCAGCAACTCATCGCCCAGCGCCAGCAGGTCGAAGGCGATGAACGACGCCGGCCACCGCTCGGCCAGCATGTTCACCCGAGAGGCTGCCGGGTGGATGCGCTGCTGGAGCATCTCGAAGTCGAGGCCACCTCCGTGCGCAACGACCACCTCTCCGTCCACAACGCAGCGCTCGGGCAGCTGTCCCAATGCCCCTTCCACAATTTCCGGGAAGTAGCGGTTTAGCGGGCGTTCGTTGCGGCTGCCCAACTCTACCTCTGCCCTGTCCCGGAACACGATGCACCGGAATCCGTCGAACTTAGGCTCGTAGATCATCCCTTCGGGGATGTCGGGCACGGACTTGGCCAGCATCGGCTTTATGGGAGGCATGACCGGAAGGTCCATACGGTTACTGGGCCCAGGTAGTCATTTTTCGATCCTACCGCCGGCCCGCCTCTCCCAGGAGAAGTCCGCGCTTGCAGGGGGCCGGCTCAGCAAGTTGGCGAGCCAACTGCGTGCTCACCCGCCGCCCGTCCGGGCCGATCTGGCCGGCGTAGTAATCGTCGATTCCTGGATTCGCTTCGCACAACTGCGTTTGACACTCTCGGTCGCGCACCTACTTGCCTCTCAGACCCTTGGGCCCATCGGCAGGTCGGGCCTTGCTCGGTTGGACCCGCTTCGGCTCGCCGGGCATCTTGGGGAAGTTGGGCGGCCAGGGGGCATCGCCCAAACCTTGCCGCTCGTCGTCCAGGGACAGTTCCAGCAGCGACTCCAATGACCCGGCGGTCTCATCGATGGGCCCGTGCGGGTCACCCCGCTCGGCGAACCGGTCCGGGACGGTGAGGATCGTCCAATCGCCAGGCTCGACCGAAAGCACCTCATCCCACTCCAGCGGCGTGGAAACCCGCCCACCCGGCACCGGCCGGGGCGAGTAGGCCGACGCTACCGTCCGGTCCCGGGCGTTTTGGTTGTAGTCAAGGAACACGCCGTGGCGAGTCTCCTTCCACCAAGCGGTGGTCGCCCGGGGGTCTCGCCGCTCCACCTCCCGGGCAAGCGACAGCGCCGCCCGGCGCACCTCCGTGAACCCCCAGCGGGCCTCGATCCGCACATTGATGTGGATACCCCGGGAGCCCGAGGTCTTGGGGAAGCCGGCCAACCCGTGCTCATCGAGCACTTCTTTTACGCTCATCGCCACCTCCCGGACCTGTTCGAATGAGATGCCGGGCGTCGGGTCTATGTCCACCCGCAATTCGTCCGGCCGATCCAGGTCGGTGCGGCGAACAGGCCACGGGTTGAGGTCGATGCACCCGAGGTTGATCGCCCACACCATGTGCGCCCGGTCGACGATGGTTAAGAACTCCGCCGAGCGCCCGCTCGGGAAACGCACCATTGCGGTTTGGATCCAGTCCGGACGGGGCGTTGGGACGCGCTTTTGGAAGAAAAACTCGCCCCCGGCACCGTCGGGGAAGCGCTTGAGCGAGGTGGGCCGGTCGAAGACGCCTCTGATCGCCCCAGGCGCCACTGACAGGTAGTACTGGACAAGGTCCAGCTTGGTCACCCCGATTTCCGGAAAGAACACCTTCCCTGGGTTAGTGACCTTGACCTCGTGCCCGTCCAGCTCTATGAGCTCGAACTTCGCGGTCATGGCTGGAGAAGGCGGCCGTTGACCGGGAATGAGCGGACTGCAATCCTGGCCACTACAACCCGGCCAGACCGGCCAGACCGCAGCCCGGCGGGGACGCTGCACCCAACACAGCCTGAGGAGGAGGCGATGGGCTCCCGGCGAGGCGGGTGGCCTCCACAAGAGCAGCCACCTCCCGATCGCCTCGGCCGAAGCGATCATCCCGCCCGAGTCCAGTCACCGGGTCCACTCAGGCAGCGCCACTTAGAGCGGGTCTCCCAGGGCATGCAACTGTGCTTCGGGGGCCGAGACCCCGCGGATCCGGGCCTCTTGCAGACCGAGCGCCTGGAGCCGCTCGGTGCTGATCGGCCGTCGCTGGCCGTCGGAGATGACCCAAAGCTCGCTTCCGGTGCGCAAGATGGTGCCTTCGGCGAAGCCCACGGCGGCGCCGGCGGGGAAGCGGGCGAGGGCGGCGTCGGAGACCTTGACCACGTCGTTCCATCTGAAGCGGGACTCCAGCACTGCAGGTGAGGTGATCGGCCGGCGAACTGCTGCCTCAATCAGGTAGACAGTCGGGCCGCTACCCTTGACCAGGGTTCCGTTGAAGGGCGCCTCCTTGGGATCTGCGATCGCAAACCCTTCTTCGAAGATCTCGATCTCCTCCTGGCGCACGCTCACCACTTTCTTGAACGAGTAGCCGGACTTGGTGAGCGCATGAGCCGAGGTGAAGCCCCGCCGCTTGCCTTCGGAGATCAGCCATACCGGTGTACCGGGCCGGGAGAGCAAAGTGCCGTCCCGGTATCCGACCGGGTGCCCCAATTCGTAGCTGGTGATCTGCTCCGAGCCGATCACCGTTGCCACCGCACCTGGAAAGTGCGACGACAAAGCACCCGGGCTTGCGAAAGGCCGCTTCTTGCCGCCGGCCAACAGGTAGATGGCCGGGTCCGGCCCTTTGACCAGGGTCCCGTTGGGCAACTTGGGCGTCTCCGGGTGAGCCGCCGGGGCTGCCGCGACAACCTCAGGCGGGACCGGGACCGGGACCGGGACGGCGAGCGGCGCCTTCGGCTCGCCCTGCCAGAACAAGGTGCTCAGCAGGCCCAGTTGTCTTTTGAGCGCCGAACCTGAAACTCGCTTGGTCCCGCCTGAGCCGGTGATCCTCACGCCTCCTTGCGTGTCCGACAAGACGCTGCGCACTCTTCCAGAGACTCCTTCGGGGCCGAGGATCTCGATTGTGGCAGGCATCCCGGCGTTGGTCGCCGGCGATGATTCCAGCCGGTCAGCCAGTTCCTGTTGGGTGAGCCGGACACTCCACGAGCGCCGGGGGCCGGTGTCCCATGGGTCGGGCACGCCCCGCAGGTAGGGCAGGGGAGGTCCTCCCCAGACGAACTCGTTGTTCTCGGTATGGCCGCCACTGGAGGAGTGGTACACCGCCTCGATCGGCCGCCCGTTCAGTGTCAGGATCCTGCCGTCGGTGGCGTCGACTGCGGCGCGCCAGCGGTCCCCCGCCTCGCCACCCTCCTTCTCGAAACCCACGTAGACCTGATCGATAGTCGACGGGAACATCCCGCAGTTGCACGGCGTGCGGGCCTGCCCCAGCCGGGTAAGCTTCTCCAGTGCATAGGTCCGGCCAGCGATCGCTTGCGCTTTGAGAGCCTCTTCCGGCCACAATGAGGGCACCTCGCCCAAGCCGTAGAGGTAGTGCTGCATTCCCATCCCGGTGACCGTGGCCCGGATGAGCCAGGTTTCGCCCTTTTTGTAGGTGTCTATTTGTAAGGTCCCATGTTTGTAGCGGTTGCCGGTTTGTGGCAGGCGTAGGAGGCTGCCGTGCGGCCCGTAAACTACGAACAGCGCGGCGGTAGCGCCCGGTCGGCTTACCCGTTCGCCGGCGCTGCTCAGCAGCAAAGAGCCCGAGGCGTCAGTGGAAACGTTCCATTGCTTGTCGGCGGAGCCCGTGGCGACTATCTCGCCCTCCGGGCTGCCGTAGCGCACCTCGAACTTGCCCGAGGCGCTCAGATCTATCGATGGCATGTCCCACAGCAGCCCTACTCGCACCTGAGCTGGCATCTTCCCCGTCTCGAGGGTGGTCCCTTGGTAATAGTGGGTGAGGATCTCGGCTGAGGTGCGCCCGGCGTCCGCCTGGCCCTTGGCCCCCCACTGGCTAAGGCCTAGCCCGTGTCCCCAGCCGCCGCCGGAGAACACGAAGGCGGGAGTGGGCCCCTGAGCTTTCGCAGCCATGCCGGTTGAAGGCAAGGAGGCGGCTAGGAGCAGCACCCCCACTAACGCCGCGGGTCGGCGGTGCCCTGTCCTGTGGTTTCTGTTAATGGGAGTCAAGAACAGCATCGGGGAAGATTATCCTGCGGCGCGCCGATCAGAGTGGTTTTAGGCTTCAATAGTGCGAATGTCTCCGGCGGCCCTACTCCCACCAATCAGGTGACCGATCCGGTTGCCGAGGCGCCGATGGTAGCGACGGTCATCGTCAACTTCGATTCCGGCTCCCATTTGGCCAACTGCCTGGCTGCACTTGGCGCCGCTCAAGGCGAAGGATCGGTCGAATTGCTGGTAGTGGACAACGCATCCACCGACGGCAGCGTCGACGGTCTTGCCGAGGCCCACCCGGAAGTCAGGTTCGTCTACAACGCCCGTAACCTGGGCTACGGCAGCGCGTGCAACATCGGCTCGCGCCGGGTGTCGGCGCCTTTCCTGTGCTTTTTGAATCCAGACGTGGTGCCGGCTCCGGGAAGCCTGCTCGCGATGGCCGGGGCCCTGGTTGCCGATCCGAAGATAGGGGTCCTGGGGCCCCGGCTCAACAATCCCGACGGCAGCCTCTACCCCTCCTGCCGGGTGTTCCCCGGCTGGCGAGTGGCCATCGGGCACGCGATCTTCGGGCTGCTCACCCCTAGCAACCGGTTCACCCGGGCCTACCAACTGCGCGACATGTCTCACTCCGAGCCGGCCGAGGTCGATTGGGTTTCGGGCGCGGCGATGATGGTGCGCCGGGAGGCGTTCGAACAAGTTGGGGGCTTCGACGAGAGGTACTTCATGTACGTGGAGGATGTGGACCTGTGCAGCCGGCTGCGCCGGGCCGGATGGGAGGCTCGTTACTTCCCTGCGGCACAGATGATGCACCATGTGGCCGGTTCCAGCCGGCGTACGCCTTACCGGATGATCTTCCATCACCATCGCAGTCTGCTGCGCTATGCCCTCAGCCGGACCGGCGGGGCGAAACGGTTGGCGCTCCCTCTCATTGCGGCAGGGCTGGCGGCCCGGATGGTCCTGGTCTGGATGGACTTCTTCCTGCGTCACGGCCGCAAGGGCCGTTGACTGGGACTGGGACCGGGACCGGGACCGGCAGCCGGCGGCGGCCGCAGTTCCACGCAGGAGGCTGGGCGCAGGACGGCCGGCGGCCGCAGATCCAGGGGTGAGGCCGGCGCCCCATTCCCCCAATTGGGCACATAAAAGTTGCCTTTGGGAGTCTGGGGTTGCCCCGAGCGGTGTAGAGTTTTCGGCATGCCGATCAGCGTCTCCATCGTTGTCCTGAATTTCAACGGCAAGCACTTCCTTGATTCTTGCTTGGAGTCGCTGTTCTCACAGAACTACCCGGAATCGATGGAAGTCGTGGTGGTGGACAACGGTTCTTCGGACGGTTCTGTGGACCACATCAGGACCCAATGGCCGAACGCCCGGCTGCTTGAGCTGGAAACAAACCTCGGGTTCGCCGGTGGGATCAACGCCGGGGTTGGGCACGCCCGTGGTGAGTTCGTCGCCTTGATCAACAACGACGCGGTCGCCCACAAGGACTGGCTGCGCCATGGTCTGGCTGGGTTCAAGAAAGGTTCGGACGTTGCCGTGGTCGGGTCCAAGATACTAACCCTCGACGGCAAGTCCATCGACTACGCGGGTGGCGCACTTTCCTTCTATGGGCACGGGTTCAAGATCGGCGTGGGGGAGCCGGACGAAGGGCAGTACAACCGCCCCGGCGAGACGCTGTTTGCCTCCGGATGCGCCCTTTTCGTTCCCCGGGACTTGTTCTTGGAAGTTGGCGGTTTCGACGAGGACTTTTTCGCCTTCTTCGAAGACGTTGATCTGGGCTGGCGGTTGTGGTTGCTGGGGCACCGGGTGCTCTACGAACCCGCCTCGGTGGTGTACCACCGCCATCACGGCACCGCCGATGCGCTGGGCGAGGAACGTGAGCGCTTCCTGCTGGAGCGCAACGCCCTCATGACGATCCTCAAAAACTACTCGGACAAGACCCTTGCGCAGGCGTTTACGCCAGCCTTGATGCTGACTTTGGAGCGGGGCCTTACCTACTCTGCGGTGGACCGGCAGGACTATGATCTCGCCTTCTCTCAGCACGGTGCCCGGCCGGACCCGGAGCTGTCCCGGATGACCATGTCTCACCTGTTGGCCATCTCTGAGGTAAGCCGGCAGATGCCGCAGATCATGGCTAAGCGACAGTTCGTCCAGAGCCGGCGCAAGCGCACCGACACAGAGATCATGTCGCTGTTCCAAAGGGCGCTGACCCCCAATATCGACGATCGGGACTTCGCTCGCACCTTTGCCGGGGTTATTGATGAGGCCGGCTTGGCGTCGGTCTTTACAGGGCGAGTCAAGGTGCTGCTGATCACCGGCGATACCGTCTCTTCGAAGATGGCCGGTCCGGCCATCCGGGCTTGGGAGATGTGTTCGGAGTTGGCTCGCAAGCATGACGTACGGATGCTGGTTTTCAAGGCGGCCGACATCAGCCCCAAGACGTTCAACCTTGACATCTTGAGTGACGCCACCCTGCCCGACCATCTTGACTGGGCAGACGTGGTGATATTCCAGGGCTTCGTGATGCACAAGCACCCGATCATCGCCGACTGCGGCAAGGTCTTGGTGGCCGATATCTATGACCCGTTTCATCTTGAGAACTTGGAGATGTTCCGGGAGGACGATCCGGGCAAGCGGCGCAACATCTTCGAGAGCGATCTGGAGGTCATTAACGACCAACTAACCAGATGCGACTACTTCATCTGCGCCAGCGAGAAGCAGCGGGACTTCTGGCTGGGCCAGCTTGCTGCCAACGGTCGTCTGAACCCGCACGTCTACGATATGGATCCGACGCTGCGCAGCCTGGTAGACGTCGTTCCCTTCGGCTTACCCTCCGACCCGCCGAACCATACCGGCAAGGTGCTGCGAGGGGTGGTGCCGGGCATCGGCGAGGAAGATAAGGTCCTGCTGTGGGGGGGCGGCATTTACAACTGGTTCGACCCATTGACGCTGATCAGGGCAGTAGATCAGGTGCGCAAGGATCACCCGGAACTCAAGCTGTTCTTTATGGGTCTGGCGCACCCGAACCCGGACGTTCCCCGGATGCGTATGGCCACCGAGGCCATCAGGCTGGTGGACGAGTTGGGCCTCGGGGGCAAGCATGTCTTTTTCAACGACGGCTGGGTGCCGTACGGGGAACGGGCGAGCTACCTGCTGGAGGCGGACATCGGCGTGTCCTGCCACCTGGAACATATCGAGACGACCTTTTCCTACCGCACCCGAGTTCTGGACTACTTCTGGGCGGAACTGCCGGTCATTGTCACCAGCGGCGATGCTCTCAGCCAACTCGTGGAGGAGCGGGGCCTGGGTCTGACCGTTGGACCGGGCGACGTGGAGGGCTTTGCCGCGGCAATAACCCGGATGCTCGAAGAAGAGGACCTGGCCCGGGAGTGCGAGCTTAACGTGGGCAAGCTCCGTCCAGAGCTGGCTTGGGGAGAGATCATCAAGCCGCTGGACAGGTTCTGCACCCGCCCTCATCGGGCGGCCGACAGCCTGGAGCAGGGTCGGGTGGGCCTGCGCCTCAGCCCCCGCAGGCGTCTGATGCGGCGCATGGCGGCGGCGTGGGACGAGGGCGGAGCGGTCCTGGTGGTCCAACGCGCTGCGGGCTACAGCAAGCGCCATCTGATCAAACGGTGGACCGGGTGAAAGCGGGCCGGCCAAGCTTCACCGGTTGCCCCGGTACAGGCTCCCTCAGCTCCGCGGCTCCGGCGCCAGCGCCACCTCCTCCGGCTCGACATATGGCTCACCGGTGTTCTGGGAAACCTGCTTCAGATAGGCGCGGACGACCTCCTTGGCGGTGCCGGTCCGGCGCAACTTCCCGTGCTCCAGCCAGGCGGCCGAGTCACACAGGTCCTCGATCATGCCCATCGCATGGGAGACGACGACTATCGTGCAGCCGTTGCTCTTAAGCTCCAGGAATTTGGTGCGGCAGCGCTGCTGGAACTCGGCGTCGCCCACGGCCAGAACCTCGTCCACCAGCAAGATTTCGGGGGAGACGTTGATGGCCACAGAGAAGCCCAGCCGGACGTACATGCCCGAGGAATAGTTCTTGACCGGGGTGTCGATGAACCGCTCGATGCCGGAGAAGGCGACGATCTCGTCGAATTTGCGGTTCAGTTCCTTGGAGTTGATGCCCAGGATCGCACCGTTGAGAAAGACGTTCTCCCGCCCCGACAGTTCCGGATGAAATCCTGCTCCCAACTCCAGCAGCGCCGACATGGATCCAACCGCTGAAATGGATCCTTTGTCCGGCACCAGGATGCGCGCCATACATTTGAGCAAGGTGGATTTGCCTGAGCCGTTCTCGCCGATCAGCCCGTAAGTTGACGCTTTGGGGATCTCCACCGAGACGTGGTCCAGCGCCCAAAACTCCTCGTAAACCCCCCGGCGCCGGCGCAAGACCGCCTGTTTGATGCTCTGGTTGCGCTCGTGGTAGATCCGGAACCGCTTGGAAACCCGATCCGCCGCCAGCGCAACCTCGGTCAAAGCTCCTCCGCGAAGCGATCCTGGAGTTTGCGAAACGTGAGCCAACCCACGGTCATGGCAATGCCCGCTGATAGGGCCATCCATCCGAAGGTGGCTGCGGGCGGGATCTTGAGGTCGTAGAAAATCGATCGGTAGGCTTGGGTGAAGTGGACCATCGGGTTGAACTGGTAAAGCGCCTTCAGCGGGATGTCCAACCCCCCGACTACTGCATCCCGCACGAAGCTGATCGGGTAAAGGATGGGGGTGGAATAAAACCACAAAAGCAAAAGGATCTGCAGGAGATGCTCGATGTCCCGAAAGTAAACGTTGAGGCTGGCCAGAGCCATCCCGAGCCCCAGTACGAACAGCATCTGCAGGCCGATCACAACAAGGGCTAACGGTAGGAATGGGAAGACCACCTGGCCGGCTATCAATAGGGCCACGGAGAGCACTCCCAGTTCGATCAGAAGATTGGTGTTAGCCGACAGCACGTTGGCGGCGGGCAGCACCGAGCGAGGGAAGTAGACCTTCTTGATCAGCCCGGCGTTGGCAATGACCGATCCGGTTGCCGAACTCAGCCCAGCCGCCAGGAAGTTCCAGGGCAGTAGAGCGGCGATCAGGAAGAAAGCGAAGTTCTTGAGCCCGCTGGGCGATCCCACCGGAGGGTCGATGTTGAAGAAGACTCCGAACACGAACGAGAATACGAGCATGGTGGCCAGCGGGTTCACCATTGACCACAGCCAGCCCATGGCCGACCGCTTGTACTTGGAACGGTTCTCCCGCAACGTGAGGTTGATCAGCAGAGATCGGGCTGCAGGCAGGCCGCTCAACCTCGTAGTGTTCACGCCGACTACCATACCGTTAGCTTGATGCCAGCCCCGAACCGGACAGGAACTCATCTTGACCCAGCCGAATGCCCCCGAGTTGCTCTACCTTGACCTGCTCAAAAGGGTCCTGACCCGCACCGGCTTCCCGTCGTACCAGTTGCCGATCACCCGCGGATGGAAGCGCAAAGTCTACGGGCCGGTAAGGGACCTGCTCAGCGCGCGGGGCTTTCAACTGGTGCGCCGGGTGGACCCAGAAATGAGGCGTATCGGCGGTGACTGGCCCTCCGATGCCGAGACCATGGTGGGTTTGGTGCGCCTGGACAACATTCAAAGGTGCGTGGTCGATGTTATCGATAGGAAAGTGCCGGGCGACCTCATTGAGACCGGAGTCTGGCGCGGAGGCGCCAGCATCTTTATGGCGGGCATTCTGAGTGTTTACAAGGACAGCGGCCGGTTCATCTGGTGCGCCGACTCGTTCCAGGGCCTGCCGGAACCGTTGACTGGCGCTCACGCTGTTGACGTGGCTGACCCGCTCCACAAGTTCATAGATCTGGCAGTGCCCTTGGAGCAGGTTAAGCAGAACTTCGAGCGCTACGGATTGCTTACCGACCAGGTGAGGTTCCTCCCGGGCTGGTTCCAGGACACCTTGCCCACAGCTGCGGTGGAGCAACTGGCAGTCCTGCGACTGGACGGAGACATGTATGACTCCACCATGGTGGCCCTTGAGAGCCTTTACCCGAAACTGTCGGTGGGCGGGTATGTGATCGTGGACGACTACGGGGCGCTACGCAGTTGCCGGCAGGCGGTGCAGGATTACCGGGTGAAGCAGGGGATCGAGGACGAAATCAAGGTTGTGGACTGGGCGGCGGTCTACTGGCAACGAAGTGGGTAAGCGAATTTGGAACCAATTCGCGACGCGAGAGATAATCGTGGCTAGGCCCCCAAGGGTGCACCGGCTTTCGCGAGGCTCCGTAATGACAAACCTCCCGGTATCTGGGATTGGACTGCTGCGTTCCGAGTCTGCCCCGTCCACCAATGGCTGACAATGGCTGACATCGAGCGCTTTTTGGCCTCCGCTAGCGCGCCGGAAGCATCCGAACTCGAACTGGATCCGGTAGCTGCCTGCGGCGTTGGGGCCGGTGGTGAGGTGCAGCCAGGCCACGCCCTTCGATACGACACCGAGGTGGATCTGGGCTACACCAACACCTCGCAGTATCGCATCGTCATGATGACCGGCTGGAATAAAAGGGTCTTGGAGTTCGGTCCGGCCACCGGGGCCACCAGCAAGGTGCTCAAGGAGCGAGGGTGCCGGGTCACGGGGGTAGAAATCGACCCCCAGGCGGCGGCCTTAGCCTCCCAGCACTGCGAGCGGATGATTACCGGCAACGTTGAGGCGGTGGACCTGGATGCCGAACTGGGCAGCGAACGATTCGACGTCATCTTGTTCGCCGATGTGCTGGAACACCTTGCCGATCCGGCCCGTATCCTGCGCCGGGTGAAAGGCCTTCTGGCGCCCGGCGGCTACGTGTGCGCCTCGATTCCCAACGTCACCCACGGCAGCGTCCGGCTGGCTTTGCTGGCCGGGGCCTTCCCCTACTCGGAAGCCGGCTTGCTGGACAGGACCCATCTGCGCTTTTTCGACCGTAAGGGCGTGGGGGATTTGTTCGACCGCGCCGGGTACAGAGTCTGCTATTGGGATAACGTGGATGTCGATATTTTCTCGACCGAGATGAATCTCAACGCCCACGACTACCCGGTCAAGCTGGTGGAGGCGATCTGCTCCTCCGACGACTATCTCACCTACCAGTTCGTGGTCCGGGCCGACCCGCACCCCGACCTCAGCCTGGTATCCGCTGCTCCCGAAGACCTGGAGGTGGAACCGGTGCAATCGGCTATCCGGCGAACCTTCAAACCGCTTTGGGACCAAGAGGTGCATGCCTGGGAGATGGAAGTCAAGGCGGAGGGGCTGCGCCGGACACTCAACCACATTCACGCCGACCTCAGCCACCATCTGGCCGAGGCCCGCAACCAACTGGGCAACGTCCAGCACGCCTACGACAACATCGTCAACCGAACCAACTACCAGCTGTGGCAGAGGTTCGTCGGCGTGATTGATCGGATTGCCCCGTGGGGCACCCGCCGGCGTCGGCTGGTGTTGCTACCCGGCTACGCAGTTCGGTTGCTGATGGAGAAGGGCCCGCTGGGCTTCGCCAAGCACGGCCTCAAGGTGTGGCGTTGGGGACCGAAGCTGCTGCGCCGGGAGATTGACCCGGGCTCGCTGTCGCCGGGCGACCGCTACGAGGCCTGGGAGAGGCTCTACGTGTTGTCGCCCGATCACGTGCGCAAGATGCTCAAACAGCTCAAGCAGCTTGACTACCAGCCGAAGGTCAGCATCGTGATGCCGGTTTACAACACCGAGCCGAAGTGGCTGGCCGCGGCTATCGACTCCGTGATGACCCAGGTGTACCCGAATTGGGAGTTGTGCATCGCTGACGACGGATCCAGCCGGGAGGACACCAGGGCAACTCTTGCCGGCTACGCTGCCCGTGACGAGCGGATCAAGTTAATGCTTTTGCCGATGAACCGGGGAATTGCCGCCGCCTCATCGGCCGCCCTGGCACTGGCCACCGGCGAGTTCGTTGGCCTGCTGGATCACGACGACGAGTTGAAGCTCAACGCGCTCTATCAGGTGATCAAGCTGCTGAACGAACAGCGGGACCTTGACTTCATCTACTCCGATCTGGACCATCGCAGTGAGGAAGGTGTTTTGAAGGACCCCTTTCGCAAGCCGGATTGGTCCCCGGACCTTGTTACCTCGTGCAACTACGTAACTCACTTCAGCGTCTACCGGCGTTCAATTGTGGAGCAAGTGGGAGGTTTTCGCCCCGGATTCGACGGTAGCCAGGATTGGGACCTGGTCCTGCGGGTCACCGAGGCGAGCGAGCGAATCGGCCACATCCGGGCTGCGTTGTACACCTGGCGGCAGATCGCCTCCTCGGTGGCCCACTCTGACGATCAAAAACCCTGGGCGCACGACGCCGCCAGGCGCGCCATTGCCGCCTCGCTGGTGCGCCGGGGTGTCGATGCAGCCGTTGAGGACGGGCCGTACCCCGGCTACTACCGGATCCGCTACGCGCTGTTGGGTACGCCGAAGGTCAGCATCGTGATCCCCACCCGTGACCGGCTGGACCTGCTTCAGCGCTGCGTGGAGAGCATCAGAAAACTTTCCACCTGGCCCAACTATGAGATCGTCGTAGTGGACAACGACTCCCAGGACGAGTCGACACTGGCTTATCTACAGAGCTACGGAGGCCGGGTGGTCCGGCACCCGGGGGGCTTCAACTTCTCTTCGATCATCAACCACGGGGCGGCGGAGGCGGGTGGCGAGTACATCGTGCTGCTCAATAACGACACCGTCGTGAAAGATCCGGGGTGGATAGAGGCGATGCTCGAACACGCTCAGCGGCCGGAGGTGGGTGTTGTAGGCGCCCGCTTGCTTTACCCGGACGGCCGGGCGCAACACGAGGGGGTAATCGTAGGGCCGGGCGATGGGCTGGCGGGCAATATCGATTACGAGAACTACTTCGGCCTCGGCCGGTGTATCCACAACGCATCTGCGGTGACCGCCGCCTGCCTGATGACCCGCCGGGCGGTCTTCGAGGAACTGGGGGGCTTCGAGGAGGCGCTAACGGTGGCCTACAACGATGTCGATTTCTGCCTCAGGGCCAGTGCAAAGGGATACCGCATTGTCTACACGCCCTATGCCGAACTGTGGCACCACGAGGCGGCCAGCCGGGGCCTGAACAACGGCAGTCACCGGTCTCATCCATTGGGGGATGAGGACTTCTTCCGCGCCCGCTGGCAGGGCTACCGGGACCCGTTCGATCCGCCCAGCCTCAAGATGGATCTACCGTTGATTCCGCAGATCTGAACCGGGGGCCGCGCCGCCAACTCCGATGGGAATGGAAGAGGACTTTATTAGGCTGCCCACCGTGGGCGAACGTACCGGCGACGTCCAGTACGTCTTGGCCTTTCCTTCGCCTGGCCAGCACATCGAGGGAGCCTTCGTGCCGGTGCGGGGTTGGGTCTTCCACCCGGACGGAGTTGAACAGATCCAGGCACGCACCGGGCGCGCAGTGGCTCCGGTGATGCAGCGCTTCCGGCGCGACGATGTCTCGGCGGCCCTTCTGGGTCATCCCCGCGGCTATCACACCGGGTTCTACCTGGAGGTGGACCGGTCGATCTGGAGCGGCTCGTGCGAGCTTTGGATCCAAACGACCCTGGGCGAGTGGGTCAAATTCAAGGACCTCGACGTAACGCTCAAAGACGATGTCTTCGAGCGGGCTCAGGAGAACCTCCTCTCAGTGCTGGTCTGTGCCACCTGCCACTTTCCTTTGGCCCGGGGCCAGAGCAGATGCGAGTCCTGCAGCCGCCCTGTGGAATGGCTGGGCGAGGTTCCGAGCTTCCTCGGAGCCGTGGCCAGCCCGGTGGCCCGGGGTGACGACGTCAGCCGACACGAGATTATGGAGGAAGTTGTGCCCTCCTACTTCGAACTTGACAGCGGGGGAATGTTCCTGGATGCCGGCGCCGGCTGGCCTCCCCTAAGCCATCCGCGGGTGATCCAACTGGAGATTGAGCGATTCCCATCGACCAACGTGGTGGCCGACGGGGCTCAGTTGCCCTTTCGGGAGGCAACCTTCGACGGTATCATCAGCCATGCGGTGATGGAGCACGTAAAGGATCCGTTCGGTTACGCCAAAGAGCTGATCAGGGTGCTCAAGCCGGGCAGCCGGGTGCTGTGCCACTCGGCGTTTCTCCAACCGCTGCACGGCTACCCGCACCATTACTTCAACACCTCCCTTGAAGGCCTTAAGACCTTGTTCAAGGGAGTGAAGATCATCGAGGAAGGAGTGGCACCGTTCCAGCAGCCCTGGCTGACGCTTGAATGGGTGCTGCGCTCCTACGTAGCTGGTTTCACGGACGAGCAGCAGAGGGAAAAGTTTAAGAAAACGCGCATCGTGGACCTTCTGGGTGACATGGACCAGCATCGGCCGCTACGCCAGTTTCAGCAACTGCGGCCGCAAAGCGTTGCAGAGTTGGCTGCCGGTGTGTACATCCTGGGCGAGCGGTGAGCAGGCCTGGTCCAAGGGGTGCCGGTCCTAGCCGGCCACCTTTCGGCGCGATCCGGCCGCGTTATAGCCAGGGTCCGGGAAATCGTTCCTGCGGCGGGCCACCACCACGATGACCGAGCAGCACAACGCCCCGATAACCGGTGTGCGCTCAACCACGGGCTCAACCATTTTCATCGCCCTGGCGATGGGATCTGGCGCGAACATGGGCACGAACCCCCCAAAGCGTGCGCCGGCAACTTCGCCCCCTGCCGAGCGGATCCAGCGGAACAGCCGGCGGGTGGAGTAGGAACGCTCGCTGTGCTCCCGGTGGTATTGGGAAACTTTCTCAATTATCTTCAGACCCAGATTGTTGCCGTTGGGTTCCAGGATTACCACTTCGGGAGCCACTCGCAGCGCTTCCTGGATAGTGGTCCAGGGCTTGTCGTCGTGGTGCAAGACGCCCTGAATCATAGCGATGTCGAAGCTGTTGTCGGCCCATGGTAGGGCATGGCCGCTGCCCTCAGTAAACTCCATGTTGCGTTCTAAAGCCTTACTTGCTGCCACTGCTACGGCGTTGGGGGCCGGGTCGAGGCCCCTCATGCTTGCCGGGCGGTCAAGGTCGTAGAAGCGCCGAGTGAAGTGGCCGTCGCCGCATCCGATGTCAGCCACCCGCTTGCCCTGCATCGACACCGACCGAAGGATCAAGCGCTCGAGATTCGCCGTTGCTAAGCGACTGCTCAGCTTGTCCGTGGTGGTGTAGATGTAGCCGTCGCCTCCGGCAGCGTCCCGGTCGAAGGCCGCGACTTCATTTTTCAGATTAGCGTCATCCAAGGGACTTGTGCTCCGGGGTCGGGACTGGCTTGCAAACTCCGGCAATCCTAAACGGTCAGCTGTAGCGCTCGTGGAGTTTGGGGTGCCGTTCGAACCAGAAGGCCAGCCGATCCAAGCCCTGCTCAAGCGAAACCTGCGGGGACCAGCCCAACTCGGTAGTGATCTTGCGGTTGTTGCTCACCCACGTGTCGGTGTCCCAGCTGCGGGGAGCCATCGTTGCCCAGGCGGGCTCTTCTGCGATGTTCAAGCGCCGGCGAACCAACTCGACGATTTGCGCCATCGTGGTCTGCACGCCGCTCCCCACGTTGTAGACGGGGCCGGTCTGGCCGGTACTGGAGCCGGCGGCAAGCAGGTAGGCGTCACAGACGTCGTCGATATGGACGAAGTCCCGGGCAGTCGACGGGTTAACCAGCGGCGGCAGTTTCCCGCGAAGCCCGCAAAACACCAGTGTGGGTACCAGGCGGCCGGGCTCCTCATAAGGTCCGTAGACCGAGTACAAACGCAAAGTTGGGATGCGAATGTCGTAGCGGGAGGCGGTGAAACTGCAGTAGTGGGTGGCCGCTGCTTTCGTCCAAGCGTAGTGGCTGTTGGGTTCGAGGGACTCGTTTTCGGCGGGGGGATGGTCCTTGTGACCGTACTCGGACGATGAGCCGGTGTTTACGAAGACCTGGGCGCCGGCAGCGATCGCCGCTTCCAGCAGGTTGATTGCTCCGTTGAGGTTTGCCCGCACCATGCTTCGCAGATCTGTCTGGCCAGGATAGGCTCCGTAAGTAGCCAGGTGGAACACCCAGTTGGGCCGGATACCGTTTATTGCTCGTTCGACGGAGTCCTGATCGCCCAGATCGGCCACCACCCGGACTGCCTCGGGCACCAGGTCCAGCCGCCAGCGCCGGGCGCCTGGGCGCAGGAGCAGGAAGACCTCGTGACCTTCGTCGATCAGGCGACGGGTCAGGTTGGCACCCACGAAGCCTGATCCTCCACTGAGCGCTACCCGGGTCAACTCGGTCCTCCCCAACCCGACCGCACTAGAATGAGCCCATCTTTGGACGGCAGGGGAGTTGGGTAATGGGTGAGCGCGTCGCCGCACGGCTTTGCGACCCGCAGGCGCAGATGCGGGTTGGCGTGATGGGCGGTGGGGGAGAGTTTGCTCATGCGCCCAAGCCTAGCTTTGACGGCAATCCCGGGCTGATGGCTCACCGGATCAGGCAGGGCATTGTTGAGCAATCGCACCGGGCCCACGTGGGGCACATCGGCTCGGCATTGTCCGTGGCGGATACGATCGCAGCACTCTACTGCGGTGGGATGAACATTGCCGACCCGGCGCATCCCGACCGTGACCGGTTCGTGCTCTCCAAAGGCCACGCGTGCTTGGCCTTGTACTGCGCCCTCAACCTCAAGGGCTGGCTTAGCGACGATCAACTCAACGGCTATTGTGGCGACGGCAGCTTGTTGGGTGTTCACCCGGAGCGGGACCTTTTCGGTGTGGACTTCACCACTGGATCGCTCGGCCATGGGCTGGCGCTGGGCTGCGGGGCGGCTCTGGCGGCCCGGCTTCAGGGCTCTGCCCGCCGGGTGTTCGTTTTGCTGAGCGACGCCGAGTGCAACGAGGGGTCGGTGTGGGAATCGGCCATGTTTGCCGGGCACCGGCAGCTCGGCAACCTGGTGGCGCTGGTCGACCTCAACGGCCAGCAGGCCTTGGGCTACACGAAGGACGTTGTCGATCTGTCGTCCATGGGAGGGCTCTGGCGAGGTTTCGGATGGCAGGTCCATGATGTTGACGGGCACGATTGCCCGGGTATGGTGGCCACTCTCAGTAGCCTGAAGGGCAGCCGCCCGCATGTTTTGATCGCCCGCACCACGTTCGGCAAGGGCGTGTCGTTCATGCAGGGCCAGATCAGGTGGCACTACTTACCGATGTCGCAGGAGCAGTACCTCGCAGCAATGGATGAGTTGGGATCCGCTCCTTGAGGAAGGCCTTCATCGGGAAGCTGGTGGAGATTGCCCGGAACGACCCGCGGATCGTGCTGATGACCGGAGACCTGGGATTCACCGTCGTCGAGCCGTTCGCCGAGGAGTTCCCGGATCGCTTCTTCAACGTCGGCGTGGCGGAACAGAACATGGTGGGAATGGCCACCGGCCTGGCGGAGGCCGGGTTCATTCCGTACGTATACTCGATTGTCACCTTCGCCAGCCTGCGGCCCTACGAGTTCATCCGCAACGGCCCGGTGGCCCACCGCCTGCCGGTCCGCGTGTTGGGGATCGGAGGCGGATTTGATTACGGGACCGCCGGAATAACCCACTACGGGCTGGAGGACCTGGGGGTTATGCGAATCCAGCCCGGCTTGACGGTCATAGTGCCAGCCGACCATCGGCAGGCGGCAGCGGCACTGGCCGCTACCCACAACTCGTCCGGCCCGATCTACTTTCGCATCGGAAAGGAGGAGTCGGGCACGGTTCCCGGCCTTGAGGGCGCTTTCCGGCTCGGGCACACCGAGCGGATCCGCCGGGGAATGGACCTGTTGATCGTGTGTGCCGGGAGCGTTACCACGGCTGCGGTTGCTGCCGCAGAGGAGCTGGCCGCTCACGGGGTTCACGTCCAGGTGGAGGTGGTCTCGTCGTTCAACCCAGGGCCGGTTGAGGATCTAGGCATCGCGCTCAGCGAGTTTGCCGTGGTTATGACCGTGGAGGCCCACTATGTTGTCGGGGGCCTGGGGTCAATGGTCGCCGAGGTGATCGCTGAGGGCGGCTTCGGCTGCCGGCTGGTGCGCTGCGGGGTCAGGCGCACGCCGACGGGAGCCGTTGGGAGCACTAGTTACATGGATGACCTTTACGGCCTATCGCCACAGGCGCTCGTGACCTGTGCACTCGGTGCACTGGAGGTGCGATCCGTATCCAGCCATCCGGCCCGGCTGGATGAACCTGCCCAAGATGCCCTTGAGCTAAGCTTGCGCGGGCACAATGGCGCGCTCAGAGCCATCGATGCACAAGACCCTTCGCGGGGACAGACCTCTCCCGGGGGGATCCGGGGGCACCGGAGCGCGAACTAGTGGCCCGTCTCGCAGATGCCGTTGCCTAGAACCATGGAACAAGCGCCCAACCGCCGGATCAGCGCGGTCATCGCCTGCTACCGGGATGCCCCGGCGGTTCCTTCGATGCACGAGCGCCTCACCGCGGTCTTCGGCAAGCTGGGGGTCGACTACGAGATTATCTTCGTTAACGACGCCAGCCCGGACAATGCCCGCGAGGTGCTGGCCGAGTTGGCCGGCCGGGATCCCCACGTCACGGTGATAAACCACTCCCGCAACTTCGGTTCGCAAAGCGCATTCACCAGCGGCATGCGCTCGGCCACCGGCGACGGGGTGGTCTTACTCGACGGCGATCTGCAGGACCCGCCCGAGGTTATCGAACAGTTCTACGAGAAGTGGCTGGAGGGCTACGACGTCGTCTATGGAGTGCGGGTCAAGCGGGAGGCCACCAGGTTCCTGCAGATTGCCTATATGGCTTTCTACCGGCTGTTCCGCAAAGCCTCTTACGTGTCGATCCCGGCGGACGCGGGAGACTTTTCACTCATCGATCGCAGGGTGGTTGATGCTATGAACCAACTCCCGGAAACCAACCGGTTTTTGCGGGGGTTGCGGGCATGGGTGGGCTTCAAACAAGCCGGCGTCAGCTACGTCCGGCCGGAGAGGGCCTTCGGTGAGACCACGAACTCGCTGATCAGCAATCTGGGCTGGGCTCGAAAAGCGATCCTGTCGTTCTCCTACGCACCGCTAGATTTGATCACGGTCCTTGCGGTTGTGGTGACCGCTTTGGCGGCGGTGTTAATAGTCTTCCAGATCCTCGCCCGGATCCTCTCGCCTGAACTGGTGCCCAGCGGGTTCACCACGTTGATAGTGCTGATCCTGTTCATGGGTGGAATCCAGTTGCTTTGCCTGAGCATCATCGGTTCCTATCTGGCGCACCTGTACGATGAGGTAAAGGGGCGGCCGCCCTATATCCAGGAAAGCGTGCTCAATCCGCCGACCGCCCGCTCGCCCAATCGGGTAGCCGGCGACGAGGCTGCGGGCGTGAACCTCAAGGGTGCCCCCGAGGGCGGTTGAGGGACGACCTCGGGCCCGCCCGGCGCTGAGAAGTCAGGCGGTCCGGCGAACCGGTCCGGTATGCTTGAGTCTGGAGAGCCGGGAAGTCTGGTCGGCAGCGCTTCTTCCGTATTACTGGAGGTCCCTGCCATTTCCACTTTCGCCATCGATCTTTCCTGCCTCGCGATGCCGGGCCTGTTGCGGTGAGCATCGCCGCCGTGCTGCTGGTCCACGTCGCCGTGGCGCTGGTGGCGCCGCTAGCGGTCCGCTGGCTGGGGCGCCGGGTCTTCTACCTGTGCGCTGTGGCACCGGTGATCACCCTGATCTGGGCAGCCGGCATTTCGGGCCGGGTGGTCGCAGGCGAACGGCTGATCCAGCGAATCGACTGGGTAGGCCCCCTGGGCCTGGGACTCGACCTACGGATCGACGGCTTCTCTATGCTGATGGTGGTTCTCATAGCGGGCGTTGGTTTGGCGATCTTCATCTACTGCCGGTTTTACTTTTCTGACCGGCCGGACCTGGGCCGGTTCGCCGCCACGCTCAGCGCATTCGCCGGCTCCATGCTCGGGGTGGTCCTGGCAGACAATCTCATAGCTCTGTACGTCTTTTGGGAACTGACCTCGATAACCAGCTACCTGCTGATCGGGTTCGAGGATGGCAAGGCGGCCGCCCGATCGGCCGCCTTGCAAGCGATCCTGGTTACCGGCGCCGGGGGCCTGGCGATGCTGGCCGGCTTCGTAATACTCGGTCAGGCTGCGGGCAGCTACTCGATATCGGCGCTGCTGGAGTCACCTCCCGCCGGAGCAGCGGTGGGGGCCGGGCTGATCCTGGTCCTGCTGGGTGCGTTCACCAAGTCGGCACAGGTACCGTTTCATTTCTGGTTGCCCGGAGCAATGGCCGCCCCTACTCCGGTCAGCGCCTACCTGCACTCGGCCACGATGGTCAAGGCCGGCGTTTACCTCATTGCCCTGCTGGCCCCCGCATTCGCCGATTCTGTCCCTTTCTGGCGCCCGCTGGTGATCGGAGTGGGGTTGGCGACCATGCTGGTCGGGGGATTGCGGGCGCTGGTCCAGCACGACCTGAAGTTGCTGCTCGCCTTCGGCACGGTGAGCCAACTTGGCTTCCTGGTTGTCCTGGTGGGCAGTGGGCACCCGGATCTGAGTTTCGCCGGGGTGGCGATGATCCTGGCCCACGGCCTGTTCAAGGCCGCACTGTTCATGTCGGTAGGCATCATCGACCACCAGGCCCGCACCCGCGACCTGCGCCGGCTGAGTGGAGCGCATAGGAGTCTGCGTTCGACGATGGCGGTGGCAGTGGTGGCGTCGGCGTCGATGGTAGGGCTACCTCCGCTGTTCGGCTTCATTTCCAAGGAAGCTGCCTTCGAGGCCGTACTCCATGACTCCGGCTGGGTGGTTTCGGCAGGGATCATCGGCGGATCCGTGTTGACCTTTGCCTACACCGCCCGGTTCCTGTGGGGGGGATTTGCCGACAAGGAACTGGGTCACGGGATTGAGCCGGCCCGGGCGTTTCCGGCAGCGGCAGCCTTCGTTGCTCCTGCCGCGGCACTGGCGTTGCTCACGCTGCTCTTGGGACTGGTCCCCGGCCCGGCGGACAAGCTTGTTTCCGCATCGGCCAGGTCCCTGGATCCGGAGGCCCGCGGCAGCCTGGCGTTATGGCATGGCTTCACCCCCGCACTGGGTTTTTCCGTCCTGACGGTTGCTGCTGGTTTGGCGATGTTCTTCAGCCGGGATCGGGTACACCGGTTGCTCAAGCGCTTCCGGGTTCGTTTGAGCGCCTCAGAGGTCTACGATCAAAGTTTGAAGGGTCTCAACCGGTCGGCCGATCGGATTACCGGCTTCTTCCAGAACGGCTCGCTGCCCGTCTACATTGCCGTGATCCTGCTGAGCGTGGTGGCAATCCCGTCCTGGGCCTTGATCCACGGCTTCAACCTGCCCGGCCGGTTGGTGTTCGCCGAGTCGTGGGGCCAGGTTGCCGTGGGAGCAGGCATCCTGGCGGGAGCGGTCTTTGTTGCAAGGGTCCGCCAGCGTCTTGTCGCAGTGCTGCTGCTCGGCGCGGTGGGATTCGGTGTGGCAGTGCTGTTCGTGATGCAGGGGGCACCCGATCTGGCGCTGACCCAGCTACTGATCGAAACTCTGGCGCTGGTGATCTTCGTAATGGTGCTGCGCCATCTTCCTTCGAGTTTTCGCGCAGTCCAATGGCGCTTCGGCCAAGCGCTGCGGGTGGTGGTCTCCGGTTGCGTGGGCATCTTCGTTGCCACTTTTGCCCTGCTCTCGGCCCACCCGGGCGGCGATGGCCATCTAGCGCGTGAGTACATTGAAAGGGCCTTGCCCGAAGGTGGTGGGCGCAACGTCGTGAACGTTATCTTGACCGACTTTCGAGCACTGGACACGCTAGGTGAGATAACGGTGCTGACAGTGGCAGCGTTTGGGATTGCCAGCTTGGTGCTGGTTGGGCGAAATCGCGAGGAGGAGCCGGATGAAGCCTGACCGGTCCATGATCCTGGCGACCTCGGTGGACCTGATTTTCCCTGCCGTGCTCATGTTCTCGCTTTTCCTGCTCTTTGCCGGGCACAACGCCCCGGGGGGCGGATTCGTCGGCGGGCTTACGGCCGGAGCAGCCTTCGTCCTGCGCTACATCGATGCCGGCCCGGCCGCCATCCGTACTCCCGGCCGGCTTCCCGGCCGCCTGCTCGGAGCTGGTCTGGGAGTTGCGATACTCGCCGGATGCATCGGCTGGCTGGGCGGGGGCGATTTCTTGGAGGCGATCAAAGTATCGCTGGAGCTGCCGTTGATCGGCACCCTCAAGGCCAGCTCAGCGCTGTTGTTCGATGTTGGGGTTTACCTGGTGGTTGTCGGGCTGGTCCTGACGGTTCTTGCTGTGCTGGGCGCCGAGGAGCAGCGATGATCGTGGTCCTGGTGATGGTGGTCGGCGGGCTTTACGCAATCGGCACCTACTTGCTTCTTCAGCGCAGCCTGACCCGGATCATCCTCGGGCTCGGACTGATGGGCCACGGCGCCAACCTGCTTTTGCTCGCCGCCGGTGGCCGGGCAGGGCGGCCCCCGATAGTGGGGCTGGGGCCGGTGGAGTCCTTCACAGACCCGGTCCCGCAGGCTCTTGCTCTTACCGCAATCGTTATCACCTTCGGGGTCACCTCGTTCCTGCTGGCGCTCGCCTATCGCAGCTGGCGCCTCAGGAATGACGACGAGGTGGAGGACGACGTGGAGGATCGGCGGATCGCCCGGCTGGGGAACCAGGAATGAACGTGGTGGTCCCTGCCCTGATGGCATTGCCCCTGTTTGGGGCCGCCGCGTCGCTGGTTAGCCACGGGTATATAAGGTTGCAGCGGCTGATCAGCGTGCTGGTCCTGTCGGCAAACCTGGGGGCGGCCGCATGGCTGCTGATCAGGGTCGTGGCGTCGGGCCCGGTGGCGGTAAACGTGGGCGGCTGGCCGGCTCCGCTGGCGATCACTCTCGTCGCCGACATATTCTCGGGCCTCATGCTGGTGGTCGCCGGCGTGATGGTCCTGACAGTTTTGCTCTATGCCATCGGCAGTCCGGCAACCCGGGATCAGCGACTTTTCTTTCATCCGATGTTCCTGGTGCTTTCTTCGGGGATATCGCTGTCTTTTCTTGCCGGGGACCTGTTCAACCTGTTCGTGGCGTTCGAGGTAATGCTCAGCTCCAGCTATGTGCTGTTAACCCTGGGGGGCCGTGAGGATCAGGTTCGTTCCGGGATGACCTACATGGTGATCAGCTTGCTGGCGTCGACATTGTTCATCACCGCAATCGGATTGATTTATGCGTCAACCGGAACCGTGAATATGGCCGAGTTGGCGGTCAAGATTCCCGAGTTGCCCGACGGGGTCCGCCAAGGCTTAGGTTTGCTGCTGCTGGTGGTGTTCGGAATCAAGGCGGCGATCTTCCCCCTGTTTTTCTGGCTGCCCGACGCCTACCCCACCACACCCACCCCGGTGACTGCGGTTTTCGCCGGTTTGCTCACCAAGGTCGGGGTATACGCCATCATCAGGACCCAGACTCTTATGTTTCCTCCGGAGGGCCCATCCACCCTGCTGCTGGCCATCGCCGGCGCAACCATGCTGGTGGGGGTACTGGGGGCGATTGCCCAGAACGAGATAAAACGGATTCTCAGTTTCCACATCGTCAGCCAGATCGGCTACATGATCTTCGGCCTGGGATTGTTCACGGTGGCCGGGATTGCCGGGGCGATCTTCTACATCCTGCATCACATTGTCGTAAAAACCACGCTGTTTCTGGTCGGAGGACTGGTGGAGGCAGCCACCGGCACCGGGGTGCTCAGACGCCTGGGAGGCTTGGTCCATTCAATGCCGATGGCCGCGACCTTCTTCATGATCCCCGCCCTCAGCCTGGCGGGCCTACCACCATCGTCGGGCTTCATCGCCAAGCTGGCGCTGGTCCAGGAGGGCATTGCCCAGGAGAGATTCTTGGTGGTGGGAGTTAGTCTGCTGGTAAGTCTTTTGACCCTGTTCTCGATGACCAAGATCTGGGCCGGGACCTTCTGGGGCACTGCCGACGAGGAACCCGTCTCCGCCGCCCGGCCCCGCGGAACCGCAGAGACCGGGGCGGCCGTGACCGGGGGGACAGGGGGGACTGGGGGAACCGGCGGGGTGTCGAAGCTGGCGCTGTGGGCCACTGGTGCGCTGGTTGCGCTCAGCCTGGCGATAGCCGCAGGGGGTGGCGTCGTCTACGACGTCAGCGCCCAGGCCGCCGTTTGGATGTCCCAGCCGGGGCTCTATGTCGCCCTGGTGCTCGGCCCGTGAGGGCCAAAGGGGCCCGCCTGGTTGGTCTGGTTTTGCTTTGGGTGTGCTTGTGGGAGGACGTCAGTTTGGGAAACCTTCTTGCGGGAAGCGTTCTTGCCGCAGGGATCCTGGCCGTTTTTTCGTCCCGGGATCACCCACGGATCGGAAAGCTTCGGCCTGCGGGGGCCATCAAATTCTTCTTCGTCTTTATGGGGAAGCTGCTGATAGCCAGCGCAGTGGTCGCCTGGGAGGCGGTCACCCCGTCCTCGCGCATCAACGAGGGCATTGTGGCGGTTCCCATCCGGGGCTTCTCCGAGGCGCTCACCACCCTTGTGGCCAACGCGATCTCGCTCACTCCGGGAACCCTGACCATTGAGGTGTTTCACAACCCGACGATCTTGTTCGTCCACGTCTTGCACCTGAGCGATGTGGAGACGGTGCGGCGTGAGGTAGACCAGCTGGAATTGCTGGCAGCCAGGGCCTTTGGCAGCGATGAGGCCATTGCCATTGCCAGTGGAAGCTACCGTGTACCGCGGCAGCTGAAGGGCCGGGACTGATGCCTTGCTCCGGGCGGGCAGCAGATCTCGTTAATTGCCTCCCGAACCCTGAGAGGGGCTGGCACTGATGGAGGAAGTTACGCTCCTGGCACTTGGGGTACTGGCCGCCGCGGCGCTGCTGTGCTCTGTCCGGCTAAGTCGGGGTCCGTCGCTGGCCAACCGGATCGTGGCCCTGGACACCCTGCTGGTAGTCATTGTCGCCGGTGTCGCGGTCGGGGCAATCCGGACGGGCCGTTCGGTTTTCCTGGATTTCATGGTGGTGGCGGCACTGCTCGGCTTCATCGGTACGGTTACGGTGGCCAGGGCCATCGAAGGCAGGAACAAACAATGATCCAGGTAGTTTCCGCCATCCTGTTGCTGCTCGGTGTAGCCCTGATCCTGCTGGCCGGTGCGGGGCTGATCCGTTTCCCGGACGTCTTTGCCCGGATGCACGCCGCCACCAAAGCGGCAACTCTGGGTCTGCTGCTAGTCCTCATTGCAACCGGGCTCCAGCTGGGATCTGTGGGCAGCGCCGCAAAATTGTCGCTTGTAGGGATTTTCATGTTCATCACCGCGCCGGTCGGGGCGCACATGGTGGGGCGGGCCGCCTACCGGGCGGGAGAGGATCTGGCTTCCGATACCACGGTGGACGAACTGGCCGGCCGGAGCGACTCCAGCGACTGAGACTAAGAGAAGCAGGCCGGTTCAAAGTACGGTTCAGGTGGGCGACACCTCACGATAGTCGTCTCGCGAGACGGATCCGGCCACCAGCGTTCCGTCCCCGCGGGGCACGTCTACCGGCTGACCCTCCAGGGTGAACGAAACCCGCCCCACGCCCGGCCGGCCGGTCAGGGTCATGACCAGTTGAGCTATGGCCAATCGCTGGCGGGTCACGTCCAAAGACGTGAAACTGAGCGCCAGATCCACCGCAGCCACACCGCCCACCAAGCCGGCGCTTCTGACCGCTTCCTCCTGCTCGGCAACCGCCGAGGCCAACCCCTGACTGGTCTCGGCCCTGGTGGCACCTTCGACAAGCAGTTGGGCCACCGCCGACATTGAGGAATCTTCAATCATGCGTTCAACGGGGACAAGCCGACCACCGGTGGAGTCGATCAGGAATATCTGGACGGCGGACCCGGCCACCGGGGCAGGCGACTGGGGCTCCGGGGAAGGCTCGGGATCAGAAAGGCCGAAGGGAACGTCGGTCAGCGGCTGGGCCTGCCGGTCCAGGGGGATCCCGCACCCTGCGAGCCCTGCCAAGATCGCGAACAAGACCGGTACCGTCGCCCTCCTCACAGGTTCGGCTCCAGGGGCAGCTCGACCACAAACTTTGAGCCACCGCCCGGCCTGGGTTGGTAAACCACCTTGCCGCCGTGGAGTGTGACGTGTTCGGATACCAGCGACAGACCCAGCCCGGCGCCGGAATGCGGGCTTCGCAGTGCGGCTTGTCCCCGGGTGAATCGCTCGAAGACCAAGCCGCTCTCCTCCTCCGGGATTCCCGGACCCTCGTCCTCCACCACCAGCCGGAGTTGGGAGCTATTCCTCGACTCCACCCGGATCGCAGTGACCCCCCCTGCATAACGCTCGGCGTTGTCGATGAGGTTCTGGAGCACCTGCGCCAATCTCCTCTTGTCCAGCATGACCTCCGTGGGCACCCCATCGCCGACCTTAACGGGAACGTCGCCTTTACCCAAACGAGCCAGTTGCGTACGGACGAAGGCTGCCGGATCTACGGGCTCGAGTTGAAGGTTCGATACCTCGGAATCGAAGCGGGACAACTCGAGCAGGTCCTCCACCAGTGCATGGAGATCTTTGACTCGGCCCTCCATATCGTCGAGGATCTGGTCGTTCTCACTGGGGCTCTTGCGTCGCCGGGCAACGTTGATGGCTGAGAACAGCGCAGCAACCGGGGATCTCAATTCATGGCTGAGCTGTGATGTGAAGCGGGCTTCTCTATCGATTCGCTTCTGGACCGCGTCTGCCATGTGGTTGAAGGATCGGGCGAGCACCCTTAGATCACGGTCCTTCAGTGCTGCGATTCGGGTGTCCAGGCCCCCTTCGGCTATTCGTTCTGCGGCAGAGCTGAACTGGCTGAGTGGCCGCAGGATCCGGCCGCTCACCAGCCAGCCGATCCCCGCACCCAACAGGGTGCAGATTCCGGCCACCAGGCTCAGCCTTTGCGCCAGAACGCCGAGCGTTCTGCGGATGTCGCCCACCGATACCAGTTCGTAGTACTGGGCGTTGAACTCAGGTATGCCGACGCCGACGGCCACAAACGGTTCGCCCTCCATCTCGATGATCTGGCGGGCAGCCCGGCCCTCGGTTGCCTGGCGGGTCAAGGAAGCGGGCAGCGAACTGGGGCTAACGGCAACCGATTCGGAGAACCATTCCCCAGCCACGCGGGCGAGTGCCCGGGACTCGGACCCGCCCTGTAGCTGCGGCAGCGCATCGCCTACCTGCTGATCGCCCGACCGAAGGACGCCCCGGATGAACCGGGCATTCAGATAGCTTTGGCTGCGCGCGTTCGACTCCCGTTCTTCTACAAGATGGCTGCGGGTTACCGCATAGGCGAAGAAGGCAAGGGAGCTCGACAGGACCAGAGCGATGACCCCCCAAGCCAGGGTTACCCGGGCCCGCAGGCCCAAAGATCCCACGGCGCCTCAGTTACGGTGCTGGTAGCGCATCACTCCTAACCTTAGCGAACCCGGTAGGGTTGGAGTGCAGCTACAGGGATTGCCGTCCGACCGGCCCTGCGCAGGCCAGCCAGGTTCCGTGGTTGAGGCCCCGCCGTGACCGCGGTAAGGCTTCACTTGAACGCCGAGAAGACCCGGTGGCCAGGATTTGAGGATCAGCCGGCGGTCAGGCCGAACGGGCTACCTTCCGAGTCCCGGCAAATCGCCCATTTCTGGCCGGGATGGATGACGGTTCCGCCCAAATCGGGCACTTTCGCAAGTGCGGCCGCAAGGTTGGGGACCCGCAGGTAAGGGATGGAAACCGAGTCACCCGGCCCCCGTCCCCGGGAATGCAACCCAAACTCCGTCCCGCCCGAGTGAGTTTGCCAGCCCTCGCCCTCGTCCCCGGCTCGCTCCTTCAGATCCAATTGGAGCAGGCCGACCCAAAACCCGCGGGCTCGGTCCGAATCGTCGAAGGGGAATTCGATCATGTGAACCGGCGACGGCATAACGGCAAGGATAGCCGGTCTTAAGAATGTCAATTCAGCGGCTTGAAGGCGGTTGCCATCATGTTCCCCGCGGGCAACCAGATCATCCGGGAGCCCAGCGCTCCCTCCAACGCTAAGAGCACCCGCTCTTTCAGGTCCGCCGGCAAGGGGAGCAGCCGAGCCCAGTAGCGGAGCGGATACCGATTGATGACTCTAGTTACCGCTACGTGGTGGTACCCGGTGGACTCCAACAGGTAGCGCAGGCTGGTGGGACAGAACAGTTGAAGGTGCTCGATATCGTAAATTGGCGATTTTTCTCCCAGCAGGCGCGCCGAAAGCGAACGGCGATTGTGGCAAATCACGTACACAGCACCCCCTGGTACCAGAAGAGAAAAAATCGCCCTGAACATCTCGGCCGGATTCGGGACGTGTTCGATGGTCTGGAAGCAGGTCACGAGGCTCAGGTGCTCGCCGGCAACAAGGCTCACTTGACCGAAAAGGCCCTGCCGGATCAGCCCCTTTACGTCGGAGGCCGCTGCTTCGATTGGAGCAGTCGAAGGCTCAACCCCGACCACGTTGCTGAACCCGGCAGCCAGCAGTTCCTGCAGGAAAGAACCGTCCCCGGCGCCGATGTCCAGGGCTCCTTCGAGGGTCGGGAGGCGAGGGATGATTTGCGTCAGGTGACGGGCGTAGGTCCGGGCGGCGCATCGGGCTTCCTCCCCGCTGTCATACGAAGCCTCCCGGTATGCGTCGCCCAGGTCCTTTTGATCAGGAGCAGGGTTGGCGTAGGCCAAACCGCAGCAGTCGCAAACCACCAGGCGGTAGTGCATGTACTCGGGCAGCTTGCGTGAGGCAAAGGCGAAGCCGTCGAGCCGGTCGAGGTTGATCTTTTCCTCTACCAGAACGCTCGACCTCTGTTCCCCGCACACAGGGCAGTTTCGAGCGCTGCGGCTGAGTTTCAAATCCGGGCGATCGTGGACAGCGTTTTAACGGTCATGCCCAGTATGCCGATGACATTGGGGTGTAAAGGAAGGGCGGGCAGAATTGGAATAATCGGCTCGATCCAGCGCTGGAACAGCGGGCCGCAGGCGTCCCGGCCGATTCCGGGAGTGTGAACGTCAACATACTCCGCCCCGACCGGACGGCAGTTAGAGATGAGAATCTGAAGACCAGCGCAACCAGCGCCGTCCATCTGGTCACGGCTTAATTCGATTCGTCACGAACCTTCCTTTTTGACCGTTGCTTCCAGGATATCTGCCAGGCTTTCGGGAGTAACAATGAGATGACGGAAGGAGTCATGGCTGCGAGCCCGAGGGCTACGACCACCAGCTGCGCGCTGCGCTCCGGTTGGCGGTAGGTGGTGGCGAAGTTATAGCGGCCGGCGGGAACCGTCCATCCCCGCAACGCGCCGGCGATCTCAACCTGTGCTATTCCGGGCTGAGTTGACGACCAGCCGGGTGCTGCCAGCTCGTTTTCGATCAGTAGCGACGCTTCGGGCAAATCGACCCGGTACTCGATCCGGTCCATACCGTAGGCGATAGTTTCAACTGAGGCTGACAAATGCGAGTCCATGTCGTAGGGCAGACCCAGTGCGGTGGCACTGCAATCGATCTGTGAACAAGGGATCACCCAAGCGGTCCAAGGGCGAAGCATGATCTTGGTCAGCTTTGGGCTCTCGGTGATTCGGTGCCGGGCGGCGGAAATGGTTCCGCCGTAGTCGCCCAAGCGGTAGCTGGTGCCCAGGTAGCCGATGGCGTCGTCGGTGCTGCCCACCGGGTTGTAGGGCGCCAGGACTGCCGTTCGGCCGGGCCGTGTGGGCGGCGGATCGGCAAGCTGATGGCGTAAGGCGCTTGCCTGGCGGTCGTGCAACTGCCGGTCTGGGAAGGCCCCGGAGGTGACCGCCCAGGAGGTCTGTTCCGGATAGATTTGCAAGTCGGAAATCACTCGGGTACCTTCCACCACCACCAGTAGCAAAAGAGCACCGAATGTGAGCCGGGCGGGGATCCGGGTGCCGAAACGGGCGATCATCAGGCTGGCGACGACGATTGCCACTACCAGCAGTGGTGCCCGGGCGAGCGCCACCTCCCGGGAAGTCGGAGCCACGGCGGGACCGGCTAAGAGAACCGTCCCGGCGATCGCCGGGGCGATTCCGAACCGTTCGCCGGCGGCGAGCCGGCTCCAACCTATGCTGCCCAGGCACACCAGCGATACTGCGACGAGCGCCTTATAGTCCGAAGCGGGAAGGCGGGAGGGGAACAGCAGTGGGATTGCCGCCATTAGTCTGCCGGCAGGTGCCCAGGCGGGCAGCATGGCCAAGGCCAGCGCAGTCCCTCCTACAGCGACAAGCGGAGCTATCCCCCTTGCTTCTGGTTCCAGCGAGGTTGCCGGCGGAGACCGGCGGCGTTGGGGCGCCGCTTCCCGGTTGGATGTTGTAGCCAGCGGTGCGCTCGCCTTCTTATCCGACGGACGCCTCTTTCGGACTAGAGCCGCCACTCCGATCAGGATTACGGCGCCCACTGCCCCAGAGGTGATCGTCGCAGTGACCTCGCTCCGGGCGAACGGGTTCAGGTAGAGCCCCCACAGGTCGGCTGGGTGCAGCGCCCACGCCGCCCGCTCCAGCGCAGCAGGAGGGAAAGGACGAAACAGGCGGCCGGCGCGATCTGCGGCGGCGTAAGGTAGATAGGCTGCGACGATGATCGCTGCTGAAGCGAATAGGGCCGGCGCCATGACCGGTAGCGCCCGGCGGATCGACTCCGGGTTGCTCCACAGCTGCGCAGCCAGGTAGACCGAGGCGACCAGCAGGAAACCTATGGTCTGGCCCGGATAGGCCATCGTTGTCATCGCCCAGGCCCACAACGGCAGCAGGAAGAACCGTTTTCCGGGCCGCCCGCTTTCCGGAAGCGTGATGATCCATAGCAGCCAGGGGGCGTAGGCGTGGCCTCTCAGGATGACATCGTGGGAGGCGTTGCCGTAGAAGCCGCCGAAGAACAGGTAGGCGACTCCGGCCAGCAGCGCCCATTGCCACGCCGGAACGAAGCGCCGGGCGAACGCGAAAACCCCGATTGCTCCAAATGCCACATGGGCCGCTTGCAGGGCGGTAAGCACGCCGACGGTTGCCGGAACGCCCAGCAACCCCATCGCCCACCAAAGCGGCGAGTAAAGTCCGCACCCTGCGCACTCGGCCACCGGGAACCCTCCTCCAACGAACGGCACCCATTCGGTAAAGTGGCCGCTACCCACGGTGCTGGTTACGAAGACCGCCCACCTGGTGGTAGCAGTGAAGTCCCACGGGAATGTGTAGCCCAGCAACAGGTGGCGCCTGAACACCACTGCTGACAACAAGATGATTCCCAGGCAGGCGAGGAGATTCGGATGGGCTGCGAAGCTTCGCCGGTCAGGTGGCGAATCTGAAGGCGTATCCGCGGTAGGTCCGAGTCGTGTGGAGGTCCTAAGCGACAAAGATCCTGCTTCTCACAAGATGAGCTTTGTGGAGCCGCCAGCGCACCATCACGCCGAGCGTGGCAAGGCCGTAGACAATGTTGGCCCGCATTGATGTAGACGAGGCATCCGGATGGTAGCGGGTGTGGATTGGAACCTCGACTACCCGCTGATCGAAGGCCACTGCTTGAGCTATAACTTGGGTGTCGAAGACGAAGTTGTCCGAGTTGCGCATGAACGGGATGGTACGCAGGAAGTCTATGGAGTAGGCCCGGTAGCCGGTATGCAGTTCGCTAAAGTTCCGGCTGAGCGCCAGATTCTCCAATGTTGTTAGGAATCTGTTGGCTACGAGGCGGTACAGCGGCATCCCGCCCGCCCGGGCGCCGCCGGGGGTCATCATCCGGCTACCAAGAACCAGATCGGCCCTGCCGTCGACAATTGGAGCTATCAGTTGAGGCAGTAGCAAGGGATCGTACTGCCCGTCCGGATGGAGCATTACCACCACGCCGGCCCCCAGCCGCAGCGCCTCAAGGTAGCAGGTCTTCTGGTTGCCTCCGTAGCCAACGTTATGGGGGAGCGAGATAGTCCGGATGGGAAGCGAGCGGGCGATATCCAAGGTTTCGTCGCTGCTGCCGTCGTCCACCAGCAGCACCTCATCCACGATGCCCTTGGGGATCCCCGCCCATGTTGCTCCCAGTGTTCTGGCGGCGTTGTAGGCTGGCATCACCACCAAGACCGTACGTTGCCCAGGTTTCAGGGCGAGGCTTTCGTCGGTGTGATCCGAGTCCAAAGAACTGGCCATGAGCGAAACATATCTTAAGGTGACCGGCGAACGGATAGTGACGCCGGTCGGCGGTTTCAACGCAAGCTGGCAGCGCCACGCTGCCTGTTACGCTCTGACCGCTCCCTATCTGGGATCGGGAACGGTGCTGGACATCGGCTGCGGCACCGGCCACGCGCTCAACCATTTGGCTCCTAGGGCCAGCGTTGGGATCGACCTTGACCACAGCTCGTTGGTCTCCCAGCCGCGCCCGACAGCCCGCGCCGACATGCGAAAGTTGCCGTTTAAGGACGCCGCCTTCGGATCGGTTATGTGCATTCATGCCATCGAACACGTTCCCGATCCCCGGCGAGCAGTGGCCGAGGTTGCCCGTGTGCTCCGGCCGGGGGCGGTGGCTGTCTTCGTGACCCCCAACCGCCTGACCTTCGGGCGGCCGGATGAGATCATCGATCCCTACCATTACATCGAGTTCGACTCGTTCGAGCTACAGGAGCTGTGCCGAACGCACTTCGAGCATGTAGTACCGTACGGACTGTTCGGATCTCAGCGCTATATGGACTTTTTCTCCGAGGAACGGCGCCAGCTGGCCGCCGTGCTTCGCCTCGACCCGCTCAAGTTGCGCCGGTTCTTATCCCGCAAAACCCGGCAGATCCTTTATGACTGGAAGCTCAGCCGCTCGCGAGCAGGTGATTCGAGCCTAGCTTCGCAGTTCACCATCGAAGACTTCGAGCTCCGACCAGTTGGCCTTGAGACCGCTTTGGACGTCGCGGCGATCTGCCGGTAGCGCTGGACCGCTGTGAGCCGTACTGAGCTGCTGCCGCGCCCGAGGCCGGCGCAGAGCTTTCCGACCTCATTGCCGGGACGCCTGCTGCCCTGGATTCCTCTGCTTCTAGCGGGCGGATACGCGCTCTGGCTGGTCGGTTCCTATCGGCGGATCATCTCGGTGGTCCACATCAATCCGGACGCCGCTTGGGCGCCGGTGCTTGTGCGGGGCTTGGGCACCCCGGGAAATCGGGGCGGTTCGATCTTCGTCGGCGAAGCCAGTCACCTTACCACTATATGGTTCTTGGCTCTCACTCGGGAATTACCCTTCCGGGACGTGATATGGGACTGGGCACCTTTCGCGTTTTTCCTGGGTGGGCTGGGCCTTACCGGCTGGGCGGCCCACCGGGTGGCCGGCCAATGGCCGACGGCGCTGACCGTCGCTTTGGGTTTGGCCTCTGGGGCGACGATCCTGCTTACCGTATTCGCCGAGGGGATCAGGGGCCATACCTTCGTCGCCGACGCCTTCTTGGCCGCCGTGCTGGTGTGGGCGGCCACAGGGCGGCTTGACCGGCCGGGGCGATCCACCGCCAGCCGGGGCAATCGGCGGCCGGGGCAGTTGGCCGGGGTGGGCGTCCTGGTCCTGCTGGTTGCCGGGGCGACGCTGGCTTCCGATCCATTGTTCCTCGCGGTTGGACTGGTTCCGTTCGCTGCTGCTCCGGTGGTGGTTGGGCTGATCGATCGCACTCGGGCCAGCCGCGATCTCGCCTTGGCCGGACCGGCCCTCGCGGCCGTTGCGTTCGGATTAAGTGAGCTGGTCTGGCGGGCTATGGGCTCCGTCGGGTTTGAAAAAAATTACCTTAAGGACGGCTACGCGTTCGCCTCTCCTTCTCAGATCCGGGCCAACTTGGAGGAGTTTGTAGTTCACCTGCTGTCTTTGACCAACGGTTTTTTTGCCGATCAACAGGGTCCGATGCGGTTGGGTCGACTGGCTATGGCTTTGGTCCTAGCCGGGACGGTCGTCTACTGCTCGGTGCTGTTCTTCCGCACTGCCAAAGCGGTGCGCGCCGGTTCCGGGGAGCGAGGCTTGCTTATGTACCTGGCTTTTTGGCTGCTAAGCGCAGGGGGCACTTTTGCCGCCTTCGCCCTCAGTACTTTTCCGGCCGGCCCTTCAGACAGTTCTCGCTACGTCATCCCGGCGGTTTTCGCCCTGGGGGCGGTTGCCCCGCTGGCCGCCCGCTTCCCCGGCCGATGCCGGCTGGCAGCCGCCGGCGCTGTTGCGCTGTTTTGCCTGCTGAGCATAGCCTCCCGCCAGGAACTTTTTGCTTACGAACGGGTTCCCGGTTTCAAGACACTGCTGGACGAAGGGCCGAGGATCGCCCAGTTTGTCCGCTCGGAAGGGATTCACCGGGGCTACAGCGGCTATTTCACCTCCCACCAGTTGAGTTTGATGTCCGGAATGTCGGTGCAGGTTTATCCGGTGATAGCCTGCCACCAACCTGAAAGCGACGTGTTGTGCCCGTTTTCGGTCAATGTCCGCACCTCCTGGTTCGAGCCGCAGCAGGGAAGGTCGTTTTTTCTGCACGATGCCAGTGCTCCGGAGTTCATTGCCCCCGCTCCGCCGGCATCCTTCGGGGACCCTGTGACCCAGCAGTCGTTCGGCTCGATCACAGCGTACGTGTACGACTATGACGTTGCCGAACTGTTCGACCGGCCTTGCCGGGGTTCGGCAACTTTTGTGTGCCCTTCGTGAGGGTGGACTCCAGACCCGCTGAAATGTTTCGTTCTTCCCCGCAGCCCGAGCAGGATGGCGGCCCGGTCGGCTATTCAGCTTGCCTTGCCGGAGCGGCGGTCCTGGTGGCCTCGATCAGCCTGCAATTGATCATGATCCTGATGCTGTGGATCCCACTTCCGGAGCGGAGGCTGGAGCGCTTCACCGTTTTTGGGGGGACGCTCTACCTGCCCGAGCACGACATTAAGATCTACCTGTCGGGCATCCTGGCGGCGGGAATTCTGGCGCTGTTTGTCGGCCGGCTGTGGAACAGCAGGATAGGCTCCGTCCCTGACGAGTTGATCTGGGCCGCCGGCGCACGCCAATTAACAGCCGGTGTGGCCGGCCTGGCTGCCTTCTTCGTCTTGTACGTGCAGGCCCGAAGCTATCCGGCAACCGAGCAGCCCGTTGCGCTGCCCTACCTGGTTGCCTTCGGCGTCTTGTTGCTGGCCAGCACCGCAGTGGCTCTCGGCGTCGGCCGGCCGGCAAGGGGGGACCGTTTCGGCTTTCCACCGTCGCGCCCGCCTGGAAATGGCGAGCGGCGCGTACGGGAGGGCCGCTTGGCAGCAGTTTTCGGCCGCTTAGCCTCCGTGGTCACTGCGCCGGCGGCGCTCAAGGGATTCTGTTCGCTCGATCTGATTGTGCCGGCCGGCATCGTTTCTCTGGTTTATGTGGTAGATGGTGCGGCAATGGCCGGCCGGCTGTTCCTGGAGGAGAGCCTGCTTCACTGGGACTACTTTGCTATGGGCCCAACGCTAGCGGTACGCCATGGCCTGGCGCTGGGGGAGGTGCATTCCAGCTACGGCGTGGGCTGGCCGATGCTCTTCGCGGCTTTGGCGCGATGGGTCCCGCTTACCTTTGGCAGCCTGATTCAGATCGGGTCTATTTACGCCTGCCTGTACTTTGCCGGCGCCTACCTGCTGCTGCGCATGTTGGTGCGCCCGACGTCGGCTGCTCTGGGAACAGTGCTCCTGCTGAGCGTCATGGTTCTTGCGATGGGCGAGATCAGCCTGTGGCGTATTCCCTCCGTCTCGCTGCTGCGCTGGCCGTTTGACGTCTGGTGCTTCATCGCAATGGTTTTGCACTTCAAAACGGGCCGCCGGGAGTGGGCTCTGGCCGCCGGAGCAGCGGTCGGCCTGGGGATCGTGTTTGTGCTGGACACCGGACTCTACCTGGCTGCCGCCTTCGCGCTGTACTGGCTCTTGACGCTAAGGGTTTCCGGCCAGGGAGTGCGAAAGGGCTGGTTCGTCCCTTCGGTGGCAATCGGGGTGCTGGTGGTGTTCGTCGGCCTGGGAATAGCCTCTCGCTGGACCATTTTTGCCGCATCGTTCTGGCGCCATTGGGTGGAGACGGTTCTGGAGTTCGGCGGCGGGTTCGGCATGCTGCCGCTGGCAACCGTCCCGAACGAGATCACGTTGGCGGCTTTCGTCTTGTTCGCGGCAGCAGGCCTGGTCCTGATGGGGTACGCGCTCATGAAGGCGATGTATCGCCGGGCCAGCCATCTGGATGCCTTCCTGGGCATGCTTGGCTTTTACGGCCTGCTGATGATGCTTCATTTCATCGGCCGGTCGGGCGACTACACCCCGCTGCGATTTTGGATCCCTCAAGGCATTGCCCTGGTGATTCTGGCCGACCGAGGCTACGCCGCGCTCAAGGGGGCCTACGGTCGGCGGGCTTTTGCGGTGCCAACGGTGGCCGCCGGAACGGTTCTTCTGATCCTGCTGCTGATTCCGGACCACCTGTTCGTCCAGCCGGTGCTGGCTTACCCGAATCCGGTCAACTCCCTGCGCACCGGCAGCGCCACCGGTCCCGGCCAAGGGGTATGCCTGATCCAGCAGCCCAGGGACATCTGTGGCCTGCCCGGCAGGCTGGCTCCCACGGTTCTCCAGTTCGGCCAGATCACCGGCGAACTGGAGAAGATCGAAGCCCGGGGCCAGAGCTTTGCGGCGGTAGAAGAGGCGGGGTCGCTGTTTTATTCCGCTACCGACACTGCTCCGTGGGGCCGCTACTCCCGGCTTTTCGTCAGCTTGCGCACCAAGGAGCAGTTGTTTTCGGCGGTGGCGCTGCTGGAAGATCGCCCGGTCGACTACGTGCTGACCAGGCGCCCGGGCGAGGTCGACGCTGTCTACGAGCTTTGGCCTCTGTATTCGTTCGGCTATGGGCTGCGCCCGGATTCGCCGATTTCCGACACCTGGTCTGCGTTTGGCGAGGTCGTCCAGCAAGACTACGAACTGGTTAAGACAATCGGACCTTACGAGATCCGCAAACGCAAGGACACCGGGCCGTAGGAGCGCAGCAAGTCAGTCCTTAGCTACGGCCCCCAAAGAGCTGGAAGGGTAGCGCCGGGCGCCACAGCGGTACTTTTTCCAGCACATCTTCGAGCTTGAGGGCGCCGGGAAGGTTGGTGACGAAGGGCGGGAAGAAGCCGAAGCGCTCCAATGACGGACGGCCGAGCCCGGCCCCACTCATTGCCGGAAAGAGCACGGCGGGACGCATCCTCAACATGCCCCGCTCGCCCTCCCAGCGCATCTCCGGCGTCAGCGTTATCTGGACGTAGTAAAGCGGGTTCAGCGGATTGGGTTCCAGGAATGCCACCGACCCGCCCGGTTTCACCAGCCGGGCGGCCACCTCGAAACAGGGCTTTAGTTCGTGGACATGGTGGAGGACGAAGAAGCCGACAACTGCATCGAACGCTCCGTTCATCTCCGGCGGGGCGTCCACCAGATCGAAGCAATGGGTGGGGATGCTGTAGCGGCCGTCATTGATCCGCTCCAGCCTGTCCAGCAACTGAGGCGACAGGTCCAGCCCCTCGACCTTGATTCCCCGCTCGGCCAGCAAGAAGGTGTAGCGGCCCAAGCCGCATCCGACCTCTAAGACCCGCATCCCCGGTTCGATGCCGGCGAAGCGCATCATCCGGTCGACATGCCGGCGGAGATAGACGGAGCCGGCGCGTGCCAAGGTGCGGTGGTCGGCCTGCTCGAAATAGTTGCGCTGGAACTCGTTGTGCTGCTCGAACATCTCCTTGCCCGGATTCATTGCGTCGACGCCGCCTCGGGTATCAGCACCTCCCGGGCGGGAGCTTCCGGCTGTGGCGCAGGCGTTGCGATCCCCAGCACCGAGAGGCCGAACGGCATGTCGTAGCGTTTCAAGATTGCCCCTTCGATCCGGCTCGCTCCGAGTAGAGCCCAGTTGAGGGGGGCTGGGAGCGAGAAGTCGTCGGCGGAGCCGGTCATCCGGAACAAGGTGCGCAGCTTGCGAAAGGACCAGGCAACCGGCAGCAGCCAGGAGTGGAAGTAGCTTGTCCGGCGCAGGTTGAAGCCGCTGGCAGAAAGTTCGTTCTCCAGGCGTGAGCGGGTGTAGCGGCGGTAGTGGCCCAGGATGTGGTCGGCGTAGCTCCACATCCATTCGAACGCCGGAACGGTGATAACCACCACGCCGTCCGGGCTTAGCACTTCCCGGACCTGACGCAGCAGTTGCTCGGGCCGGGCGTGATGCTCCAAGACGTCCAGCAGCAGCACACTTCCGAACGACCCGGGGGCGAAGGGCAGCGCGGAGGCCTCGGCCTTTACCAGCAGATGCAGACCTCGGGCATGTGCGTGGTCCAGTGCCTGGTTCGATAGATCGATTCCGAACGCGGGCGTGGATGTGGCTGCCTCCAGCAGCATGGCCCCGCCGCCGCAGCCGATGTCCAGGCAGCGCCCGCCGTTGCCGTAGCGCCGCAGGCTGGACAACACTACCTGCCGCTTGGCCACGTACCACCAGTGGAGGTCCTCGGAGCGGTTCATCACCTCCATGGCGCTGCTGTGTGGGATGCCCGGGGCGTGGATAGCACCCTTGCCCAAATTTCGCACGGTGCGCAGAACGTCGCGAGACATCCGGTAGGCGTCCCGCAGCATCCTTAGCTTGCTTCCCTCACAATGGGCCCAACGGACCGGGATCTCCTCTATCCGATAGCCCAGCCGGGAGGCCAGGACCACCAATTCGGCGTCGAAGGCGAAGCCGTCCAGCCGCTGGTGGCGGAAGATCTCCTGAGCCACTTCCCGGCGCCATAGCTTCAGGCCGCATTGGGTATCCCGGAAGCCTACGCCGGAAAGTTTGCGCAGGTACAGGTTGAAAACCCGGCCGGCCAACTCTCGGTACCAGGCCGGATGCACCTCAATAACCGACCCGGGCATCGCCCGGGAAGCCATCACCATGTCCGGGCCGGCCTGCATCGCCCGGTAGAGCACCTCAACGGCATCGGTGCCGGGCGACAGGTCGGCGTCGAAGCAGCCGACAATCGGTGCGCGGGCGTACCTCATCCCCTCGCGAACCGCCGCTCCCTTTCCCCGGTGGGTGATCTGGACAAGCTCCACGGTCATCGCCGGCATACTGCGGGCAATCCAGTCCGTCACCACCCGGGTGGTGGCGTCGGTGCTTCCGTCGTCGGAGACGATCAAATGCAGTGAGATGCCCGACTCCCGCGTGAACTGCTCCAGCCGCTCCAAGGTCCGGGGGAGCCGCTGCTCTTCCTGAAAGGTTGGGATAACCAGCGAGAGGTCGGCGAGCATGTTGAACATTGTCTAACATGCGGGCGAATCTGCGATAAGCATGCAGGGCGGGGCCCCGCCCTGCCGCCGGACCGGGCGATGAATCGCGGGTATTGTCGTAGAAACTGTCTTTCGCTGGCTTTTCATCGCCATCCCACCGCCAAGGAGGTACCACTGTGAGTCCCAACGTCGACTTCAAGGTCGCCGACCTGTCTTCTGCAATCTTTGGTCGTAAGGAGATCCGTCTGGCCGAGCATGAGATGCCCGGGCTGATGGCGGTCCGGCAGGAGTACGCCGCCGGGCAGCCGCTGAACGGTGCCCGGATCACCGGCTCGCTGCACATGACCGTTCAGACCGCAGTGCTCATCGAGACCCTGGTAGCGCTGGGGGCGCAGGTGCGTTGGGCCTCTTGCAACATCTTCTCCACCCAGGATCATGCTGCGGCAGCGGTGGCGGTTGGCACAGACGGAACCGCGGGGGACTCCAAGGGGGTCCCGGTCTACGCCTGGAAGGGCGAGACGCTGGCGGAATACTGGTGGTGCACCGAGCAGGCGCTCACCTGGCCGGACGGCGGAGGGCCCAACATGATCCTTGACGACGGCGGGGACGCCACAATGATGATCCACAAGGGGCTGGAGTTCGAAAAGGCCGGAGTGGTACCCGCCCCGAGCGATGGCGATTCCGAGGAGTGGCAGGTATTCCTCCAGGTGCTCGCTGCCCGCTTGGCCCAAGATCCGGGCAAGTGGACACGGATGGCCGAAGGGATTCGGGGAGTAACTGAGGAGACCACCACAGGCGTCCACCGCCTGTATGAGATGGCCAAAGCCGGCAACCTGCTGTTCCCGGCCATCAACGTCAACGACGCGGTCACAAAATCCAAGTTCGACAACAAGTACGGATGCCGGCACTCTTTGATCGACGGGATCAACCGGGGGACGGACACGCTGATCGGCGGCAAGGTGGCGGTGGTGTGCGGCTACGGCGATGTGGGCAAGGGTTGTGCGGAGAGCCTTCGGGGCCAGGGGGCTCGGGTCATCATCACCGAGATAGATCCGATATGCGCGCTGCAAGCAGCGATGGACGGGTTCCAGGTGACTACTTTGGAGGATGTGGTGGGCACGGCCGACATCTTCGTCACCGCCACCGGCAACAAGGACATCATTACCGCCGGGCACATGGTTCAGATGAAGCACCAGGCGATCGTCGGTAACATCGGCCACTTCGACAACGAGATCGACATGGCCGGCCTGGCCAGGATTGCCGGAGTGGAGCGGGAGAACATCAAGCCGCAGGTGGACGCCTGGCGGTTCCCCGACGGGCATGCGGTGATCGTTCTTTCAGAAGGACGGCTGCTCAATTTAGGCAACGCCACCGGGCACCCGAGTTTCGTGATGTCCAACAGCTTTACCAACCAGGTGATCGCCCAGATCGAACTGTTCACCCGCAGCGACGAGTATCCGATAGGCGTCTACACCCTTCCCAAGCACCTGGACGAAAAGGTCGCCCGCCTGCATCTGGAGGCCCTGGGCGTGAAGCTGACCGTGCTGACCGAGGACCAGTCCAGCTACCTAGGGATCCCGGTAGGGGGCCCGTTCAAGCCGGACCACTACCGGTATTGAGCTCAGATGATAATGGCGATTGACATAGCGGAGTTGACGACGGCGCCAACCTGTCAGAGTATCGGGTCCTGCGGGGCGGAATGCCAAAGGGCCGCGTGGCCGGATCCGGCCCCCAGGCGCTCGATCAACTCCGCTGCAAGGTGGAAGCGCCCGAATGGGGGGATCACGTAAGCTCCGGCGGCCAACCCGATCACCTCGGCCCCGGTTCGGGCGGTGATCGCCACGCCTTCGGCTTCGCCCCGGTCGCCCGCAGCAGCCATCCGGCGCAGGACTTGGTCCGGGATATTGATCCCGGGCACCTCGTTGTGCAGGAACTCGGCATGCCGAGAGGAGACCGTGGGCAGCAGCCCGCATAAGACCGGCAGGTCCAAGGCGCCGTAACGCTGTTCGAAATGCTCCCGGAACCTGACCAGGGGCCCGGCTGAGAACAGAGGCTGCGAGTAGGCGAAGTCTGCACCCGCCCGGATCTTGCGGTTCAGGATGCGAGCTTCCCGGTCCAGGTCGGCAGCGTCCAGGTCCACGGCGCAGCCGACGACGAAGTGGGTGGCATCGCCAATAGATGCCCCCATCCGGTCCTGCCCATGATTGAAGCTTGTCTTCACCAGCCCGATCAGGCCGGATGGGGTCAGGTCGGCGTGGTCGGCCGCCTGCGGGTAGTCCCCGATGGCGGTCGGGTCCCCCATGCAAACGAACAGGTTGTTAATCCCCAAAGCGTGGGCGGCCAGCAGGTCTCCTTGGATGCGCAGCAGATTGCGGCCCCGGGTGGGGAAGTGCAAGACGGTGTCCACTCCGGCCCCCTGCTGGATCAGATGGCACGCCGCCCAAGGGCTCATGCGCATCTGCGCCATCGGGCTGTCGGCGATGCTGACTGCGTCGGCCCCCGCCCGGGCTAGCGTCTCCGCTCCGGCCACAAGCCGGGCGGCGGAGAAAGAGCGGGGCGGGTCCATCTCCACAACAAACACCTTGCCCTCGGCCAGCCTGCGCGCCAGACGCCCACGGTCCGGGGCAAGGGAGAGGCGGGAGCTGGCGGGTCGCCCGTCGTCGAGCTTGTCCATTTCGTGAATCCGCCGTACTTGGTCTGTGGCCGGGCGTTCGGCTAGCGCCTGCGCCATCGCCTTGATGTGTTCGGGCCCGGTGCCGCAGCACCCTGCGATCAGCGCCGCGCCGGCTTCCCGGAAGCGCAGCGCGTACTCGGCCAGGTAGCCGGGCGATGCTTGATAGATGATCCGGCCGGATTCGCGGTGGGGCTGGCCGGCGTTGGGCATCGCGCTCAGAGGTAGTCCCGGAAGCGCCCGGTGCATCGCGCTGATCAGCCGCAGAATTTGGGCCGGCCCTTCCGAGCAGTTGACCCCGGCGGCATCGGGCGCCAGTCCGGCCAGGCGGGCGGCTACCGTTTCAGCAGTGTCGCCGAGAGGGGTGCGGTCGTCCCGGGTGAATGCGAACGATACGACCACCGGGAGAGCGCAGGCTTGCCGGGCGGCCAGTATGGCTTGTTCCGCTTCGGCCAGGTCGGTTTGGGTCTCGATGCACAGCCAATCCGCCCCCGCCTCCGCCAGAGCTACGATTTGCTCGGTGTAGGCATCCTTGGCCTCGTCGGCTCGCACCCGGCCGTAGGGCATCAGCCGGACTCCCAGTGGGCCGACTGAGCCGACGACGAACTTTGCCCCAGCCTCCCGGGCAATCCGGACGCCTGCGGCATTAATTTGCGCCGTCCGGTCTCCGTAGCCGAATTCGCCTAGCTTGTATCGGTTGGCGCTAAAGGTGTTGGTCTCGATGAACCGGGCGCCTGAGTCCACGAAGCTGCGGTGCACTTCCCGGACGGTGTCCGGCACGAGCAGATTGAGCACGTCCAATGTGGCGGTGAGCAGGTTTCCGGCCGAGACCAAAGCGGTTCCCGTCCCGCCGTCACCCAGTAGGGTCCCGTCGGTTAATAGCTTGTTGAACAGCTCGCGGTCCATGTCGCCTGAGGGGGTTAGGGGCTGGGGGCGAAGGGCTTCGCCCAGGATCAGTATAGGCAGCCTGTACCGGCGGTCAGTTGTCCGGCAGGGATCCGGGGGTGTCGGCCCCCAGCCCCCGGATCCCATGTCGACTTATTTCAGTTGACCGGCCCGCCACCCAGGCACAGGCCCAGCAGGTTCAGTCCGCTGCACTCCTGTTGCCCACCCCCCAGCAGTCCTCCTCCAGGACTGGGGCTGGGGCTGGGACTGGGACTGGGACTGGGACTGCCAGCAGCGCCCGCCCCGGCCCCGGCGGCGGCTACAGTGGCTGCCGGGGCTCCGGCCGTGCCACTGGTGTTGACCGTTCCGTTAACCCCGTTAGGGAAGAAGCCGCCCCGGGTGGCCGGGTTCGGCGTCAAGTAGACGATGTTCAGTACCTCGCCCGGAGTCCGTGCGAAGGCGATTGCATTGGCATCTGCCGGCACGATGTTCGACCTGCCGGCCAATCTGATCCCTTCGTCCTTGCCCCCGCCGAGCATGGCCCGGGCTGCTGAGATCTTGTCGACCTTGGGGTATAGCGAGGGAGTCTGGACCCCCAGAGCGAACAGGGTGGTGCGGATGTTTGCGGCGTGATAGGCCTCGATCGCCAGGATGCCGGCGGCGGCCTGCAGGAAGTTCTTGTTGTCGATTAACGTAGCGGCGCCGTTGTAGGCGGTTACGCCCACGTCCTCGAAGATGAACGCGGCCAGCAGGAAGTTGACGTCACTGCCGTAGGCATCGAACACCTGATTGGGTCCGATGACCCCGGCTGCCCGGGCGGCCGCCGTGAATGCATCACCGACGTTGATAGCCGGCGCTGCCACCGCCGCCGAGCCGAGGGCGCTGCGCAGGAAACGAACGTGCTGGAGTTCGTCCTGAGCGATCTCTTCGGCATACTGGCGGACCTGCCTGGACCTGAAGCGCACCTGCCTGCCTCCCGATACCGGTCCCTGAGTACCCGTTCCGGAGGTGAGCGAGGGGTCGAGGCCTTTCCCGGTCACTGCCCTCAGGTAGAACTCGGCCTCCAGGTACTCGAGGTTGAGGGCGAAGTTCAACACGTCGGCATCGCTGGGTCCTGTTGACGGGGAGGTGGTTTGGGCCTCGGCCGGGCGGGTGAGTCCTCCGAGCGTGCCCCAGCTCAAGGCACCCAGGCCTGCTATGCCGGCAGTTCTCAGGAAATTGCGGCGATCGGTGGCGTGACTCAAGCCACCGGGGCGTTCAACGAGTTTGGCGCTCATCGGGGGACTCCTTTCGTGGGTGTGCCTACTTGGCTCTACGGATGCCGCAGCGACGGTGGGAAGGGTCCCCCCAGCAACTGCTGGAGTGCCGATACCCCGACTGGAATGCACCGTAAACCTCGCTCAGAATTAGTCGGGAGGGTTTCGCAGGGGTGATGCGGCCCTAAAAGGTGGGTAGGCCAAACGAATCTTATTTGTATATACGCAGGAAACTGCTGTCCGGATTGGTCGGCCAAAAACTTTCGTGAATTTTTCGGTATTGCCTATCTTGGGGTCCCGAAAAGGGTCTTCGCTGATCTGCTGGACTGGCCCGATCGTTGCTCCAGAAGAGGCGCTTGTCTGTGGCGACGTTGAATGTCTGAGCCTGGCGAGCCCCGCTCTTCACACGAGGCATTGTTTTGACATTGAGCGATGGCCGAGGCACCAGTTCGCCCGGCGCAAGGCGTTGGCCGCTTTGCTTCTCCCGAAACACTTTGGTATACGTACAAGCAAACTGCCGGTAACTTAGAAGAGACTCGAAGGCAAGCCGATCGTCATCGAGGTGTAATCGCCCTTTAACTCTTGATTTACTGGCCAGTTACTCCCCGGACACGGCCCGACAGCAAGATGCGGGAATGAACAGATACCCACGACGCAAGTTCCTGCGTCTCGCGGCCGGAGTGCCCGCGGGATTGCTGGCAGGCCAAGCACTCAATGCATGCTCTACCGCAGACTCGGAGGAATCCTCCTCCGAGTTATCCACCGAAGCAGTTACTGATTCGACTGCGGTGCCGGATTACGGTCCGGTCTCCGGCCAGCCGATCAAGCTCGGATTCATCGCTCTAACCGACTGCGCCTCCTTGGTGATGGCCCAAGAGTTGGGCTACTTCAAAGAGCGCGGCCTCAACGTGGAAGTAATAAAGCAGGCCTCGTGGCCGGCAACCCGGGACAACCTGCTGAGCGGGCAGATCGATGGGGACCACGTCCTGTTCAGCATGCCTACATCGCTGGCTGCCGGTATCGGCGGGAAGCCGGATCAGGTGCTGAAAATTGCCATGGTGCTCAACAACAACGGCCAGGCGATCACCCTGGAAAAGTCGCTGTCAGCGGCAGGTTACGCCGATCTGGAGAAGGCGAAGGCGGCTCTGGCGGCCAAGAAGGACCTCACGCTGGCTATGACCTTCCCCGGAGGGACTCACGACACCGGCATTCGTCGGAGCTGCTCCGGACGTTATCGAGGGGCGCATGTTGGGCAACTACGACCTGGGGGCGGATCTGGGCACCAAGAGCTACCAGGGTGACCAGATGCGCTTCTTCCGCGAGGGCCAGACCAATGCCCTGCGGCGCAGTCACGTGGTGTGGTTCTTGACCCAATACCAGCGCTTCGGATTGCTTAAGGAGACGCCGCCCTACCAACAGATTGCCGACCTACTCCTGCTCAAGGATGTCTATGAGGCCGTTGCGACCGCCGAGGGCATTGCGATTCCCGATGACGACATGGCGCCGTTCGAGGTGAAGCTGGACGGCGTTACCTTCGACCCTGCCCAACCCGATCAGGAGGCAAAGCGCGTATGACCCCAAGCACTTCCGAGCCGCAGACCCTGGCGGCACCCAAGATTGGGGGCACCACCGTTGGCCGGCCGGTCCCCTCCATGCCGGTTGACCCCAGACTTCCCGAACCGGATCCGGGGAGGCGGCCGGACAAGTCCGGCCGCCTCGCCGACTTGGGCGCGAGCGCGGCGCTGGCGGCTATCGGCGCATTGGTTGCTCTGGCCGGCTGGCAGGTGATCGCGTCGCTCAAGCCCAACCTGCCCTCGCCGGCACAGACGCTGGCCGAGTTCCAGTTCCAGATGGCCAGCCCGCTGCATGACAACGGGCCCAACGACAAAGGCATCTTCCTCATGCTCGGCAACAGCATCTTCAAGGTGTTCTCCGGGTTCATCTTGGCCGCTCTGGTCGGAATCCCGCTAGGGTTCGCGGTGGGTTCCAGCCGCAAGCTGAACCAGGTGTTCAACCCGCTCATCCAGGTGCTGCGCCCGGTTTCCCCGCTGGCCTGGTACCCGCTGGCGTTGACCTTCTTCCTCACCTCCAGCCCCAACCCGAGCATCTCGATCTACGCCAGCATCATGGTGATCGCGCTGACCGCTTTGTGGCCGACCCTGATCAACACAGCCGCCGGCGTGGCCAGCATTCCCGAAGACCACAAAAATGTGGCCAAAGTGTTCAGGTTCAGCCGGGCGAAGTACATCATGCGGGTGTTGCTTCCCTTCTCTATGGGGTCGATCCTGACCGGACTCAAGCTGTCCATGGGCATCGCCTGGCTGGTCATCGTCGCGGTTGAAATGCTCTCCGGCGGTGCCGGGATCGGCTTTTTCGTCTGGGATCGCTACAACAACTCCAACCTCCCGGCGGTGGTGGTGGCGATCTTCTTTATCGGAGCGGTCGGCCTGATCCTGGATCTGGGATTTCGCCGGCTGGCCGGGCGATTCGACTATGCGGGGGTGTCTTGATGAGTTTGCAGATCAGCCTGGTGAGCAAGTCGTTTCACTCCCGGCGGGGGACCCAGCAGGTCCTGCGCGGGGTGGATCTTAAGATCGAAAAGGGCGAGTTCGTGACCTTCATCGGCCATTCCGGGTGCGGCAAGTCCACTCTGCTGAACGTGGTGGGGGGCCTGGTGGAACCGGATCTCGGCGTGGTGCTGGTGGACGGTGTGCCCATCGAAGGCCCAGGGCCGGACCGGGCGATGGTTTTCCAGCACTACTCGCTGCTGCCCTGGATGACGGTCTACGACAATGTTCGGGAGGCCGCCCGGTCCGCACGCCCGGAACGCTCGAAGCCGGAGACCGACGAGGTGGTCAAGCGCTATCTGAGCGCAGTGGGCCTGTGGCAGCACCGGAGTAAGAAGCCCGGCCAGATCTCCGGCGGGATGCAGCAGCGGGCGGCGGTTGCCCGGGCGTTCGCGGTCAGCCCGAAGGTGCTGTTGCTCGATGAGCCGTTCGGAGCCCTCGACGCACTGACCAGGGCCCGGTTGCAGGATCAGCTTGTGGAACTGTGGTCGGGCGAGTCGGCCACTGAGACCGTGTTGATGGTCACGCACGGCCTGGACGAGGCAATCTTTTTGGCCGACCGAATCGTGGTGATGGCCGAGGCGCCCCATCCTTCGATCGCCGATATTATCGAGGTCCGGATTCGCCGGCCCCGCAGCAAAGCGACGATCATCCATGACCCCGAGTACCAGCGGGTTCACGACCGGCTGGCTCACCTGCTGATGCACCAGTTGGCGCCGGCTTCCGAGTCGGCCTGACCCTAAGCAGCCCGCGGGTAGCCTTCAGGCGCCCGCAGGCTGTGTCTACGCGCAACGGCTCTGCTGACCCCCCGATCTTCGAAACCGCGCCCGCCGCCCGCAGCTCACGTTGCAGGTAGGTGATACTTGAACCCTTATGGGCCGCCGCAGATCCGGCCCGCGCCGGGGTAACGCGTCCGTCCTCAGGGCGGGCCAGCGTTATCGCGCCCTTTCTTTGCCCAGAAGGCTCCTGCGGATGCTGGTCGCCCTGCTGGCGGTTGCATCGATCCTGGGCCTGATCGCCGGGGGCATGCTGCTCTATCTGCAGCTGAAGGTAAAGGGAGGCGATCAGACCGTGGAGAATCTGGCCCAGCAGGAAGCGTCGGAGCCGATGAACGTGCTCTTGCTCGGTTCGGACTCGCGAGAGGATCTGACCGATGAACAAAAAAAGAGCTTTGGCGAAATAACGGGCAAGCGGGCCGACACGATCATGCTGCTACACCTGGACGATCATCGGGACAAGGTGGTCTTGGTGAGCTTTCCCCGGGACCTTCGGGTGGTAAGCCCGGACGGAGAAGCGGTCAAGATCAACAGCATCTACCAGTTGGGCGCCGATGCGGTGGTCAGCACCCTGTCCAATTTTACCGGGCTACCGATCCACCATTACGTGGAGGTGGACTTCAACGGGTTCAACGAGATTACCCGGACGATCGGGGGCGTGAGGATCTACTTTGAGCGGGCGCTGCAGGACCGGGACTCCGGCCTTGACGTGCCCCGGGGGTGCGTGCCCATCGAGGGGGATCAGGCGCTGGCCTTTGTTCGAGCACGCAAGATCGACGACGACTTCGGCCGGATTCGCCGGCAGCAGTTGTTCCTGAAGCTCATGGCGGAAAAGATCAACGCCCCGGGCACGCTGCTGCGCCCGGACAAGGTCCTGTCGCTGGTTAACGTGTTCTCGGAGAACGTGAAACACGATGCAGAACTCACTCTGGCGGACATCAAGAACATCGCACTGCGTCTGCGGGTGTTCGACTCGGGCAACCTGGACATGAGGGTGGTGCCGTCGGCCGGAGCACGCATCCAGGGAGTCGAGTTCGTTCTCGCCAACGAGGGGCAGAGCGCAGCGCTGTTCGAAGCCATAGGGGCTCGAACGGCCCTGCCGCCTTTCGGCCGCACCGGGGTTAGCGCGATCGACCCAGCTGACGTCCAGGTGAGCTTGCTCAACGGCACCGATGTCGACAAGCTGGCCGCTGGAGAGGCCGATCAGCTACGGGCGAAGGGGTTTCAGGTGAGCGTCGGGGGAAATGCCCCCGCGCACCCGATCACCACGGTCTACTTCGACGACGGCTTCGAGGAGCAAGCCCGCCTGTTGAGCGGTATCTATCCCGGAGCGGTCGAGCCCCGCGTTGCGGGGATAGTCACTGCTGCACCGGTTGCTCTGGTTCTCGGGGCGGACTTCGCGGCCTCCCGGGCGGCTACGCTCACCGCGCCGGGGCCCGGCGGCGAACAAGCCCCGGCGGCTGTATTGTCCCCGGCGCCGCCGGCCGCCCCGCTTGAACCGGCCCCCACGCCCGACCGGCCCCTAGTCAGGGCATGCGCCGGGTGAGCCGGCCGCCAAGTCAGTGTGCCCCGATCGGCGTCGCCCGCCTGTTCTAATAGAGTTAGCGTTATGAGACCCAGGATCTTCGTCACCGGCGGCGCCGGCTTCCTGGGTAGCTACTTCGTGCACCGATGCCTGAGCGAAGGTGAGTTTGACGTCACCAACCTGGATTGCCTCACCTACGCCGGCGACCTGCGCCGGCTGCACGACGTTTGTTCCAGCCCCGGCTATCGTTTTGCCCGGGTGGACGTGGCCGATGCCGGAGCGGTCGATGCGCTGGTTGCCGCTCAGAAGCCGGAGGCGATTGTCCATTACGCAGCCGAGTCGCACGTCACTCGCAGTGAGTCCGATCCGGACCGTTTCTTTCGCACCAACGTGGAGGGCACCAGGGTCCTGCTGGATGCGGCAGTCAGGCACGGCGTTTCCCGATTCGTCCACGTCTCCACCGACGAGGTGTACGGGTCGATCCTGAAAGGGAGCTTCCAGGAGGGCGACAAACAGCCCGGGGCCGGGCAGGCGGCCAGCCCGTACTCCCGCTCCAAGGCGCTGGCAGACGACCTAGCCATGTCTTATTCCGATCGCCTGAACATCTGCGTCGTCCGCCCGACCAATGCCTTTGGTCCGTGGCAGTACCCCGAGAAGGTTTTTCCGCGCTGGATCACCCGGGCGCTTAGAGAGCAGCCCATGCTCGTGTGGGGCGACGGCCTGTACATCCGGCAGTGGCTGTTCGGCGAGGACTTCGCCCGGGCAGTGGCACTGGTGCTGGAGCGCGGAGAGCGGGGCGAGGCTTACAACATCGGCCCCAGCCACGAACCGGAGATCACCAACCTGGCGCTGGCCCGCTGGCTGGCCGGTTACCTGGGTATGGACCAGTCGTTGATTCAGATGACCGGGTACGACCGTCCCGACCACGACCGGCGCTACGCGGTGGACGCCTCCAAGGTGCGGGCGCTCGGCTGGGAGCCGGGCGACGTCTGGGAGCAGTTCGCCCGCAGCGTCGACTGGTACCGTGGTAACCCCGCCTGGTGGGGCACCTTGGTGGAGGAAGCAGAGTCGATCTATGTGGATGCCGGCAGCGGTGTGGAGAGGGGGAAGGCGTGAATATGGAGGAAGTGGCGACCATCCCAGGGGCGTTGGTCATCACCCCCGACGTCCACTCCGATTCGCGCGGGTCGTTCATGGAGATCTTTCGTGAGGACAGCCTGGGCACGAGATTCGTGCAGGCGAACCACTCCCACTCGAAAAAGGGCGTTCTGCGGGGGCTGCACTGGCACCGGTATCAAGCCGACGCTTGGTACGTGATGAACGGGCATGCCCAGGCCATGCTCGCCGACCTGCGCACCCCGGCGGAGCGGCCGGCCGTGGTTCCGGTGGATCTGGCCGGCGGCGAACCGAAAGTCCTCTACATCCCGCCGGGCGTGGCGCACGGATTCCTGGCGGTCACCGATGTCGACCTGATCTACTGGGTGACCGGATATTACGACTCCACCGACGAGTTCGGCGTGGCCTGGGACGATCCCACCTTGGCCGCGCCATGGAAGCATGACAGCCCGATCCTGTCCGGGCGTGACCAAGCCAACCCCAGGCTTGATTGGGCCGCGCTCGCTTCGGGCTGAACGGTGAGCGGGTTGAGAATGCTGGTGACCGGAGGCGGCGGCCAGTTGGGGCTCGCGTTCGTAAGGAGCTACCCCGGCGCTACCGTGCTCCGCCGGGCAGATTTGGACATCGCTGACGCCGGCAGGCTGGCCGAGGTGATGGCTGAAGTGAAGCCGGAGGTCGTCATCAACGGGGCAGCGTTCACCGCGGTTGACCGGGCGGAGATGCAGCCTGAGGAGGTTGCCCGGATCAACGTCGCGGCGGTCATTGGGCTTGCCCGCGCCGCGCGCAGCGCCGGGGCGAAGCTGGTACAGGTGTCGTCGGACTACGTTTATCCCGGAGACAAGGCTGGGCCGTACGTTGAGACCGATAAGACCAGACCGCTCTCAGTCTACGGACGCAGCAAACTGCAATCGGAGATCGCTGCCCGGGCCGCCGGGGGCGAGTGCTTGATCGTACGCACCTCCTGGGTGTTTGGCGACGGTAAGAACTTTGTCAGGGCGATCATTGGGGCGGCGCAGGTGCACGACACGCTGGACGTGGTGCAAGACCAGCGGGGCCGGCCCACCTATGCCCAGGATCTGGCCGGAGGGATCGTCGGGCTTTTGGACGCCGGCGCCCGCGGCGTCTACCACGTCACGGGAGGGGGGCCGGTGGCCAGTTGGGCTGACGTTGCCGAGTTCGCCCTGCAGCAGGCCGGGCTTACCGCCAGGGTGCGCCGGGTCACCTCAGAGCAGTACTATGCAGGCAGGGTCGGTCCGGTTGCTCCTCGGCCCGCCAACAGCGAACTCAACTGTTCCAAGGCTGGGGAGGCGGGCGTGGTCCTCAGGTCCTGGCAGGATGCCGTTGCCGACTATGTCAAGGAGATCATGAGTGCATCGCCGCGTTTGTAGCAGGTCGCCCGAGTGAAGGGCGTGGTCCTGGCCGGGGGCTTCGGGACACGCTTCCATCCGGTGACCCGGGTGGTCAACAAGCACCTGCTGGACGTGTTCGACGAACCGGTGGTCTACTACCCCATCCGCTCCCTGGCTGGCGCCGGGATCACCGATGTGATCCTGGTCACCATCGAGGAGGAAGTGGGCCAGTTTCGAAAGTTGCTGCGGGACGGCTCGGAACTGGGAGTGTCGATCGAGTACGCCACTCAGAAGGGGGCAGGCGGGATTGCCGAAGCTCTGCTGATGGCCCGGCCCTTGGCGGGTGGCGGTGAGCTGATGGTGGTGCTCGGCGACAACATCTTTCAAGATGACCTGGGAGGCTATGTCGAGAGCTTCAAGAGGCAGGGCAAGGGAGCGAAGATCCTGCTGAAGTCGGTGTCCCTGGACGACGCCCGGCGCTTCGGCGTCGCCGAGGTGCGTGACGGCAAGATTATTGGCATCGAGGAGAAGCCGGCGCAGCCCAAGAGTGGCCTGATTGTCACCGGCTGCTACATGTACGACGACCGGGTGTTCGATCTAATCTCATCGCTCCAACCCTCCGCCCGAGGCGAGTTGGAGGTGACTGATCTCAACAACCTCTACGTTGAGGAGGGTTCCATGAGCTACGACGTCCTGCGAGGCTGGTGGACTGATGCCGGCACGCCGGCGAGCAAGTTGAAGGCGTCGATCCTGGTGGCTCTGGAAAAGGGCGTCACCTTCCACCGCTAAAAGTGGGGGCTTCGCCCCGCCGCCCTCTGGGGCTTCGCACCCGCCCCCGCCCCGGCCCCCCCTCTCTGGGGCTTCGCCCACGCCCCCGCCCCGCCCCCGCCCTCTCTGGGGCTTCGCCCCCAATACCCCTCCCGGCCCCGCCACTTGCCGGACCACCCCCTGCCTCGCTTTGTCCCCAAAGGCGGCCTGGAACAGGCAATTCTTGCGGCGCGCCCGGCCGCCCTGGCAGGTAAAGGCAAAATTTAGACGCACCAGCTCCCCTTTTTGACGTAATGGAACTATCGGGGGAGCAGGACTGCCGTTTGCGAATAGGATTGTTTCGATGTCACTGAGGACCGTAGCTTTCGCACTTCTTTCGGTGTTCCTGGCAACAGCGGGGCAATTGCTGCTCAAGGCTGGCATGACCCGCGTCGGGTACATCGGTGGGGACCGGTTGGGCCGTCCGATGGACTTGGCGATGCAGGTTGCCACCACCTGGCAGGTGCTCTTGGGACTGACCCTGTTCGTGGTCTCTTCTGTTTTCTGGCTGCTGGTGCTCTCCCGGGTGCCACTCAGCTTCGCCTACCCCTTCGCCGGCCTTGCGTACGTCTTGATCACCTTGTTCGGAAAGTTCGTTTTGCGAGAGCAGGTGCCGGGGATCAGATGGATGGGTATCGCCCTGATCATCGCGGGCATCCTGGTGGTGGGGCGCAGTTCTCCGGCGGATAAGGCGCCTGCAGCTGACGCTGCCCCGGTTGAGTCGGCCGTATCCAGCTGAAGGGCCGGGCGGGCAGGGCCGTCGTCACCGGCGGGGCCGGGTTCATCGGCAGCCACCTGGTGGACCGGCTGACCGGCGAAGGTGCCGAGGTTCTGGTCATTGACAACCTGGCCTCCGGCGCCCAGCGCCTTCCCTTTTTGGAGGCCGCCGGCGCGAAACACGAGTGTTTGGACATCCGGCAGTCCCGGACCACCGAGCTGATTGAATCGTTCGCCCCGGAGCAGGTTTTCCACCTGGCGGCGCAGATGGACGTGCGGCGCTCGGTTGCCGACCCAATCTTCGATGCCGAGGTGAACGTGATCGGTACCCTGCGGGTGCTGGAGGGCGCCCGGCGGGCGGGGGCCCGGGTGATCTCGGCTTCCTCGGGCGGCTGCATCTACGGGGAGGTGGACCCGGGAGACCTTCCGGCCGATGAACGCACCCCCAAGAATCCCGACTCGCCCTACGGGATCACCAAGTCGGTTATGCAGGATTACCTGCGCTTTTACCATCACACCTACGGGATCCCTTACGTCAATCTGGCGTTGAGCAATGTCTTTGGCCCCCGGCAGGACCCGTCGGGGGAGGCGGGTGTGGTGGCGATCTTCGGTAAGCGCTTGCTTGAGGGCCGGCCGTGCACGATCTTCGGCGACGGAGAGCAGACCAGAGACTTTTGCTTCGCCGGCGATGTGGCCACAGCGTTCATGGCGGCCCGGCGAGCCGGGGACGGGCTGACGATAAACATCGGCACCGGTGTTCAGACCAGCGTCAACCGGCTTTACCGGGCGATTGCAGACCTGTGCGGCGTTCCCGCCGACGCCGGCTACGCTCCAGCCCGGGCGGGCGAGCTCCAGCGGAGTTGCCTGGACAGCTCCCTTGCCGGGCAGGTGCTCGGCTGGTCGCCGCAGGTATTGCTCGAGGAGGGTCTGGCGCAAACGCTGGAGTTTCTAAAGGAGGTTTGAAATGGAGATGCCGAAGCCTACCGAGGCGGATCGAGAGTACTTTCATTCTCTGGTTCCGCAGCATTCGGGCGTGGAACTCGCACAGCCATCATCGGAGCGGGTGGCAAGGATTGCTCAACATTGATCAAGGAAGCGAGGATCGAATCCAGCCAGCGTGCCTGTTATGCCGAACAGGGGGAGAGTAGGCTCCCCCTGTTCGCAACACGCTAAGGCAGGACCCATCCGATTGGAGTTCCGAACGTTGCAACGGAGGTTTGTTGCACAGGCTGCTTTTGGCCGTCCATGCCGCGAGTGGTGATGACCTGTCCGCCTCCTACCGACAGCGCTACGTGTCCGTATGGTCTAGCAGTGTCCCAGAAAACTAGAGCTCCAGCCGGAGGAGTGCCCGTTGTCGTGATCCGGCCCTGCTCGCGGTACGCATGGAAGGCGCCGTTGGCGTTCGCAGCCCTGATCGTGTTCACTCCCGCAACCCTGTATGCGTGATTCACGAACAGCAAACAATCCCCACTCCATTCGCCATCTGGTCCCCCGACCCAGTTGCTCGAATAGAGCTTGGCCACATCAGGGGCTGCTTCCCACTGGCCAACCTGGGTTCGTGCCCACTCGATCGCGCGCAATGCGTGACCAGAAGCCGCTGGAGCAGAAGGTGCCCGGTTCGCTGGAGCAGGCGCCGGCGCCGACGAACCAGCCGAGCCGCACCTCGGCAGGCCCGGCAGAGGGTCTGATGGGGTGGAGACGTAAGAGGCGGTTACGAAACCATTCGCTTTGGGCCCGTTGAGCTGGTACCAAACGTTGTTCCTCCTATTGATCAGCTGCCCTCTTACGTAGCACCGTAGGTCGAGGCTGGTCCCGTCCCTAAGCCTGCCCATAGAAGCGCTGGTCGTATTGGCGCCAGTTCTTACGCTTAGACCATGGCCCTGAGTCCATGCCACCCGGTACCCTCCAACTGCTTCGGCGCTCGGCTGGCCGGCGACGGGTGCCAGTAAGAACCCTAGGGTCAGCGCTACCGCCACAAGTTTGGGCTTCATAGTCCGATTTTCGACGTTTCCTTCCAGTCTTATTCCGCCTGCGCTCACTTCTTTTTCCTCCTTGGTTTGTTGCGGCCCCTTTAGCCGCTCCGATCTCAAGGGGAATCATTTGAGACGTGACTTTCGATTCGTTGAAGGGCGGGTTAAGTTCGGAGTTTTCGCTTGGACGCGAAGACGTCATCTTTCGGCCCCAGGTCTTGGCTAAAGGAACAGGTCCTCCGCCGGGCGACGGACCAGCTGCCGGGCGCTCCCGCGGCCCCTGGTGATCCCGGCCCCCCTCACAACGGCCACCGGCACGCCCTCAGCTTTGCCCATGACCATCTCGGCGGCTCCGGCCAGCTCGTCGGCTATCGCGATGTTGGTCACTTTGAGCACCGTTCCGAAGGTGTCGGTGGTGTCCCGGTAGTTTTGTGTCGGCAGCATTCCGGCCACCCCGATAGCCACATTCGTTTGCCCAACTCGCCAGCTTCGCCCGAATGTGTCGGAGACGATAACCGCTACGTCGGCGCCGCAGAGTCTTTTGAGCCGGCCGCGGATCGTCCGGGCGGAGCGGTCCGGGTCCACCGGCAGCAGGGTCACCCAGCCGGGGGCAACGTTGGACGAGTCGATCCCGGCGCTGGCGCATACGAACCCGTGCCGGGTGCGAGTGATGGTCAAATCCTCCCGCCGGCGCAACACGGTGGCTCCCTCGTTAGCGATCAGCAGATCCCGGGCGGCGAAGTCTCCGGGCTCCATCGCCACGACCCGGCCCTCGGCCTTCGAAATGATCTTGTGTGTGACCACCACCACATCGTCGTCTTGCAGCGTGACCCCATGGCAGGTGCACGCCTGATTGATTCGGTCGGCCACCCGGTCGCCCTCCCGGAACTCTCCCTCCACCGGTACCCCCGTCACGGTAAGCGTGTGCGGGGCACTCACAGTTGCATGAGCTCTGAAGCCAGCCGGACCGCGTGAGCAGGTTCCTGCATAACCGTCCCGGTTACCACTGCCCTCATGCCGAACGCCTCCACCTCCCGGGCCAGTGCAGCATCCAAGGTGTCAATTGCCAGCGTGGCGCAAAAGCCGGTGTACAGCCGGGCCACCCCGACGCAACTGGTCTCCGCGCCCACCACCGGCATCAGGGTGGCCGCCGGGCCCTTGAGCGCTGCGCCGGCTACCAGCGGAGAGATCGCCATCACGTCACGCCTGCGGTCCACCAAGGTCTCCAGGATGCCCGGCACCGCCAGGATCGGCCCGATGCTCAGCACCGGGTTAGACGGGCAGACGAAGATCCGGTCGGCCGACTCAAGCGCCTCCACCACGCCCGGGGCGGGCCGGGCGTCCTCGGCCCCCTCAAACAGCACCTCGGCCACCTCGTCCTGGTGGCGACGCTTGACGAAGTATTCCTGGAAGTCGAGCATCGTCCCGCCGGCCGTGACTATGCGGGTCCTGACCGGGTTGTTCGACATCGGCAGGATCCGGCATCCCAGCCCCAAGCCGCGCCGAATGCGATCGGCCGCTTCGTGCAGTGGTTGGCCGCCGGCCAGCCAGTGGGTGCGGGCCATGTGGGTGCCGATGTCCCGGTCCTTCAGCGTGAACCAGGTATCTACCCCATAGGATGCCAGCTGCTCGAGCGCGCTTGTGGTATCGCCGGCGATTCCCCAGCCGGCTGCGTCCACAATGCCCGCCAGTGTGTAGGTGACTATGTCCAGGTCGGGGCTGATGTGAAGGCCGTACATGACTGTGTCGTCGCCGGTGTTGCCGATGACCGTAACCTCGCCCGGGTCCACCACCTGGATCAGGCCCCGCAGGAATTTGGCCGCCCCCACGCCGCCGGCCAGCGCGGCTACCGGCACGACGACCTTCCCGGGGGCAACAATCGCGTGGGCAGTATCATCGCGCAATGGCCAAAACGGCAGTTAGCGACGCTCTTGAACTTGCGGGCGCGCTCGAAAAGCAAGGCGCCTCTTGCCGGGAAGCGCTCATGGCTGAGGCGGCGGCTGTGCGGGACGCCGCCTGGGGAAACGTGGTCACCTACTCTCCCAAGGTCTTCATCCCGCTGACGATGCTCTGCCGGGATGTCTGCCACTACTGTACGTTTGCCCGGCCTCCTCTTGCTGGCCGCCGGGCGTTCATGACCATGGATGACGTGCTCGGCCTTGCCCGCCAAGGGGCGGCAGCCGGTTGCCGGGAGGCGCTGTTCACCCTGGGCGACAAGCCGGAGCTTCGCTACAAGCTTGCCCGGGAAGAGCTGGCGTCGATGGGCTACGCATCTACCATTGATTACCTTGCCGCCGCGGCAGCGGCGGTGCTGGAGCAGACCGGACTGCTGCCCCACCTGAATCCGGGGGTACTCACCCCGAGCGACATCGCCCGGTTGCGCCTGACCGGGCCGTCGATGGGCATCATGCTGGAGTCAACCTCCCGTCGCCTGCTGGGCAAAGGTCAGGCCCACTACGGCTCGCCGGACAAGGACCCCGATGTGCGGATGGCCACCATCGACGAGGCCGGACGGCAGAAGGTCCCGTTCACCACCGGGCTGCTCATCGGCATCGGGGAGAGCTGGCAGGAGCGGGCTGAGACGCTGCTGGCCATCCGCCGCACCCACCTGGAGCACGGGCATATCCAGGAAGTCATTGTCCAGAACTTCCGGGCCAAACCGGGCACGGGGATGAGCGAGCATCCCGAGCCGGACCTGGACGAGGTCTTGGGGACCATCGCGCTGGCCCGCCTGATCCTGCCGCACGAGGTGAGCGTTCAGGCACCGCCCAACCTGGCTGCGGGCATCGAGGGCGGGCGGGACCTGGACTCCTCGTTGGTGCGCTATCTGGATGCCGGCATCAATGACTGGGGCGGCGTGTCCCCGGTGACCATGGACCATGTGAACCCCGAGGCTCCCTGGCCGGCAATCGAGCGCTTGCGCTCGGCAACCGAGCGTGGCGGATTCCTCCTGCTGCCCCGGCTGGGGGTCTACCCCAGCTACGCATTCGATCCGGCCTGGGTGGCTCCCAAGGTTCGCAAGGCGGTGGTGGCAAACGCCGACACTTCGGGCCTGGCCCGACACGGTTGCTGGTTTGCCGGGGAGCTGGCCGAACCGCCTCAGGTTATCGATTTCCGACCCTCCTCGGTCCGGCTGCGCACCGGGTTCGTCCGGGCGCTTGACCGGGCCACCGGCGCCGGCGAGCTAACCGAGGAACAGATCGAGACCCTGTTTACCGCCCGGGGGCCGGAACTTCAAGCCCTGGTTGAGGCTGCTGACGAGCGCCGGCGAGCGGTGAGCGGCGATACCGTCACCTTCGTAATCAATCGCAATATCAATTACACCAACATGTGCTACTTCAAGTGCGGGTTCTGCGCGTTCAGCAAGGGGCCGAAGTCGCTCAACCTTCGGGGCGACCCCTACTTGCTGGAGATGGAAGAGATCGCCCGGCGTACCGTGGAAGCGTGGGCGAACGGGGCCACCGAGGTGTGCCTGCAGGGCGGCATCCACCCATCGTTCACCGGCGACTTCTACATCGACGTCGTGCGCACCATCAAGAAGGCGGTGCCCGGGATCCACATCCACGCGTTCAGTCCCCTGGAGGTTTGGCAGGGCGCTTCTACCAAGGGGGTGCCGGTGCGCGATTTTTTGTGGGAGCTAAAGGACGCAGGCCTGTCCACTCTGCCCGGCACCGCGGCGGAGATCCTGGATGACCGCATCCGGAGGATCATCTGCCCGGACAAGCTGGATACCGAACAGTGGTCGTTCGTCGCGCGAACTGCTCATGATCTTGGGTTGCGCATGACGTCTACGATCATGTTCGGCCACGCCGATGACTTCGCCTCCTGGGCCCGCCACCTCACAGTGCTGCGCAGTATCCAAATGGAAACGGGCGGGTTCACCGAGTTCGTACCGCTGCCCTTCGTCCACATGGCAGCGCCGATTTTTCTGAAGGGCAAGGCCCGAAAAGGGCCGACGTTCGAGGAGGCGCTCAAAATGCACTCGGTTTCGCGCCTGGCGCTGGACCCGTGGATCACCAATATCCAGGTTTCCTGGGTCAAGATGGGCCCCTTAGGGGCCCGGATGGCCCTGGAGGCGGGATGTAACGACCTGGGCGGAACTTTGATGAATGAGACGATCTCCCGGGCGGCCGGCGCGTCGCACGGGCAGGAGTTGGGGCCGGACCAGATGAAACGGCTTGCCGGGGAAATCGGCCGGCCGTGGGCCCGCCGCAACACGCTTTACGGGATCGTCCAGGCGCAGCAGCAGGTGGCAGTAGGGCCGTAGCCCGGCCCGGCCTGGTCCGACCCACCGCAGCGAATCAGAGATTGGTTCCGCGCACGTGGGCCGTTAGCGTCTACGATGAACTCGATGGCCGACGAACCCGCAGGACCTCCACCCGAAGTGCCTGACTACACCGACCGCGTCGACGCGCTACTATCCTCGGCGCTGGCGGATCAGGCCCGGGAGAAGCGCCAGCTGGTCGAGACGCTCTACGGCGCAAAGACCGCTCTGGGGCGGGCCGAAGAACAGATCAACGCCCTGCGGGATCAGGTCGCAAGGCGAGACGCTGAACTGCTCGATGCTCTGGACCAGCGTATTTCCGATCTTCAAGACGCCATGACTATCCGCCTGGACGAGCGGATCACCGAGGTAGAAGAGGCCCTGCTCAAGATCGCCAAGAGCACCGCTGCGCTGTCCGGGAAGATGCGGGCGGATCTGGAGGTGGCGGCCGGGGTGATCGCAGAGCGGATGGCCGAGGAGATCGACAACCTCCTCAGCATCAACCGGCAAGACGCCGTGGAGATGATGGGCAGCTTCGGCAAGGTAGCCGACCGGGGACGCACCCAGGCGCAGGATGCCATCGAGGCGGCACGGGAGGAGTACCGTACAACCACCGAGCAGCTGGCCTCCTACCTTGGCCAGCGTGACGACAGTCTCCAGCACGCCCGGGACCAAGTGCTGGTGGAGCTGTTCCGCCAGCTCGGAGAGAGCCTGGGCAAGCGAAACGCCCGCAAGGTGGCCAAAGGGATTGCCGATGACCCGGATTTCGGGCGCCCGCCGGCACGGGCAACCGGCGGCCGCAAAGGGCGGGCCCAGCCGCAGCAGACATTCTCCGCCCCGCCGCCCCGCCAGCCGGCGCCGCAAAGATCCCCGGTTCAGATCTCGTCAATGCCTGAAAGCCGTTCGTTTAGCGCCGAGCGCCCCGGTCCCTTTATCCCCGAACCCTACGATGAGCCCAGCCAATCCTTCGAAGGTATTGAATACCGGCAGATCTATGTTCCTGACCCCGAACCGGCCGGTCCGGGCCCTGGATCCAGTCCGCTCACCTCCGCCCAGTTGCGCGAATATCTGACCGACTCACCGCCACCGTTTGAACCTGAGCGCTCGTCCGCCACAGGCGATGCCGCCGCCGCTCTGTTCGGGTCCATGGAGGCCGAAGATGCTCCGCCCAAGCCACGCCGGCGCTCACGCCCGCCCCAAGCGGGGCCACCCAAAGGACCGCCCAAGCCGCAAACCAGCCGGCGCAAGCCGTAATCAACCGCGAGCAGAACCGGGGAGTAGGGAGGCGTGGATCTATAATGCCCGAGGTCTATCGAAACGCCGGACGTCCCCCACAGCCCTTTGACCAGAACGCCTGAATTGCAAGACGTCAGTTACGACGCTCAACCGCGCCTTTTGATCGTCCTGGTGACCCATAACGGCCAAGCATGGCTCGCCGACTGCCTGCACTGCCTTCGCTCGCAGCTCTACCCGCGTATCGACCTTGTGATCGTGGACAACGGCTCCGACGAGCAGGTGACCTCAATTGTCGGCCGTTACGCTCCTCAGGCGGAGTTGGTCCGTTCCGAGCGCAACCTGGGCTTCGGAGCGGCGTGTAATGCCGCTCTGGAGGCATCCAGTCGTACCTCAGGCGCCGAGTACTTCCTGTTCATGCACGACGATGTTTGCCTGGAGCCCGAGGCGTGCAGCATGTTGATCGTCTCGGCGCTGGAGACCGGGGCCGGCGTGGTGGGCGGTAAGGGGTTCGACTGGACTCACCAGGAGGCGCTGGTGGAGGTGGGGATGACCGCCGACCAGTTCTGTGCTCCCTACTCCGGTTTGGAGCAGGGCGAGATCGACCAGGGGCAGTACGAAAAGCGCAAGGAGACCCTGTACGTCTCGAACGCGTGCTTGCTGGTCTCCCGGGAATTGGTGGCCCGTTGCGGCCTGTGGGACGGCGCTTACTTCGCCTTAGGTGAGGATCTGGACCTATGCATCCGCGCCCAGGTGGCCGGATTCAAGGTGATTGTGGCGCCCCAGGTGCGTTACCGTCACGCCGAGGCGTTGGTGAACGGCCTGCGCCGGACGACCGGGCTGCCGTCGTTAGGGGTGATGGCCCGCAGCAACCAGCTGAGAACCATCGCCAAGAACGCCAGCTTGCCCTGGATGCTGTTCTCGCTGACCGGCTGCGTGCTGCTCGGAGCGATCCGGATGATCGCGTTGGTTGCGGTACGGCGCTTTAAGGAGGTGCCCGACTATCCGAAGGCGCTGGTGGACTTTCTGCGCACTCTCCCGGACATCAAGGTGCGCAGGAAGGCGGTGCAGAAGCGGCGGAAGGTGCCGGACCGCAAGGTCCGTGGTCTCATGGTTAAAGACTCGCACCGCTTCCGGGTCCAGCTGGAACGCCGGTTGAGGCAGTGGGAACAGGGCACCGTCGCTTTGGGTGCCCGCACTTTGTCGCAGCTATCGCTTCCGGAACTGCGCCGGCGGCTGAACTTGTTCCTCAGCCAGCCCTCCACGATCTCTATCGGTGTTGTGGTGCTCGTTTTGATCATAGCCATGCGCCAGCTGGTATTCGGTCCGGCAATCGCTTCGGGGAGCCTGTGGCCGTTCCCCGGGAGTTCGGTGCGCCTGCTGAGCGACTACGTCGCCGGCTGGCGCAATACCGGGCTGGGGACGGAGGCGGCCGCGCCGCCCGCCTACCCAATCATGTGGCTGGTCAGCGTGCTCGGATTGGGATCTGCGTTGCTCTCGCAAAAACTTCTGGTTGTGTTGCTGGTCGGTTGCGGACTGTTCGGTATTTTCCGGTTGGTGAAGGCATCCACCGCCACCCGCCCAGCCTTGATCCTCGCCCTGTGCATCTACTCGTTGGGACCGGTGGTCCAGGCGATGGTCAGCGGGGCAGATCTGGGAGCTCTGGCGATGTTCGCCGGCGCGCCCTACCTGCTCGGGATCGTCTTATCAATGCTGCCTCCGGGACCCGCACGGCCCGAGAGCCCGTCCGCCCGCCCGCAGCTGGCTGCGGGGGCGGATGTGCTCATTGCCGGCGCCGCCCGGATGGCTCTGATCGGTCTGGCGGTGGTGGCTTTGGGGCCGTCGAACTTTGTGTCGATTACCTTCTTGCTGCTGTCCGCTGCCGGGTACTACGCTCTTTCGCTCGCGGGGACGGCGAACCCATGGACCCGCGTTCGATGGGTGTTGCTGGCAATCCCACTGCTCGCGCTGGTTTTGATGCCATGGTCGCTGGAGGGGCTGCGCCCGAGCGGGCCGATCCTTGGACCGCTTTTTTCGGGCACGGGCGGGTCCTATTACCCGCTCTGGCAAGAGTGGACCACCGCCGGCATGCTTCTGCTCACCCCTCGCGGGGGCCTGGGAGCGCTGGTGGTGGGGGCGATCATCATCGGGGTACTGACGCTGGCCAGTCCCGCCCGGCGGGCCGAGTCACGGATGCTCGCCGTGCTGCTGCTCGGGTTCGGGATCGTGGGAGGGCTGGTCGCTCACGGCGTGCTCGCGCCGCCGGCCGCCTCGCCGGCTATGTGGCTTACCATTCCGCTGGGTATGGTTGCGCTCATGGCTGGTCACTTGGTGGCAGGCATCCAGGAGGAGCTGCCCAAGCATGCCTTCGGCTGGCGGCACAAGTTTGCCATTCCGCTGGTCAGCTTGGTGGTCGGCGCCGGTTTTTTGATCGGTTGGGTGCCCCAACTGGTTAGCTGGGACCGGCCGGCGGCGACATTTGCCGGGGGGACCGGAGAGTTCAGCTCATCGATCGCTTCCTTCCTGAAGTCGACGGCCCAAGAGGTGGGCGATTTCCGGGTTCTATGGCTGGGGACCCGCTGGGCCGATCCGATTCGCTCCGGACTGCCCTCCCGCTCGGGCACCGACTACTTCCTGACCGGCGCCGACGGCCTCACCATGCTCGACGGTGTCTATCCTCCGCCTGCCCAGGGCGAACTTCGATTGGACGGGCTTATCGCCGCGCTGATGGGCAACCGGCTGCATCTGGCCGGCCATCTTATGGGGCCGGCGAACGTCCGTTTCGTGATCGTGGACACCGAAGACCGGCGGACAATGCGGGCGATGAGCCGGCAGCGTGACATCGCCTTGGAGCAGCAGCAAAGCGGCGTAGCGATCTTCCGCAACCTGCAATGGCTGCCTCGGGCCAGCCTGCCTCCCGGCTCCATGACCGAGGCAATCACCGCCCCCCGGCACAGCGATGCTGCCTTGATGCTCACCGACTGGAGCGGCGGGCGGTCTATCCCCTCCCGGTCCCGCAGCACCTTTAGTATCGGCCTTCCCCGGACGCTTCATTCCCAGGTGTTGCTGGGTGACAACCACAACAAGGCCTGGAAGGCAACCCTCGGCGGGGAGCGCTTGAAGCATTTCCAAGCGGTGGGCTGGGCGAACCGGTTCGACCTCCCGGAGGGCGCCCGGGGGGAGTTGAAGATTACCTTCGGAGGCAACTGGGTGCGATTGCTCTGGCTGGCGGTTCAGGTGGTGGTGTTGCTGGCGGTTATTACTATGGCGCGCACGGTAAGCGCTCCAGCCCGGCTGAAGGCGGTATGAAGCACTCGGAATTGGTTTTTGCAGGCGTGCTGCTCGCCGTAGCGGTGGTGGCGGCGGCAGTGACCGATCTGTTACTTCCCACCCGCCGAGCGGACAGTGCTCCGCCGGTCACCGGATCCTTCCTCTCCTCGGGATGGTACTGCCCCTCCCCCTCCACTGCCGAGGATCTGCAGGCGCACATGGTCACCGGAAACCTCAGCCCCCGGACGCTTGGGCTGCGCAGCGCGGCGTTCGGGGGCCAGCAGCAGTCAGGCTTGATCCAAAGCGAGTTGGAAGCAGGCCGGTCGAACGCAACCTCTCTTGCAGAGTTCGCTCTGCCCGATGCCGCGGGCGTCGTTGACGCCTTCGGCGGAGCCAGCACCACCGACCTGGTGGTGCTAGCCCGGGACAAGGGAGCGGCCCTATCCCGCTGTTCCGATCAACCCTCCGACCGATGGCTGTTCGCCACCGGTAACACCGCCCGGGGCGAGAGCCACATCCTGATAGTCGCCAATCCCTTCCGGGAAGAGGCAGTTGTCCAGGTGCGGTTTTTGGCTCCCGACCGGGATTTCGTTCCCGCCCGGCTGAAGGACCTGGTCATCCCGCCTCGCTCAGAGGTGGCGGCCTCTCTGGTCGAGTTCGTAGTTGAAACGCCCTCGTTCGGGATGGAGGTGTCGGCAACCCGGGGCAGGGTAGTCGCCTCACGCTATTCGGTCATCAGCCGGGCCGGAGCCCAAGGCATCTCCTTGGATACCGGCCAAGCACAGCCCTCCGGCGAGTGGACTTTCCCGGAGGGCCGGATCCCCCAGACGGGGGAGGAGTTGCTGGTGGTCATCAACCCGGGCGAACGGGAAGCATTGGTGGGCGTGGTGTTCATGACCGAGGGTGAGCGCACCGCTCCGCCCGCTCTGGCCGAGGTGCCCGTCCCGGCCGGGCGGCAGGTGAGCATCAACCTGGCCGAGCATCTGCCCGCCGGGACGAGCCATGGCATCCTGCTCACGTCGGGAAACGCCGAGCCGGTGGTAGCGGAGCGGATCACCGCCGGGGTCGAAGGCAACCGTGGTTATGAAAGTGCCTTTGGCGTTGCGGCAACCGGGCTACGCTGGGCGGTCACCGTCGGATCACCGGGCGGGGGGACCAGCCGGCTGGCCTTGGTCAATCCGGGCGACGTTGCCACTTCTGTGAGCGTGCGGTTGCTCCGTCCGGAGGGCGACCTCAAGCCCCCCGAGCTCCAGTCGGTGCAGCTGGCGGCCGGGCGCAAGCGTACGTTGGATCTGACCAGGTACCTGGGGGAGGGAGCTGCCACCGCGGTGGTCGAATCCAGCCTGCGGCCGATCGCCCTGGAGTCGACCACCGAGTTCGGCCCTCCCTACTCGGATACCGCCCACTCCACCGGGCACCGGCTGCCGTAATAGCATCCGGCCCATGGTCGCTCGGTCAGGCCCAGCCCAACTCGTCCAGCCGGTCGTCGTCGATGCCGAAGTGATGGGCGATCTCATGGATTACCGTCACTCGCACCACCTCCTTAACGCCCGAGGGGTCCCCGGCCTCTCGCTCGATGTTGCGCTTGAACAGAGTGATCCGGTCGGGCAAGAAGCCGAAGTAGCCGGCTCCTCGCTCGGTGAGGGGGACACCTTCGTACAGGCCCAGCAGGTCGTCAGGCTCTGCCTCGCTCAGCAACTGAGGACCCGGCACGTCCTCAATAACGATCTCGAGGTTGCTGATCCGGGAAAAGAGCTCCTCAGGCAGCTCTTCCATGGCTTGATCGACGAGCGCCTCGAACTGCTGGGAACCAAGCGAAAAGCCCATGCGTCCTTATCTCCGTACCGGTTCGCTATCGAACAAAAACCTACCGGGATTTGTGAGAAGCGGTTAAAGTTGACTCCATGAAGGCAGGAATGTTAACCCGACGGTTTCAAAGATTCACCTGGATAGCTGGCATCACCTGCTTCCTGCTCATTGTGAGCGTTGCAGGATCGGCTGCAGCGGTGCGCAGGGAGGCCTTGGACGGCCGGGTCATGCTTAAGGGGTTCGAAGTTGGGGGAGTGGCGCTGGACGGCCTCTCGTTCGAAGCAGCTCGGGAGCGTTTGAATGATGCTTTCGACAGGCCCCTGGATAGGTCGCTAAGCGTCAACCTGGACGGCCGCCCCCTCATGACGACTACCCCCCGGCAGTTAGGTGCATCCACCAATGTCGAAGAGGTCTACCGGCTAGCACTTCAGCAGCAGCGCGAGATGTCGCCGATCAAGCGGCTGTGGTACCGGATCACCGGAATGGCCGTAGGAAGCTCCCTGCAGGTCCAAACCGTCGTACAGGACCAGATGGCCGGCGAGTTCATCGCCCGTATCGTGAAGCAGGTCAACAGGCCCCCACAGGATGCCTCGTTCGCACTTTCGGGTGGTGGGGTGTTAATCACTCCCGAAGTCCCCGGGTTCGCGTTGGATGAACAAGCGGCCCGCCGGGCAGTCGATGAAGCGTTGCAGGCCGGTGCTGCGTTGAACCTGTCCGGGAAACCTTCCCCAGCTGCGGTTACCAAAGACTCGTTCAAGGACATCATCGTTGTTCGGGTGGGGGAGAACAAGCTCTACCATTACGAAGGCGCACGGCTGCGAAAGGTCTATGACGTTGCCACCGGCCTGCCCAGGTATCCCACCCCGATCGGCAGGTTCCAGATCACCGAAAAGCGATTCCGGCCCACCTGGGTCAACCCGGCAAAGGGAAAAGGGCAGTGGGGGGAGAACCTTCCCGCCCGGATCGGGCCGGGCCCGGGCAACCCCCTGGGCACACGGGCCATGAACATCAACTCCAAAGGCATTCGCATCCATGGCACCAGCACCGACGCATCGCTGGGATTCAACGCCTCGCACGGTTGCATCCGCATGAAGATGTCCGAGGTGGAGGAGCTGTTCGACCAGCTTGAGGTGGGCACCCCGGTGATGATCGTCCGGTCCGGCCCACTGCGGGTCTACCAGCCTTCCGCCACGCCCACTTTGGAGCAGCTCATCGAAAGCGACGGGGCGGTTGCTGCTCCGCCGGTTCCCGTTGCCCCTCCGGCGGTTCCGGTCCCGGTCCCGGCGGCCACCGCTGCTGCCCCGGCGCAGCCCGGCGCCGCAGTTCCTGAGCCCCGCGCCCCCACCGCGGCAAGTCCGAAACTCAGTGAAGAGCCCGACGACGGCCCGTTCAACGGCCTCAACCTGGGAAACCTCGTGGATTAGATAAATTAGGTGCAACACCGAGACCGTTCCTGCGCCCCAAGCGCAAGGCGCGAGGAGGGGCATACCAGACGTATGCCGCCGTGCAAAGTCGGCCTTCCCGCCGATTCAAACGTTGGGCTGGTTGGCGGCGATCTCGTCTAGCCGTTGCAGGACTCCCGGGTCGGCTACCAGGGTGCGGGCCGCGGCGAAGGTGGACTGGGCGTCCGGCTCTCGTCCGAGGCTGCGGTAGCACAGTGCCAGGTTGATGTAGTAGCGGGGTTCGAACGGGTTGAGTTCCACTGCCAGATGGAGGCGCTCGACTGCCTCCACGTAGTTGCCAAGCGTTAGCTGGGAGGTTCCCAACAAGTAGTGGGTTTCCGCCGAAGATTCGTCCATTTCCAGGGCACGGGAAGCGTCGGCCTCAGCTCGGAACCCGTCGCCCAATGTCAGGTGGATCTGGGAGCGAGCCCGGTAGATGCTCGGGGCTTCGGGGTCCAGCTCGATTGCCCGGTCGATCGCCGTTGTGAGCTCCTGGATCTCCTCCGTTGACTGGAAGATGGCATCGACGGATTCGGCCGCTTCCTGCTCCACCTTGTCCAGCAGGCGTCGGGCTAGCAGAGCGTGCCCTTCGGCGAAGTCGGGGTGTTCGGCTACCAAGACCCTGAGCAAATCGATGGCTCTATCGGCGTCGGGCATCTGCTCGGCCAGCAGGTAGCGGGTGATCGGGTCCGGGCCGACCGATAACTTCTGCTCCAGATAGTCAAGGAGCATGAAGCCGGCAGGGGGCACGAGTTGAGTCTCGATATCGATGGTCGTCCCGTCCACCCGCTTGACCCGCATACGGTGGTCGGCCATTGCCGAGTCCCGGAAGGCAACCAGCAATTGCTCGTGATTGTGGACGTCTTGTCCGTCAATCCAGGAGATGACGTCGCCCGGTACCAGCCCCAAGGCGCTGGCGGGGGTGTTGGGAAGGACCTCCAAGACCAGTGCGCCGCCCGAGAGCTGCCCCCGATTGAAGAATTTGCTCCAGCCGGGCTCGTTGCTGAGGACGACCGTTCCGAACAGCAACTGGGCGGGGGGCCTGGGGATCTGCGGAGCCGGGAACACGTCGGAGGGGATGGGAGCAGCCTCGGACACGCCGTCTTGTCCGGCCACACGGCGCAGGGCAGCGGGTGGCGAGCACGCGCCGAGGGCCAGCGCACCAGCCGCCAAGAGCACCAGAAGCCGTCTCATCCGTCCATTATGGGTGTATCAGCGAACTGCGGAGCCTGTTAGGCCCGGGGCAACCGGTCTTCGGCGCAAACTACAAATTCTTCCTTAGGTAACGGCGTTTGCACATAAGAAACCTGAAGGGCGAAATCCATTTAAATCACACTACTGTCATCTAAAGTTACCCTATGTCTCAAGCAAGCACCCCTTCCAGCTTCGTGCCGTGCAGCCGCAACGCCTGCCGGGAGGAGGCGGTCATCACGCTCAGCTGCAACTACATGGCCCGCCGGGTGTCCTACGTGGATCTAAAGAGCATTCTGGAGCCGGATCAGTTCAACTTGTGTGCCGAGCACATGCGCCGGTTTCGGCCGCCTGTCGGGTGGGAAACTGAGGACCTGCGTTCTTCGGGGCAAGCCTCGAGAACCCGAGCCAGCTAAACCGGGCCCCCTCCGGTAGATTTTGCTCCGAGACGAATCCACGACCGTTCGGTCTTAAGGAGTGGGGCTGCAATGGCTATCGACCGGGAAATGATTCGCCAGGTAAGGTCGTTGGATCGATACGACCTGCGCCGGTTGATGATTCTGGTGGAGGGGATGCTGGTTCAGCATGGCGAATCGTCCCGGTCATCCGATCCTGCTCAGCCTGTCAAGGTAACCTACCGGCTCGAACCGGTTAGATGCGGTAAAGCCGGCTGCAGCCGTTGCCCACACGGTCCCTACTGGTACGCCTACTGGCGTGAAGGAGACAAGGTACGCTCGCGCTACATCGGCCGGAAGCTGAGTGAAGCGGAGATCGAGCTGCGCGACAAACAGGCTTAGCCGACTAATTCCCGGAGGGACGAGTCTGTGCGGCGGCAAGGATGACGCTGGAACTTGCCCTCCGCCGGAGCATTGCCTTGCGCTCAAGTTCGGTGAGCCCTCCCCAGATCCCGTAGGCCTCCTTGGCTTCCAGCGCGTGCTCGAGGCACTCCTGGTTGACCGGGCAGGTCCGGCAAACTGACTTTGCCGAGTCTTCGCGGTCGCGCTTTTCCTTTACCACTTCGGTGTGCTCGGGACCGAAGAACAAGGTGGGATCCATGCCCTTACAGCCCGCCCGATCCTGCCAGCGCGCTTCTGCCTCCAACGAGGCTAGCTTGGACGCCAGCGCTCTGGTGGTTTTGGTCTTCTTGGAAGGGTGCTCGTCGTTCTTCATGGCTGTTCCTTACGAGTCGGCAAAACAAACATTGGGTAGGGACCCGGTTCCTGCAAGGTCAAAAGGAACCATCCCTATGATTCAAGGATAGAACACCCGGTCTACCTAGCGGGAAAAAAGTTTCCCGACCTGCCATCCAGGCCGAAGTAGACGCTAGGATGCTGAGAACTTGCCACCCGACGACCCGTAACAGCCGGCGATAGGAGTGACCATGGTCGCACCAGAGCTCTTGGAGCTGTTGATATGTCCCAATTGCCGCGGGGCGGTGCAGTTGCTAGAGGCCGAATCGATCATTGCTTGTGTGGGCGACTGTAAGTACCGGTACCCGGTGGTTAACGGGATCCCCCATATGCTGATCGACGAAGCCGACAAGTCCTGAGCGAGCGTCTCGCCGAAGAACTCGTGCATCCCACCATCGCCCGTGCGCTGGACGCAGCGCCAAGACTGTCCGGCAAGGCGCCGGACCAAGTACTGGCCCGCGAACTGGCGACTCTGCTGTCTGTGCCCCAGCAGATGGCCGAGGTCGAGGAGATTGAGAACGGTATTAAGGAGCTCTGGCGGGCCGGGCTCGGGCGGGAGCGAATGAGCCGGCCGCAGGCGCGAGCCTTTGTCCGATTCTTTAGGGAGATTGGCTTCACCTACAAGTACAAGCCTTACGGCGTGAAGATCGCCTCGCCCTTCGGGTATTCGGTTTTCGATCTGAATCCCAACCAGGGCTTCAGTTTCCAGGTGCACGCCAAACCCAAGCGCGAAGCATTCGTGATCTTGGAGGTAAAGCAGGGCGGTTTCGTCTTCATGTGCTCACAACAGGAATGGGGGGAAGGCGCGCTCCGCTGGGTCCGGGAGTGGGCGGACGAGCAAGCGCAGGAGGGATCCTCCCCCTACGTCTGGATGCCTTCGCCGGGCGAGACAATCCCGGTATCGGCCCCCGGGGTTGTGCATACGGTCATCGGCTGCGTGCTGGAGGAGTTCGCTAGCTGCTCGGTGGATGCCGTGGTCCGGCTGTTCGACCAGAACAGCCGGACCGGCTTCACCCTTCCCCAAGCGCATCCCGGCGTCGGGGAACTTCTCATGCGCGGCTATCCCGGTGTTCCGGATCGATCGGTCGAGCGGGCGGCCGGGATGTGGGAATCCAGGCCCTTGGCTGCCGGCGCCCCGGTGATCGACGTACCCGGCAACTTCACGGGGGCCCGGAAGGCGTTGCCGCCCGGAGGCCGGATCGAGCTCGCCGCCCGCCCCGGGTGGGTGACCACCATAGTGCCGGTGAGCGGCGATGCGTTCCTTGCGACCGCCGGTCTGAAGCTGCAACTCCGGGTGGGCGAGCTTGTCTCGATTCCTCCAGGCTGGGCGGCCGAGTTGGAGTCGCGAGAGGGCGCGACGTTGGCGGTTCATTCGGTGGCCGCGGAGATCGTGCTGATGGACTGGAGCTGAAGGTCCCAGCGCGGCGGGGTTGATGGCGATGAGCCCGAGCGCAAGAGGCCGGTTCGATGGAGCGAGGAAGCGTCCCAAGACGCGGCGGCCGGTGAGTTAGCTGATTAACCCGTTGGGTGCGTTAAATCGCTGCCGCAGACGCCAAGCTGGGCGAGAAAATTTTGTCGGCAGCGACCCGTAATATCCGATCATGCGGGGGCTGGCCGATCTGCTCTTTCCTGACCTGTGCGCCGGATGCCGCCAGCCGGTCCGGGGCGGCTTGTGCGCTCAGTGTCTGGCGGGCATTGAACGCATGAGTGCGGGCTGCCGGTTCTGTGGCCGCCCTGGAGAACGCCGGAGCGCCTCGTGCCGGGATTGCCGGGGCCGGCGTCTTGAGTTCGCCTCGGCACGGCAGGCGGCCGAGTTCGAGGGGATTGTGCGCGATCTGGTCCATCAACTGAAGTACTCCGGCCGGGCTTGCATGGCTCGCCCCCTTGCCAAGCTGGCAGCAGAGCTGATTGCTGCTGAACAGGTCCCCATGGTTATCACCTGGATTCCTTCTTCTGTTGAGAGGATGCGCCGCACCGGCTTGGACCACGGCCGGCTCATCGCATCTGAAGCGGCTGGAATACTGGGGCTGGAGGCACGCGCTCTTCTGGTTCGGGTGCGCTCTGGTCCCCGGCAGATGACCTTGCCCCCAGAGCGGCGCCGGACCAACGTGTTAGGCGCCTTAGCTGGATGCGGGCCGGCGCCCGCCGACGTGGTTGTGGTAGACGACGTGTTCACCACCGGTTCAACTGCATCGGAGGCGGCCCGGGCGCTCAAGGCATCCGGGGCAGCGCGGGTGAGAATAGCTTGCGCCGCCCGCTCCTACGAGAATCTATAATCTGGGGAGGCGCTGCCGTTTGGGTCTGTGGTTGCGAAGCCTGGAAAGGTTTCTAGTCCATGCTAGTCGCAGGCGAAGGGATCCACTTAAGGCAACCATTGGTTGCTGAGCATGGTGCGGTTTAGAGGTCAGTCCTGCCTTGGACTCCGGGATGCTCCCGAAGTCCGGGAGAAGGCTCGAAGCACGGCAGTCGTGCCGCAACTCAGTTCCGGGGCGCTTGTTCCGATACTGTGCGGTGAGGGCCGTGCGAGGCCTCAGCAGGCGGATGTGGGGTCAAAGACCAGGTCAGCCAAACGGCGGAGCCGCCGAAACGCCTTCGGTTCTCAAGGGTACGAGTTCGCACCGGGCGGCTTGGAGCGCCGGGTCGCCCATTGTTCGCTATATGACTGCGGAGGCCCACTCAATGGATATCAAGGTTCACGGAAAGCACAACCACATCTCTGATTCGCTCGACCGGTTCGCCCAGGAAAAGATGTCAAAGCTCGGAAAGTATCTACCCACCATCTCCGGCATAGAGATCGAGCTTTATGAGGAGGGCAAGCGCAAGGATTTGTGCTGCCACTGTGAGGTGACGGTCACCGCAGACGGGCCGGTCTTCCGGGCCAAGACCTCCGCCGGGGACCACAAGGCTTGCATCGACATCGCATTTGATCGGCTTAAGGGCCAACTTGCGGACTTCAACCGCAAGCGTTCGGGCAAACCAGCGCACGCCCGCCACGCCAACCACGCTCAACGGGCCAGTATCGAGGAGCTCCAGGCAGCGCTCGCCGACGAAGTGGACACCGCCTCCTAACAGGGCAGTCGCTCGCACGTTGGTACCCGGCGCGGCGCAGAGGGCTCTGGGTAGGGCGGCGCCTGCTCGCAATAGGGGAGGCGCCTGGATGGCCCGGCCAGGACAGGCCAGGACAGGTGTACGCCGGCGTGCCCTTAGGGGAAGGGGCCCCGGCCCTCGGGCATAATGGTTCCATGCCAATGAACGTCCTGGACAAGGTCCTGCGCGCCGGTGAAGGCCGCAAGTTCAAGAAAATCACCCGGCAGGCCGAGTTAGTCGGCAGCTATGAGTCGCAGATGAAGGCTATGTCCGATTCCGAGTTGGCGGGTCTGACCCCCGACTTCAAAAAAAGGGTTGCCGGCGGCGAGTCCACCGAAGATTTGCTGCCCGAGGCGTACGCCGCAGTGCGGGAGGCTGCCTGGCGGGTGATCGGCCAGCGCCATTACGACGTCCAGGTGATCGGTGCGACCGTGCTGCATTACGGCGCGATCGCCGAGATGCGTACCGGTGAGGGAAAGACTCTGGTTTCGACCATGCCCATTTACCTCAATGCGCTGGAGGGACGGGGGGTGCACGTTGTGACTGCCAACTCCTATCTTTCAAAACGAGATGCCGAGTGGATGGGCAAGATCTATCGCTTCTTGGGCCTATCGGTTGGGCTTATCCAGCCACAGCAGCCGTCAGCGCAAAAGCGCAAGGCGTATCAGGCCGACATCACCTACGGAACCAGCAGCGAGTTCGGCTTCGACTTCCTTCGGGACAACCTGGCGTTCAACATCAACGACTGCGTTCAGCGGGAGCATTACTTCGCTATCGTTGACGAGGTGGACTCGATCCTGATCGACGAAGCCCGAACCCCGCTCATCATCTCCGGCCAGGCGGACGAATCGGCCAAGTGGTACAAAACCTTCGCCCGGATAATGCCCCGCCTGAAGGCGGGCGAGCACTACGAAGTGGACGAGGCCAAGCGCACCGTTGCCATCAACGAGGAGGGCATCTCCCGGGTGGAAGCGCTGCTCGGGGTGGAAAACCTGTACGACCAGGTCCAGACCCACTTGGTGCACTACCTGGACTCGGCTCTACGAGCCAAGGAGTTGTACAAAAAGGACCGGGATTACGTGATCCAGGATCGCAAGGTGGTCATTGTCGACCAGTTCACCGGTCGGACCATGGCCAGCAGGCGCTGGTCGGACGGTTTACACCAGGCGGTGGAGGCCAAGGAAAACGTCGCGGTTCAGGAGGAGAGCGTTACGGAGGCGACGGTCACCATCCAAAAGTACTTCCAGATGTACCAGAAGCTATCCGGCATGACCGGCACCGCCCGCACTCAGGCTGCCGAGTTCGCCGGTGTCTACAAGCTGGACGTTCATGAGATTCCCACCCACCGGGAGATGGTCCGCCAGGACCTGCCCGACCTGGTCTACAAAACCGAGGACAGCAAGTGGAAGGCGCTGACCGAGGACCTTGTGGAGCGGCACGCTGCCGGCCAGCCGATCCTGGTCGGTACGGTGGACGTTGCCAAGTCGGAGCGGGTGTCGGGCTACCTGGAGCGCCGGGGCGTGCCCCACCAGGTCCTCAACGCCAAGAACCACGAGCGGGAGGCGTTCATCGTTGCCCAGGCGGGCCGGGTCGGGGCGGTTGTCGTTGCAACGAACATGGCCGGACGAGGCGTCGACATCCTGCTGGGCGGCAACCCGGAGTACCTCGCCCGCCAGGAGATGGCCATCAAAGGTTTCGATAACGACGCCTACTTGCTGGAGCTGATGGATCCGCAGGACCGAGCCGCCTACGAGGCCGAATACGACCCGATCTTCGAGCAGAAGAAGGTCGAATGCGACGCCGAACACGACAAGGTGGTGGATATCGGCGGGCTCTACGTGCTCGGCACCGAGCGCCACGAGTCCCGCCGCATCGACAACCAGCTGCGCGGGCGTTCCGGGCGCCAGGGCGATCCAGGTGAAAGCCGCTTCTACCTTTCACTGGACGACGACCTGATGCGCTTCTTCGCCACGAACATGATCACCACAGTGATGGACCGCATGAACGTACCGGACGACATGCCCATCGAGGCAAAGATGGTGAGCAAGGCCATCGAGCGGGCGCAGAGCCAGGTTGAGTCGCAAAACTTCGAGATCCGCAAGAACCTGTTGAAGTACGACGCGGTCTTGAGCAAGCAGCGTGAGGAGGTCTACCGGGCCCGCCGCAGCTTGCTGGAGGGGGAAGACCTGTCAGAGCGGGCGCTGCAGATGGTGGAAGACGTGGTGGATGCGGTCGTTGAGCAGTTCGCCAACCAGGATGTCCACCCGGAAGAATGGGACTGGGAAGGTCTGGAAACTGCGATCCAGCAGGTCTACCCTTCCAAGCTGCCCGGCAAGCTGGATCGTGAGACCCCCTACGCCGAACTGTTGGACTCCTACCTGGCGGAGGCGGAGGAGCTCTACCACGAGCGCGAGGAACAGATCGGCGAAAAGCGGTTCCGGGAACTGGAGCGGCTGGTTTTGCTTTCGATTCTCAACGCCCGCTGGCGGGAGCACCTCTACGAGATGGACCAGCTGCGTGAGGGCATCGGCCTGCGGGCCTACGGCCAGCGGGATCCGCTCACCGAATATCAGCGGGAAGGCTTCGACATGTTCAATGCGATGATGGGGGCGCTCAAGGAGGAGTTCGTCCGATACATGTTCCACGTCCAGGTGGTGGAGGAACAAAAGCCGGCTCCCGTCGCCACGCCGCCGCCTGCGCAGCGGACCGAGCAAGCCAGTGCCATGCAGGGAGCTCGAGCTCGTGCGGGGTTGAGCGGTGCGGAGGGCGGATCGGCCGGCGAGCCAGCCCATTCGGAGAAGGTCGGGCGCAACGCCCCCTGCCCGTGCGGATCGGGTAAGAAGTATAAGTTTTGCCACGGCCGGGAACTGTAGTGGCGGATAAAGAGGACCTTCAGCCCCGGCTCAAGTCCATCTCAGCGAAGCTCGAAGACCTTAAGGAGTTCCTTTGACGTCGAGGCAAAGGGCGCCAGAGTAGATCTACTCCAGCAGCGCACGGTGCAACCGGGGTTCTGGGACGACCAGGCCGCGGCCACTCGAGCCATGACGGAGCTCTCCCGGCTGGAGGACGACGTCAGGACCTATCACCGCCTTGCCTCCTGCGTCCAGGACGCGGCGGTTCTGCGGGACCTGCACGTTGAGGAGTCCGACGAGGACTCCTACCACGAGGCTTACTCCATTCTGGACGCCGCCGAGGAGGAGCTCGCCGGGCTTGGGATCCGGGCGCTACTGAGCGGCGAATACGATGAGGCCAACGCAATTGCCAGCCTGAACGCCGGCGAGGGCGGCACGGAATCGTGCGACTGGACGTCGATGTTGCTGCGCATGTACCTGCGCTGGGCGGAGAGGCATGAAGGTCTGGAGGCTGAGGTGCTCGACGTCCAGCCGGGCGAGGAGGCAGGGATCAAAAGCGCCACCTTCAGCCTCAAAGGCCGGTTCGCCTACGGCCTGCTCTCCACCGAGCGGGGGGTCCACCGGCTGGTGCGTATCTCGCCGTTCGACTCGTCCAACCGCCGGCACACCTCGTTTGCCAGCCTGGACGTGATTCCGGAGGCGCAAGAGGAGCAGCAGATCGACATCGACCCCACCGAGCTGCGCATCGATGTTTTTCGCTCAGGAGGGCCGGGCGGCCAGTCAGTCAACACCACCGACTCGGCCATCCGGATAACCCACATTCCCTCAGGGATAGTTGTCTCAGTGCAAAACGAACGCTCCCAACTACAAAATAGGGCGGTTGCTATGAGGGTTCTGGCCTCCCGGCTGGCTGATAAAGCCCGCAAGGAAAAGCGGGATGCGCTGGACGAACTGCGTGGCCAGCAGTTGGAGATCGGGTTCGGGTCCCAGATCCGCTCCTACGTGCTGCATCCTTACCAGATGGTCAAGGATCGCAGGACCGAGGTTGAGGTGGGCAATCCCGAATCCGTGCTCGACGGAGGCCTGGACCAGTTCATCGACGCAGAGCTCCGCAGGCGTAAGGCGGGGCAAAGGGCTGCCCGAAAGGAAACTGCGCCTTAACCATTAGGAGTTGCTCTGTATTTGCGGCGCTTCCGTCTGCTTCAATGCTAAGATTCACAAGTCCGAGCCCCCGCTAAGGTGCCAGCAGCGCTCAATCAGACGTCAAGTCCTGGGAAAGGGTCTTTAATCACCCAACCATGATCCGTCTTGAAAACGTAAGCAAGATTTACAAGGGTTCGGTGGTCGCGCTGCGCGATGTCTCCACCGATATCCAAAAGGAAGAGTTCGTCTTCTTGGTGGGCTCCTCCGGCTCCGGCAAGTCCACCTTCATCCGCTTGCTGCTCAAGGAAGAGGAGCCGAGCGAAGGGACCATCCACGTAGCCGGGAAGGACATCAACCAGCTTCCCCGCTGGCGGGTTCCCTACCTTCGCCGCAACATCGGCTGCGTTTTCCAGGATTTCAAGCTGCTCTCCAACAAGACAGTGCGTGAGAACGTGGCTTTCGCGCTGGAGGTCATCGGGCGGCCCAAACACATCATCGCTCAGCGGGTGCCGGCGATCATCGATCTGGTCGGCCTATCGGACAAGCTCAACAGCTACCCCAACGAGTTGTCCGGCGGCGAGCAGCAGCGGGTATGTATCGCCCGGGCAATGGTCAACCGCCCGCCCATCCTTTTGGCCGACGAGCCGACGGGCAACCTCGATCCCCACACCTCTGCTGAGATCATGATGCTTTTGGATCGCTTGAACGAAAGCGGCACCACCGTGGTCATCGCCACTCATGATCATGCTGTGGTGGACCGTTCCCGCAAGCGGGTCATCGAGTTGGACGGCGGCAAGCTGGTCCGGGACCAGGTGCGGGGCGTGTACGGCATAGGCGGCGCGTAACAAGACTTGACGTGATCGGGCGCTACGGCGGCCCGAGGCGGATGCTTAGAGACCGCCTGATCGTAAAGAGGAGGACCAACTTGAGCGAGCGGATGTTGCCCGACCCCGTCGTCCAGCTAGCGAAGTCAGGAGTGCAGCCGTGGCGTTGAGGATCAACTACTTCGTGGATGAGACCATCTCCAACCTTCGCCGCAATGTCCTGCTGACGCTGGCGGCGGTCTCAACTGTGTCGATCAGCCTTTTGTTGCTGGGTGTAGTCATTGTTGGTGGCGAGGTGCTGACCAAGATGGTCTCTTCCTGGGAAGGCAAGGTTGAGCTGAACGTCTTTTTGCGCGACGAAGCTACCCCGGAGCAGGTAGAGGAGTTGGGAGCAGCCATCTCCGGCATGCCCGAGGTGCGGGAACGATTCTTCGAGTCCAAGGAGATGGCGTTCGAGGAATACAAGCGCATGTTCAAGGACAGCCCGGCAATCACCGAGAACGTGGACCCCAATGCCCTGCCTGCCTCTTACCGGATCAAATTGAAGGACCCGAACCAGGCGGAGGCCGTGGCTGCCCGGCTGAACGGGCGCCCCGGCGTGGACGAGGTTCAGTTCGGCGGAGAGGCGATGAAAAGGCTGCTCAAGTTCACCGGTGTGGTGCGGACGATCCTGGTGATCGGCATTGTATTGACGCTTGCCGCAGCGATCCTGCTGATAGCCAACACCATCCGCTTGGGGATCTACGCCCGGCGCAAAGAAATCGGCATCATGAAGCTGGTGGGGGCGACTAACTGGTTCATCCGGGTACCGTTCATCTTCGAGGGGACGGTTCAGGCAGCCCTGGGAGCACTGCTGGCCTCCGCATTCATTTACGCCGGGAAAGTGTTCGGGCTGGACAGGATCCAGGAGGTCATCTTGTTCCTGCCGATGACCGTCGGCGGAGGGAGCGTGGTGAGAGTCTTCTTCACTTTATTGGCGGTGGGCATAGCCATCGGCGTGTTCGGTTCAACCCTGGCCCTGCGGCGATTCCTCGAGGTCTAAGGGTCCCAGAGGCAATTAGGTGCGCGACCGAGAGCGTCCAGGCACCGTTGAGCGAAGCGAATCCAAGCTTTGCCTTGTCCGGTCCGAAGCGACGCAGAAGCGTAGGCCGTGGTGCGAGGATAGGCACATACCGCCTGCCGTATGTGCCTGACGAGCAACACAGCAATCGGGGATGGCTGGGCGCTCGAATCGCCCAGATAATTGCCTCTCGGACCCTGAAGCTCGGCCGCCCGGCGCGGCTCCCGTAGGGGATAATTCCCGAGTGTTAAAGAAGTTTTCAACGCCGTTTCTCGCCGGATTGACCGGTTTGGGGTTGCTTTGCGCAGCGTTTTTCTTTGGATTCGGCGTGGGCACCTCGAATTCACAGGAGGAGTCTCCATACAAGCTGCTGGACGAGGCGCAGAGTTTGATCGACTCCTCGGCGCTGGAGCAGCCGGGACAGCAGGAACTCATCCAGGGAGCGGTGCGGGGTTTGCTGCAGGGTTTAGAGGATCCTTACGCTTCCTACCTGGATCCTCAGGCTTACCGCAGCTTCAGCGACGAACACATATCCGGCCAGTTTTCCGGCGTCGGAGTGTGGTTGAACAAGGAGGCCGAGCAGGTGAAGGTCGTCACTGTCTTACAGGACAGCCCGGCCGGCGTGGCAGGGATCCGAAGCGGTGACGTGATTGTTGAGGTGGACGGCAAGCCGGTTGCGGCTCTGGGTCTGGACGAGGTGGCGCAAAAGATCCTCGGCAGGGAGGGGACCGAGGTCCGGATCAAGATCGTACGGGACGCTGGCGAGCCCAAGGACTTCGTACTCAACCGGCGCAAGCTGGACGTGCCCTCGCTTAAGTCCCGGTTGGAGGGCGCGATCGGCGTGATTGAGCTGCAATCGTTTACCGGCGGCGTCGGGGTGAGGATCAGGGAGGATATTTCCTCATTGGCGGACAAAGGGGCGAAGGGGTTCATCCTTGATATGCGGGGCAATCCGGGCGGCTCGTTGGAAGAGGCGGTGGACGTTGCCAGTGCTTTCCTTAATGGTGGCGTGGTCGTGGCTTACCGGGAACGGGGCAAGCCCGAGGCGGTGTTCGAAGCAAGGGGGACGCCCCAGACCGACTCACCGCTGGTGGTTATGGTGGACGAGGGTTCGGCCAGCGCGGCGGAGATCGTTGCCGGGGCGATCCAGGATCGGCAGCGCGGCCTGATCGTGGGTAACGAAACCTACCGCAAAGGGTCGGTTCAGCGGGTGTTCGGGCTGTCGGACGGGTCGGCGATCAAGCTGACCATCGCTTCCTACTACACCCCGTCCGGCCGGGCGATCGGTGAGCGCGGGGTCATTCCAGACGTAACCGTGGCCGAAAAGGACCAGCAGCTTGTCCGGGCGAACGAGATCCTGACCGGTCTGGTTGCCGCTTCCGCCGGCCCCCCATCGGGCTAACCGGGTGGCGAAAAAGAAGAAGAAGCCTACCGCCGGCACCGTCTCCAACCCCAAGGCCCGGCACGACTACTCCATACTGGACTCCTTCGAAGCTGGGATGGTCCTGCAGGGCAGCGAGGTGAAGTCTTTGCGCCAGGGCCGGGCGTCACTGAGGGAGGCTTTTGCAGTGATCCGGGAGGGCGAGGTTTGGGTCGTATCGATGCACATCGCGCCCTACGAGAACGCTGGCTACTCCCCGCACGAGGCGTTGCGCAAACGCAAACTGCTGCTCCACAAGGAACAGATCGAAAAGCTTAGCGCCAAGACCAAGCAGCAGGGCCTGACCTTGGTCCCGCTGCGGGTTTACTTCACCCACGGGCTGGCGAAAATGGAGTTGGGCCTGGCAAAAGGCAAGAAAACCTACGACAAGCGTGAGGACCTGAAGGCGAAGGATGCCAAGATGCAGATCGACCGGATCATGCGTCGCCGCAGGTAGCGCCGGCGCAGTGCGGACGCTATGCGTTCGGTTGCCATCCTGACACACAGGGAAATGACCCGGGCACGGGTGGCGCCTCGTTGAGCTACACGCGTGTGATTAAAGTTTCGTGGCACTAGCCCATACCCGGGATGAGCGAGGGATTCAAGCTCAGACAAGTCTTCCCTGACACACCAACCTAGTATTTCCTCGCGTTCCATAGATTTTGCTTAAAGTCTGGCCGGATCTGCCGATAAGCAAGTCAGCAACCCTTCCGTTTTCTGACGGGGGACAGTGTTGACCGGCAGGACCAGATTCTCAAGCAGGCGCCGCGTCTGCGGAGCACCACTGCGCAGACCGCTCGTAGGTTCCTTGGCTGTTGCCATGCTGCTTGGCCTCCTGCCCACATCCGTAGTTGCGGCAACCGGACCCTCGGAGTCCGCCGCCGAATCGGATGGGCCTACTGGAGCTACTACAAGACAAAACCAGGCGCCCCAACCCGAAGGGGTGCAGGCGAGGATCGCCGACGAGTTGGAGAGTATCCCGACCGAGAACCTGGACGTGCCCGAAATCGCCGCATCGCCGGCGGACCCGGCGCAGACAGTCGGTCCGCCTCCCGTCGCCTCCGTGGAGCAGGCGGATAGAGATTGGGACCCCGGGCGCGAGATTGCCAGCAGGCGTACCGCCACCTCCAGGACGTTTACCGGCCGGGTACCCGGAGAGCTTGAGACCCGGGTCTTTCCGGTGGCGGTGCACTACCGCCGCGGTGGCCGCTGGGAGGCAATCGATTCCACCATCCAGGCCGTCGGCGACGACAAGCGCCAGAGCCGTGCCAACAGCTTTGCGGTACGGCTGTCCGAGCGGGCGGACGACCCCTTCCTGGCGGAGCTTCAAATCGACGCCGAGCACTCGGTAGCCTTCGGTCTGCAGGGAGCGGCGCAGTCGGAAGGTCGGGTGCACGGCCGGTTGATCGACTACTCCGGCGTCGCCCTCGACACCGATCTTCGATTAATCTCCACAAACTCCGGCATCAAGGAGGAGATCATCCTCCGGTCGCCGAAGGCTCGGCACCGCTTCGTGTTTCCGCTGAAGCTCAAAGGGTTGAGTGCCTCCATCGATGAGCAGGGCGACGTGGTCTACAGCGACTCAAAGGGAAGGGAGCTTGCCCGTACCCCGGCTGGCTACATGTACGACTCGGCGCTCGATCGGCTGAGTGACGAGCCAGCTTACTCCGACGGGGTCACCTACAACCTGATCCGCCGAGGTAGCCAGGTGGCCCTGGAGGTGACACTGGACAGCGACTGGATCCTATCGAAGGAGCGGGTGTGGCCGATTGTGGTTGACCCGCAGATCCAGCGGGGCGCCTGGGTGGACGACACCTACGTCATGAGCCCGTACAACAACAATTACTCCGCCGACACCGAGCTCAAGGTGGGCACGTTCAATGGCGGGGGAAACGCGGCCCGCTCGTTCATGCACTTTGACACCGGCTCCCTGGAGGGCGTGGTCACCTACGCCGAGTTGCAGATGCGGGAGACTCACTCCTACAGTTGCTCGGCTCCTCCGGAGGCGATCTTTCGGGTGACCCAGGGCTGGGTGGGGTCTACCACCAGAACCTTTCCGGGACCAAGCTACGATCCTTCGGGGACGCTGGGTTGGTGGGTTAGCGGCAGTTGTGGGTCCAGACTGGCCGCCTGGAACGTCACCGGCATGGTGCAGCACTTCCAAAACATCGCAGAGACCATGGGATCGTTCGCGGCGGTGGCGACGCAAGAGACCAACTCGTACCAGTGGAAGAAGTACCGCTCGACCCAGGCCAGCGACGGACCAATGCTCAAGATCTACACCAACTACCCGCCGGGCACTCCCAACCCGGTCACTCCAGCAGCGGGCGAGCGGGTCTACGCCTCGGCGGTGCCGGTCTCGGCCCGCTATCACGATGCCGAAGGGACTCCCGGCTACATCGCCTTCGGCGTGTGGGACGCCGCAGGGACCCTTCGCTGGTCGCAGTGGAGCGCGCTAATGAACAGCGGGGCCACCGCCATCGCCACCACATCGGCCTTGCCGGATGGCACCTACCGCATCTCGACCGTGGCCTGGGACGGACAGTTCTACTCGGCGTGGTCGCCAGATCAGTGGTTCTCCGTCGACACGGTTCCGCCGAATCCCCCGACCACGCTAACCCCGGTCAACAACGCCACCGTGGGAACCGTCTTCACGGCCTCGGCCAGCTACGCCGAGCCGACGGGCCGAGCCGGCCAGATCCTGTTCTGGGTCAACACGAAGCCAACACTGAGTACGTGACCCACACCTTCAGCCAGCCGGTCAGCAGCGGCTCCACCGCCACCGCGCCGATCAGCCTGCCCGCCGGCAAGTACAACCTATTTGCCTACGGGTACGACGGGGCGCTGTCACCTATCACCGGACCCAACAAGATCACGGTTGCTTCTGCGCCGGGAGCGCCCACAGGCGTGCAGGCCGAACCCGGACCGGAGTCGGCGCTGCTTACCTGGAGCCCGCCCGTCAGCAACGGTGGCTCAGCGATCACCGGCTACAGCATCACCGCCTACGACGGCACCGAGCCCGGCGCTGCGGCGGTGACCAAGGCTTGCGGGTCGGGCTGCTCGCCCTCCGGTGGCTTTGCGTTTGGTGGCTTGACTCCCGGGCACTCCTACACCTTCAAGGTCAAGGCCAGCAACACCGTGGGCACCGGGGCGTTGTCATCAGCCTCGCCGGCGGTGACGGTGCGTGCCACCTCCAGCTACGCCGATCAGGTGGTGGCGGTCGCCGGCGACGGCTCGGTTCAGCTCAGCTGGGAAGCGCAGTTTCTGGCCACCAGCTACATCGTAAAGATCTACCAGGGCGACCCGCCGGGGGGTGGCAGCGCCGATCCCGCTCATTTCGTCGCAGAAGAAACGGTAGATGCGGCGGACACGACTCATGTGATCGATGGGCTGCACAACGGAGGAAACTATCACTTCACGGTCACCCCGGTGGTGCTGTTGCTGCTGGTGGGACAGCCCTCGGAGGATTCCAACCCGGTGGTACCGTTCGGGGTACCGTTTGCACCCGAGAACGTACAGGCGCTGCCTGGCGACGGTTCGGTGATCGTGATGTGGAATCCGCCGGGTGAGCAGCCCGACGGCACGCCCGGCCACAACGGCTCGACGATTACCGGGTATCGGATCACCGTTTACCAGCAAGGGGTAACCGATCCGGTGAGCACGGTAGAGGTCGCGCCGGCGCCCACCTTCGCCGCGGTGGAGGGTCTGCAGAACGGGGCGCACTACTCTTTTGCCGTACAGGCCGTCAACGCCGCAGGTGCCGGGGCAGAGGCCACTACGGCTGGAACTCTTAGCCCCGGCGGCAGGCCGTTTGCTCCGAAGAACGTCTCGGCAACGCTGGCCGCCAGCCGCAGCGTATCGGTCAGCTGGGACCCCCCGGGGACTCAGGGCGACGGGACACCCGGTGACAACGGGCACGAGATTACCGGCTACCGGGTGGTTGTTTCGCCCAGCTGCCCGTCCTGCGAAGGAACTCAGGTTGGGCAGGTGACCTCGACCACGATCACCGGACTGTCCGCCGGAGTTACCTATCTGTTCCCGGTGGTCGCCACCAACAGCTTCGGGGAAGGAGCGGCGTCGACTCCTGCACAGACGGTGGCAATAAGCGCTGAGGTTCCCGACGCACCTACCAACGTGGTGGCACATTGGGAAAACGCGCAAGAAGCCGTTCTCGTAACCTGGCAGCCTCCTCAGTCGAATGGTTCACCAATCGTCCGTTACACGGTGGTCAGCCACCCTTCCGGAACTGAGGCAACGACAACGTCTACGTGGGTCGCGATCTCGGAACTGGACACTGGCTCGCAGCATACGTTCCGCGTTCGAGCGACCAACGCCGTTGGGGATGGTCCGCTTTCGGCGCCCTCAGCTCCCGCAACAATACCGTCCCCCCCGATAGCTCCAACGAATGTCAATGGAGAGCCATCGGGACCGCTCTCATCCAGGCTCACATGGGAACTCCCAACTCCTGACGACGCTTTCACCTATGAGGTGCGAGCTTTCCGTCTGAGTGGTGATGACTTCGTACTGACAGACCAGTTCAATGCTGGCCCCCAGTCATCTAGCTTTCTCGCCATAAACCTGGACCCCGGAGTCCGATACAGATTCGAGGTTGCCGCCGTTAATGAGTTCGGGGTAGTCAGTTCCGATCCATCTCCCATTACGGGAGTTTGGGACGAAGACCAAGCCCGAGCCTGGGAGTTCAGCATCAGTCTCGAGGAGTTCATTGATGTGCGCCGAGCAAACCCTCCTCCGTACTCATTCGATTCAGAGGGATGCTCCGATCCCTTCCGTTTTGCGCACCCATGGGACGAGCGATTCAAAGACGCTTGCAAGCGCCATGATTTCGGGTCTCAGAATTTTGGCAAGCGACTAGACATTAGTAAAGACGAGCCTACTCGGAACGAGGTCAATCAGCAGTTCGTGGACGACATGATCTTTCTCTGCGAGAAACACAAGGATCAGTGGAACTATGCCACTTGTTTGCAATTCGGGAACCTCTATTTCCAGTTTGTGAACGCATTATCCGGCGGCTTCTATGGAGAACATCCCTTCATATGGAGCGAGTGCTACGACAACCCAGAGGATCCAGAAGTATGCGAATTAAGGTAGGTAGCTGATGAGGCTGTCTAGTAGGGATCACGTGCAAGGACCGTCTGAGGTATGGCTTCAAGTCTTCAAGGGCAGCGTTGTGGTACTCCTATTTGCCCTGCCAGCTACGATTCTTTCTATTCAGAATTCAGAGTTCACACTGGGCCTCGCGGTTTTCGGGCCTCCAGGAGTGGCCATCAGTACGGTCTACCTCTTAGGCATTCGGCGCAAGCTCGCTTCGCTAATTGCGGGCGCGCTCATTGCTATTACTGCGGTTCTGTCCTGGGTATGGTTCCTAGTCGCTTTAGCGGGCCAGAACCTGGCACTAGGTGGCCCATTTGGCGGCTATGTGTCCTGTTTGTTGCTAACGGTCATCGTTTCGATTACAGACGCAATTTTGATTGCCAGAGGTCGGCGCCGAGCTAGCGATAGGTAAAAGCAATGTCCCTTAATGCGTCACCATCACCACCTCAGCCCGGCCCGAAACCTGGTGCGACTTTCGGGTGGCCGCCTACGACGGCCAAGCTGCCTCGGAGTTCACCCCGGTCGGCCATTATGTGTTCAACGACCAACACGTCCCAATCCTTGCCGAGTACGAGGCCTGAACTGTATTACAGAGCGGTCGCGGACTGGGGTCCCGTCATCGGAATAGACGGCTTTGAGGGCGATGACTCATGGACCCACCCCTACGACGTTCAGTACCATGAAAACGGCAGATATGACGTCTTGGATGGGAAATTCCACGGCGCCCTCGAGGGTAAGGGTATTCAAGTGGGCAGTCACTGCAGCGCTGGTTGGTTTGCCAGGATCAGCACTAATAATCGGCCAAGTAAGCGGATCGGCCGCCGGCGTTTCGGCTGGGGCCGGTCTGCTATTCGCTCTAGTTCTTTTCGCTCCCCCGTTTATCTATACCACCTTGGTTAGAACAACCTTGGGAATCCTCCTTACCGGAATACTGCTAGTCGCAACGACCCTCCAACTGTGGATAGCGCTCTACGGGGTAGAGTCAAACATTCTTGCCGGACTGCGACCACTTTATGGTTCGCTCACTACACACATCATTGCTGTTGTCGGGGGATTTGCCGATTGGGCATACCGTTTCTCAAGGCGCAATCTGAGTCGTGACTAGCAGCCACTAGTGGCCCATCTCGTAAATAGGGCGTGCACGGAGAGCGTCCAGACGCCCCGAGTACGAGGCGCGACGAGGACGCCTACCACCCTTCGTAGGCGCCGCAGGAGCAACGTTGTAATCGGGGATGGCTGGGCGCTCGAATGCCACGGTATTTACGAGATGGACCACTAGCGACTCCGCAGAGGGCGTATGGCCGTTGGATGTGCGACAACTCAGTTGGTGCACCCACTGCGCATGTGCCGAGAAAGCGGTCGTGGGGCGTCTTATCGGCGATCATCGAAAACCGCGCTTCATGATCATCGGGAAGGGATTGTACTTGTCCCACGGAGTCGAGAAATTTTCTGACAGACCGGGTTCCCATATTTCCAATTCAGCGATTCTTTTACCAAGAACTGTCCAGGCAGGTGCGGGATCTTTCACTGGCGGACTTCGTAAGTCGCAAGTGGTCGATAATTCGTGCCGGCGCCCGAGGAATGCATGGCGCCATCATGAGGTTAGACTCTATGGAGCACCTTGAGAACTTAGCCAGGGGGCGATTTGGTTTCGAAGCCGGTCGTTTCGTCTGGAGGAAGCGGGCCGAGGTCCGAGGGCCTCGTTAAACACTTCGGAAAATAAACTGAAACGTCGCTGCATAGCGAAGTTCCCGCCTAGATAAGGCGGGCGTTCCTCCCGGAAGGGCCTGCGGTCCGGATAGGGGCGTCATGCAGCAGGCTGGTCCGGAACACCCCCTGCCGGTGGGGTGCCCGGACAAGATAAATACCTGGCTGGACACTGAGGAGCCTGCCTGAGGCAAACCACAGGTCGAGACAACAATCCAGGCTACGCCCGTAGATGCCCCAGAAGGGAGCCGTGCTCACGGGGGTTCAAATCCCCCCGCCTCCATGAGTGCTTTGCCCAGCAGAGCTCTGATGGAGGCGCCCGAGTCACCCGCTGGCTGAGTTTTCTTTACTTCAACGATGATTGGTCCGTACTGCCCGGCACCCCGGCGGCGGTTCAGGTCCTCGTCGACACGTAGGTGATCAAGGCTCCTGAGACGTGGATGGCCAGCATCGCCGTGTGCAGGTCGATCCCGGCATCTGCGGGGTCATCGGGGTAGCGCATCGCCTGCAGGCGGTTGATCAGATCCGCTACCGCCGGAGTGATCCGCGTCCCCGCCCGGGCTTGGTTGGCCATCTCCTCCATCGATGACTCTGCGGTTTCCAACGCCTGTTCGGCGGAGCGCCACGCGGCGGTGACGGCATCGGCGTAGTCGCCCGAACGGACATAGGCGGTAGCCAGACGGAACAGCTTCTCCGACTGTTCGAACCTGGGGTCGGCCAGCAGGGTGATCGCCGGCTTCACGATGTTGTCGTGAAGCGCTTCGGAAGTGGTAGGGACGAAACGCTTGCCCGCCAGCCGCAGGCCCAGGTTCAAGAATCCGGCACGTTCGTTGATCGATTTCTCAAGGTCCTTATGGGGTTCGGTCACGTCCAGCAGGAACTCCAAGGCGGAAAGCCGTAGAGCCGGAGTCACTTCGTGGCCGGCCGGATGGACGTACTGTTCGGGAATGGTCCGGGCAGAGGTCCGACCCTCAGTCACCAGCAGGTGGTATTCGTTCCACGGGTGGTCCTTAAGAGCTCCCAAGCCGGTGTGCCAGGTGAAGTGTTTCTCCCACTTCTTCCACTGGTTGCGCCAGCCGGAGGACTCCTCGTGTCCCGGCGGGCGGGCGACTTCCAGGACGTAGAAGTCGGTTGCCTGAACAATCGCTTCCCAAAAGGCATGGGGGATCTGGAAAAGCGACTCGATTGGTACGTCGGCGGGTGCGGACGCCTGGAGCAGCGAAAGGAACTCCCTTTCGGCCCAACTGAGTTCACGCTTGATCGATTGGTTTCCCGAAACCATCGGCAGGAGTCTATTACGGTGCCCGCAGCACTTGCTACTTGCCAGTTGGTAGGAACCGGTGGAGTCGCCTCTGCCCCGTTTCCTCTACCCCGAATCCTGGCTACGCCATGGCCACCAGTTCCAACAGGTCATCCGACCAGTGCGAGTAGGCCCCGTCGGGCATGGACAGCACGTGCGTGGGCTCCAGGCTGCGGACGAACTGTTCGTCGTGGCTCACTATGAGCAGTGTTCCCTTCCAGGCTCTCAAAGCTGCGGTGATCCCCTCACGGGAAACCGGATCCAGGTTGTTGGTGGGCTCGTCTAGCAGCAGAAGGTTGTGCTGGTTGGCGGCAAGCTGCGCCAGCGCCAGTTTGGTCTTTTCTCCTCCAGAGAGGCTTCCCGCGTTCTGGAAGGCGATGTCGCCGGACAATGTGAACATGCCCAACAGGGATCGGATCTGCTGGTCGGTGAAGGCGGTGCTGGTGCGGAGGTGGTCAATCACCAACTCGTCCGGGCGCAGACCCTCGTGTTCTTGAGCGTAATAGCCGAGCGACACGTTCATCCCCGGATTCACTCTCCCGGCCAGCGGCTCAATCGTTGCCGACAAGATCTTGAGCAAGGTGGATTTGCCCGCTCCGTTGAGCCCCATGATCAGTAACCGGTCGCCCCGGGCCACCTCGAAGGACAAATGACGAAAGATCGACCGGCTCCCGAAAGCCATCTCCAAATCCCGGACGTGCAGGACCATCCGGCCGGGCTGGGGCGGATCGGGCAGCCGGAAGCGGACTTGCTTATCCTTGCCGATGCGCACCACCTGGGCGTCTTGCATTCGCTCCACTCGCTTGTCCAGGTTCTTGGCCGCTTTCGCCCGGGTGGCGGTCTGGTGGCGCATCTTGTCCGCCAGCGTCTTAAGCCGCTGGATGTCCGCCTCTTGGAGGGCGGCCAGCTTGTTGCGCCGTTCGACATCGGCCGCCCGTGACTTACGGTACTGCGTGTAGGTGCCCTTGTAGGCGTGCAGGGACCCCTTGTCGATGTGCATGACCCGGGTAATCGCGGTGTCCAGAAGTTCGATGTCATGGCTCACCAGCAAGAGTCCACCTTTGAACGAGCGCAGGAAGGCCATGAGCGTTGACTTGCCCATCCCGTTGCGCCCGACCAGGCCCACCTTGTCCCCCGGGGCGATCAAAAAGGACGCCTCCTCAAGGATGAGGCGCGGGCCGATCTCAATATGCAGATCTTTGATTTGCAGCAATTCAGGGCTCCTCCGGTTGATCCTGCATCCAGGGTCCCACGCCGCCCAGGTGGTCGACGGAAATGCGGGTTACGTATCCCGGCGGCGGGTCAGGCATCGGCGGGAACTTAACGCCCGGCCCGATGTACGTGCCGGCCAACTTCTGCAGCAATTGAGCGCCGCCGCCCTCGGTAACAGTCGCCCGTCCCTTGACCACCAGGTACTCCCTCAGGCCCCACTCGTTTTGTTTGTCGGTCTGGAAGGACACGCTCACCCGGGGATCCCGGCGGATGTTGCGCAGCTTCTTTTGGTCGATCAAAGTAGCGATGACAATCTCATCGCCCTCCACGCCTGCCCACGCCAGGCTGATATGCACGCTGCCGCTCTCGTTGAGTGTGGCCAGGTGGGCGTAACTGCCCGCCAGGACAACCTGCTTGGCCGATTCGGGAAACGTGGTGACTCCTTGAACTTGGTCGAAGACAAGCGTACAGGGCTTCGGCTTAGCCTCTCCGTTTGGCGTTAGAACAGGTCACGATTGCGTTGGAAGCTGTTGCGTCCTGAGGTCAGTTTCCGGCCGGGAGATCCTTCGCTGTCTGTTGGAACGAATTCGGCACCGCTGATAGATGGGTACATGAACTCCATCATCAAGAAGTTGGCCGCATCGATCAGAAACTCGGTGTTCTTCGTTTTTCGGTACTCAGAAATTCTTTGAGCTGCCGAGTCCAGGAAGTCCACCCCTGCGACGAAAGCATCCTGAACCGCGCCGTATTTGTGGAATGAAACAGCCATCCGAGCGAGCATTCCCTCCAAGAACTCCGGGGAATACTCGCTAAGCGGGGTCGAAGTAGTAATCAAGGTAAACACCTCCTTATGCGGATCTCGGCGGGCAAAACGGCCTGCGTTCCTATTGTGCGACGGCGGTGGTGGAGTATCGAGATCCGGAGGGCACTGCTCGGGCTCTCGGAGAGGGTCCGAGTTTTCCATGAACATGCTTAATCCCGAAACAACAACAGCAACAGCGATCCCTAAATCCGGCCTAAAACGAACAATGGCCAGCAAGCCGATCACAAGCGCGAGGAGCGTAATTGCGGGCGGCGCGTAACGCAAGTAGTTCTTAGGATTACCAAGTTGTTGTCCGGGCCCCTCCTTAAGCGGCGACTCATTGACTTTCTTGCCCCCAGTTACACCGTACAGGCTGGAAACTGCCCGGAGGGTGGAGGCACCAGCTAACAGAAGTAGCGCCGCGCCCAACAAGCGGCCAGGCTCTTCGGCTCCACTCGCAACGACCGTGCAGAGAACGAAGATGGGCAGAGACCAAGTCAGGTGACACTGATGCTTTACTCGACGAGTTTCGCGCGGATCTAACGGCTCGGCACTCTTTGATGTCTGCAATTGAGAGAATCGCGCCACGAACGAGACCAAGGCCACCGAAAGGCCAACAAACCAACGTAGCGAGAGTCCCCAAGCGAACATTGCATCGGGTCCGCTCTTTCGGCTTGCGGAATCTATGACCCCACCAAGCCTGGAGCTAGAAGAGCAAGCGAGGCCAAGAAGACTCGGGCCGCCTGGCGGCTCTGTTCATACTTTTGCAAGGCTCTTGTGGCCAGATTATGGGTCTCAGAGATCAGATCTTGGGTGACGTGGGCCCTTAAGCTGTGGATCTGTGGCGCCGCAGGCCACTGGCTTCTCCAGTCCGAGAGGGAAAGCCTCCCGATCTGGAGGAAGAAGAGGTAGCTGCTCTTCTGAAAGCTCGAGCGTTCGGCATCAAGTTGTTTGCTCCGGTCGGATTGCCCGGGTGGTCGGAGCGGAGTCGCCAGCGTGAGAACCCAGATCATCACTGCGACGAGGTCCAGAATCAGAAAGGACCCGATCAATAAAGCAGGCAGGCGAAATTCGCTGTCGCCCAGTTCGTAGGTGGCTCGTAAGACTGAAACGTCGCTCAAGACCAGTGCGCCGGTTAGGAAGGCGACTGCCGCGAGCAAGCGGCCAACTTTGTCATCCTGATGCTTTGTCGCGTCAAGCACTTCACGGTATGCGAGTAGAGCTATTTGGCAGTCTTCAGTCTCGCTCACTGGGATCTTCTCGTTCCGGGATGGGACCAAAAAGGCGAGTGGTGCTCTCAAGTAAACTGCACGCCGTGGCAACGAATTTGGAAAGCGAAGCCCGGCCTTCCAGCGAACCAAGTCCATGAACTCGGGCGTCGCCGATGTAGCGCTCGAGCTGCAGTGTCCACCATCCGCCTGGCTCGATACCAGAATCAGTTGTGCGGTGATCATCGAACTCTGGACCGAACTCACGCACCTGCCGCGTACGTTCGTCGCCTAACCAATTGAAGACGCGGCTTTGAGCGCTGATTTGGCCATGGGAACCCGAAAGTGCGTCAAGTGACGGGACAGCCACATCCATCTCACTAGACGACCAACCTAACGAGGAGAGATCTCTTCTCGGCCCGACAGCTGCTTCGACGAGTTCACTCGGGTTCAGTCGTTTTCCGTCGATGCTGACAAGCTCAATTCCGAGTTCGATGGCGAGCGCCACTTCCCCTCGCGCTCCCCTACTGAACTCCCACCCGGGAGCTGCGACGACCGTTTGGACTTCAGTCTTCATCAGATCTATCCAGAAGGAGTTGTAGTCATCCTGGTCCCAACCGTCGACCGCAATGCGAGACGGATCTACCACGACCCGCCCCGATGTCCAGGGTTCAGAGCGGAGCTTACTCGCATGGCACAGGGCTTCGGATTCGTTGGGTAGCAGAACCTGGTCTCTCCAAAGTGACTTGAACTTATCGTGGAGATCGTCCGGACTTCTCAGGCCTAGACGCAACATGAGGGCAAGTTCGCGGTGTCCTGAGGTTATGGGAACGCTGAGGTACACAACATTGCCTCGGACGCCAGTGGCCCGTAGCGCTTGCATCAAATGGCTCGTGTTCAGCATGAGGTGCCCTACAGATCCTGCGATCATCCAAGAACGTGCTGCAATCCTCTCATGGGTTGACGATACAACCTGGTCCCCGCCTGGCGGTATAGCGGGCCGCTGCGATGTAGATTGGCGTGCATGGAGCCCGTTCGCCTCACCCAGTTCTCGCACGGAGCCGGCTGAGCCTGCAAGCTCGGTCCCGGTGACCTGGCGCAGGTCGTGCGCCGCCTGAATCGCCCGGGGAAGGTCGATCCGAACCTTCTCCTCGGGCTCGACGCGCCCGACGATGCCGCGGTCTACCGCATCAACGACCACACCGCCCTGGTGCAAACCGTCGACTTCTTTACGCCTGTAGTGGACGACCCCTACGCCTGGGGAGCAATCGCAGTGGCCAACGCCCTCAGCGACATCTACGCCATGGGCGGGACGCCGTTGACCGGGCTGAACCTGGTCGGCTGGCCGAAGGACCTGGATCTCGAACTGCTGGCGTTGGTCCTGGAAGGTGGTGCCGACAAGGCAGAGGAGGGGGGCTGCTTGGTGGTAGGGGGCCACACCGTGGACGATCCGGAACCGAAGTTCGGCATGGCGGTAACCGGAGTGGTGCATCCGGAGAAGATCGTCAAGCTCTCCGGGGCCAAGCCGGGCATGTCGCTGGTGCTGACCAAGCCTTTGGGGACGGGGATCATTGCCACTGCGTGCAAGGCGGACAAGATTGATAAGTCTCTGCTCAACCGGGCGATCGTACTGATGTCGGCGCTCAACAAGCCAGCTGCGCTGGCGATGGAGGAGGTTGGCGTGGGCGCAGCCACCGACGTCACCGGTTTCGGCCTGATCGGCCACTTGCGGGGAATGGCGGCGGCCAGCGGGGTGTCGGTGGACCTGTGGGCAGAGCACGTCCCGGTGCTGGACGGAGTCCGCCCACTCGCTCACCAGGGGTTGGTGCCCGGGGGCACCGGGCGCAACCAAAGTTATTTCGGAGCGTTTGTAGAATTCGACTCGGAGGTCGATGCGCTCACGCAGACCGTGTTGTTCGATGCACAGACATCCGGAGGGCTGTTGATTGCGGTGGAATCGGCCAAGCGTAAGGCCTTGTTGGAGGCGCTTAAGCGCCACAAGACGCCGGTGGCTGCAGTGATCGGCCGATTTACCGAAGGTGAAGCCGGTACGTTGAAGGTGAGGCCCGGACCGTGAAGCTGACCATCCCGCAACAGATCTACGACGGCATGGTCGATCATTGCAAGCAGGGATTTCCCAACGAAGCGTGCGGCTTCATGGGCGGCACGGATGGGTTGGTGAACAAGCTCTACCCGCTTACTAACGCCGCCGCCTCGCCCGTGTATTACCGGCCGGTGGACCGGGAGATGATCGCCGCGATCAACGATATAGACAACAGTGATAAGGAACTGGTGGGAATTTTCCACTCTCACGTGGCAAGCGCTCCCATCCCTTCGCCCACCGACCGCCGGGAAGCGCACTACCCGGACGCGGTCTACCTCATAGTCTCGTTGCTTGACATGGAGGCTCCGCTTACCAAGGGGTACTTGATTAAGAAGACCGATTGGCGTGACGAAGTGGGCGAAGTCGAAGAAGTTGAGCTAGTGATAGGTTGAGTTCATGACAGTTAAGGTGAACATTCCGGCGGTGCTGCGGCCTGCCGTGGGCGGTTCCAAATCGGTCGATGGGGAGGCAGGGCCTCTGCGCAAGATCCTTGAGGGGTTGGCCGACCAGTACCCGGCGCTCAAAGACCAGGTCTTCGGGGCGGACGGGGGCATGCACCGCTTCGTCAACGTCTACGTTAACGACGAGGACGTCCGCTACCTCGACGAGGGCTTGGACACTCCGGTCGAGGATGGGGACATCGTGGCGATCCTTCCCGCCGTGGCCGGCGGCACCCGCTAGACGCAGCTTCCTCCCATGCTCTACGAAGGTATGGCCGCGCTGGTGGGCAACACTCCCATGGTGCAGATTCCAAGCTTTTCCCCGGATCCCAGCGTACGTATCTGGGTCAAGCTCGAGGGGCAAAACCCCACCGGCTCGGTGAAGGACCGTATCGCTCGGGAGATGATCGTGGCTGCCGAGGAGTCGGGTGCGCTTACCAAAGAGCGCATCTTGCTCGAGCCGACTTCGGGGAACACCGGCATCTCCTTGGCGTTCATCGCCCAGCAAAAGGGCTACCGGTTGATGTGCGTGATGCCGGAGACCGCTTCTTCGGAGCGTTCCCAGATGATCAAGTTGTTCGGCGGCGAGATCGTGTACTCCCCGGGCGAACAGGGCTCCAACGGAGCGATTCGGCTGGCCAAACAGATGGCGGAGAAAGATCCCGAATATTTCATGCTCTACCAGTACGGTAACCCCGGCAACCCGGGCGCACACTACAAGACCACCGGGCCGGAGATCCTGAGGGACTTGCCGACGGTTACCCATTTTATCGCTGGGCTGGGCACCGGGGGTACGCTCACCGGCGTCGGCCGATTCTTCCGGGACAACAAGCCGGAGGTGAAGATCATCGCAGCAGAGCCTGAACAGGGGGATCTGGTGTACGGCCTGCGCTCTTTGGAAGACGGGTTCATCCCCGAAGTTTTGGACCAGTCCCTTCTCAGCAGCAAGATCAAAGTCAATTCACATACATCGGTGCAATACACCCAAGCACTGGTTGCCCAGGAGGGGATTTTCTCAGGCATCTCGTGCGGAGCTACGGTCTATGTCGCCCGGCGGGTTGCCGAGCGGCTGGTCAAAAAGGGCACCCCCGGCGACATCGTCTGCCTGTTCGCCGACGGCGGCTGGAAGTACCTATCCACGAACATCTGGGACATGCACGTCGACGTCGCGGCCAGCCGGGTAGAGTACATGCCCTGGTGAGGAAACCTTTTCGCAACGGTGCGGCGTTGAACTGCGCAACTTGACCCCACCGTTCGAAGTGGTTGTCTTGGGCGCCAGCGGCACCTACCCGCAGCCGGGCATGGCGGCCACGGGATACTTGGTGCGCCAGGGTGAGTACTGCATCTGGGTGGACTGCGGTTCGGGCACCTTCGCCAACCTGCAGCGCCATATGGACTTCCACGATCTAAACGCGATCGTGGTCTCCCATCTGCATATCGACCATATTGTGGATCTATACTCCCTCTACTACGCCCTTCGCTACGGCGCAGGTAGCCGGGGGCCCCGTGGCCTGGAGATCCTCGCCCCGGCGGGAAGCGAAGGGCATCTGGAACAGTTGGTGTCGCCCAATAGCGTCGACGGCTTCGGGGGCTTCTTCCAGTTCCGGCCGGTCCGCGACGGCGACAAGATCTCGCTGGAACCATTCACCATCTCGTTTCGCCGGACGATCCATCCGATAGAGTGCTTGGCGATGCGGGTGGAATCGGGTGGCCGGACACTGGTCTATACCTCCGATACCGGCTGGAGCGACGTCCTGATCGAGTTCGCCCGGGGAGCCGATCTGTTGATTGCGGAGGCGAGCCTGCACCGGATGACGCCGGCGATGAGGGAAGTGCACATGACCGCCGAGGAGGCCGGGGTGCTTGCGGAGCTTGCCGGCGCCGGGAGGCTGGCGTTGACCCATATCGTTCCCGGGCTAGATCCGCAGGTCAGCCTGCGCCAGGCGGCAAGCAAGTTTTCCGGTGAGACCATGCTTGCCCGGGACAATGAAGTGATCCCGGTTTGAGGTCGGAGGGGCGCCGGCCCGACCAGCTGCGAACGGTCAAAGTGCATCGCAGCTACACGGAGTTCGCCGAAGGATCGGTACTGTTCGAGGCCGGCCGCACCCGGGTGCTGGTCAACGCATCGGTGGAGGAGAAAGTCCCCGAGTGGATGCGCGGCCGGGGCAAAGGCTGGGTTACGGCGGAGTACTCCATGCTTCCCCGAGCCACGCAGACCCGCAGCCCCCGGGAGGTCACCAAGGGCAAGCTTGGCGGACGGACGCAGGAGATCCAGCGGCTGATCGGGCGTAGCCTCAGGGCAATCTGCGATATGCGCACGCTCGGCGAGCGCACAATCTGGCTGGACTGCGACGTTCTCCAGGCCGATGGCGGCACCCGCACGGCATCCATCACCGGTGCCTACATCGCCCTGGCGGATGCTTGCGCCAAACTGGTAGGGGCGGGGACGCTGGCTGCCAGCCCGCTCACGGACCAGGTGGCGGCGGTGAGCGTGGGCATCGTCAAGGGGGTGCCGAGCCTGGACCTGGACTACGTCGAAGACTCCTCCGCTGAGGTGGACATGAACATTGTCATGACGGGCTCGGGTGAGTTCATAGAGCTGCAGGGGACCGCGGAAGGCAAGCCCTTCTCCGACCAGCACCTGCACGAGATGCTCGGGCTTGGAAGGGCGGGGATCCGCGAGCTGATGGCCATCCAGCGCTCGTCGATCGAAGGATAAGTGCCCTGGAAGTAGTGCTCGGTACCGCCAACCTCGGGAAGATCGCCGAGATCATAAAGATCATGGACGGGCTGGGGCTGGAGTTTGTCACCAAGGACCGGATGCCGCCGTGGCCGAACATTGTCGAGTCGGGTCATACATACCTTCAAAACGCGCTGATCAAGGCGCACGCTCTGCGGGAGTTCAGTGGCATGGCAGTGCTTGCAGACGACTCGGGCATCGAGATCGACGCGCTAAACGGTGCCCCCGGGGTGCGCTCGGCCCGCTTCGCCGGACCCAGGGCTACCGACGAGCAGAACAACCTGCGCATGGCCTATTTGCTGCGCGACGAGCCGGAGGAGAACCGGACCGCCCGCTACCGATGCGTCGCCATCTTCGTCACGCCGCAGGGCGAACATATTTCGGCAGAAGCGACGTGTGAGGGCGCTATCGCGCAGGCCCCCCGTGGCGGCAACGGCTTCGGCTATGACCCGTGGTTCGTGCCGCAGGGCCAAACGCTTACCTTCGGCGAGCTATCCGCCGAGTTCAAGGATTCGATCAGCCACCGGGGCAAGGCGTTCCGGGCGCTGGCGCAGCAGTTGACGACCTCGAGCCTGATCTGAGCGTTCGCACGACGTTCTAACGAAAACGCGAGATTTTCGCTTAACAATCCGGTGCTTTGTGCCGATAAAAGTGCATCAAGTGAGAGGCGCCGTAGCACCCTCTCGGTAACCCCTGGCTCCGAGCACAAAGTGATCCAGCTAGGCGCCTCTCACTTTTTCCTTTCCCTCGGTGAGAATGGTGCGCCGATCGCCTGGCCGTTTCAAGATCCGTGGAGCGCAGTACCATCGCCCGGGCCCAACCGGCCCGTGAATCGGCCGGGCTGGCCGCTGGCCGCTGGCCGCAAGCAGAGCTCAGCTACCTTTATCGGGTTTGCGGATTGCTCGGGCGGGCGGCTAGCTCAAAAGCTCGCAACCGTGGGCTTTGGCCACCGCGGCTACATGTTCCCAGTCCGGCTCCTGTTCCATCGGCGGGGGGAGGGTGCGGCTGGCGGCCGGCACGCTCATTTCCCGGATCAGGCCCTCGAACCCGGCCGGAGTGCAGATGAACAGCAACCGGCAACCCGAGTCGCCCGTTGTGTAGCGGTGGGGTATGTCGCGGGGTCCGAATACGTAGTCGCCGGGTCCAGCTTCAAACACCTCGTCCCCGACCTCGATCGTCGCACTTCCCTCCAGTATCCAAAACGCTTCGTCCTCTCGGTGATGCACGTGGAGCGGAATTTCCGCTTGGGGAGGATCGGTCACCTCCACGATGGTCATCTGTCCCCCGGTGTCGGCCCCGCTTGCCTTGATCACTGCCAGGGCTCCCAGCCACCAGCGGGCCTCACCCTGGTCACTTGTCGTTGCGACCGGCTTCAAAGTATCGGTACCTGCCATCATTGCCTCTCCTTTCCCGTGTTCCTTAGAAACAGAATTTCGTAACGCCACGCCCCCTCCCGGTCCCGCCGGACCAAATTCGTCCCGTCTCGGCTGAACACCAGTGCCCTGTTTCGGGACTGGACCACCGTCCAGGGCTCAGCCAGATTGGTCCTGAACTCGGCGGAGCATGAAATCGCGCCGGTGACGTTCGGGCGGCCGCGCAACTCCGGCGGCTTGCCCTCCATGGCCAGCACAGCCCAGTATTCGAAGAGTTTGCCGAGCTGATGCCGGTCCCCCAAAAGCAAGGTGTCTTCCAGCACCGTCTGCAACTCCTCCGGAGTTCGGCACATTTGGTCCATGGCCATCACGTTAGAGGGCCGAAGACGGTAGGCCAATTCCACAAAAGTGGTATTCGAAGCCCTGCGCGCTGGCCGTAAGATGATTTCGTGTTGCGTTCTGAAAGTTCGATCGAGCCAGCGGGTGCAAGTCCCGTCCGGGCAGGTGCTGAAGCGCCCGGTAGCAGGCCCCGGTCTTTGAGTGAGAACTCAACGGCTAAGCGGGGCGTCAAAAG
>JBQTHR010000023.1:0-109091 GCA_052389675.1 Actinomycetota bacterium
CCGGCTGGGACGTCGAGATCCGTCTTCGCATTCCCCTGGATCAAGGCCTGCCCGATTTCCCGCCCCCTTCGGTTCCTGACGGGAATGAAGTGGTGTCAAGCAATGACCGTTTGCGTTCCCTTGGTAAGGACGATGATGCTGTGGTGCAGCTAACGATCGAGCAGGCTGACCGCGGTGGTGTGCTCGGGGAGGAACCGGCCCCACTCCTCGAACGGCCAGTGGCTGGCAACTCCCAGGGCGCGCCGCTCGTAGGCTGCGGCGACGAACCGGAACAGCAGTTGGGCTGCGGTGTGGTCCAGCGGGGCGAAGCCGATCTCGTCCACAAGAACTGAGTCGGCCTTGAGGATGCTCTCGATCACCCTGACCACCGAGTTGTCGGCCAGCCCCCGGTACAGCGTCTCCACCAGCTCGGCAGCGGTGAAGTAGCGGACCCGAAAGCCGCTCTCGAGCGCGGCGTGGCCCAGAGCAATAAGTGCGTGGGACTTGCCGGTTCCCGCCGGGCCGATCAGCACCGGATTCTCCTTAGCCCTAACCCACTCCAGCGAAGCCAGGTACTCGAAGGTGGGCCGAGGGATCGGGGAGGCGGCGACATCGAACTCCTGCATGGTCTTGATGACCGGAAAGGCCGCCTGCTTCATCCGGTTGCGAGCGTTGGACAGATCCCGGGAGGCGATCTCGGCTTCCAGCAGGGTGCGCAGGAACTCCTCGGGGGACCAGCGCTGGGTCTTGGCGGTGACCAGCGCTCGGCTGAGATGCGGCGCATCGCCGACAGCTTCAACCTTCGTAGTCCCGCCTCCAAGTCCGCCGGCAGCTCGGCGGTGGTGGCTACCATCAGGCCTTGCCCACTGCGTAGTCTGACAGCGACCGGGTTGGGACCGCGGGAAGCTGGGTTCCCAGCGGCTGACCCGGTTCGGTCGGGGTGGGCACTGCGGCCCCGGCGGCCAGGATCGATCTAACGTCGGCCGCCCTCCACCGGCCGAAGGCAACTGCCCGATCCAGCGCTCCCACCAGTTCATCGTTTCCGTGGGCCGCCCGCAGGCCGGCCAGCTGTTTGAGCTCGGCAGCCAGGTTACTCACCCCCGCCGACGCGGCTCCCTTGATGAACGCCTCGGCCACTGGACCGAGCGAGCAGAACTGCCGCTCGACTGCGGTTTTGGGTCGAACTGAGCGTGCCGGTGAGCTGCGGGGCTTGTCGTCGCCACGAACGCCGCTACCGGACCCGGGCGAGCTATCCGATCTAGAGAAGCTTGCTGTTGCAGGTGACTGGGTCGTCCGGCCAGAGACTCTTGAACGTGGTCGTCTGATCGAGCTCGAAGTCGAGCTCGAGGCGGAGGCTGTCTTCCGGATCAACGCTGTGGTCCCGGCCTTCCTCGAGATCGTTCACGAGGATCTGAAGGTCTTCGGGGTCTCCGGTCCAGTCGGTATTACCGAGGCTCGTGCGATGAGTCGAGTCCTGGACAAGCTGCTGACCGGGCTCGTGCCGCTCTGAGGCCGTGCAGTGGACTTCGTTCTGGTCGAGGTCGGCGAGAGAGAGCTGCTTGTCCATCGCGAAGTCCTTGATCGGCTGCCCCCTGCGCGCCGTCCCAAGGCAGAGCCACCGCTCGTCGTTGGTGTAGCGGAGGAAGGGCTCTTCTGGAAGGACATTCGGCGAGTGCTTTTTTCGAACTCACGCTTCAGGGTTTTCAGCCGGATCTCACAGACGGGTCTTCGCGATCGGTGGACGCCGGTCAAGTTGACGGACGTTCTCAAGGAGATCGCTCCCGAGTTCGAAGCGCAGCTGCTCGGTGCTCTCGGCGAGTCCACGTTGAGCGCCATGGGCGACGCGATCGCACGCACCTCGAGTGCTGAGGATCAAGCGCGTGTGCTTCTGCAGAGAGCCGCTGCTGCCTTCCTCGAGGCCGTTGTTGAGCACCATGGCGCAGAGCTTGAGCCGGCCCGACTCTCCGCTCTCGCAGTAGACGCTGTGGAGCGCGGGGGCACACTTACCACCACAGACGATCGCCGGCAGTTCTATGGGCAACTACTCAGGCAACTGGATGCGGAGCTTTCCGTCGACACGTCACCGGAAGTCGCTGAGGCCTGCAGAGTCATCGCGACGAGTGAAGCGGGCTTGGGTCTCGGAGGCCAGCTAGTGCCTATCGCGGTGGCCGAGCCGGCTCAGACGGCCGGCTCGGCACGCCTCCTCGACACCGAGATTGTCGCCATTTATTGGTGAGTGGAGCCAACGCCCCAGTCGGGTCATTAACGATGGAGGCCGGGAGTTCGGCTGGCTGGAGCCCGTCAGCGCAGTCAGGGGTTCGCTGCGCCGCTCTCCGTGCGCTCGCCCGATCTACTGAGTGCGCGATATCGGGCGGACCCGAGCGCACCACGCCGGTTCCCGGATGGGCGGATGCGGATCCCACGCGTACGTTCGAAGATCACAAGGGTTCCTTTCTTGGTCCGTATTTGGTCCGTCACTCATCGAGAATCGATGAGTGACAAGGGAAACTGACGAGAAATCCGATTAACTCTTACGCCTAGCTCTGCCAAGAGTTGCTGTATACGAACGCGTTTGCTGTCCCCCATGCCTTTGCAAGGCAGAAGTCAGGGGTTCGAGTCCCCTCGGCTCCACCAACGATCCTCGCGATGAGGGCGGGTCCGGTCGGATCGATGGCGGAGGCCCGCAACCATTCACCGGCGGACTTATTCTGCCGGCAAAGGTAGCTGGAGCCACCAAGGCCGATTGCTCAACCGAATGTCCTCGACCCACTTAACCCACCAAAACCCCCGTCTTCCCGGGGCCACCAGGCGGGCAGGGAATCCGTGACCTGGGGAGAGCGCCGCGCCGCCGACCGCGGTGGCGAGCAGAAGATTTCCGATGTCTTTGGCCGGGAACCTCCGGGAGTAGCCGGTTGTCGAAGTCACCACCACGCTGCGGGCCGCCGTTTCAGGGAGCAGCGCAGATAGCGGAACCCCGGCCCAACGCTGTTCGGAGTACCAGCCGCCGGTGCAGTCGAGCGTCGCCGTAACGTCTTGCTGGAGATCCACCAAGCGGTCGTAGGTCCAGGGCTGACCTTGGACGGCTATCGTCCAGCCATCTACCTCAATTGAGGGGACCCGATCATTGAACCACTGAGTTACCGGCATCTGCCCCGGATTGTGCGATCCGATCTGATGCGAGCCGGTGAAGCGTCGATCCGCCCCCCGAAACGATGCCGCTTTCGAGATTGCTTCGAGGGTCAGGTAGAGCAGGCCACCACCGGCCAGGACTCCGGCGCCGCGCAGCAGGTTTCGGCGGGACAAGTCGGTAGTTCTAAGCGGGGTTGATCGGCGGATCAGGTGGCTTAGCGCGAAGGGCACGGCCAGAACTGCCGCACCCACATGTAGTTGCATCGAGCTCAAAGGCAGATCTTGCAGTCCCATCGAATGGCCGATCCCGAACAACAGGCTGATCAGGACAAGCCCGCTGAGGATGAGGGAAGACCGGATTCCCTTACGTCGCTTACCCAGTCCCCTGCGGGCGATGGCTGATTTCCAGGGGGCCAGGACCACCGCACACAGGCCGAACAGTCCGTGGGCGATCACCACCGGGCGGCCCCAACCGGTTCCGGCCGTGAAGGCCAAGCCGCCGGTTAACAAAGCCCCCACCAGGGCGCCCAGCAGTGCGAGGTTAGTTCGCCGTCCGGCCAAAGGCGCTCCTTTCCGCTGGGCGGCACGCAGCTGAGGTTAGAGCGTGTTTCAGAATGCGACAGCGTAGCCTAACTACCCTCAACGCGCCCTAACCGCGGCTGCCATCCGGTGTACGATCTCGGTGATGATCGGCCGGGAGGTTGCGTAGTTCAAGCGCACGAAACCCTTGCCCTGGCTGCCGAAATTCTCGCCCGGGCTCAACGCCACCCTGGCTCTGTCCAGAAAAAAGGTGAACGGGTCCGGCTTAAGTCCTAGTGCCCGGCAGTCCAGCCAGGCCAGGTAGGTTGCTTCGGGCAACGCATAACCAACTTCCGGCAGGTGTTCGCCCAGCAGTTCGCCCAGCAGCCGCCGGCTGCCGTCCAGGTAGTCGACGATCCGGCTCATCCACGGCCCCCCCTGCGTGAGCGCTGCCTCGGTGGCCAGGATCCCGACGATACTTGCCCCGTGCAGCGCCAGCGTTCCCAGTGCCGACATCTTGTCGCCCATCGCCGGGGTGCCGGGAATGGCCAAGCCGCACTTGAGCCCTCCGAAGTTCCAGGACTTGGAGGCGGCGGTCACCGTCATGGTCCGCCCCGAAAGCTCCTCGTTCAGCGTAGCGAACACGGTATGGGTGGTTCCTGGGAGGCTCAGTTGGGAGTGGACCTCGTCGGATATCACCACCACGTCATGCTTTATCGCCAGTGTCGCCATAGCCTCCAACTCCTCGCGGCTAAAAGAGCGGCCGGTGGGATTTTGCGGGTTGCACAAAATGAACGCAGCCGCTCGGCTGAGCGCCTGGTCCAAGCTGAGGAGGTCGACCTCGTAACGACCCCCGCTCATTACCAGCGGGTTCTCGACCAGTGTGCGACCAGACTCCTTGATCACCGTAAAAAACGGCGGGTAGACCGGGGGCTGGATGACCACCCGGTCGCCTGGGCGGGTTAGTGCTTCTAGTGACAGGCTGAGAGCTCTTACCACATCAGGCAGCACAATGACCGACTCCGGTTCCACCTGCCAGCCGTAGGATCGCTCTGCCCAAGCTGCTACCACCTCCCGGAAGCCGGTGTCCTGAAGGAAGGGCGGGTAGCCGAAATCGTCTCGCAGGGCGGCGGCGATGACTGCCTCCCGGACCGGCTCAGCCAGCGGAAAGTCCATCTCGGCCACCCAGGCCGGGATCACATCGGAAGGGTAATGGGACCATTTGGTACTGCGCCGCCGGCGCAGGGCGGGGATGTCCAGATCGTCGAGATTCAACTCAGGGCCTGAGGGCAACCTGGGCTAGCGGGCCTTCCGGAGCCACCAAGGGGGCCAATTTATCTGCGGGCAGATGGCACTGCGGCGTCCCGATCGCGTAGGGTCCGACCTGGTATTCCTGAAAAACGATCTGCACCCCACTGCCGTCTATCGCCCAGGCGGCAAAGTTCTCCGGCGCCGGCTGGGTTCCGTCGTCAATCCATTCTTCGGTGGACTCGTCCAAGGGGCCGAACCTGCTCAGCTGGTCCCTAAGCACCTCCCTGCAGTGCGCCGATAGGGCCTCCAGATGGCCTGCCTCCGGCGAGAACAGCTCCTCCAGTAAGTAGCGGGCTCCGGTGGCGGGATCAAAGTTCAGGGTTACGACGGCTGCTCCGGGGTGGGCCGCTCCGGCGAAGTATTGCGAGAAGTTGAGCCGAAACGATGCCACCCGCTCGTCCAGTCTCACCGTTTGGTAGGTCAAAACCAGGCCGGACTTGCCCTCGAATCCCACCGGCGACTCGCCCACGCCAGCGGTGAAATCACGCCTTGCCGCCTCCACTGCGGCGCCGATTGCCGCGTTGGCCCGGTCTTGTGCTTGCGGCCTGCCGGGCAAGATCAGGCGGGGGTAGACCAGTTCGATATCTGCGAGCGGGGAACTCTCGGTGTCGGTCAACTCCACCACCGACGGGGCCGCGCGTCCGCCCGAATCGGCCGGAACTGTCGCCTGGTTGGAACCAGAACAGCCGGCAAGCAGTAGGGCCATAACGGCGGCGAAGCGTCTCATAAATCTCGAGGTTACTGCACCGGCGTCCGCCGCGAAGTGCTCCAACACCATGATTTGGCCGGATCCCAGCAGGTCGAGGTTTCTGCCAGCGCAGCCCGGTTCCCGGGGCCCTTGCGCCGAGCGAAGCTGCCGCGACATCTGGCCGACGCGCAGGGGCAGCAGCTGCGGACCTGTTCAGTCGATCAGGTCAAGGGCCAGCCGTGCGCTGCCCCATGACAGCGTGACTCCGGCGCCGCCGTGCCCGTAGTTGTGCACCACCGGCTTGCCGGCTACCTCCTCCCGCTCCACCCGGATCGACTCTTCCCGATAGGGACGTACCCCGGCATAACTGCGCCGGACCGCCATCGTCGCCAGCGCGGGCAACACCCGCAGGTTGCCCCGGATTATGAGTGCGGCTGCCCCCGGATCGACCCGCTCGTCCTCGACGTCGATTTCCCAGGTCCCCCCCACGACGGTGTCTTGCCCCCTGGGGTAGATGTAGAAGCCGTCGGCGCTGACCGACCAGTCCATTCCGGGCACCGGGTCCGTGAGCACGATCTGCCCTTTCATCGGACGCATCAGGGGGTCGGCGCACAACCGGCCGGCCCCCAGGCCGGTGCAGTTGACGACTACCGGTTCCGGGAGTTCGGCCAGCCGGCCGAGATCGGGGATCGGCTGAGGCAGGATCACCATCCGCCCGCCGCGATCGACAAACAGTTTCGCCAACCACTCCAGGTAGCAGTTCATGTCGATGAAGAAGGTCTGAAAGAACCACCCGAATGGGTAGGCGCCGGGGATGTCCCTGCCTGCGGCGAATTGGAACGACCGGACGATCTGCCGGTAGGCCGGAGCGGGCAACTCCACACTGGAGGCCTCCCAGTGGGTGTGCATCCGCACGCCGTGCCCGGCCGGGCGGTCAGCGATGGTACGGGCGAACCCCTCCCAACTCAGCCCGAGCATCCGGTGGGTGAGTTCGTTGTAGGCCACCTCGTGCGGCTTGAAGCTGGCCGCTGCCTTCATGGAGGTGCTCGCCGCCCAAGGCCGGGCGCTGTACACCGTTACCGGGTGCCCGGATTCTTGTGCCAGCACGGCCGTGGTCAGCCCGATCACCCCGGTCCCGACTACCGCCAGGTGCGCCCGATCGATTACTGCGGCCCTTCACGTTGAGACATTGATTGAAATTGTCCCTCACCGGGCCGTCGCAGCGGCCCGCCCCCCCGCCGCCTACGCCGCGCCGCTCGGGTCAGATCTTTACGACGGGGGTATCCACAAGGTGCTCGGCGACGAACCAGACCTGCATCTCGTTGGTGCGCAAAACATCGCCCATCAACATGTCGTTGGAACCGCTATCCTCGTTTTCCTCGGTGAGTTTGATCGCCTCCCGGATCTTGGATGACGATCTCATGTCCTTCCAGAAGCCTGGAAAGCATTGCTGGAACGGCCTCGGCGCCATCGGGGGCCCGGGCTATGGTGGTGAGCTCGGCGGCGTGGCGAGGATCCCCTACGGCGATTCCGCCGAGTAGCTGGATTCGCTCGGCGATCATGTCGACCAGGCCGACCTGCTCGCCGGCGTGCTTGTCAAGGAGCAGGTGCAACTGATAGAAAGTGGCACCTCTGACCAGCCAGTGGTGTTTCTTGTACAGCGCCTGCAGGATCATCGTGTCGGCCAGGATGCCGTTGAGCGCCCGGCAGCTGCCAAGGCGCTCCTGGTGGCCGAGCGCGATCGGGAATAGCCGAACCGTGTTGAACTTCTGGATCTCGGCACTTTGCTGGTTCAGCAAGGGCTGGCTGCCCGAGCTTTGGCCGTTTTTGTCGCCGGCGGTCTTGGGTTCGGCGACTGCTCCCTTAGCCATGGAATCTCCTTTCGTGAAGCGAAACCGGGGCGACTTGCCCGTTCTGCCGGTTTACTTACCCACGTCTTGCCTGAAGATCACGCCGATCGGCTCCCCCCGCAGTGGATCCTCCGGGCGTTGTCCAATAGCCTTGGTCGAGCGCGGAGGCGATCTGCCCCACGTCGCGTGGGGCCGGTAGGTGCTGGGCCCCGGGCGGGCGGTGGAGGTGGAACAGGCGCCGGGGGCGCAGGCCCGGTTTCGATGGCCGCTCTCGAGCGGACCGGAAGGGCTCGGACTCTTAAGGGTTGGGTGGAGGCTGTTGTTGCTCGTACTCCCGTTCGATGTGCACGGTTGCCGGACCGATGGACTGCAAGAAGCGCTGCAGTCCCATGATCTTTATCAAGTTGCCCTTGATCTTGATCTTGCCTTCCATGAACGCGGTCTGGGGGTTGAGTTCGCCCTTGTCCAGCAACACCGCGGTGGCGTAGTTCTGCGAGATGGTGGCGGTCGGCTCCTCGATCACGCCCAGCCCCACTTCGGGGACGCCGTTGACGATCTTGAGGAAGGTCTTCTTCTCGCCGACCTCCGGGTAATCGGTGGTCACCACCTGGATGGCAACGTTGTGGCCTTTGGCGGCCTTTTTAACGTCAGCGCTTGCGCTAATCGCCTCGTTGGCCGCCGCGAAGTACTCCTCAGACTGAAACATAACTGCCATCAGGGGCTCCTTTCCACCCGGGAGCACACCTTGAAGCTCCTCGGCCTATTTAGACTGACACCATGCCTTTGCATTTGTACCAGCCGTGTGCCGCGGGTCACCACGCCCGCAGGGGAAGTGGGAGGAACCATCCCAAACGAGGCTGAGGGCGCCAAGCAGATGCCCGGCCCGGGCAAGCTGGCGCTGCGGATTGTCGCCGGCATTTCAGTGCTGCTCCTGGCGGGAGTGGGGCTCACCTTGCTGCTGATCGGGATGGGAGCGGTGTCCGGGGTGCTGCGCTACGTGGTCGGTGGCCTGATGGGACTCGTGATCGCCTGGTTCGGCATCGGCTACTTCCGCTATATGGGCCACCCGCCGCCAGCCGAGACTGAGCCGGTTCAGGTGGACCCCCGGCTGCGGCTGGGCTACGTGTGCGAGATGTGCGGGCTCGAGTTGGCAGTGGTGGCCGTGTCCAAGGAGCGAGCTCCCAGGCATTGTGGCGAGGCGATGGTCCTGGTGCGCCGCACCGACTAGCCGTCCCGGCCCCCCGAACGGCCCCCCGAAAAAAACCCGGCCCGTCGGCCGTGGGGGAGTTCGTGTGGTTCCAAAGCCGTTGAAGGGCTGCCCGGAACCAACTCGGAAACTGCCCCGACCACTTGAAAAGATCGTGCTCACTCGTTCAATGGTACGGCGGTCATCTCCACTGGGTAGCTACCCCGAACGCTACCGCCACCATCGCCAGGCCGCCACCCAAAAACCAGTTGTTGTCGAACAGCGGCAGGCTGGTGCTAAGCAGGTAGCGGGCCATGATCAGCAAGAATCCCACGCCGATCAGCCCGAAGAAAGCGAACGGGATCCAGCGGGGAGATGGCTTGGGCTTGGGAGGCGGGGGCGGGACGTAGCGGTTGCGCTTGGACTTGGACTTGGGCATGAAGACACCTCGCATCTGGCCGACTGTGTGCCCGCCATCTTAATCGCGGCCCGGACCGACGCCTCCGCAGAACGTGATGCTACGCTAGGAACCCATGGCGCTACGTGTGTTGGGTAGGTCCCTGGTGGGGCTCGGAACCCTGATTCTGCTCTTCGTCTCGTACCTGGTGGTGGGTACCAATTTCGTCACCGGGCGGGAGCAAAAGGCGCTGGCCGCTGAGCTTGAGCGGACCTGGGCCCAGCCGGCTCTGGCGGCCGAGGAGCCCAATCTGGGCGAAGGGCTGGCGCTTATTGAGATCCCGAGGATCGGGGTGAGCTCGGTGGTGGTGGAGGGCGTGGAGATAGCCGATCTCAAAAAGGGCCCCGGCCACTACCCGGAAACCGTTGCGCCCGGCGAGTTGGGCAACGCGGTGATCTCGGGGCATCGCACCACCTACGGGGCTCCGTTCTACCGGCTGGACGAACTTGAGGAGGGCGACGAGATAGTTGTCTATGACGCCTCCGGGTCGTATAAGTACAAGGTTACTGAAAAAAAGGTGGTGGCTCCCACCGAGATCGGGGTCATCGCACCGTCCACCGATGCCCGGCTAACGCTAACCACGTGCCATCCGAAGTTTTCCGCCCGGCAGCGCCTGATTGTTGTAGCGGCGCTGGAGGGGACGCCCAAGGGCGGGGCACCGCTGGAGATTCAGACCTGACCGAAGGACCGACCGACCGATCGGGGCGAACAATGAGTGACAACGGCGATTACGAGCCGGCAAGAACCAGCAGGGGCAGGAAGGTACTGGTGTGGGCGATTCTGATCTTTATGGGCCTGCCGATCCTGTTCTACATCTTCGAGTACGTGGTGCCGAGGTTCCTGCCCGCCAACTTTTGAACGCACGCAGGGTCGACGCGATGCTCGTGCTGCTGATCGACAATTTCGACTCGTTCACTTTCAACCTGGCACAGTACCTGGGGGCGCTCGGAGTGGAGCCCAAGGTCGTTCGCAACGACGCTTCGATCGCCTCGCTGATCGCACTCGAGCCGGACGCGGTGGTGATTTCCCCCGGACCCGGGCACCCCGCCGACGCCGGTTGCTGCGTGGAGGCGATCCATGCGTTCACCGGCCGGGTACCCGTGCTGGGGGTGTGCTTGGGCCACCAGGCAATCGGCCTTGCCTTCGGCGGTGAGGTGGTGCGGGCGAAGGCGCTGATGCACGGCAAGACCTCTCAGATCCACCATGAGGGCACCGGAGTGTTCCAGGGCCTTCCCAATCCGTTCACTGCCACCCGCTATCACTCGCTGGTAATCCGGCCGGAATCGCTTCCTGCCGAACTACAGGTGACCGCCACTACCGCCGACGGGGTGATCATGGGGGTAAGGCATCGGGTGCATGCGGTAGAGGGGGTGCAATTCCACCCGGAGTCGATTATGACGCCGGAGGGGATGGTGCTTCTTAGAAACTTTCTCATCCGGGGAGTGGATAACGCCCCGCGAGCTAGTCGATAGTCAGCCTGACCTTCTGCCCGGCGCATGCCTGCTGGCCGGGCGCCGGGCTCTGGGCGACCACCGCGTTGAACAGCCCCAAACCACCTCCCCGATCCACCTCAACCGTCTCGAAGCCGGATTGGGTCAGTTGGGCCAAGGCCTGCGCTTCGCCTTGTCCCACCACGTTGGGAACAGTGAGCGTCCGGTTGAGCGCGAAGGTGACCTCCGCCCCCTCTTCAACCTCCGCTCCGGCGGCCGGATCCTGGCCGACGACCAGGCCGTCGTCCTTGGTCGGATCGCATCCCTCCGATGGCTGTGCCGACAGTCCGGCCTCGGCTATACGGGCTTCGGCGCTTGCTTGGTCCAGGTCGATAAGCTCGGGGACGCTCAGCAATTCCCGGCCGCTGCTAAGGATTAACGAGACCTGCTGACCCTTGTTCGCCCTGCTTGCCGGGCCGGGGTCTTGAGCTACCACCCGGCCCTGTTCCACAACGTCGTCCGGCTGGGTAGAGATGTTGCCCAGCGTGAGCCCTGCGTCGATCAGCCGTTGCTCCGCTTCCTGGCGGGTCAGACCCTGCAACTCGGGCACGTCCAGTTGCTCCGGACCCCGTGACTCGACCAGCTCCACGGTTACCTGCCTGTCGCCGGTGACCTTGGTCCCCTCCTCGGGGGCTTGGCTGATTACATGACCGGCAGGCACGGTGGGGTGGAAGTCTCGCCGGACGACCTCGGAAGACAGCCCCGACTGGCCGACGCGTCGCTGGGCTACCACCACGTCTTGCCCGACCACATCCGGCACCTCGCGGTCTGCCGCCGGGTTGGGTGAGAGGCTCTGTAGCGCCCAGTACCCGCCTGCGCCGAGGGCGGCCAAGAATGCCAGCAGCACAAGGGCGCCGAACAGCGAACTTCCCCGCCGGCGCTGCGGGGGAGGGTTGGCCGGCGATTCTGCGTAGCTTTCCGGCCTCCGGGAGCGCATCGAAGCGTCAATCAGAGCGGTTTGCTCCAGTGACGAGAGCAGCCGGGGCGCCTCCACACGCTCCCCACGCAAGATGCGCTCCAGGTCCAGGCGCATCTCGTCGGCGCTCGAGTAGCGGTTGTCCGGGTTCTTGGCCATCGCCTTCATTACCACCGCCTCAAGCTCAGGCGACAGGTCGCTGGCCAGATCGCGGGGCGGCTTGGGGTCCTCGGTAACGTGCTTGTAAGCCACGGCCACTGGCGACTCGCCCTGGAACGGAACCGTGCCGGTCAGCATCTCGTAGAGCACCACCCCTACCGAGTAGACGTCGGAGCGGGCGTCCACCGTTTGGCCCTGCGCCTGCTCGGGCGAGAAGTAGCTGGCGGTACCTATTACCATCCCGGTTTGAGTGACCGAGGTGGCGCCGTCGCTGGCTGCCCGTGCGATTCCGAAGTCCATCACCTTGGTCTGCCCGCCGGCGGTGAGCGCGATGTTCGCCGGCTTCACGTCACGGTGGACGATGTTTTTCCGGTGTGCCAGGTGGAGGCCACCGCAAACGTCGGCGGCGATCTTTACCGCTGAGCTGATCTCCAGGGGGCCGGTGGTGCGGATGATCTCAGCCAGGGTCTTGCCCTCCACGTACTCCATGACGATGAAGTAGGTCCCGTTGTCCGAGCCCCAGTCGTAGATTGCGACGATGCGCGGGTCATTCAGGCTCGCCGCCGCCTGGGCCTCCCGGCGGAAGCGCTCGACGAACGATTTGTTCCCGGCGTACTCGGGGTGCATGAGCTTGAGCGCCACCGGGCGGTTGAGGAGCGCGTCTTTGGCCATGAAAACCTCGGCCATCCCTCCGGAGGCGATCGACCGGCGGATCTGATAGCGCCCGCCGTACTGCCGGCCGGTGTGAACTGGGTCCGCAGGGCTCACCACCCGGCCGCCTCACGGTGCGCCAGCAAGACCTGACGGACCACCGGGGCGGCCACCCGGCCGCCGGTCTCGTTGCCGCCCGGGCCCGATCCCTCCACTACCACGGCCACCGCTATGCGTGGGGCATCGGCCGGAGCGAAGGCTACCGTCCAGGCCAGCGTGTCTTCGCCGGTCTCGCCGGTCTGGGCGGTCCCGGTCTTAGCTGCCACTTCCACGCCGGAGATGGCTGCCGCCCGGGCGGTGCCCCGCTCAGTCACCTGCACCATCATGTCCCTGATGATCAACGCGGTCTGGGGCGACACCGCCTCCTTCCAGATTTCGGGGCGCACCTGCTCTGCCACCGCACCCCGGGCATCTTCAATTTGCCGGACCAGTTTAGGAACCGGCACGTTGCCTCCGTTGCCGATGGCCGCAGCGACCAGAGCCATCTGCAGCGGGGTGGCGGCGACGTTGAACTGCCCGATCGAGCTGAGCGCCCGGAAGGCTGGCGACTCGAGCTGGTCGGAGCCGGGTAGCCGGCTGGCGGCCGAGCGGATGTCGAACGGCGGGCGCTCGGTGAAGCCGAACGCCTGAGCGGTCTTCTCCAAGGCCCCCTCGGGGAGTTCAGCCCCCAGCTGCGCGAAGTAGGTGTTGCAGGACACCACGAACGCCGCCACCATGTCGCCGCCGCAGGTGGAGTCGCCGAAGTTGCCGATAGAGCGGTCGGTCTGCTCCGGCTGGTACTGCTGAAGTTGGGGGTAGCTGGTGTCGATCCCGCGGCCGTTCTCCAGGGCGGCGGCGGCGGCGATGATCTTGAAGGTCGATCCGGGTGGATAGGTAGTCATCGTCGCACGGTTGATCTGGGAGCGGTCCGGGTCGGTCTGCAACGCCTGCCAGGCGCTCTGTTGGCCATCGGATGAGTGCTGGGAAAGCGGATTGGGGTCGAACGAGGGCGACGAGTACATCGCCAGCACCTGGCCGCTGGCTGGGTCGAGCGCGACAACCGCACCCTTGCGGTTCCCCAAAGCGTTGCGGGCGGCCTCCTGGACGCCGGAGTCGATCGACACCACCAGCGTGTCGCCTTTTTCTCCCCGGCCCAGAAGGCGGTCGCCCAAGTCCTGCATGGTGACCACTCCGCCCTTGCCCGTGAGTTGCTGGTTGTAGCTGCGCTCCAAGGCCTCCCGCCCGAACCGGATGGAGTAGTAGCCCACTGTGTGGGCGAACAACGGGCCGCCTGGGTAGCGCCTGAGCGACTTGAGCTGGGCCTCGGGGGTGGGCTCGCTGATGGCCAGGGTAGTGCCGTCGATGGAGCGGATGCCTCCCCGTTCCAGGGCGTACTCCTTGAACAGCAGCCGGGTGTTACGGGGGTCGTTGGCCAAATCCTCCGCCCGCACCAGCTGGATCCAGCTCAGGTTGGCCAGAACCGCACCGAACAGTACCAGCACGGTCAAGCCGATTCCCCGGATCTGCTTGTTCACCGGCCCCCTCCGGCAGGCATGTTGAACTCGGTGGGCGGCCCGGATTGGCCGGCGTGGCGGCCGACCTCGTCGGAGATCCGCACCAACAGAGCGACCAGGATGAAGTTCGACAACAGGCTAGAACCGCCGTAGCTCATGAAGGGCAGGGTTACCCCAGTGAGCGGAATGAGGTTAGTCACGCCGCCGACGATCAGAATCGTCTGGAAACTAACGGCGAAGGCGAGGCCGGCGGCGAGCAGTTTGGAGAAGTCGTCCCGGCAGCGGGTGGCCAGGCCGAAGCCCCGGGCGGCGAACAGCGCGTAGGCCGTCAGCGCCGCCGCTCCGCCCACCAGCCCCAGCTCCTCGCCCAGGCTGGAGAAGATGAAGTCGGTGTGGACGCTGAACCGGATCAGATCCGGCCGGCCGAGCCCCAAGCCGGTGCCCCATGCGCCCCCGGTGGCCAGCGCAAAAAGCGACTGCACCACCTGGTAGCCACGGTCGTCGATGAATTTGAACGGGTCCCGCCATACCAGCAGCCGGCTCTGCACATGGGAGAACAGTTGCGTGGCAATCAGTGCGCCCACCACGAACATCCCCGCGCCGGCCAGCAGGTAGACCGGCCGGGCGGTGGCCATCCACAGCATGGCGACGAAGATCGTGAAGAACAAAAGCGATGACCCCAAATCCTTCTGGTTGATCATCACCATCAGGCTGATTCCCCAGGCGGCCAAGACCGGAGCGAAATGCCGGATATGTGGCAAATGCAGGGGGCCGAGCTTGCTGGTGGACACCGCGAGCAGTTCCCGGCGCTCCGACAGGTAGCCGGCAAAGAACAGGACCAGTGCGATCTTGCCTAGCTCCGAGGGCTGGAAGTTGAGCGGTCCCAGCCGGATCCACAGCCGGGCGCCGTTGACCTCGTTGCCGATTACCGGGAGCATCGGCAGCAACAGCAGAGCCACGCCGGCGGCCGCGAAGGTGTAACGGTAGCGGGCGAGCGTCCGGACGTCCGGCACCAGCCAGAGCGTGACTACGAAGGCAGCTACGGCAATTCCCAACCAGCGGGCCTGCGCGAACGCCAGACCAGGGTTTTCGGTGGGGATTTCCAGCCGGTAGATGATCACGAAGCCGATAGCGTTGAGCATCAGGCCGATGGGCAAGAACAACGGGTCGGCCCGGGGAGCGAACCGGCGCACGGCAAGGTGAGCGCCCAGGTAGAGAACGGCGAACGCTGCTGTGTAGCCGGCCAGTTCGGGGGGGACGGCGGGGCTTCGGGCGAGCGCGGCCAGCCAGTACCCACCCACTGCGATCACCAAGCTGATCACCAGAAGTGAAGCTTCGGTGTTTCGGCGAACTCCGATATGCATCAGGTGGCCGGAGGACTTAGGCTCGGGGCCGGCTCCACCGAAGTTTCGGGTTCTATCTCAGGGGCAACCTTGTCCTCCAGGTTACGCACCACCAGCAGCGCCTCGGCCCGGCTGCCGGCGGGGATGCCCTGCTTCAGCCTTACTTGGTTGAGCTCAGGAAGGGACTCGGCGGCCAGCTGGCTCTTGTGATCTAGCTGGAAGAGCTGGTAACCGGCGATAGATCCCTTGACCCCGTTAAAAACGGTGACCCGGCCCCCCTCAATGCCTACGTACCAGGAGCTGCTCAGCCATGCGTTGACCCCGGCGGCCGACCCTCCCAAGACCACCACCAGCGCCGTTACCCACAACAGTCCCCTAGCCCGGCCACTGGGCCCCCCAAACCGCCTCGCGCCGGGCGATAGCCCCCAGGTCTGCGGTTCCCCCGCCAGGCCGCAACCCCCCGGCCCCCAGGTCTGCGGTTCCCCCGCCAGGCCCGAACCCGGGGATGAGGCGGCCCGCCGGTTCGGCGGATCGGGCATGGGGCCGGTGTCGGTTCGCCCGGCCGGCATCGTGGCCAGGCGGCTGAGCGTGTTGGGCGAACCGGAACCCCCCGGCCGCTCGGGTACGTCGATGACGATGGTGGTGACGTTGTCGGCGCCCCCGGCGTGGATGGCCTCCTCGCACAGGCGCTCGGCAGCCCGCTGCGGGTCGTGCTCGGTTTCCATGACCTGCTGGATCAAACCGTCGTCGATCATTCCGAACAGCCCGTCGCTGCACAGCAAGACCCGGTCTCCCGGGAACAGCTCCAACACATGGACGTCCACCTCCACCTGCGCGTCCACCCCGAGCGCCCGTTCCAGGTAGGAGCGCTGCGGGTGCCGGTCGGCGTCCTCAGGCATCAGGCGGCCCTGCTGGACCAGCCTGCTTACCACGGTATGGTCTTGGGTCAGCCGGCTGAGGCTGCCGGTACGCAGCAGGTAGGCCCGGGAGTCTCCCACATGGGCGATATGCGCCGAGGCGTGGTTGCCGTACAGCGCGGTGATGGTCGTTCCCATCCCGGCCAGCTTCGGGTTTGCCAGGGCCTTTTGGTAGATCGCCCGGTTGGCAGCGTGCACCGCTTCGCCGATCGAATCGGAGCGCTTGAGCTCGGCGATCAACTCCTTGATGGCCAAGGCCGAGGCCACGTCGCCCGCTGAGTGCCCTCCCATGCCATCGGCCACCGCGAATAGTGGCGGCTCGTGGCATTTGGAATCCTCGTTTACCTGGCGGACCAGCCCCACCTCGGAACAGGCCCCCCAACGGTAGTCGGCGGTCATTTCTTGAACTCCATCTCGGTCTTGCCGATCCGGGCGATGTCGCCGCTAGTGACCTGGATGGGCGCACTCACCTTTTTGCGATTGAGATAAGTGCCGTTGGTGGAACCCATGTCCTCGATAAAGACCGCATCGATGCGCCGGAAGACCCGGGCGTGCACCTGGCTGGCGTAAGAGTCGGTGATCACCACGTTGCATTTGGCCGCCCTGCCGATGATCAGTTCGTTGTCCAGCTCGAACGAGCGAGTCTTCTCCCCGGGCGCGCTCACCGCCATTTGCTCCGGGGTACGCACCGCGGCCGGGGTTGGCGCGCCCGACGGTCCCGTGGGCCGGGGACTTTTGGGCGGCGAGATCTCCAGGATCATCGCTTTAACCGCCCGGGCGAGGAAAAGGAAGATCAAGAACAAGAAGAAGTATTTGAGAATGTCCAGGACGGCTTCCGGCATCAGTGATCCTTACGTTAACCCGAGATCCGCCTCCCGGAACTCGAACTCCGATGCTCCGATGGTGATCCGGTCCCCGACGCTAAGCCGCCGCTCCTTGACCGCCGCGCCGTTGACCAGCGTTCCGTTGGTGGAGCCCTGGTCGACGATCCACCACTGGTCGGCCTTGCGCACCAGTTGCGCGTGGACCCGGGAAGCGTTGGCGTCGTCCACGGCTATGTCGTTTGTGGACGAACGGCCGAGCGTCAGCTCCTGCGAATCAAGCTTGTGTTCATGGCCGGTACCCAGGTCCGCCAGGACGTGCGGGTCGTAGGCGGGCGCCTCCCAGTCCTCGGTGGCCAGGTGGAGCGCGCTCACCTCGAATCGCCCTGCCTTGAGGGACTCGACCTCCTGGAAACGAACTTCCACCGCCCCGGGTAGCCGCCAGCGGCGCTGCCCGGCATTTGCTTTCAGCAGATTCACGAATTCGGTTTTCAGCGTGGGCATCAGGCCCTCGAACCGGGCGTGGTCCTCGGCGCAGAGTTGGATAACGTAGTCGTTGGGAACGTATACCGCGCCAACGCTGACGCTGCGGCCGTCCTGCATCTCCCTCAGCAAGCGCCGGCCCAACTCCGCCGGTTCGATCTCTGATCGGAACGCCTTGGAAAATACGCCTTCAACTGCCCGCTCGAGCCGCCGTTCGAAGTCGTCGACCAGTCCCAACGTTTTATCCGTTTCCCTTCGTATGCGCTGCTGAGCAATGGGGCACCCCAGGACAGCTAAACTAGCTTAGTCCGCCGGTGGGTAGAATGGCAGGATGTCCGCCATCTTCACCGGCTGGCGGACGTCAAAAGGGCGAATGGCGGAATGGTAGACGCGCTGGCTTCAGGTGCCAGTGAGTGCAAGCTCGTGGAGGTTCAAATCCTCTTTCGCCCACTGTGGTTGTTGCTTGTTTTGTTGGAGAGTCCATGCCCTTGCGCCCACCCGTGATGCGCTCAGGGTTGAGGAACCTGGGAAGGAGTCGAGCTTGGATCAGCAGAGCGCGATAGCCTTCGGGGCACTGACCCTTGCCCTGCTGGCGCTGGTGGTCGGACTCATCACAAGCAACCGGCTGGCAAGCATCCGCCGCTCGCTGATCATGCTCCAGGGCAAGCAGGGAAGTGAGTCTTTGATCGACATAGTCACCGGCTACGTCGGGCGGGTTGAGGGGTTCGAGCAGCGGCTGAAGGCTCAGGCCAAGCGTCAGGAGGAGCTTTTCGCCCTGCTCGGCCGGTCGGCCCGCAACTTGGGCGTGGTCCGCTATGACGCCTTCGACGATATGGGGGGAAAGATGTCCTTTTCGGTGGCTTTGCTGGATGACCACGGCAACGGCGCGGTGATCACCTCGATCAACGCCCGGGCGGAGTCGCGCGCCTACGCCAAGCCTATCCGTGGGGGGACATCGGATCACAACCTTTCCGCCGAAGAGCAGCGAGCGATTGCCGATGCCTTGGGTTCCGGGCAAAAGGTAAAGCGATAACCATCGACTTGCGCCTGCTGCGCACCGATCCGGAAACAGTCAAAGACTCCATGCGACGCAGAGGAGCTGAGGTGGACCTGGGCGCGCTGGCGGAGTTGGATCGGGCCAGGCGGTCGCTCCAGGTTGAGGTAGACGGGTTGCGTGCCAGCCGCAACCGCAGCGGCAAGTCGATTGCCCAGCTGCCCCCCGCCGAGCGGCTGGAGGCCATCGCCCGGCAAAAGGCCGACGGCGTCCGGCTGGCTGAACTGGAGTTGAGCTTGGCTGACAGGGCCGAGGAGTTGGACAGGCGCCTTTTGTCCGTGCCCAATTTGGTGCATCCGCTGGCGCCGCCCGGAAAAACGGACCGTGAGGTGCGCCGCTGGGGGGACCAGCACACGTTGGGTTTCGCTCCCCGGGATCACTTGGAACTCGGTGAGCGGCTGGGGATTATCGACGTGGTCCGGGCGGCCAAGGTCTCCGGGTCACGCTTTGCCATCTTGCGGGGCAAAGGGGCGCTGCTGCAGATGGGGATCACCCGGCTGGTGGTGGACCGGCTGGGGGCTGAGGGATTCATCCCGGTTGTCCCTCCGGTGCTGGTCAAGCAGGAGGCTATGTACGGCACCGGATTTTTTCCCACCGACCAAGCCCAGGTGTACAAGACCGCCGACGAAGAACTCTACCTCGCGGGTACCTCTGAGGTACCAATTGCCATGATGCATCAGGGCGAGGCGTTCGAGCCGGCCGATCTTCCGCTGCGCTACGCCGGCATGTCCACGTGCTTTCGCCGGGAGGCGGGGACCTACGGAAAAGACACGCGGGGGATCATCCGGGTGCACCAGTTCGACAAGGTGGAGATGTTCTCTTTCTGCTTGCCCCTTGATTCCGACCAGGAACATCTGCGCCTGCTCGAGCTGGAGGAACAGATTTTCCAGGCGTTTGAGATCCCCTACCGGGTGCTGGAGATTGCCGCAGGTGAGCTGGCTGACCCCAACTACCGCAAGTTCGATATCGAGGCTTGGCTACCCGGAGCGCAGCGCTGGCTGGAGGTAACGTCGTGCTCCAACGACTGGGACTACCAGGCCCGCCGCCTGGGCCTTCGTCTCAAGGGCGACGGCGGAGGGCTGGTACACACCCTGAACGGCACGGCGGTAGCAATCGGCCGGGCGATCGTGGCGCTGTTGGAGAACCACCAGCAGGCGGACGGATCGGTAAAGCTGCCCGCGGCCCTGGTGCCCTACGCCGGCTTCGAGATGATCTAGCCATAAGCGAGCTCCTCGGCGTGCAGGACCCCGAAGCGGACCTTAGCTGGATCGAACCATCTATCGTTGGAACGTCAGGCTGCGGTGGTTGGTCGGGATGGCGGGATTTGAACCCACGACCTCCTCGTCCCGAACGAGGCACGCTACCAAGCTGCGCTACATCCCGTGATTGATGCTGAAGTACGAGTCTAGCCCAGGGCCGCCAAAGCCGCCTTAAGGGCGTCACGCACCTGCTCGGCGTGGGCCGGGCCTTCGTAGTTCGTTCTTGGCCAGAAGAAGCCCCGCAGGCCATCCTTGAACCGCCTGGGCACCACGTGGACGTGCAAGTGCGGGACGCTCTGGCTGACCACATTGTTCATTGCCACGAACGTCCCATGCGCACCCATGGCCGGAAGCATTGCCGCTGCAACGGTGCGGGCGGCCGTGAACAGCGGCACCAGCAGGTTGTCCGGTAGCTCGGGCAAGGTCTCTACGTGGCGTCGGGTCACAATCAAAGTGTGGCCCGGGAACACCGGCTTGCTGTCCAAAAAACCGAAGGTGTGCTCGTCCTCCCACACTGCATAGGACGCCCGGCTCCCCTCGACGATCTCGCAGAACAAGCACTCCACCAAGCGCTACTCGCCCAGCAGTAGTTCGGCTATCTGGACGGTATTGAGTGCCGCACCTTTGCGCAGATTGTCGGAGACGGTAAAAAAGCTGAGAGCGTTGGGATCGAAATCGACCGAGCGCACCCGGCCTACCACGCAGTCGTCCATGCCGGCGACGGACATCGGGTTGGGAACGTCGTCCATGGACACGCCCGGAGCGTTCGCCAGAATTTCAATCGCTTCCGCCAGATCCACCGGCCGGGCGAAGTGCGCCATGACCGACGAGCCGTGCCCGACGACCACCGGCACTCGCACGCAGGTGGAATGTACCTGCAGGTCGGGGATCGACATGATCTTGCGGGTCTCAGTCAGTAGCTTCAGTTCCTCGCTGGTGGAGCCGCCCTGCTTCACCCGCCCCACTGCGGGCAAGACGTTGAAGGCGATGGGCGCCACAAAGGTCCTGGCCGCCGGGCTGAGACCGGCCCCCTCGCCGGCGGCCAGCGCGTCCATTTCGTGGACCAGCTTCTGGGATTGCTCGGCCAGCTCCTCCACCCCCCCCTTGCCGGCTCCTGAGGTGGCCTGGTAGGTGGACACGACCATGTGGCTGAGCCCGAAACGCCGGTGGAGCGGGGCTATCGGCACCACCACGCCTATGGTCACGCAGTTCGGCGAGGCGATGATCCCACGATGGCCCTCCAGCGCCCCTGCGTTGGCCTCTGGGACAACCAAAGGCACCTCCGGGTCGGCACGCCAGGCCGCCGAGTTGTCAACGACTACCGCCCCCATCTCCACGGCAATCGGCCCCCATTGCGCCGCCACCTCGTCGGGTGTGTCCAGCAGAACCAGATCGATCCCTTCGAACACGCTGCGCTCCAAGGCCTTGACGGTCAAGGTTCGGTCGGCGAAGCCCAGTTCACGCCCGGCGGAGCGGGCGGAGGCGACGGCAACAATCTGCGAGGCGGGGAACTGCCGGTCGTACAAGATGTCCAGCATGACCCGGCCGACCGCGCCGGTTGCGCCGACGACCGCAACTGTGGGACGGGCAGGAAGCCTGTTCATAACTTGAACTTTACCGTTCGGCGGAGCCGGTTTCGGCCGAGCCCAAGCCGAAACGGTCGTGGACTATCTGCACCGCCCGGGTGATGTCGCCCGAGTTCACAACGCAGGAGATCCGGATGGAGGAGGTGGAGATCATCTCGATGTTGATGCCGCCCTCTGCCAGCGCGGTGAACATCTCGGCGGCTACCCCAACGTCGGCCTTCATCCCCGCACCAATCAGCGAGAGCTTGGCGATGTCCGAGTCTGCGGTGTACCGGGCGGCGCCGATCTTTTCGGTCAGCATTTCGATGATTGCCCCGGAGCGGGCAAGGTCGTCTTTGGGAATGGTGAAGCTGACGTCGGTCTTGCCGTCCTGGGAGACGTTTTGGACGATCATGTCGACGTTGATGTTCTCCCGGGCCACATCGCTGAAGATCTTGGCGGCAATGCCGGGCTGGTCGGGCACGCCGACGATGCGGATCATCGCCTCGTTGCTGTCATGCGCCACGCCGGTGACCAGCGCCTTTTCCATCGACTCTTCCTCCTGCTTAACGATTGTCCCGGCCGCCTTCGAGAACGATGAGCGGCAATGGATCACCACGCCGTGCGTCCGGGCGAACTCTACCGAGCGCAGTTGCAAAACCCCCGCCCCGCATGCGGCCATCTCCAGCATTTCCTCGTAGGTTATCGAGGAAATCTTCCGCGCGTTGGCCACGAAGCGGGGGTCGGCGGTGTAGACGCCTTGCACGTCGGTATAGATCTCGCACACGTCGGCCTTGAGCGCCGCCGCTAGTGCGACCGCGGTGGTGTCCGAGCCGCCTCGTCCCAAGGTGGTGATGTCGGCATCGGTGGACACGCCTTGAAACCCGGCGACGATCACAATCTTGCCCTGGTCCAGCGCCTCCACCACCCGGCGGGCGTTGATCTCAAGGATGCGGGCCTTGGTGTGGGTGGTGTCGGTGACAATGCCCGCCTGAGACCCGGTGAAGCTGATCGCGTCGTGGCCTAGATCGATCAGTGCCATAGACAAAAGCGCCATGGAGATCCGCTCGCCGGCGGACAGCAGCATGTCCAATTCCCGGGCGTGGGGGATCTTGGAGACGCCGAGGGCTAGCTGCATCAGCTCGTCGGTGAACTTGCCCATCGCCGAGACCACCACCACCACTTCGTGGCCTGCAGCGGCGGTTGCCGCCACCCGGCGGGCCACTGCAACGATCCGCTCTGGGGCGGCCACGGACGTGCCACCGTACTTTTGCACCACCAATGCCATGACTTTGCCCTCAGCCGTCTTTAAGCAGTAAGCTCCCGGCGTCCCTGCAATGCACGCCCCAGGGTGACCTCGTCGGCGTACTCCAGGTCCCCGCCCACCGGAAGCCCGCTGGCTATCCGGGTGACTTTGACCCCCAGGGGTCCGAGCAGGCGGGCCAGGTACATCGCCGTTGCCTCGCCCTCCACATTGGGGTTGGTGGCAACAATAACTTCCTGGAGACCATCTTTTGGTACGCGAGCCAGGAGTTCGGCAATGTGCAGGTCGTCCGGGCCGATGCCGTCGATCGGTGATATTGCGCCGCCCAGCACATGGTAGCGGCCCCGGAACTCGGCGGTCTTCTCCACCGAGACGATGTCCGGCGCCTCCTCCACCACGCAGATCACCGATTTGTCCCGCCGCTCGTCCCGGCAATACTCGCACAGCTCATCGGTGGCGAAGTTGAAACATTGCGGGCAAAAGCGTACCGATTCCTTCATGGTCGTGATGGCATCGGCCAGCCGGCGCGCTGCGCTGACGTCCACTTTCAGCAGGTAGAACGCCAGGCGCTGTGCGGTCTTGCGCCCGATGCCGGGCAACCGGGACAGCTCGTCGATAACGTCCTGGACCGGGCCAGCGAACATTGCTTCCTACAATCCCATTCCCGGAAGACCTGGCATTCCCGGCAGACCCAGACCTCCGCCCAAGGCTCCGAACCGCTTGCCTGCCAGCACCTCCTGAGCGGTCTTAGCGTCGTTAAAGGCAGCCAGGACAAGGTCCTCGAGCAGACTTGGGTCGTCAGGGTCGATTGCTTCTGGCTTGATCGACACGCCGGTGAAATGCCCCTTGCCGGTGGCGGTGACGGTCACCAGCCCGTTGCCGGCGGTGCCGGTGACCTGCTCATCGGCCAACTCCTCGTCGGCTTTGGCCAGGTCCTGTTGCATCTTGGCAACCTGCTTCATCATCTTGTTCATGTCCAGCCCGCCCATGCCGCCACCCATCGGGGGCTTGCCGCCACCCTTAGCCATGCCTACCTCTCTTTCTTGGAATCGTCGCCCACCACATTCGCATCAAAGGCCCTCCGGATCATCTCTATGGCGTCTGGGACGGGTTGCCCGTCTCCCCCGTCTGTCTCGTCGGTCGGGTCGTCCGTTTCAACGGGGCCGTCTGCGGCTCTGCCGGGTGCCGTCGACTCGGCGGCCAAGACGCAGCTCAACTGCGGCCTGACGCCCAAGATGTCGTTAAACGCTTCAATCAGCGGCCCGTGCTGGGCCACGTCGGCCACCTTGTCCCGATGGAATTTGGAGCGACGCTCGAACTCCAATACCAGCTCGCCATGGCTCCACGCGGCGGGCTTCGCCGGGTTAAGCATCGCGTGCAGTGAAATCTTTCGGCGCTTGACCCGCTCGAGCACCTGCGGCCAGGCCCGCTCGATCCGGGCGATGTCGATTGAAGCGGGATCGGCCGGCGGGCCGGGCTCCGCAGAGGGGGCCAGAGCGTTTGGGCTGCTCGCAACTGCTGGCAATTGAAATGCTGCGGGAATCTGCGGTTCCGTGCCCGGCGTCTCGGGTGTCATGGGCTGCCGAACCGGCGCATCCGGCGGCCCGTCCTGCCGAACGGGAACTTGCGCTCCCGGTGGAATCGATAGCTTGGGGACCCCTCTGGCGGCCGGCGGTACCTGCGCCGTCGCATCCGGCCGCCCGGGCAGGGTCTCGCTCCCCCCGGCTTCTAGCCTCTGGGCGCCTGCCCCCTCCAGCGGGCGGCCCCTTTCGAGCCGGTCGATCCGGGCCAGCAGCGATGCCGGAGTTGCATGCAGGTCGGGCCGGGTCATCCGGACGAGGCCGACCTCCAAAGCCAGCCGGCCGTTGACAGCCTGGCGCAGCTGGAGTTGAGTTTCGTTGGTCAGGTCGATCAGCCGCAGTACTTCTGCGCTCTCAAACCGGTTCGCCTGCTCCTGCAGCCGGGTCAGCTGATCGTCCGACACCTCGAGGATCTCCTGAGCGGCCGGGGCATGAAGCACCAGGAACAGTGAGCGGAGGTGGTCGGTGAGCCCCCGGGCGAACTCCCGCATGTCCACGCCGGAGCGGATCAGCCGTTCGCAGAACATGAACACCGCCCCGATGTCACGCTCGGCGATCAGGTCGATCGCCTCGAATAAGACGTCGTCGGGAAGCTTGCCCAGCAACTGAGCAAGGTCTCCCACCTCGATACGGTCGCCCGCATAGGAGCGCAGCTGGTCCAGCAGGCTGAGCGCATCCCGCACCGACCCACCGGCTCGCCGGGCGATCAACGAAAGCGTCTGTTCGTCGGCCGAGATTCCCTCCGACTCGCAGATGAGCGCCAGCCGTCCGGAGATTCCCGCGGTACCGATGGAGCGAAACTCGTAGCGCTGGCAACGGTCGAGCACGGTTTGCAGGACCTTGTTCGGTTCGGTTGTTGCAAAGACGAACACCACGTGGCCGGGCGGCTCTTCAAGGACCTTGAGAAGCGCATTGTTGGCGGCCGGCGAGAGCATGTGGCACTCGTCGATGATGTACACCTTCCAGCGCCCCTCCACCGACGAGTAGGCGACCTTCTCCCTTAGTTCCCGGGCATCGTCGACCGACCCGTGGGACGCAGCATCGATCTCCACGACGTCGAGTGAAACTCCGGAGGCGATCTGTTTGCACGATGAACACTCGCCACACGGCTCCTGGCCAGGCCGGTGGCAGTTGAGCGCCCGGGCCAGGATGCGGGCGGTGGAGGTCTTGCCGGTGCCTCGGGGGCCACTGAACAGCAGCGCGTGCGCCAGCCGGTCCTGCTTTAATGCGGTCTGAAGCGTTCGGGTTACGTGCTGCTGACCGACTACATCGGCAAAGGTCTGCGGACGGTATTTGCGGTACAGCGAGAGGTGGGCCATCGGGTCACTGAGCATACCGTGCGCTCATGACGGCATCGGACCCAAAGTCGCGCACCCACCGTCGACAATCGGCCCCGGGCGTTTCCACGGCAGCAAGCTCGGGCCAGGTAGCCCCGCGGCGCAGTGCCTTGAAGCTTAAGGCTGCTTGGTTCCCCACCTGACCTGGTTCACTCCGGTCACTCGCGCGGGACCCAGCCGTCAACACCGCACGCCGGGTACGTCCCCGAAAGCTGTCATGCCTAGGGTGGGAATTCAGCCTCCCATAAGGCGGATTTGGAGTTACAGGCAACCGCCAACTGCCCACCTAGCGCGACCTGCCCAGTGTATCGGTTCGCGTGGCGCTACCGCCTGGCTACGGCGGCCTTACAGTTATCCGTATGCCCCAAGAGCCGCGCCCGGTTGAGCGGATCAACTCATTGAGCGACTTCTACGAGCCCGATCCACCCCCGCTGATCAAATCGCTGGAGGCGTGGGACCACAACTGGTTCGTGCCACTCGCCGAGGCCGATCCTGCTCTGTACCGTTTGATCTGCAACCAGATAGGCGACGACTTCGACATCCTGATCGGCCAGGGATGCGTGAAGCTCGGCCGCCGGCTGCGCCAGATAACCATGACCTGGAACGGCGACGAGGAGGATCTGCTGGACCTGTTATTGGACGGGTCGAAGATCATCGCCGACTAGAATCGAGATTTGAACTCGCAAGGGGCCGGCGAAAGCGCCCCAACTGGATACTTCGGGATGCTTGAGCGGAGGCGGCGAGATTTGAACTCGCGAGGGGCCGGCGAAAGCGCCCCAACTGGTACTTCGGAACGCTTGAGCGGAGGCGGCGAGATTTGAACTCGCGAGGGACTTGCGCCCCAACTGGTACTCCAAACCAGCGCCATAGGCCGATCTAGGCGACGCCTCCGAGATCGATTGTAAGGCCTCTCCGGTTGCTCAGTACCAGAACTCTAACCGCGGTCCGATTGCTGCTCCCACAGCGCCAAGCCGTTGAGATCGATGGGGCCTGACTTCATCTTCCGCCCAAACAGTACCGCGGTGGAGGTGGGATTTGAACCCACGGAGCCTTTCAGCTCACGCGCTTTCGAGGCGCGCCCGTTCGGCCGCTTCGGTACTCCACCAAGGACCATTATAGGAACCGAGCCGGGCGGCGGCGCGCACGGAAGAATTGTTCAATTTCGTGAGCGCACTGTTGCCGAAGGATGCCGGCGGTCAGCTCACACCTGTGGTGCAGACGAGGGTCCTGGACAATGTTGTAGAGCGACAAAGCGGCGCCTCCGGTCGGGTCGGGGGCCCCGTAGACTACCCGGGCCACCCGGGCGGCGAGAGCGGCGCCGGCGCACATGGGGCACGGCTCAACCGTGGAATACAGCGTCGCCCCCTCCAGCCGCCAGGTCCCGAGCTTCTGGCAGGCCCTGCGCAGCACCGCGATCTCGGCGTGGGCGGTGGGGTCGCCCGTCAACTCCCGCTCGTTGTGGGCCGCCGAGACCACCGATCCTTCGACCACCACCAGCGCCCCGACCGGCACGTCGCCGTGCTCGGGGGCGGTCCGGGCCTGCTCAAGAGCCAGGCGCATGAGTTCCTCGTCCGAGCAAGTCATCGGCTGAGGATACAAGGCCCTAGGTTGCAGCCGGCTCTCGATCCCAGCGTGGCTACGGTGAGGTTTGCAGTTCGATCCGGGCGGACATTGTAGTGAATGCGCTTCCTCTGAGCGACCCTTCAGTAGGGGCGACTGACGATGCATCCGGACCCGCCGCCAGGGCCAGATGGCTTTCGGCTACCGCAAGTCCGGCGGTAGCGTCGTAGCCGCGCCAGCCGACGCCCGGTAGGAAGACCTCCGCCCAAGCGTGCAGGTAACGCCCGCCCTCCTCCGGCTCGTCGCGCTGGTAGCCGGAGACGAACCGGGCCGCCAAACCCATTGCCCGGCAGGCGTCCATGAACAGCAAAGCCACGTCCCGGCACGACCCTTTACCTTCCTTGAGTGTCTCCGCCGGAGTCATCGGGTCGCCCTCCAGCCGCACCTCGCCTTCGATCAACTCGGCCAGCCGGGCCGCCAGTTTGGTCAGGAACACCGGGCCGTCACCTTGGGCGGCGCCGGCTACCTCGTCGGCCAGCGCCCCCACCGAACTTTCGCCGGAGAAGCTTCGGAAGCGCTCAAGCGAACCGGTGAGCTGGCAGGGGTATTGCATGGGTAAGCGCAACGCTTGCCAATCGAGCACGACGTAGTCGAACGGGTTGCTCCGCAGCGTCTGCGCCCGAACCGATGTCCGCAGTTCCAGATGGCGGGTCTGGCCGAGGAACCACAGGACCACGGTGTCGTTGCCGTCCACATCGGTCGTTTCGGTGGTGCCCGATGGGGCCGGGTCGGCATGTAGCGAGAAATCGAGGACCCGTTGCGCCCGGTCGCTGCGCGGGCGCAGGCGGATGGTCATCGGTTCCAGTGCCACCGGTCCGCTGTAGTCGAATCGGGTGGTGTGGTTAACCTGGAAGATCACGGGTCGGGTCCCGGCGGATTGAGCATGGTCACGTTAGAGACCTCCTCGGCTACCAGGGTCTCCAGCCAGTCGGCCGGCATCCGCTCGATCAACCGGCGCAGCCCGTAGGTCCAACGGTCGGAGAAGTCGGCCATGTCCTCGTGGGTGAAGCGGCAGGTGGACATCTGCTGCAACTCCGGACGGAACAGCACCACGTCCATGGGAAAGCCGGCGGCAGCGGTGCTGCGCCGCGTGGAGTCGAACGCGACGAAGCCGATCTTCATCGCCTCCTCCAGGGTGGACTCGAAGCGCAGGACCCGGTCCAGCAGCGGCTTTCCGTACGCGGTTTCGCCCAGGATGCAGTAGGGGGTACCGGTGCCCACCTCTACCCAGTTGGCCTGCGGGTAGAGCATGTAGAGCTTGTGTTCCTTGTCGCCGGGCAGCTTGCCGCCGATAAGGCAGTTCAGGTCAAACTGAAGGTTGGTCTCGGCCAGGGCGAGCCGGTCCTCTGCCGCCACCCGGCGCACCTGTTCCGCCAAGGCGTTGGCTGCCTGGTAGAGCTTGTCGAAGCCGGTGGTGCGCTCCTCCAGCACTTCTTCGAAGTAGGTGAGCACCTTGTCTCTCACCGAGCGCAGTCCGGAGGTCATCAGCAGAATCGACTGGTTGCCGTCGTCGATCACTGTAATCTTGCGTGCCTGAAGAGTCTGCGATCCTGCGGTGATCCGGGTGTCGGCAATACCGATCAGGCCCTCGCGTACCTTCATCCCCAGGCAAAACGTCATTCGGCGCCTCCTGATGCCATTGACCAGATCGACTGCCGTTGTCCGGGTGCCGAGTTCAGCCAGGACTGCCGGCGGGCATCGAGCTCCTCGATTCCTCTCACTGCGAAGAATTCGTCGAAAATGGCCTGCCCGACCTTGTTGAGCTGGATCTGGATATCGTCCAGGAACTCGTGGAGGCCAAAGCCGATGATCTCGTCGATCCGGGCGAAGTTGAGCCGTGAGCATAGCAGCCCGAGTTGCTGCTCGGCGGAGTTGGTGAAAGTGCCAATCTGTGTGCCGGAAACCGCGTGGAGCGACTCCTGTGCGGCGGCCAGGCAATGACAGATCGCTCGGGGAAAGTCGCGGTCAAGAATCAAGAACTCGGCCACTCGCTCGGGCGTGATCTGCCCGTGGCGCCGGCGGAACATCTCGAAGGCGCTGGCGGATTTGAGCAAGGCCCGCCACTGCAGCGCGTCGTAGGGGGTCCCCACCTCAGCCACGTTGGGCAGAATTACGAAGTACTTGACGTCCAGAAGGCGGCAGGTCTTGTCGGCTCGCTCCAGGTGTCGGCCCAGCCGGCCGAAGTGCCACCCCTCGCCGCGAGAAAGCGTTGTGGCGGTTACACCGCCCAGCAAGTGGCTTTGAGTCTTGATCCGGTTGAAGAAGGCATGCGAGTCGCCTTGCTGGATGTCTGAGTAGGTGGCGGAGGCCACGAACAGATAGAAGGTGTTGACCTGCTCCCACATCTCGGAAGAGATGGTGTCACGCACCAGCCGGGCGTTCTCCCTGGCTGACTTGAGACAGCTGACAATCGAGTTGGGGTTGGCCGGGTCGAAGGTCAAAAACTCGATGACGTTCTCCCGGGAGGGCAGGTTGTAGTGGTGCTGGAATAGCGGCAAGTCGGCTGTGGTCAGTACCAGCGGCAGCCACTGCTCGTCGTGCTCTTCGGAGAACTGGTCGAGCGTCAGGTTCATGTTCGCGTCGATGAACCGGGCGATGTTCTCCGCCCGCTCCACGTAGCGGCTCATCCAGTAAATCGAGTCCGCCACCCGGCTCAGCACCGGTGCCTCACATCAGCACCCAGGTGTCCTTGCTGCCGCCGCCCTGTGAGGAGTTGACCACCAGAGAACCTTTCGTAAGGGCAGCCCGGGTCAGCCCGCCCGGCATCACGTAGATTTCCTCGCCGTGCAAGGCGAACGGCCGCAGGTCCACATGCCGCCCTTCGAAATGGTCTTGGACGATCACGGGGGCCCGGGAAAGCGCCAGCGTCGGTTGGGCGATGTACCCGCGCGGGTTGGCCTGGATCCGGGCGGCGGTCTGCTCTTTCTGCTCGGCACTGGCATGCGGGCCGATCAGGATGCCATAGCCGCCCGATTCGTTGGCCGGCTTTACCACCAGCTTGTCCAGGTTCTCCAGTACGTGTTTACGGTCCTTGCCATCCCAGCACAGGAAGGTGGGCACGTTGGGAAGCAGCGCATCTTCGCCCAGGTAGTAGCGGATGATCTCCGGGACGTATGCGTAGACCACCTTGTCGTCGGCCACTCCGGTGCCCGGGGCGTTTGCCAGGCCGAGCCGGCCGGAGCGGTACACCTCCATGATCCCGGGCACCCCCAGCAGCGAGTCCGGCCGGAAAGCTAGCGGGTCCAAGAAGGCGTCGTCCATGCGCCGGTAGAGCACGTCGACCGGTCTCAGTCCTTTGGTGGTGCGCATGTAGACGCGCCCGTCGGCGGCCACCAGGTCTGACCCCTCCACCAGCTCCACCCCCATCTGCTGGGCGAGGTAGGAGTGTTCGAAGTAGGCGCTGTTGTAGATCCCCGGGGTGAGCACGGCCACGGTCGGATTCATGACACCTGGTGGTGCCAGGTACTGCAGGGTCTCCAGAAGGCGGCCGGGATAGTCGTCGATCGGGCGGACCTTGCATGCATCGAACACCTGCGGGAAAGTCCGTTTCATGACCTGGCGGTTTTCCAGCACGTAGGAGACGCCGGAAGGGCAGCGCAGGTTGTCCTCCAACACGTAGATCTGACCGTCGGTGTCGCGCACCAGATCCGTGCCGGCAATGTGGGCCCAGATTCCCCGCGGCGGATTAAGGCCCTCGCATTGCTGGAGGTAGTGGTCCGAACTGCGAATGACGTATTCGGGGACCACCTTGTCCTTGACGATCTTTTGATCGTGGTAGATGTCGTCCAGGAACAGGTTGAGGGCGTGGATCCGCTGCTCCAGCCCGCGCTCCATCCGGCGCCAGTCCGCGCCTTCCACAATGCGGGGGATTAGGTCGAACGGCAGGATCCGCTCAACGCCGCCGCCCTGGGCATTGAAGGTGATGCCCATGTTGAGCAGAGCCTGCTCAGCCGCCCGTTGCCGGCGCAGCAGGTCACCCTCCGAGAGGGCGCCGATGACCTCCACAACCACCTTGGAGCCGGGCCGGGGGATGCCGCCGGGTAGGAACATCTCGTCGAAGAACGATTCGGTTTCGTATCCGTCGAAGCTCAACGCCGCATCGGAGCGGGCACTGGAGATCTTTGTGCTCATCTCCCGGGCCTCCTTTCGAAGCTCCCGGAACCGCTCTCCCCGGGAATAGTTTGCAAAGGATAGGCCGGCGATGTTATTCGGCGGTTAGCGGTCGGTTAAGTTCAAGTTAAGCCGGGCGGGTACCGTTTGGTAAGGCCTCGGAAAGGATCAGCGCGCCCTGAGGGATTCGAACCCCCGACCTCATCGTCCGTAGCGATGCACTCTAATCCACTGAGCTAAGGGCGCTACACGCTGCGCGGAGGCGGCGAGATTTGAACTCGCGAGGGGTTTGCACCCCAACGGGATTAGCAATCCCGCGCCATAGACCTGACTAGGCGACGCCTCCGCCTAAGAGTTTAGAGGGGTTGGGGTGCGGTTGCACCACCAACCTTTCCGGGGGTCGGTCCCCGCGCTCGGGCGGCCAAGCATAATGGAAAGCGGTGGAGTACCGAAGCGGCCGACCGGGCGCGCCTTGAAAGCGTGTGAGCTGAGAGGCTCCGTGGGTTCGAATCCCACCTCCACCGCGACGGGACCCCAAAGCGCGGCCATCTGCCGGCCATCGCGTCGGCGACGGCAACATCGGCTGACCACCAGTGCAGTTCGAACTGAGTACCTGAACGAGGCAGCACCTATCCGACCGCCGTAGACACGGCTCGCCTCGCCAAGCGGCGCGCTTCTTAGGCGCGCACGTGCCCCGAGAACAATGGTTCGTGCGGTGTTGCGAGTCACCGTCTTAGCGAGTTCTTAGTGCTGCCGTATCAGTCATCTTGGGGTTGGGAGAGATCGAAGTCGAGTGGTCACTCCGCCGTGGGCCGTGGGTCGAAGCGATAGCCCATGCCGGGCTCGGTGATGAAGTGGCGGGGTCGGGAGGGGTTGGCCTCAAGCTTGCGGCGGATGTTGGTGAAGTGGACGCGCAGGTAGTTGGTCTCGGTTTCGTAGCTGGGTCCCCAGACCTTCTGGAGAAGCTGCCTGTGGGTGATGAGCTTGCCTCGATGCCGCACGAGTTCTTCGACAAGCCGCCATTCGATGGGCGTGAGGCTGACCAGCTCGTGTTCGCGACTGATAATTTTGGCGGCCAGGTCGATCGAGAGGTCGTCGGCTTCGATGACTGGTTCCTCCTCGGCAGGCACGTTTCGTCGCAGCGTGGCGCGTACGCGAGCGAGGAGCTCTCCGATGCCGAAGGGCTTGGTGACGTAATCGTCGGCGCCGGCGTCGAGAGCGTCGATCTTGTCGTGTTCTCCGTCGCGGACTGACAGCACGATGATGGGGACGTCGGTCCAGCCCCGAAGGCCGCGGATGACTTCGATGCCGTCAATGCCGGGGAGCCCGAGATCGAGGATGACGAGATCCGGGTGATGGTCGGCGGCGAGCTGGAGGGCGCGTTCACCGGAGTCGGCGGCGTCGATGCGGTAGCCGCGGGTCTGCAGGTTGGTGGTGAGAGCGCGCCTGATCTGCGGTTCGTCGTCCACGACGAGGATGCGGGTGGCGGTGTCAGGCACGGTCATCAGATTCATCAATGGTAGGAAGTCGTATCGCGGCGGTGAGGCCACCACCGGCGGTCTCTTCGAGACCGATGGTGCCGTGCATGGCGTCGATGAAGCCCTTGGCGATGTGGAGGCCGAGCCCAACGCCGGGCCGGCTGTCGGTGTCGCCGAGTCGTTGGAAGGGTTGGAACACGAGGTCGCGGGCTTCGGCCGAGATTCCTTTGCCATGGTCGATGATCCGAAGTTCGACGTGGTGATCGTTTGCTTCGGCGGCGATGGTCGGGGGGTGCTGGGGCGGGCTGTGGGCGAGTGCGTTGGCGATGACGTTCCCGACGGCCCGTCCCAGGAAACCGGAGTCGGCATGCACGAGAGGAAGGGTCGGATCGACGTCGACATGCACGGCGGCGCTCGGTGCTCGGAGTTCGGCAAGGGCAGTGGCGACGACCTCCTCCAGCGCGGTCGGTTGGAGGTTGGGCGTGATGGCACCGGCCTCAAGTCGACTCGCGTCGAGGAGGTCGCCGATGACGTGGTTGAGCCGGTCGGCATCGTGGTCGATCGTGGCGAGGAAGTCGTGACGGTCCTCGGGAGCCCAGTCGATGTCGCTTTCGAGGAGGCTGGTGACAGCTGCCTTGATTGAGGAAAGGGGCGTGCGCAGGTCGTGAGTAACGGCGCGAAGAATCGCTGTACGCAGGGCGTCTGTCTCAGCCAGGGTCGCGGCCGCAGCGGCTTGACGTTGAAGACGTCGGCGGTCGAGAGCGCCGGCGAGCTGGGAGGCGAAGATTTCGAGCAGGTTCCGGTCTTCGGGGTGAACAGTGCCGTAGAGAGTGAGGGTGGCGTCGCCGGCTTCGATCGTGCCGGCTGGGTTCTCGCCCGTGACACCGGCGGACCCAATAGTGACCTGGGGATCGTCGTGGATGAGCGCGATGCCGTCCAGTGCGAGAGTCGAGCGGATGCGTTCCAGCATTGACGGGATGGGATCTTCAGCTCCGACGAGCCCGGCTGCGATTCTGGCGAGCGCTTCGGCCTCGAGGTTCGCTCGTTGGACGGCCGTGGTTCGCCGTGTAAATGCGGTGACGAACAGTCCGAAGGCCGCGCCGACACCACTGAATACGATGAGTGCGACAAGGCTGTCAGCTCTGGCCACGCGGAAGGTGTGAAGCGGTTCGGTGAAGTACCAGTTGAGGAGCAGTACGCCGAACACCCCGGCAAGGACCGCTGGTGCGGCACCACCGACGATCGCAGCGGTGAGAACGGCGAGCAGATAGAGCAGGAACTGGCTTCCTTGGTCGAACGTGCCGCGGGTGTGGGTGAGCAGGATGGTCAGGGCGATCGGCACTGCTACGGCGACGATCCATCCTGCGGTGCGTCGCCGGGGGCTGAACCCATGGTGTGGCCGCGGGTTGCTGTTGCGCAGCCGGCGCCGGTCGCTGGGGTCGGAAGTCCTGTCCGTCTCGTAGGAGATCACGTGGACATCGACGGTTCCTGATGCCCGGATGATCGCGTTGACGATCGAGCCGCGGGTGAGTTCGGCCCAGCGACTGCGTTGGGAGGCTCCCAAGACGAGTTGGGTGGCGTTCTCGCGTCGGGCGAAGTCGGTGAGCGCGGCGACGAGGTCGTCCGCAACGAGTTCGTGGTAGGTGCCACCGAGGGTTTCGAGGAGGTGGCGGTCGGCTTCGAGATGTTCGGCCGGGGCGTCGCGCCGGCCGTCGGTGGCGCGAATGTGCACGCCGAGTAGGTCACCGTGCCCCCGCTGGGCCATGCGGGCGGCTCGGCGGATGAGCTGCTCGCCGGACGGGGCACCCGTGAGGGCCACCAGGACGCGTTCTCGCGTTTCCCACGTACGGTCGATGCCGTGCTGCCGGCGGTAGTCGTCGAGGGCGTCATCGACGCGGTCGGCGACCCAGAGCAGTGCCAGTTCACGCAACGCGCCGAGGTTGCCGGGTCGGAAGTAGTTGGCGAGCGCGGCGTCGATGCGCTCAGGTGTGTAGATGTTGCCGTGGGCCATCCGGCGGCGTAGCGCTTCGGCGGTCATGTCGACGAGTTCGATCTGGTCGGCGGCGCGCACAACCTCGTCGGGGATGGTTTCTTGCTGTCGGACCCCGGTGATGCTCTCGACGACGTCGTTGACGGATTCGAGGTGTTGGATGTTGAGCGTAGTGATGACGTCGATGCCGGCGTCTAGGACGGCGCGGACGTCCTGCCAGCGCTTTGTGTGGCGGCTGCCAGGCACGTTGGTGTGGGCGAACTCGTCGATGAGCGCCACTTGAGGGCGCCGAGCGAGGACGGCGTCGAGATCCAGCTCCTGGAACGTTCGATCTCGATAGTTGACCAGGCCGGGAGGAACGATCTCAAGATCGCCAATCTGCTCTTGGGTCTTGGGTCGTCCGTGAGTCTCGACCCAGCCGACGACAACATCGGTGCCCCGTTCGGCACGTCGGTTCCCTTCGTCGAGCATGGCGTAGGTCTTACCAACGCCCGGCGCGGCGCCGAGGTAGATGCGCAGTTGGCCGCGTGCCACGTCCCTAGCCTTGCAATCGGTTACAGCGCCATATTAATAGTCATGACGTTGATGCGGGGCTCGCCCAGCACCGTGCCGGTTCGATGTTCGGTGTGCTGCTCGATCAACTCCAGCACATAGTCGGTGCTCAGTCCCCGTGCGGCGGCAACTCGGTCAGCCTGGAGTCGGGCGTTACGTGGGGAGATGTGGGGGTCGAGCCCGGAGGCTGACGCAGTGACGGCGTCGATAGGAACGAGAACGTCGGCGGCAAGCCCGTTGCGCTCCCGATAGGTCTTGGCACGTTCGGTGATGGTCGCGAGCAGGTCCAAGTTGGTGGGTCCGAGGTTGGAGCCGCCGCTGTTGTCGGCGGCGTGCTCGACGGCGGAGGGACGGGGGTGGAACCACTCGTTGCCGTCGAAGGGCTGGGCGATGAGTTCTGAGCCTCGGATTTGGCCGTCGACCCGGATGGGGCTGCCGCTGGCCTGGTGTCCGAACAGCGCTTGGGCGACGCCGGTGACGGCGAGCGGGTAGGCGATACCGGTCAGGACGGTGAACAGAGCGAGGGCCACGAGAGCGGGGCGAAGTTGGCGGAGAATCAGATGACCCCCAAGTTGGAGATGACGAGGTCGATGGCTTTGATGCCGACGAACGGGGCGATGACCCCGCCGAGGCCGTAGATCGCAAGGTTGCGTCCGAGCACCTCGGATGCGGTCGCTGCTCGGAACGGCACACCGCGCAGGGCGAGCGGAACGAGGGCGATGATGATGAGGGCGTTGAAGACGACAGCGGAAAGGATCGCCGAGCGGGGTGAATCGAGCCGCATGATGTTGAGTGTGTCGAGCTGGGGATAGGTGACCAAGAACATCGCCGGGATGATGGCGAAGTACTTGGCGACGTCATTGGCGATCGAGAACGTGGTCAGCGAGCCACGGGTGATGAGGAGCTGCTTGCCGATCTGGACGATCTCGATGAGCTTGGTGGGGTCGGAGTCGAGGTCGACCATGTTGCCGGCTTCTTTGGCGGCCTGGGTGCCGGTGTTCATCGCCACCCCGACGTCGGCTTGCGCCAGGGCCGGTGCGTCGTTGGTGCCGTCGCCTGTCATGGCGACGAGGTTTCCGCCGGCCTGCTCGCGGCGAATGAGGGCGAGCTTGTCTTCCGGGGTGGCTTCGGCGAGGAAGTCGTCGACGCCGGCTTCGGCGGCGATGGCGCTGGCGGTGCGGGGATTGTCACCGGTGATCATCACGGTGCGGATGCCGAGCCGCCGCAGCTCGTCGAACCGCTCCCGCATACCCGGCTTCACGACATCGGAGAGCTGGATCACGCCGAGCGCCCGGGACCCCTCGGCGACGACCAGTGGCGTGCCGCCCCGATCGGCGATGTGCTCACAGACTGCCACGACGTCCTGGGGAAGGGTTCCTCCTAGGGACTTGACCCACGTCCGTACGGCGTCCATCGCCCCTTTGCGGATCTGGCGACCGTCGAGGTCGACGCCGCTCATGCGGGTGGCTGCCGAGAAAGGCACGAACACCGAGCCGGCGGGTACGGCTCCTACACCGGCGGAGTGCTCGGCTCGAGCGAATTCGACGATCGAGCGGCCTTCGGGGGTCTCGTCGGCAAGGCTGGCGAGCAGCGCCGCGTTGGCGACGTCGGCGGCAGCGACTCCGTGGGTGGGGAGGAATGCAGTGGCCCGGCGATTGCCGAAGGTGATGGTGCCGGTCTTGTCGAGCAGCAGGGTGGAGCAGTCCCCGGCGGCCTCGACCGCGCGTCCGCTCATCGCTAGGACGTTGCGCTGCACGAGCCGGTCCATGCCGGCGATTCCGATGGCGGAGAGCAACCCGCCGATGGTGGTGGGGATCAGGCACACGAGGAGGGCGACCAGCACGATCAGATGCTGCTCGTCGCCGGAGTAGATCGCGAACGGTTGGAGCGCGATGACGGCCATCAGGAAGATGATCGTCAGGCCGGCCAGCAGGATCGACAGGGCGATCTCGTTGGGTGTCTTCTGCCGGGACGAGCCCTCGACGAGGGCGATCATGCGGTCGAGGAAGGTCTCGCCAGGGCGGGCGGTGATCCGCACGACGATCTCGTCCGACAGGACGGTGGTGCCACCGGTGACTGCCGAGCGGTCGCCGCCGGACTCCCGGATCACGGGGGCCGACTCGCCGGTGATGGCGGACTCGTCCACAGTGGCGATGCCCTCGATGATCTCGCCGTCGCCGGGGATGATTTGGCCGGCGGACACGACGCACTCATCGCCCACCGTCAGCGAGGTCGAGGGGCGTTCCTCGACCCTGCCGTCAGCGAGGCGGACACGTGCCGTGGTGTCGCGCCGGGCCTGACGCAAGGCGGCTGCTTGGGCCTTGCCGCGTCCCTCGGCAACGGCTTCGGCGAAGTTAGCGAACAGCACGGTGAACCACAGCCAGCCGGCCACGAGCCCGCTGAACACGTTGGTCTCGTCGGTGGCCGAGCCGAGGTCGCGCAGCCATAGGACGGTGGTCAGCACGGAGCCGATCTCGACGATGAAGATCACCGGGTTGCGGGCGAGCTGGCGCGGGTCGAGCTTGCGAACCGCATCGATCGCGGCGCGGCGCAAGATGGCGGGGTCGAACAGGGACCGGCGCGGCAGCGGGTGACGATCGCGGCCGCTGTCGCCGGGCATGCGGAGCATGGTCGGGTCGGTGATGGGGGTGGTCGGGAGTGACATGGAGGCGACCTCTCAGAGACCGAGGCCCTCGGCGATAGGGCCGAGCGCGAGCGCAGGGAAGAACGTGAGACCAGCGACGATCAGCACTACGCCGGTGATGAGTCCGGCGAACAGAGGTGTGTGCGTAGGGAACGTCCCCGCGGTGACGGGGGTGGTCTGCTTGGAGGCCAGCGACCCGGCGAGGGCCAGCGCGGGGATGATGAGGAAGAACCGGCCGATCAGCATTGCCAACCCGACCGTGGTGGCGTACCAGGGTTGCGCTGCGCCCAGCCCGGCGAACGAGGAGCCGTTGTTGCCGGCGCCTGAAGCGAAGGCGTACAGCACCTCGGACAGCCCGTGTGCGCCCGGGTCCTGGATGCCGCACAAGCCGGCGTCGAGCACGACTGACGCCGCGCCGAACCCCAAGATCGCAACGGGCGGCGCCAGGAGGAACAGCATCACCAGCTTGATCTCAGGCGCCTGGATCTTCTTGCCGAGGTACTCCGGCGTGCGCCCGACCATCAGCCCGGCGATGAACACCGCCAGCAGCGCGAACATCAGAAGGCCCATTAAGCCAACTCCGACGCCTCCGGGGCTGACCTCGCCGAGAAGCATGTTGACCAGCGCCGTTCCGCCACCGGCCGGCGTCATCGAGTCGTGCATGCAGTTCACCGACCCGTTCGAGGTGCCCGTCGTGGAACCCGCCCACAGCCCGCACCCGGCGGCACCGAATCGGACCTCCTTGCCCTCCAGATAGCCACCACCGGACAGGTCCGCGGCGATCGCCTGATCGACGCCGGCATCGACGGCACTGTTGCCGCCGGTCTCCGCGAACGTGGCCACCAGCACTGAACCAACCCACAGCACAGCCATGACCGCCAGCAACACTCGACCTTGGCGACGGTCCTTGACGAGCTGGCCGAACGCCAGGGGGAACGCCAAGGGTATGACGAGCATCGCCCAGTTCTGGACCAGGTTGCTGAACGGCGTCGGGTTTTCGAACGGCACCGACGAGTTCGAGTTGAAGAACCCACCACCGTTGGTACCGAGTTGCTTGATCGCCACCTGGCTGGCCGCCGGCCCGCCAGGGATCACCTGCTCGGTGCCATCCAAGCCAGTCACCGACTCAAAGCCGCGCAGGTTTTGGATCACCCCCTGGGAGACCAGCACCAAGGCGACCACGAACGCCAACGGAAGCAGAAACCGGACGATGGTGCGGGTCAGATCGACCCAGAAGTTGCCGAGCGTCTCAGAACCGCGGCGCGAAATCCCTCGGATGATCGCCACGACAACGGCCATCCCGGCCGCGGCGGACACGAAGTTCTGCACCGTCAGCCCGACCATCTGAGACAGATGACTCAGCGTCGACTCCCCGCCATACGCTTGCCAGTTGGTGTTGGTCGTGAAGCTGATCGCCGTGTTGAACGCCACCCACGGATCAACCGCCTCTCGCCCGGTCGGGTTGAACGGCAGCGAAACCTGGAGGCGCAACAGCGCATACAACGCCAGCACGCTGACCACGCTGAACGCCAGCAACGAAAGCGCGTACGCCCGCCACCGTTGCTCGCGGCTCGGGTCAACGCCGGACAACCGGTAGATGCCGCGCTCAATGGGACCGAAGAGCCGGTCGCCGGGCGCCGACCCGTCGTCGCGGGACCCGTAGACCGTCGCCAAGTACCGCCCGGTCACCGGGACCGTTGCGATCAGGACACCGGCCAGCAGTGCGAGTTGGAGGAATGCCGCGGCGCTCACGTCAGAACCGATCCGGCCACAGCAGGGCAACGAACAAGTACGCCAACAACACCACTCCGAGGCCCAAACCCAACCAGTTGTCGACAGCGGCGAGCACCGTCGCGCTCACTGGTCATCACCGCGATCGCCGGTGGCGATCCGATCACACAGCCGCACATAGGCGGCGCTAGCGACGAAGAACGCCACCACGACAGCCACCAATACGAGATCAATCATTGCGGACCTCCGAGAGAACAGCAGAGAACAGCCATGGAGTGAACTTATAGTCGGCGCGCAGGCCGAGGAGAAGGTCCTTAGCGCGGGCTTGACGCCCCGATGTCGAATCTTAGCGCCGCCCAAGCAAGCAGACCGATCAGCGCGGCCACCGGCCACCGCCCGGCACCGATTTGACGTTGATGGGCGATGCCGGGCTGCAGCTTCATCGAGCTCCCGCTGCTGCCTCGGCCTCAGCCAGCGCGGGCAATGTTCTGGCTGGCGATGATCGTGGGTGCAACGGACCGCCGCATCTCGTTAATCTGGTCTTCAGCTTCCCACTCTGAGTTGCGAGCTCGCAGGTTTACGCGAGCGACGATTCCGAAGAAGATTAATAACGTGGAGTTTCAGGAGGCGGTGCGCCGGCGCCGGATGGTGCGCAACTACTCGACCGGGCCGGTCGATCCGGCCCGCTTGGAGCGGATCATGGCCTGCGCCTGCCGGGGGCCCAGCGCCGGGTTCAGCCAAGGTCAATCGTTCGTGGTGGTTCAGGACGGGTCGACCCGGATGCAGATTGCCCGCATTGCCGGTGAGAGCGCTTACGTCGAGAAAGGTTATGGACCCTGGTTGACCTCAGCCCCGGTCCATGTGGTGTGTTGTACCAGCGAGGCTGAGTACCGGCAACGCTACCAGGAGCCGGGCAAGCTGGCCGCACACGGCGGCGAGCGGGAGTGGCCGGTACCCTTCTGGTTTGTCGATGCTGGCGGCGCTTTGCTGCTGCTGCTGCTGGCCGTGGTCGACGAAGGGCTGGCTGCCGGGTTCCTGGCCTTCGATCGGAACAAGACGATAGCTCTCGGGCAGTTATTGGGCATCCCGTCCGACATTGCTGTCGTTGGAGTGGTAACTATCGGCACCCCGGCTCCCGACCGCCGCTCCGGTTCGCTGAGCCGGGGTCGCAAGCCAGCCGATCTGCAGGTGCGCCACGAACGCTGGGCTCCCGACCGCCTTTCCTGACCGGGACGCCGCTCCGCTGGGCTCCCGACCGCCTTTCCTGACCGGGACGCCGCTCCGTTGGGCTCCCGACAGCCCTTCATGACCGGGACGCCGCTCCGTTGGGCTCCCGACAGCCCTTCATGACCGGGACGCCGCTCCGTTGGGCTCCCGACAGCCCTTCATGACCGGCACTCTGGCCGAAGGGCGAGGTAAGCTGCATTACTGCACGCCGGCTCCGGCGCCGGCGGCTTCGACGGCCCGGGTGGCAGCGGCCTCGGCATCCGACGGGATGCTCGACACCAGTGATGTGGCGGCGCCGAACGACAGCATCATTACGGCCAACTCCACCGCCGCCATCTTCCGGAAGGGTTTCCGGCCACCCGCTGGGTCAGCCACAATGGCTGGGACCATCCGGTTGCGGTTCTTGAGCCCCAGCAAAGCGATCACGGCAAACAGGCCGAACTTGAGAAGGACCAGCCTTCCCCACCTGGTGGAGAACAATAGATCCAACGAGTCGATGCGAGTGAGCGCGTTGAGCGTTCCGCTGATCAAAACCACTCCGATTGCCAGACCGGCAACTTTGCTGTAGCGAACCGCCGAGTACTTAAGGTCGGACACCGACGAGGGTCTGAGGACGAACAGCGCGAGCACCGCCAGGCCTCCCACCCAGCTGGTGACCGAGACCAGGTGAGCCCAATCGCTGGCAACTGCCAGGGCCGGGTTGCCGGAGGTCCCAGCATGCCCCCACAGCGCGGGAGTGAGGAGGGCTATACCTACCAAAACCAGGCAGAGAACACCGGCCACCTTTCCCCGGCCCCGGCCCACCAGGTAGGCGGTCAAAGCCACGGCCAGCGCCAGCCCGACTTGCAGCAAAACCGCCTTCCCGAACCGGGTTTCCGCGAACTGTTCGATCAGGTTGTCCTTGAGGATTCCCGGCAAGCCGGTTGCTGCGGCTACGGACAGCGCCAGGGCGAACAGCAGGACCCCGGAGAGAGCCCACACCAGCGACATCTCCGCGGCCATACCGAACGCTTCCCGTCGCTCCTTCTCGTCACGCAAAAGCGCGGTTCCCGCAAGGAGCAACCCGACGATCAGGGTCAGCGACAGGTAGTTCACCAAGCGAGCCACGAACAGTCCCGGGGTGCTCCCTTCGCCCACCCCTTCCAGTTGCACATTCACCGGTTGCGGCGGGACGGCCGGTGCAGTTGTGCCGGATTGTTCGGGCAAGCTCCCAGGCGGGGCGACGACATAAGAGAAAGCCAGGCGCGACTCGATCGGATGGCTGTCCCCTGAGATGATCCGGTAGGCGATGGTGTAGTCACCCGGGCCGGGTAGCTGCCCGAGGGCAACCCTTACCACGCTGCCAGCAATCTCCGGCTCGCCGGCCGGGATTCGGGCCCCGGATGCGTCGAACAGCTGCACGCCTCCGAAGTTCGATTCGAGCTCCTCGCTGAATTGCAGCACGATCTGCTGAGGGACGTCGACCACGGTTGATCCGGCGGCCGGCTCACTGGAGGTGAGGCGGGCATGGCCGTAGGCGGGCGCCGCGCTCAGCACCACGATGACCAGTGCGACCCAGCCGACGAGGTGTTTGCTGTACATTCTTGCCGTTCGTCTTTCGGATTCGTCGACGGAGCAGGGCACCCCGAGACTTCGCCGGCTTCCTGGGATCACGGCGTGGCCAGCTTCGTGAACTGCGACAAAAAAGCGAGGCTTAGAGTTCAGGATACGGCAAGCCAGCCTGCTATCGCTGCACCCGACCCAGACGTTCCATCGGCGGCCTAATTCGGGCTGACCAGCGCCGTGCTATCGGCCCGGATTGCTGGACAACCGCCCATTGCACCGGCCGGGCTTCGGAAGCCCCAGCCCTTGCTACGGGCCGGGGCGCCCGGGGGCGATGTCCAGCGGAGTCAGTTGGAGAACAGAGACTTCGGGCGGGCACAAGAAGCGAAACGGCGCGTACTTGCCGGTACCCAGGCCCGGCGTGACGAACAGCCAGCCAGGCCCTACCGGCGAGGGGCCGCGGGCCAGAGCCGCCGGCAGTGTGGAGTTGGTCACCAGCGCTCCGGCCAGGGGCATCCGAACCTGCCCGCCGTGGGTGTGCCCGGCGACCACCAGGCCGTACCCGGCGGCTATGGCTTCGGCGTAGGGGGCCGGATCGTGGACCACAAGCATCCCGAAGGCAGCCGAGGGGTCCCTCACCAGCAGCGTGCGGTCGTCCCGATGCAGGTAAGGGTCGTCCAGCCCGGTCAGCTGGATCTTCAGCCGGTGCAACTCGATCAGGGCGTTGGCGTTGTTCAGGTCCACCCAACCCCGCTCGGTGAGCGCGCCACGAAAGTTCTCGGTGGGATTGCGGCTGGAGCCGTGGCGACGGCGGCCTTGGAAGTAGTCGAGGTAGTTCTTGAGGATCGGCGCGTAGTAGTCGGAGGAGCCGAACACGAAGCCGCGCACCGGTGCGCTCAAGCCGTCCAGCAGCCGGACGCATTCGTCAACTGCTCCCGGCTCGCCCAGCAGGTCTCCGGTAGCCAGGACCAGGTCGAACGGCCGGCCGTGCAGCAACTCCAGGAAGCGCACCATCTTGCGGTAGCTCACCCTGAGGTGGAAGTCGGATACCTGAAGCACGCTGATCGGCCGGGAACCGGGAGGCAGTACCGGCAGGCGATAGCTACGAACCCGGTAATTGCGGGCTTCCACGAACGCGTAGGCCAGTGGTAGCGCTCCCAGGGCCACCAACCCACCGGCGACAGTGCGTGGGTTCAGGTCCACGGGAGGCACGGCGCTTGTTCCGACCGCCGGCGGACTGAACGTGGGTTCAGGCTGGCTCCGCTGCCGCGGCTCGGGCCTGCGCCGCCCGGAGCGGGCCCTGCGCCGCCCGGGCGTCGGTTAGGGCCTGGATGTTGGGGGCCGTGCCGAATGCCTGGATCAGCCACTCCAGCGCCGCCGAGGCATCGCCGACTATGCCGTTGCGCACCGGATAGACCCGGTTGATCTGTGCCGGGTCGATGTCCACGTGGATCATCTGGGCGGGCAGATCCGGGGTCCGGCCTTCTTGGAGCGAGGCAAAGCTGGTTCCCACCACCAAAACCATGTCCGAATCGCCCAGCAGGCGCTCCGATGCCGCAACGCCGAACAGGCCGGCGGCCAGCGGATGGTCGGCGGGAAAGGCGAGCCGCCCTTTGGCCGTGGTCAAGACGGGCGATCCCACCAGTTCAGCCAGTTCAGCCAGAGCAGATTGAGCGCCGGCTGCGACCGCCCCGGCTCCGGCAATGATCAATGGACGGGCGGAAAGGCGCAGCAGGAAGCCGGCCGCAGCTAGCTGCTCAGGGTCCAGTTCGCCGGGATCTTGCTGGGGCTGCAGGGGGCTCAAGTTATGGGAGTAAGCTCCAGGATCACGCCGTCGCGCATCCACTGCGCGACAGTTTCCGCGGCACCGGCTCTCACCGACTGGCGCTTGGCCACCAGCAGTTGCGCTGCCTCATCGAAGGCCGCTCCGTCGGCAGCGGTGATGGCTTGAGCCTTTGCATCGAACTCCACTGCTGAGGCGTCCCGGCCCTTCCAGCGCACGGTAAGGTGCGCACGGCGGACCTGCCCGGCGTAGGGAATCCGTTGTTCCGGCTCGCCGGAGAGCACCAGCAGGCGCTTGTCCCGGGTGTAGACGAACCAGCAGGGTATGGTGCGGGACGGGTCGGTGTCGGCGGTCAGCCACAGAATGTCCGACTTTTTGAGCGCCTCATCCACCAGAGCAATCGGCGGAGCGGAGGTAGCGCTGCCCGGTCCCATGTCGCTCCAATCGATTGAACGGTCGGTCACGTAGCCCAACTGGGACCAGTCCGAGTTAAGCGCCCGCAGACAGTAGAAGGCCATGTAGTTGAAAAATTCGTCGACTGCCTCCTCGGCGGAATCGAAGTCTTCGTAGCGGATGATCTCCTCGTCCGCCACTTCTCCGGCGGCGATGCGCGCCTTGATGACTCCCTGGGACGTCTCGATGGACTGGGCGGCGGCAAACTTGTCGTCCGGCCGCTCCGCCCCCGTTCCTCGGGCGGCGTGAGGGGTCTTACGAAAGCACAGCACCCAGCTGGGCTGGTGGGGCGATATGTAGCCCTCGGTCCAAAAACTCCCATCGGCCGATGTGGCCTTCATTTGGACTATCGGCTTGGTATAGGTGATCCGAAAGCCGGTCCAGTGGGAGCGAAAGGTTCGGGCGGCACCGTCCAGAAGTGAGATCTCGAGCGTCCCGCCGGGTCCTGCCCCCGGGGCGACGTGGTAATCGGCGATACGATTGGCGATCTGTTGCTTCAGTTCCTGAACTGTCACCTTACGAGTCTTGAGCATGCACGCATTATATGAACTGTTCGGCGGGGCGATTTGACCATGACCGGTAGTTCCTTGCGCACCGCCCTGGCGGCGGCGGCGATCCTGCTCGGGCTGGGCGGATCTGCGGCTGCCCAAACCGGCTCCCCAGAAGCCGCCTACATGGAGGTCACCGGCTTTGTGGACCGGGCCTCCGTGTCTTTCCTGAGCCGGGAGATCTCCTCGGCGGCGGGTTCCGAGCGCAGTGCGCTGATCATCGTAAGGATCGACTCGCCCGGGGCAATGGACGCCGATTTGGGCCCGGTGCTAGGTGCGATCGCTGCCTCGACGGTGCCCGTGGTGGCCTGGGTGGCCGCAGGCGAGGCGCAGGCGGGTTCCGGGGCGGGGTTGATCGCCTTGGCGGCCCACCGCACGGTGATGTCCCCGGGCGCGACCCTGGGACCGCTGGACCCGCTGGACCTGCGTGATTTCGGCAAAGCGGAATCGGTTGACGGCATCATCGACCGGGCACTGCCCGGCCCGGAGCTGACCCCCGGCGCGCTCGCAGCAGTTAGGGGCGCAAGGGTCGGGGCCGATGAAGCAGTGGAGCTTGGCCTCGCCGACGCTCAAGCCCCCAATGTCCAGGAATTGCTGCTTGGGCTTAAGGGCCTGTCGATCCGTTCGGGCCGGGTCGACGTTGCCCTGTCCGACGAGCCGGTCCAGCTACGCTTCGTCAAGATGGCGCTGCTCGAGCGTTTGGTGCACAGCGCCGCCCGGCCGGAGATCGCTTACTTACTGCTGTTGATCGGGCTGTTCGGGCTTATTTTCGAGATCTACAACCCGGGTATCGGCTTCGCCGGCGTGGGGGGTGGTGTCGCGCTGGCATTCAGCTTCCAGGCATTTACCGTCCTGCCCGCCTACTGGCCGGCGGTGGCGGCCCTGCTGATCGGCTTCGCTGTGATGGGTCGGGACATGAAGACACAGAGCCTCGGACCTCTTAGCTACCTTGGGCTGGTGCTGCTGGCAGGCGGAAGCCTGTTGCTCTACCGGGGGGCGCACCCGGAGATCTCGCTGCCGCTGTGGGCCGCGGTCTTCGGTCTGCTCATGACCCTGGCGTTTTTCGTCCAGGTCATGACCTCGGCCATCCGGGCGCGCACCGCCAAGCCCCTTCCCGGAGCGGAAGGGATCATCGGAGCGGTGGGTCTGGCCCGGACCGACCTTGCTCCGGATGGCCAGGTGATGGCTCGGGGGACGCTTTGGCGGGCGCGCACGCTGGGCGGCGCCATCGGCCAAGGAAGCCCGGTAAAGATACTCGGAGTCTCGGGCCTGATGCTGATGGTAGAGCCGACGGCAGAGAAGGTGCCGGAGGCAGAACAGGCGCCTACCGGCTGAGCAGCCCGGACAGCATCTGGGCTACTACGCGGTCTTGCGGCGGGTCAACGGTGCGAAGGTTGATCTCCAGGGCACCGCTTTCAATCCGGGCTACCACTGGAGGCGCCGAACGAAGCAGCCCTTCGGCCAGCGCCCGTGCCCCTGGCTGCTCTGATAGCACCTGGATAACCGGCGTCGGGATCCTGCTGGAAGGAGCCGATCCGCCGCCGGTGGTGGAGTAGCCATCCACCACCTGGACCACCGCTGCGCTCGAAGGCAAGTGTTGAACAAGCGTCTGTGAACGCTCGGCCAGATCGTCCACGGAGGCCAAAGCCATACGCCAAAAGGGAAGCTCCCGCTCCTGCCCCGCCCGGTAGATTCTCAGCGTGGCGTCCAGTGCGGCCAGCGTGGTCTTGTCGGTCCGGAAGGTGCGCAGCAGGCTCAGCTTGCGCACCTCGGCCATTGCCGCGGCGTTCCCTACGATCAAGCCCGCTTGCGGGCCGCCGAACAGCTTGTCTCCGGAGAAGGTGACGATGTCCGCCCCTTCGGCCACCGCCTCCACCGCCACCGGTTCCTTGGCCAGCCAACCGGGAATGCTGCCTCCGGCGATCTGCCGGCTGAGCAGCCCGCTGCCGATGTCGTGGATCATCCGCACGCACGCCCGCCCGGCCAGCGCGGCAAGTTCCCGGGAGGCGACTGAAGCGGTGAAGCCGGTCACCTCGTAGTTGGAAGGGTGGACCTTGAGGATGACTCCGGTTTCCGGGCCGATGGCCCGCTCGTAGTCCTTCAAATGGGTGCGGTTGGTGGTTCCGACCTCCCGCAGGATCGCTCCCGACTCCTGCATGATCTCAGGGATCCGGAACTCGCCGCCGATCTCAATCAGTTCCCCTCGGGAAATGATCGCCTCTTTGCCCCGGGACAGCGCCCTCAACGCCAGCAGGACCGCTGCGGCGTTGTTGTTGACCACCAGCGCAGCTTCGGCGCCGGTGAGGCCGGCCAGCATCTGTGCCGAATGGGCATAGCGGCTGCCCCGGGTGCCCAGCGCCAGGTCGTACTCCAGGTTCGAGTAGCCGGCCGATACCTCGTGGACTGCTCTGAGAGCGGCCTCCGCGAGGGGGGCACGTCCCAGGTTGGTGTGCAGTAGCACGCCGGTGGCGTTGATGACCGGCCCCAAGCTGCGCCGAGTGAGCCGAACCACCTCGGCGGCGGCGGCTGCAGCGAGCTGTTCGAAACTGGGTGTGGGCTGCCCGGAGCGGATTGCCTCCCCGGCGGCGGCGATTGCCGAGCGGGCCCCCTCTACCCGCAGCCAGTGCGGGTAGCCGTGATCCAAGGCGTTGCCCAGCCGATCCACCTGGGGTATGGCCCGCAGTTGGGTGGCAAACTCGTCGGGCGGCGGAACTACCATGAAGCCATTTTAGCTGCGCAGAGCGCCCGCCTTCGGACTACGGCCCGTTGAATTCAATGAAGCCCAGAATCGTAAGCAGGATGGATAGGCCGATCATGCTCACCACCAGGTTGTATTCCCGCGGGGTGATCGGGTCCTCGTGGCTGGCATGAACTTCGTCCAAACGCTCGCCTAGCCAGATCTTGATGCGAGCTGCCAACTCTGCCGCCACGGCCTCTTTACACCCCCCCTTGCCCAACGGCTCCGACTCACTCTTTACACCCCCCTTTGCCCAACGGCTCCGACTCACCCTTTACACCCCCCCTTGCCCAACGGCTCCGACCCACTCTTTACACCCCCCTTGCCCAACGGCTCCGACGCACCCTTATACGAAACCCCCCGGCCGGGCGGGACCGGGGGGTTTCGGACTCAGCCGGACCGCGCTGCCCAAAGCAGCACCGTCCGGACGACCTCTCTACAGCGAAGTGCTGAACGCCTCGAAGATCGAGATGACCGCCGGCCCGATGATGATGATCATCAATGCCGGGAAGATCGTGAACAGCAGCGGGAAGAGTAGCTTTACGGGAAGCTTTGCCGCCTGCTCCCGAGCCCGCTGCCTGCGCATCATCCGCATCTCGGCGGCATGGGCCTGCAGTACGTCGGCCACCGGGCTGCCGATCGCGTCCGCCTGGATCAGCGCCAGGCAGAACGTGGACAACTCGGTCACCTCGGTACGCTCACGCAGCTTCTGCAACGCCTGGCGCCGGCTGGCGCCCAGCTGAATCTCCTGAAGGAGCCGGTGAAGCTCGTCGCCCAGGGCTCCAGGGAGCTTCTGGGAGACCAGGTTCATGGCGCCTTCCAGACCCATGCCGGCCTGCACTGCTATGGCCAACAGGTCTATGGTCTCGGGCAGCGCCCGGCGCAACTCGTCTTGTCTCTCCTTGCCCTTGCGTGCGATGAAGAAGTCCGGAAGGAAGAACCCGGCCGTCCCGCCGAGCACCGCCCACAGAACTACGCTTCCGAACTCGGCCCCCAGCGCAGCGATGCCCAAAGGAACCAGCGTGGCGCCGGCGATGGTTGCCGCCGCCTTCAGCGCCAGCACTCCCTCCACGCCCCCGCTGCCCAAGCCCGCCAGCTTGGCGTGGCGGCGGGTCCGGTGCAGTTGCCAGCCCGGGGTCATCATCCGGCCGATGTGCCGGAAATTCTCCCAACTCGGCCCCAGAAGCCTGACCGACAGCGGGCGCTGGATCTCCTCATAAGCAGGTACGTCGTTCATCAAGATGTCGGTGGCGGGGCCGGCCATGGTACGGCCCACCGACACCTTTCCCAGGCCGCGGGCGACGACGTACAGACCGCCGGCCACCGCCAAACAGCTGACTACCAACAGCACGGCATTCATCTCACACCTCCACTTGGGTTAGCTTGCGCATCCACAGCGTGCCGATGACCATGCCGACGATCGCACCGGCGATCATGACCTTCCCGATCCCGGTGGTGACAAGCGGGTCCAGGTAGCCGCGCCGGAAGATGAACAGGAAACTGCCGATTGCAATCGGAAGGCCGATGAGCACCTTGCCGGAGATCTTTGCCTCGGCGGAGAGGGCCCGAACTTCGCCCCTTACCTCCACTCGGGTCCGCATGAACTCGGCCAGCACCCGAAGGGTGTCGGCGAGCTTGCCGCCCGTCTGATGCTGGATCCGGATCGCTTCCACGGTCCATGAGATGTCCCTGGAGCCGATGCGGTTGGCCATCGCCTCCAGGGCCTCCAGGACCGGCCGGCCCATGCGGGTCTCGGCAACCACCCGCTTGAGCTCGCTGGCCAGCGGAGGATCCCCCTCCTCGCCTGCCAACTCCATCGCCAGCAGCAGCGATGAGCCCGAATCCAGGGAGCCGGCAAGCAGCGAAAGCACTGCTGGCAACTGGGCCTCGAGCTTCTCGAGCCTTTTCTGGGCACGAGACTTGAGCAGGAGCAGCGAGACGAACGGGGTGAGCGCGGCCATGACCAGCCCGACGATCACCGAGTTCGACAGCACCAAGCCGCCAATTCCGACCAGCCCGGAGGCGCAGGCCACTATCGCCATGTACTCGCCCACCTTGAGCGCCGAGCCCGCCTGGGTTAGCCAGGACCGGATGCCGTCGGCGGTGGGGGTCTTGCCAAGCGCCCGCTCGGCGTAGGCCCCCGCCCGCTCCATCAGCTCCGAAAGGGCCTCAGGAGATTTGGTAGGTTCCAACAACTCCACCTCGAGAAGTTCGCGCAGCTTGCGCTTGCGGTTCTTCCCGCCTTGCGCCACACCGTAGGCAACGGCAATCAGGCCGATGCCTACCATTAGGGCGGCTACTGAGATCATGCCTAACCCCTCCTTCCGTTGGCCGCCGGCCGCAGCGTCTCGTCCAGGGAGGGTCGGAACAACTTCGGCGGGATGCTTACGCCTGCCTCGTGGAGCTTGTCGATGATCTTCGGACGAAGGCCGGTGGCAACCAGCTTTCCGGAGGAGCGAGCCGATTCGCGCCCGCCTTCGGCGAAGGTGTAGCGGAAGATGTCCTGCAGGGTAATGATGTCGCCCTCCATGCCCTGAACCTCCGCGATGTGGGTGACCCGGCGGCTGCCGTCTCCGAACCGGTCGATGTGGATGATCAGGTCGAGCGCGGAGGCAATCTGCGCACGGATCGCCCGCAGCGGCAGGTCGTAGCCGGCCATAAGCACCATGGTCTCCAACCGTGCCAGGCCGTCTCGGGGGCTGTTGCAGTGGACGGTGGTGAGCGAACCTTCGTGACCGGTGTTCATGGCCTGGAGCATGTCCAGCGTCTCGGGACCACGGACCTCACCGACAATGATGCGGTCCGGCCGCATACGCAGCGAGTTGCGGACCAGGTCCCGGATGGCCACCTGCCCGGCGCCCTCGATGTTGGCCGGGCGAGCCTCCAGCGTGATCACGTGAGGCTGGTGCAGCCGGATCTCGGCGGCGTCCTCAATGGTCACGATGCGCTCGTCGTCGGCAACGAACTCCGTCAAGACGTTGAGCATGGTGGTCTTACCGGTACCGGTTCCTCCGGATACCAACACATTCAGCTTGCCCCGTACGCACGCCTCCAGGAACATCGCCGCGTCCAGCGTGATCGACCCGAAGTTGATCAGGTCCTTCATGCCGTAGGGCTCTGCCGGGAACCGCCGGATGGTGAGCACCGGAGAGTGCACTGCCACCGGGGGGATGATCGCATTTACCCGGGAGCCGTCCGGCAGGCGCGCATCCACCATAGGCGATGACTCGTCGATACGCCGGCCCACCGAACCGACGATCTTCTCGATGATCTGGCGCAGGTGGGCCTCGTCGCTGAAGCTGACGTCGACGTGGACCAGCTTGCCGTTGCGCTCGATGTAGACATCGTCGTAGGCGTTACACATGATTTCGGTGAGCGACGGGTCGGCAAGCAGCTGCTCTAGCGGCCCGTAGCCCAGCAGGTCGGCACTCACCTCAGTTGCGAAGCGAGACCGCTGCGTGACCGATATCGACACACCGGCCCGCTCCAGAGCCTTGTCCAGGTTCTCTGAAACGATTGCCCGCAACTCTTCCGGCCGGGTCTTGGTGTAAAGCTTAGGACCAAGCTCCTCCAGCAGGGCGTCGCGCACCCGGCGCTTCATCTGGCCCCAGTCTTCAGTTCCTGTTGGGGTTCCGGCCGGCCGCTTCTTGTATACCTTGCCGGAGCCCCGAGTGGCTTCTACTTCGATCAGTTCGACACGGTCCGACAGTTTCATCTACTTATTTCCTTTCATTAGCCTGGAGAACCACCCGCGCTTGACGGTGGTGACCGAGGTGGACCAGGGCAACTGGACCCGGGCCGAAGGCGGCACCAGCTTGGCGGCACCGGCCACCAGCTTGCGGCTGATGTCGGAGTTGGGGTCGGCCATCAGCACGGGAACCCCCATGTTGATGGACCACGACACCTGCTTTGCGTAGGGCAGCACTGCGGAGAACCCCTGTGGATACAACGGCTCAATCTCCTTCAGGTCGATCCCTGTCCCTGATTCCGCTTTGTTCACAACCAGCGCTACTTGATCGGCAGGAAGGTTTAACTTCTTAAGCGTTTCCAGGAAGATCCGCAGATTCTTTAGCGAAGGTAGGTCCATCGTCGCCATGATTACCAGTGACTGGGACTGGTCGAACGCCGCCAGGCAGGTCTCGTTGAGCGACGGAGGGGTGTCGACCACGATGTAGTCGAACGCTTGCCGCGCCGCCTCAAGCACTGCCGTGGTCTCGCGGGGTCCCACCCGGTCACCGGTGATCGGATCTTTGGGTGCACACAGCACTTTGAATCCGGCACTGTGCTCAACCAGGTAGTCGGGCAGGGCAAGCGCCATGTCCTCCTCCTGGACCAGCTCGGCAATCGTGCGCTTGGGCCGCAGGTGCAGTGAGATGGCTACCTCCCCGAACTGCAGGTCAAGGTCTACCAGCAGCACCTTTCCTCCAGTTGCCTTGGCCAGGTAGGCAGCCAGGTTGGTGGAGTAGAAGGTCTTGCCACAGCCGCCCGACGCCGAAGCGATGGTGAACACCCGTGCCAGGCTGATGCTCCTTGAATCTGCGGCACGGCGAGGGGTGGAGACTGCCGGGGCCTCGCTCGGTATGTACGGGACCCGGTCCTGCACCTCCGGGCGTGGGGCGGGGGCCGGAGGTGCAGCTGGCGGAGCCGGCGGCGCCGCCAGCTGCACCTCGCGAACGACCACCCTCTCTTCAACCACGTGGTGCTCCTCGTGGAGCTCCTGGGCGGTGTGAAGGGCCCGCACCAGGCGAGCTTTCATCTTTGCCTTTGTCGGGTGCTGGGGAAGGATGTCGCCGGCGCCACAAGCCGCCACCGAGCTCGCTGAGAGTGGTTTGCCGTTCTCGGCCAGCACAATGACGATCCGGGGATCTTCCTGATGCACCTGGGCAAGCCGCTTCAGGCCTGCCTCGGTCACCTCGGCGGGAGCAACCACGATCACGTCGGGTTCCTCCTGGAGCGCAACCTCCACCACCTGGGTGGGGCGGTTGAGCCGGAAAACCTCCGGAGCTGAATCGAGGTCAACCGTTGCCCGGGCTACTTCGGATGAGAACTGACCGCCTCGGTCAAGCACCAGCACCTTGGGGATGCGGTAGTCGTCCTCGTAGTAGTCCTCCTGGTCATGGCTAACGCCCGCCCACGCGCCCAACGCCGGCCCGTGACTGGACGCCTGCGCCGGCGCCGGTGCTGCGGCTTGCGGGTGGAGCTGAGGGGGTGCTGCTACCGCTTGGTTCCACCCGGCGGGTGCCGGAGCAGGCACCGCTGCCGGTGCTGCCTGGTACCCCGACGGCGATTGCGGTCCGCCGGCAGATGGGTATCCCGACTGCAATTGCGGTCCGCCGGCATACGGGTATCCCGACGGCGATTGCGGTCCGCCGGCATACTGGTACCCCGACGGCGACGTAGTTCCGCCGGCGGCCCTCATGCGCACTCCGTAGTTTCCGAAGTATGCGTCGGCGGCTTGGGCCGAATGCTGCTCGTTCCAGCCGGCGCCCAATCCGCTGCCCGCAGCGGCCGGTGTGGCCGGTGCGGCTACTGCCGGCGTGTGCCCGTTGCTGTTCGAGTGGCCTCGTGGGTCGCTGCTCACCTGGGCGGGGGCCCCGGTGAACGGCCAGGCCTGCTTTTGTGACTTGCGTGCCCCGTTGGCAAGGGGATTCGCCATGTTGCCGAAGTCCCGTTCCGCCGTGGCGGTGTGGACCTTGCCGGTGGCCATGTCACCGATTGCCTGACCCTCGGGCTCGGGAGGGGTTACCTCCCGAGCCTTACGGTGGCCGCCGAGCCAACCCATGTCCCGGGGTTGGGCTCTGGCGGCGTCGGTGTCTTGACGGCGTCTCATATCAGGGCGGTGCGGAAGGTACGGCCACCTGATGCACCGACCGGAGCGTCGCCCGGGTTGACCAGGCCGAGCCAGATCGAACCGTTTTCCTTGGCGAAGATCAGTCTTTCCGCCTGGTCGGGAGTGACCGCCATGGTCAGAAGGATCTCAGCTTGGGGGGAGGCTTGGCCGGCAGCTGCCGCGGCCTGAGCTTCTTCGGTGGTGGGCAGCTTGATCTCGTTGGCCAGGACCTTGATGTTGCTCAGCACCAGCTTGGTGACGTTGGCGTCCTCAGGACGGGTGCCCGGCAGGCCCTTGTAGCTCACGTAGACGTTGGCCTCGGCGCCCGGCTGGACGTAGCGGGCTACACCCTGAGGGGTGCCCAGGTTGATGGTTACGGCGTTTTGGCCGGCCGGGATGTCCAGGCCGCCGGAGCTGGAGACGTTGAACTGAGCGCTGGTGATGATTTGACCCTTAAGAATGGTCTGGGCTGCGCTCTTGCCATTCAACTGGGTGTTGCTGGTGATCGCGTTGACCGGACGGATGTCGCCCGGGACGTCCTTGCGCTGCAGCGCGCCGGTCATGTCCTCCCAGCGGGTACCCACCGGGATGTCGCTGGTGGCCACAAATGCGGTACCAGCACCTACTGTGGATCCGGCGCCCGCCTTCACGCGACCTGCGTAGACAAATACCAATAGCATCCCGAGCAGCGCAACTGCTATGCCGCCCGCCACAACTGTTCCTGACCGCTTGCTATTCATTTCCCTGCTCTCCTATTCCTCGCGTCCCCGTGCGGAGACTGTGACGTCCCATTCGGAGACGAATGCGCCGCCTCCGAAAAAAGTTCCCTTCACTGCATTGACAAAATCCGCCATGACCCCGTAGTCGATCGTGTAATCCGCGGTCACCTCCACCTGGCCGCCCGGTAGGGCCAGCCGGGGGTTGGGCGTTACCTGGATCTGCCCCGTGGTGATCTGCAGGGGATCGGCCGCGCTGACCACGAACTGCCTGACCTCGGCAACGGAGGGCCTGCGGGTCAGCCCGCCGGCACCGTCGCTGCGGGGATTGACGTCCACCCTGGTGGCGTAGCGGACTCCGTGGGAGACCGCCCGCTGCAAGACCATGTACTCGTAACCGCCCCTGACAATCGGAGCCACGAACGCCATCAGCACCAGCAGGACCGGCAGAACCAGAGCCAGCTCCACCGTGGCCGCGCCCTTCTCGCCCCGTGCGCGCCTTGCCATTTCTTACTCCCTCCTTGCTTGGGCATCGGCGGTGAGTTCAAGGGTGGCTGCGCCCTCGCTTCCCCCGCCACCGAACAGGACACTTCTGAATGCGTGCAACGACCGGCCAATCGGGTTGGGCATCTCGCAGGTGACCTTGAGGGTCAACGGCGTGTTCGGCCCGGTAGCCGGTGGGTCAAACACACCCCGGCAGTCGCCGGCGGCGAACAGCGCGGTTTGGTTCAATACCTGGGACTGGACCTGGGCGGCGCTGGGATAGGTCCCCAGTGCCTGATCCTTGATGGCCGCGTAACGGGCTCCCACCGCTGCGGACCGGGCCACCGATACCTGCGCGGCCACCAGGAACAGCAGGTAGAGCACCCCGAACAGCAGGAAGAACAACAGCGGTCCCACCAGTGCGAACTCCACCGCCTCGGCGCCCCGCTCTTCCCGGCGAAGCCGGTTGAACCGGGCGAGCGTGCTGGTCATGGTCGGGCCTTTCATCACTTCACCAGGGTGGCCGTGAACAGGCCACGAGCCGCGAGCAGGTCGGGAATGAGGTCGGCGTTGCTGATGTTTCCGTCCTCAAGGTTGTGGGCGGCCACTCCCACCACGTCCAGCGCCGGTATCGCCGTTATGCCGGGGAGCCCCAGCACCGGACCCAGGATGTTGATCAGCGGGCCCAGCAGGCTCGACAGCGTGCTCGGAGTGGGCCCCTGGCGGATGACCAGAACTGCTTCGCCGGCCAGGTTGTTGATGTTGGTCCCCGCGGAAGCTGCCGCCTGCTGGGCAGCGGTCAGGGACCCTTCAATCAGGTCCCGGCCGGTGGGCGAAGGTCCTCCCGGGGGCGGGTTGTAGATGTCGCTCACATCCTGGACGATCTTGGAGGTGGCGGACAACAGGTTCTGGCAGCCCGGGATGTTCAGCTGACTCATAACGGTGTTCAGTTGGGTGTTGGCAGCGTTAAGTGCAGACATGATTGCGGGCTTGGTTTGGTCCAGCGCAGTGTTCAAGTCCACTCCAAGGCCGGGCGTGCTGGGCAGGACCACCGCATTCTTCAGCCGGCGCTCGGCAGTTGCCTGTACGGTCATCTGCACCCCGTTGCTGCCGGTGATGAAGGAGAGCATTGGAGGCTGCACGCCGCTCCTGACCGTGACGGTCATCTCCGGCGTTAGCAGTGCGGGCGAGAGTGACTCCAGGTTCTGAACTGAGGTGAGCAGCCCGGTCAGCTGGGTGATGGTGTTGTTGACCAGGTCTGTCGCTTGGCCTGCCGACAGCCCAAGCAGTCCCAGAACCCCGCCCAACAACCCGCCCAAACCGCCGATGAGGCTGTTGAGCTCCGACTGGAGGGTGGTGACCAGCCCGTTGATCCGGGTGGTGAGGGTGTTCACGCAGGTGGAGAGTGGCGAGCTCAGCGAATTGAGCGCCGGAAGGACCCTGCCGTCCGACCAGGGCGCCGACGCGCAGTGCCCGCCGAGCGGTGGGTTGGCAGGTGAACCGAAAACTGAGATGAGCCGGGCCGAGGTGTTCTTCAGATTGTTGGTGCCGTATGCGCACGCCACTGCGAAGGGGTGCGGCACGTTGCTGAGGCCCTTGAGGGGCACGTCCAGGCCAACATTGGAGGTCAGGTCGTACACCGGGTTGAGGGGAAGGCTGCTGAGAAGCTGATTGGGCCTTAGCAGCGGAAGCGCTGCGGCGCCGGCGAGGGCGGCCTGGTCAGCTGCCTTTTGCATCTCGCGGTTGGCGCCGTAAAGAGTGAACAGCATGATCCCACCCGCCGAAAGGGTGAGCAGAGCAATCATGGAAATGGCAACGATGACCAGGATCGCGCCGCTTTCGTCACGTGCTCTTGATTTGAACTTCATCGCCCCCTCCTGGGAATCACGTTTGGATGAATGGGGTGGAACGCCTTGGCGGCCCCACCGGCCGGGGGGAGAGTCCCGGCCGTGGGGCCGCCGAGCGGCGGCTTGCTTGGAGAACCTGCTTAGTTGGTGGCCGGGGTGATGACGCCCTCAAGCCGGGTCTGGACTTCGGTGAACAGGCGGTTCAACTCGTCGCCGATGGCGGTGACGGCAACGATGATGGCGATTGCGATGAGGCCGACCATCAGGCCGTACTCCACTGCGGTGGCGCCGTCTTCCCGGTCCTTGAGGTTCTCAAGCTGGAAGCGGACCCAAAACATTACGTTGCTCATGACAGTCGTTCCTTTCGTTCGTGCTGCTCAATGGGACAAAACCTTGGGTTCTGGAGGTGTCGGCCGACCGGGGTCCTGCCTTGACCTCCTATTGCTTCTGGGGTTGTTCCGGAACCTGTTTCTGCGACGCAATCTCTATCGGCACATTTGTCGATTTCTTTAGCCTTCTTTCACGAAAAGTGAGAATTCAACCTCTCTTAGCGGTTGAATGGGCCGGAGCGATCAGCTCGGACAATGAGAAACAAGGTGCCGGGCACTAAACTGGCCCGACCCACCCACTCACGCAAGGAGATTTCAATGGCTACTTACGCGACCCTCGTCACCTCGCTCGGGGAGATCAAGGTGCTTCTGCTTCCCGACCATGCCCCCAAAACGGTTGCCAACTTTGTTGGCCTGGCCACCGGCACCAAGGAATGGACCCACCCGCGCACCGGCGAAAAGAAAAGCGACTCGCTTTACGCCGGGACGATCTTTCATCGGGTTATCCCGGACTTCATGATCCAAGGAGGGGACCCACTGGGGCAGGGGATTGGCGGTCCGGGCTACAAGTTCGAGGACGAGGTGAGCGGCGGACCGTCCTTCGACGGCCCTGGGTATCTGGCCATGGCCAACTCCGGACCGGGCACCAACGGCAGTCAGTTCTTCGTCACTGTCGCCGGAACCGCCTGGCTGACCGGCAAGCACACCATCTTCGGCAAGGTCACCGAGGGCCAGGAGGTGGCGGACAAGATCTCACGGGTTGCCACCAGGTCCGGAGACCGTCCCTACGAAGATGTAGTTCTTCAGGAAGTGAAGATCACCGAACAGGATTAGGTTCCGGTCAGAAGGTTACGCCGCTGGCCCGTTGAGTGGTGTCCGGGCAGGTCGTCATTCAGGAGCCCGATCCGGGGAGCAGGCGCTGCCTGGAGCTGTTCTCGCTGCTGTGGGGCGCCGCCGCGGTCTTCCATGTGCTGGGTCCCAGCGGCCGGGCCTACGGCGCTTTGCCTTTTCCGGCGCCGCTGGCGGCCGCGCAGATCCTGCTTTGCGTGGCCGGAGTTTGGCTGGTGGTTCGTCCCGGCCGGACCGCGGCCCTGCTGGCTGTTGCCCTGCTGGGCTTCGCCACCGCCTGGCTGGAGGCCCCGCTGCTGGGCAACCACTGGTTGCTGGCGGTTTTCGTCAATCTCGGACTGATCCTGGCATTGCTGGTCAACCTGCGTCGCCGGGTAGACGGCCAGGGGGTGGCCGGGGCATTCCTGCCCCTGGCGCGCGCCAGCCTGATCATCTTCTACAGCTTCGCTGCCTTCGCTAAGCTCAACTCAGCTTTCTTCAACACCGCCACCAGCTGCTCGACATTTTTCTTCGACGAAACCGCCTCCTCGCTGGGCCTGACTCTGCCCGCCACAGTGGGCGCCGGGGGGCTGGCCCGCCTGATCCCGATTGGGTCGGCCCTGACCGAGCTGGCTATCCCGGCGCTGTTGCTGTTCCGACGATTCCGCAGCGCCGGGGTGGTGCTGGCACTGCTCTTCCACAGCGCAATCGCGCTTGACCGCACCCATCTGTTTATCGACTTCTCGGCAGTTCTGGCGGCGCTGTTCATGCTGTTCCTCCCGCCGGGTTTCGCCCGGGACGCGCTTGGCTACCTGCGGGGCCGGGGGAAACGGCTGGAGCGGATCTGGCTGGGGCTGGCCTCAATGGTGCTGCTGGCTCAGTGGATCGGCCGCAGCCCGCTGCTGGGGCTGATATTCCTGGAAGGACGCATGCTGCTGTGGTATCTCACCGATCTGGCGGTGCTGGTTGGGGTGCTGGTCTGGTTGTGGCGGCACCGGGGCGAGGAGGCGCTCAGCCGGCCGTTCAAGCTGCCTGCCGCAGGCAGGGCGGTTTGGTGGATCCTACCGGCCCTGGTGGCGGTAAACGGCCTGTTTGCCTACTTTGAGCTGCGCACCGCGTTCGCTTACACGATGTACTCGAACCTGCGGATGGTCGAGGGCGATAGCAACCATTTCTTGGTGCGATCTTCGCTTCCGGTAGGCTCACGGCAGGCCGATCCGGTCAGGGTTCTGGCCACCAGCGATCCGGCGGGACTGGGCTTTTACGTCGGCACGGACTTCGAGATTCCATGGGATTCGTTCAAGGCCTACCTGGCCCGTTTTCCGGACCTGGCGGTCACCTTCGAGCGCGGGGGTGAGCTTACCGAGGTGGTTCGAGCGGGCGACCATCCGGAGCTAATCGACGCGCCACCGGAGGCGCTGCAAAAACTGATGCCTATGAGGGCAATCGACCGGGCGGAGCCCCCCCGCTGCCAGGACGTCTTTTTGCCCGCGCTCTGAGCGCTGGTGGCGGAGGGCTGCGCGCCCGGAGTCACAAACACATCGAAATCCGTTGTTTACAGCCAGACGAAACAGTTCGCCAACGAGAGAATGGCGCGCCGCTCATGATCTTCGAGACTATGGCAAGGACATCGCTGACGTTTCCCGCACCAATGCGGCGGTAGCCAGCGCAGCGCCAGCCATGCGGGCGGCTCAGGGCCCTGTCGCCTACAGGTCCTTGGTGGCGTAGACCCGAAACGGCACGTAGCCGGCACCGCTCCAGGTGGCTTCGGCCTCTTCGCTGGAGGCGTTGTAGGCAAGTTCGGCAATTTTTACGCCTCGGCTCCGGATTTGCTCCTCGGCTGCCTTCACCAGCAGCAGGGCTATGCCTTGGCGGCGGTAGGCCGGCTCCACCCAGCAAACCGAAATGTGCCCGACAATGCGGTTGGACCAAGGAACGGTGCTGGGGCCGACGTGGCCGAAGATGCAGCCGATCATGTCTTGATCTTCGACGCACAACAGGGCGAAGGCAGAGGTGTGGCTCAGATGCCAGTCGGCGATGCTGATTTCCCGGCTGCCCACTTCCGCGGGCAGGTCCTCCACCAGCACCCCCACACCGCCCAACCGGGAACGCAACGAGATGCCCAGGATGGCCTGGGTCAGGAACTGCCGGTCGCCGAAGGTCGCGGAGCGAACGATCACTGGCTAGAGCTTAAGGCTGCTGGCAGTGATCTGTGGCTCGGTCAGGGACCCTCGGGTGGCTTGGCGCCAATGCTGCCCACGTAAACCGCTCCGCCCGCCCGGCGGAACTCCTCCGACTTGTCCTGCATCCCGGCGGCCAGCGCCTGGTCTTCCGCCAGACCCTGGCGGGCGGCGTACTCCCGCACGTCCTGGGTGATGCGCATCGAGCAGAAATGGGGGCCGCACATGGAGCAGAAATGGGCCTTCTTTGCCGGTTCGGCGGGCAGGGTTTCGTCGTGCAATTCCCGGGCGGTTTGCGGGTCCAGCGACAGATTGAACTGATCCTGCCAGCGAAACTCGAACCGGGCCTTGGACAGCGCGTCGTCCCGTGCCTGCGCCCCCGGGTGGCCCTTGGCCAGGTCGGCGGCGTGTGCAGCGATCTTGTAGGCGATCACCCCGTCCTTGACATCTTGCAGATCGGGTAGTCCCAGGTGCTCCTTCGGGGTCACATAGCAAAGCATTGCGGTGCCGTACCAGCCGATCATCGCTGCGCCGATCGCGCTGGTGATGTGGTCGTACCCCGGAGCGATGTCGGTGACCAGGGGGCCCAGGGTGTAGAAGGGGGCCTCGTGGCAGATCTCTAGCTGCAGATCCATGTTCTGCTTGATCTTGTTCATCGGCACGTGGCCGGGGCCTTCGATCATCACCTGGACGTCGTGGCGCCAGGCTATCTGGGTCAGCTCGCCCAGGGTGGACAACTCGGCGAACTGTGCCTGGTCGTTGGCGTCGGCGATGCAGCCGGGGCGCAGCCCATCGCCCAATGAGAAGGCGACGTCGTATGCCGCCATGATCTGGCAGATGTCTTCGAAGTGGGTGTAAAGAAAGTTCTCCTGGTGGTGGGCCAGGCACCAGGCGGCCAGGATCGACCCGCCCCGGGAGACTATGCCGGTCACCCGGCGAGCGGTCATCGGGACGTAGCGCAGCAGCACGCCGGCGTGAATGGTGAAGTAATCGACCCCCTGCTCCGCCTGCTCGATAAGGGTGTCCCGGAAGATTTCCCAGGTCAGCTCCTCGGCCTTTCCGCCGGTCTTCTCAAGGGCCTGGTAGATCGGCACGGTGCCTATGGGGACCGGCGAGTTGCGGATGATCCATTCCCGGGTGGTGTGGATGTCGTTGCCGGTGGACAGATCCATGACCGTATCGGCCCCCCAGCGGGTGGCCCAGGTCATTTTCTCCACTTCCTGCTCAATGGTGGAGGCCACCGCGGAGTTGCCGATGTTGGCGTTGATCTTGACCAAAAAGCCCCGGCCGATGGCCATGGGCTCGCTTTCGGTGTGGTTGACGTTGGCGGGGATGATCGCCCGGCCCCGGGCGACCTCGGCCCGAACGAACTCCGGATCCATCCCCTCACGGAGGGCGACAAACTCCATCTCCGGCGTCATCTCGCCCCTGCGTGCGTAGTGCATCTGGGTGACGGTGCGCCCCGGCTTGGCCTTTAGCGGGGCGATGGGTGCCGCTTTGAACCCGCTCACATTCCGGTGGCCGTTAACCGAAGGCGCCTCTTCAACGTCGCCCCGCTGCAGGACCCAGTGCCGGCGGAGGGTGGGCAGCCCGACCCGAGGGTCGACTTCAACATCCGGATCGGTGTGTGGGCCGCCGGTGTCGTACACCCGGATGGGTAGGTTGGCTTCGCCGCCGTACCGGGGACCAGTGGGCGCCAGATCGATCTGGCGCATGGGCACCCGGATGCCCCGGGAACCCTCAAGGTAGACTTTGCTCATCGCATCCTCCCTCCGCCGGCATTATCCGGATCAGGTCAAGCGGTCGGCCGGGTGGCCCTCTCAGCCCGGCTCCAGCCTGAGCTCCCGCAGGGAATGTTTATCACAGCACCCGCCTTGACGTACCATTTAGGTACGCAGCGCCTCCGAATCTTTGCTGCGCCGGGGAGCACTTCTCCTGACTATTGTCCTGTCCGCGCGTGTGCTCGCCCGAGCGGCCAGGCGCCCGTGCCGGTGGTTTACGACTTGTCAGAAGAAGAGGTAATCGATTCGCCAATGGTCTGCGGCGCCGGAAAGTATTGCCCGAACGCTCAAAAATTCGTTGGGGCCTACGATTTTGACCAGGTGCCCGGCGCCGCGATGAAGCTTGGTGTCCCGGGTCAGCAAGCGGCATCCCAAAGACTCGGGTACCGAAAGCATTTAGTAGTGGAGTACTACACTCGACCGTGACGGGTGCACCTTGCTTGGTATTCCGTGGGGGTGACCTGGACCCTCAACCGCTTCCCGCATTGCGGGCAGAATCGAGGAGGATCCAGTGGCCGGGAACAACCAGGACAGCCCGGCTGGCCGCAGGCCGTGCAGAACCGGTCCGTCAGATGACCTTTGACAAGCTTCCTATGGGCATGCGGAGGTCCTGAACCATCGTCAAATCCTGCTCCGGCGAGCGGCCCAAAGTGGTCAGGTAATTGCCGACGATCAAAGCATTGATGCCGGCGGTCATTCCCATGGCTTGGAGCTCTCGCAAAGTTACCTCCCGCCCTCCGGCGTAGCGCAGAATCACCTCGGGAAGGGCCAGCCGGAACAGGGCAATCCACCTGATGGCTTCCAGCGCACCTACTAGCGGCCGATCGGCCAGCGGCGTGCCCGGGCGGGGATTGAGGAAGTTGATTGGAATCTCGGCCGGGGCGACGCTGCGCAGGTCGCCCAGCAGTTCGATGCGCTGAGCGGTCGACTCGCCCAAGCCGATGATCGCTCCGCAGCACAGTTCCATCCCTGCTTGTTTTACCAGCAGGCAGGTATCGAAACGTTCCTTCCAGGAGTGGGTGGTGACGATTTGCGGAAAAAATGAGCGGGCGGTCTCCAGGTTGTGGTTGTAGCGATGCAGCCCGGCGCCGGCCAGTTCATGCGCCTGTTCCTCGGTGAGAATGCCGGCGCTAACCGCCACGTTCAGCCCGGTGGCCTCCCGCACCGAAGCGATTGCTTGGAGCAGGGAATCCATCAGCCTCCGGTCCGGCCCCCGGACTGCGGCGACGATGCAAAACTCGGAAACTCCCAGCCGGGCGCTGTCCCGGGCGGCTTCGACGATGCGCTCCAGATTGAGCACCGCCGGTTTCACCGGAGTGTTGAATTTTGAGGACTGAGCGCAGAACGCGCAGTCCTCCGGACAGCCGCCGGTGCGGGCGGAAAGGATGCTTTCCAGCTCGACTGTCGGGCCGCAACGGGCCAGCCGCACCTCGTGAGCGAGGGCGGCGAGCAGCGGGGTCTGCTCCTCCGGAAGTGCGGCCAGATCCGAAAGTTCGTCCAGGGCGAGCTCCCGGCCTTCCTCCAGTAGCGCCACCCGGGCGGCGCCGATCAGGCTCACGGTGTGCTCCAGGCCGGCTGCACGGCGGCCACCCGGGCGGCGCTCATCAGGCTCACGGTGCGCTCCAGGCCGGCTGCGCGGCGGCCACCCGGGCAGCCAGCGAGTCGAGGTCGGTGACCACCTCCAAGCCAAGCCGCAGGGTGAGCCATTCCCGGTTGGTCCGGTGGACCAGGCGGCCGGGATCGTAGCGGTTCAAAAAGACCACCACCGGCACCCCTTCGAAAGCCGCGACACCCAACACGACCGCGTTGATAGCACCTAACTCTGCCCCGGCAACCAGCAGTACCAGGTCGGCGCGCAGCAGCCGGGCGAGATCGACGGTGTCGCCGTCTTCGGCCAGCGGCGATCGCGGCCCGCCCACCCCTTCGACCAGCAAGATCCCCCGTTCGGGGACGGTGGTCTCAGCTGCCAAGTCGGCGACGGTAAACGGGGGCAGGCCCAGCATCGGGGCGGCGATCGGTGGCGCCAGCGGCAGTCCGATACTGCGGTGGGGCGGACAAATCGAGCTTGCCGGTTCGCAGGCGGCGGCTCCGAGGCGGTCGGCATCGGTGGGGCCCTCGTCCGGATCGAACGACTGCACCGGCTTGCGGGCCGACACTTCGACTCCTTGCGCCCGCAGCAGTTCGATCAGTCGGGCGCCGACGTGGGTTTTGCCAACCGCGGTGCCGGTCCCCGAGATCACCACGATGGAGGCGCTCACAGCTCTCAGCCCACCCCCCCGATCGCCCGGTGCAGGATAGACACCATAGCGCGCAGATCGTCGTCAGAACTGGCCAGAGGCGGGAGGAAGGTCATGATGTCTCCCAATGGCCGAGTGATCATTCCGAGTTCCCGGGCCCTCAGGCACACTTTCAAGCCAGTCCCGGCGGCCGGTTCGAAGGGGCGCTTGGCCGCCCGGTCCTGCACCAGTTCGATGCCGCACATCAAGCCGGCCTGTCTTACGTCGCCGACGTGGGGGAGGGACCGGAGCGGGTCCAGCAACTCGCTCACCAGTTGGGCGCACTCCTGCACCCGGGCAATCAGCTCGTCTTTTTCGAACAGCTCCAGGCTGGCCAAGGCCACTGCGCACCCCAGCTGGTTGCCGGTGAACGAGTGGCCGTGGAAGAACGCCTTGAACTCGGAGAAATCGCCGAAGAAGGCGTTGTAGATTGCATCGGTAGCCAAAGTGGCGGCCAGCGGTAGGTAGCCGCCGGTAAGGCCTTTGCCGATGGCCATCAGATCGGGGGAGACCGCCTCGTGTTCGCAGGCAAACATGAGGCCGGTCCGCCCGAAGCCGGTGGCCACTTCGTCGGCCAAGAGCAGGACATCGTGTTCGGTGCACAGCCGGCGCACCTCCGAGAGAAAGCCGGCGGGGGCGACGATCATGCCGCCGGCCGCCTGGACCACCGGTTCGATGATCAAGCAGGCAACCTCGCCGCCCCGAGCGGCCAAGAGCTTTGAGAGCGCCCCCAGGGAGGCGGCGACACATTCCTGCGCCGTGCCTTCGAAGCGATAGGGGTCGGGGTAGGGGACCTGGTCTACCTCCAGGAGCAGAAGGCCGTATTCGGCGTGGAACAGGTCGATCCCGCCGGCGCTCATCGCTCCGATGGTGTCTCCGTGGTAGGCGTTATGAAAGCTGACGAAGCGCCGCTTCTCCGGCCGGCCGAGCCGGCGCCAGTAAGAGAAAGCCATCTTCAGGCCGATCTCCACCGCCGCGGCGCCACAGTCGGAGTAGAAGACCTTTTCCAGACCCTTAGGCGCAATGTCGACCAGCCGGTGCGCCAGCTCTATCGCCGGAATGTTGCCCATGCCGAGCAACGTGGAATGGGCAATCTGCGACAGTTGCCCGGCAATTGCGTCATTCAGTTCCTGCCGCCCGTGGCCGTGGATGTTAAGCCAAAGAGAGGAGTTGCCGTCAAGGTACTCCCTACCCCCTACGTCGTACAGGCGGACCCCCTCGCCGCGCTCGATGATCAAAGGTTCGGAATCGAGATACTGGCCCATCTGAGTGAACGGGTTCCACAGGTAGCGCCGGTTTTTCTCCAGCAACTCCTGGTAGCGCGATGGGGGCGAATCAGTAGGCATCACCGGATCTTAGCGCCGGTGAGACCGGGGGGAGGAGTGGGGCTTAGCGGAGCAACTCCGGGCGAGCCAGCAGCGCTGCAGCGCGGGCTGGTCTGGGAGCGGTGAAAAGAGTGGCGACGGATCCGGCGAAGGCCGCCAGCTGGAAGGTAAGGATCAAGGTGAGCGACCGTCCGTGCACCCATGCGTCCAAGGCTGACTCAAGCATCCACAGCTCTGCTGCTATGAAGCCGGCAACCAGGGCGATACGTCGGTTGAGCCGACCCAAGGCCCAACTCTGAGCTAGGTCAGAGTTGGAGGAGTGCACCGGGCTAAGTTGTGGGCTCATGTCCAAGAGTGTGCCGGGGCGAGGTTGCGCTCCGGTTTCAGCATTGTGAAATGGAGGTAACAGTGGACTTAACGTTGCGTTCCCGTCGCGTACACCCCGTCAACCCTTTCCACCAGCGTGATCCTGGGGAGCGCCCGGGGCGGGGGGCCGGCGGTCACCTCGCCGGTGCGTAGATCAAACACGCCGTCGTGGCATGGGCATTCCAGGACACCGTGATCCCGACGCCACAGCACCGCACACGCCAGATGGGTGCAAACCGAGGAGTAGGCGACCAGCTCTCCGCCGTCCAAGCGTAGGGCGATGGCCGGGTCGTCCTCACCCGGAAAGGAAAAGCTTACCAGCTTACCTGGCGGGATGGCGCCGGCTATCCGCTTGTCCGGAGCGCTGCCCGAGCCATGTTTGCGAAAGATCCCGGCGGCGACCCCGGCGGTCCCGAACAGCAATCCACCGGAGACCACCACCAGCATCCGCAGATAATCGCGCCGGGAGATCAGGTTGCCGTTGGCCAGCCGGCTCCCCCGGCCGGGACGGGTGGGCTGCTCGGTGAGATTCATCGCCCGGGTTGCTCCCCGTATCCTCCGGGGACCACATCCCGGCTCTTCCCCGCAGGCACCACCATGGCGTTGCCGGTTTGCACCAGCTGCTCGCCGAACTCGAAGACGTCCAGCGCCTGGGTGCCCGGCCGCTTTGAAAGCAGTTCGGGGTAGGTGCCGTAGAACAGGGCATCGGTGGGGCAGACGGTGGCGCACATCGGCGCCAGGCCCTGAGAGCTGCGGTCGTAGCACAGGTCGCACTTGTACTGGAGCATCTCGAAGATGTCCAGCTTGGGCACCCCGAACGGGCAGGCGTGGACGCAGTTGCCGCATCCGATGCACAGCTCCGGTGAAGCGGAGCCGACCACGCCGTCCGACCCAACCGGGATTGCATCCACCGGGCATACCTGAGCGCATGGTGCGACCGGGTCGGAGCAGTGCATGCAGACGGTGGGAAGGGCTGCGGTGGAGTGCCCGATGTCGATGTAGTCCAGGTGGATCATCGATCGGCCCTTGTGCGAGTCGCATTCCCGGCAGGCGGCCACGCACGCCTGGCAGCCAATGCACCGGCCCGGATCGATGAACAATGCTTTGGATCTCATCCTTCGCCGGTCCCCCTTCCCTGGGGCGCCGAAGGCAGTCCATTGGCCGATCCCTGCTCTAATGAGCCCGGGGGGACCGGAGGTGCAGGCGGCAGATCGACCGCGGTGCCTGGGTCTATCCGGCAGGCGCAGACTTTGTACTCCGGTATCCGGGAGGTGGGGTCCAGCGCGTCGACGGTCATCAGGTTGGCCGCCGCCTTGCCGGCCCAGTGGTACGGGATGAACACGGTGTCCTGCCGGATGGTTGAGACCACCAGTGCCGGGTAGGTGGCGGCGCCGCGCCGGGTGGTGACCGTTACCGGATCCCCGCTGGCGTAGCCCAGGCTGGGGTGAACCTCCACCCAGGGCTGCGGGCACTGCTGCACCAAGGCGCTTATCCGCCGGGTTTGATTGCCCGAAAGGTAGTGGGCCACTGTGCGGCCGGTGGTCAGGCGCAATGGGTACTCGCCATCCACCTCCTCCGCCGGTGGATGCCATTCGATGGCGTGAAATCGGGCTTTCCCGTCCGGATGGGCGAAGCGCTCCTCGAACAGCCGGGGGGTGCCCGGGTGATTCTCGCTCGGGCAGGGCCAGAAGATGCCGCCCTCCTGTTCGATCCGTTCGTAGGTCATCCCGGAGTAGTCCGCCAGCCCGCCCGCCGAGGCCACCCGCAACTCCTCGAAGATCTCCCGGGCACTGCCGAAGGCGAACTTCTCCGGATACCGTCCCAGCCTCCGGGCGATCTCGCACACTATCCACCAGTCCGGCTTGGCCTGCCCGGGCGGTTCGGACGCCTTGTTGTACTTGACCACCCGGCCCTCGGCGTTGGTTGAGATACCCTCGTCCTCTGCCCAGGAAGTGCCGGGCAGGACCACGTCCGCCCGGGCGCAAGTCTCCGAGAGGAAAAAGTCGATCTGGCAGTGGAACTCCAAGCAGTCGTAGCCGCGGGCGATGCGCTGCGAGTTGGGCATCGACACCATCGGGTTGTTGCAGATGCCCAGCCAGCCTTTGATCTCCCCCCGCTCCGCCTGGTGGACCATCTCCACTGCCGAGGTCCCCGCTCTGGGAAGCTCCTCGTCGCTGATTCCCCACACCTTGCAGATGTGCTCCCGGGCTGCCGGATCTTCGATCATCCGCTGTCCGGGTAGCTGGTCCGACTTCTGCCCGTGCTCCCGGCCGCCCTGTCCGTTGCCCTGACCAGTGATGGTTCCGTAGCCGGCGCCCGGTTTGCCGATGTGGCCGCCCGCCAGGACCAGGTTGATTACCGAGAGGCAGTTGTCCACTCCCTGGATGTGATGCTCGATTCCCCGGGCGTGGTACGCCATTGCCTTGCGGGCGTGGCCCCAGGTAAGGCCAACCTGCTCGATCAACTCGGGCGGCAGTCCGCAGATTGCTCCCACCCGCTCCGGGGTGTAAGTGCTGACCGTGCGGCGCACTTCCTCCCAGCCGGTGGTGCGCGCAGCAATAAACTCTTCGTTTATCAGCCCTTCCCGCACTACAACGTGCAGCACGCCGTTGCAGAAGGCGGCGTCCGTGCCGGGCCGCAGTGGCACATGGATATCGGCGGTGCGGGCAATGGGGGTCTCACGCGGGTCGATAGTGATCAATTTGGCCCCCCGGTCCCGTGCTCCCCAGAAGTACTGGGTGGCCACCGGGAAGCATTCGCCCACGTTGGCACCGAACAGCATGATCACGTCTGTTTCGAACATGTCCGCCCACGGACTGGCAGCCCGGTCTATGCCGAAGGCCTTCTTGTTGGCGGCAGCCGCCGACACCATGCACAGCCGGCCGTTGTAGTCGATGTGCTTGGTCCCCAGCGCCACCCGGGCGAACTTGCCCATCAGGTAGCACTTCTCAGTGGCCAGGCTGGAGCCGGAGTAAACCGCCAGCGCGTCCGGCCCGTAGCTTTCAGCGATGCGGCGGAACTCAGAAACTACCCGATCCAGCGCCTGGTCCCAGGAGACCTCGCGCAGGGGGTCGCCCCGGCGGTCACGCATGTGCGGGGAGGTCAGCCGGTCGGCATGATTGACCTGCTGATAGGCGGTGACGCCTTTGGGGCAGAGCTTTAGTTTGTTGATGTCGTGGTTGCGGGGCTCAACCCCGAACACCTTGCCGTCTTCGGCCACCCGCAGGTACATTCCGCATTGCACGCCGCAGTAGCAGCAATGGGTGGCCACCAGATGCTCGGGTCTGTTCTTGGATATGAAGTGCCCCGGCCGATCGTTTTCCTTGCGGAATGCTGCGATGCCCGGTGCCAGAACCGGCAAAGCTTTGCGTCGGACCACTAGAACCCGGCCTTTACCCGGGAGCGGTAATGGGCTCCCCGGCCGATGCGCTTGCAGCGGGGGCAAGTTTCCACCCAGCCGGGGTACTCGAGTCCGAGTTCGCCCATTGTCGCTTGGAGGTCGCTTACGAATCCGGCGCCCTCGATAGGTTCCCCGCACGACTGGCAGGCAAAGGTTCCTAACTGCTCGAGCCGGGCCTGTTTGTGGAGATGGGCGCCGATCATCGCCGGCCGCTGCACGGTGTGAAAGAACTTGCCGAACGGTATCCATACCAGCGTCAGCACCACGCACACCATGTGGATGAACGCCAACGGGCGGTAGTAGGCCCCTGCCAGAAAAACGCTGGACACGGTGAGTGCCAGTCCGGTGATCGATATTGCCAGCAGTGCGATGAGCGGGAGCAGGTCTTTGGCGAAGTTGACCTTGTTGATGCGACGATCGGCCAGCCGCTTGCGCAGAAAGTAGACGCTCCCGGCGATCACCAGCAGCGCCGCGACATCCAGCCCGTGGAACACCATCCATCCGAGAAGGCTGAGCGCGTCCAGCCTGATGGTGCGTACTCCCAGCAGGTGAATCCAGTAGCCGCTGTCGGTCCCTTCCACCGCTCGGAAATGAATCCAGCCGAAAGTGAGCGGGAAGGTCATTGCCGTTGCCAGTACAACTCCCCAGAACAAGCCCTGGTGGGCCAGCCAGCGTCCGGTGCTGCGCCTGGCGATAAAGCGCTGGAGCAGCAGGGTGGACACAATGGTGCGCGGTCCGGAAAGCTTGGGAATCGACGACTTTCCGGGCAGCAGTAGCGCTCGCATGCCGCCGGACAGGTATCGCCGGGCTGCCGGGCTCTGCGCCCAGATGGTGACCCGGTAAGCGACGCCAACCGCAAGGAATACTGTAGCCACCGCGTAGCCGACCAGGGCAACATCGAAGTTCACCAGGTTCCCGGAACCCAGGAAGATGCCGGCAGTGACCAAGCAGGCGGCGACAACCGCGGCAAGCAACGGCGAAGTAGGGGAACCGATCCGCTTGATCACCTGCTAGAGGCTCGCAGTTGGAGATTACGGCTGGGTTTCGGCTTGGTTCCCTTCGCGTAAAGTTCCTCCGTTGCCCCAAACGGGGCGCTAGGCTCGGATTTGTGGACATCCAAGCCGTTGCGCACGGCATCTTGCTGACCGGCGGAAACTCGTCGCGGATGGCGGCCGACAAAGCTCGACAGGAGGTCGGACAGGTGGCTTTGGCCCGGCGGGTGGCCAGCGCGCTGGCCGCTGCGGCCGATCCAGTGCTGGTGGTCGGGCCGCATCAGGAATTTTCTGCCCACTTCGTATGCGACGCCGGGGACGGGCCGCTGGCTGCCTTCCTGACCGGTTGGGAGTGGCTGGTTGCTCGTGGCCACGCCGGCCCGGTGGTTCTTGCAGCCTGCGATCTGCCCTTCGTAACTGCGGAGTTGTTCATGTTCCTGGCTGGCCGGCTGGGCAACTCGGAAGCGGTGGTGCCCCTGCTGGGAGGCCGGGCACAGTTCCTGGCGGCTTGCTACTCGCCGGTGGTTCTGGCAGAGCTCAGGCTGATCCGTGCGAGCGGAGCTAGCTCGATGAAGACGCTGCTGGCCGAACTTGACCCGGTGTTAGTTGCCGAGCAGGAGTGGACGGCGGTTGCCCCGGCTCGGGCACTGCTGGACGTGGATACTCCGGCTGAGCTGGAACAGGCCCGGCTATGGCTGGCAGAGGCGAACCGGTGATCACCTCGGGTGAAATTTGGCGCCTGTGAAATCGGCGCCTGTCCGGCTATGGCTGGCAGAGGCGAACCGGTGATCACCGGTGGGGCCAGCTGGTTAGGCATTGCCGGCCGGTGGCCGGCAATAGCGAAGCGGTGACTACCGGTGGGGCCAGCTGCCCCCGGCCCTTGGCCAGCCGGTGGCTATCGAAGGTCAAGCGGTGATTTCCGTCGAGCAGTACCTGGCCACGATACTTTCGGCGGTGGTTCGGCTACCTGCGGTGGAGGTGGCCCTGTCCGAATCGTTGGGAGCGGTGCTTGCTAGCGATCTTCGGACCCCCATTGCTCTGCCGCCGTTCACCTCATCGGCCATGGATGGTTACGCCCTGCGGGCGGCAGATCTGGCGGGAGCGTCCCAAGAGGCTCCTGTCGAGCTTTGTCTGTTGGGAGAAGTGCTCATGGGAGTGCCGCCTGCTTGCTCGGTTAACTCTGGTGAAGCCCTGGCGGTGCTCACCGGCGGGATGCTGCCGGAAGGCGCCGACACGGTTGTTCCGTTAGAGCAGTGCCGGGAAGCCGGCGGGATTGTTACTGTCTGTGCGCCGGTTACCGAAGGCAGGCATGTTCGCCCGGCCGGGGAGGACGCACCCGCGGGCGCCCTGATCTGTTCGGCCGGGACGCTGGTCGGCCCGGCGCTGGCGGGCGCGCTGGCGTCGGCAGGCTTGGCCCGCGTGCCGATCTACCCAAAGCCGAGGGTCGGGATTTTGTCCACCGGAGATGAGTTGGCCGAGCCGGGTGAGGTGCTTGCACGAGGCCGGATCTACGACTCCAACTCCCACCTGCTGGAGGCGCTCGCGGCGGCGGCGGGGGCGGTCCCGGTCCAGCTCGGCCGGGCCCCCGACGATCCGGCGATGCTGCTTGAACACCTAGATGCCTTCGCCGGCCAGGTGGACATATTCGTGTGCTCAGGCGGTGTCTCCGCCGGCCGCAGCGATCCGGTCAAGCGAGCGTTCCCGCCGGGTAGCGAGGTCTGCTGTGCCAGCGTGGCGATCCAGCCAGGCCACCCCCAGGCCTTCGGTATCCGCCGGGGCAAGCCGTTGTTCGGGCTGCCGGGTAACCCGGTTTCGGCTCTGGTCTCCTTCTGTGTGTTCGTCCGTCCGGCGCTGGAAGCGCTGGCGGGTGTCGCTGCCGGGCGAGCGATGATCGAGGGTGTCTTGGACGGTCGCTTGGAGTCTGCGAGGGAGGGCGCCCGCCGGTATTCTCCTGCCGTGCTGCGCAACGATAGGGGTACCTTGAAGGTCACCCCGCTGCCGCCGGCGGGAAACAATCGATCGATCTCGCTGGCGGCAGCTGACTGCCTGGTGGAAGCGGCTTCGGGGAGGCCGCTGGAGGCAGGAGATCGCTGCCGGATCCTCCCGTTCGGGCTAAGGACCTAGCAGAATGATCTGCGGCGAACTGTGGAGCGGACCGGCAGTCAGAATCCGACCAGCTCCCAGCTCACGCCCACCAGCTTGTAAACAGTGCCGGCTCGGGCGTCTGCGGTGAGCAGCGGGCCGGCGCCGGCAAGCTTTACGGTCAAAGCGACCAAGCCGTCGTAGATGCTTCCTCCGATCAGCCCGGCCGCCACCATTGTCCCCACAAGCTCAAATTGATCCCGGGCGGGCGGCGCCGGAAGGATCGATTTGAATGTTGCATTCAGCCATTCGTTGACGATCGGAGCGGCGGCCCGGTGGGGCGGTGGAAAGCCGGATAGCACCGAGTAGGTCTCCAGCAAGCAGTGCGCCGGCAGCGCGGGACTCCTTTCCACTGCCTGACGGGCACGAACGTTTAGCCGGTGCCACTCGCCAAAAGCGGCTACCGCCACCGAGGTGTCTACCGAGGTCAACGGCGAAGCGCCTCGGTTACGGAGCGCACCTCCTCCACCCCTATAAGAGGAAGCGGATGTTCGGTGGTGGCCACCAACGACCTACCCCGCCGGACCAGCCGCATCGGCGTTGCTGCAGGAACGATTTCCAAAACACCGTTGCGCAGTTTCAAGTCTACGGCGGACCCGCCCACCAGCCCAAGCTCCCGGCGCAGCTGCTTGGGAATGACCAAGCGCCCGGCAGCGTCAATGGTAGTTTGCATGGTATGAAGGATACCATTGATACCGTGAGCCCGGGCCTTATCGGCTCCTGCCGAGACCACCCGCTGTTGGATTCTGGCCGCCCGACCCTTGTCTTGAAGGGATCTTTCGATAACGGAGTCTTTACCCTTCCGTAACCACAGGATCATTCCGGCGTAACAGAGCGCGCCTAGCGTTGGGTGGAATCTGCCGCCTGCGTGCACGGCCCCGCGCCCGCATGCGGCCCGCAGACGGTAGGTAGCGGCAGACAAAGGATGCAGATGGCACCCAATATTCCCGCAGCGAAAAGGGCCGGACTTCCGGTGGATCTGGAACGGCTGGCCGCCGAGGGCGACGCCTGGCTCACGCCGGAGGAGCGCTATGCCTTGAAGATGCACGGGGTGTGCATACAGGGCCAGCCGGGAGTCTTCATGATCCGGATCCGCACCAACGGCGTGGTAGACGGTGATCAAGCCCGCAGCCTGGCCGGCGTCGCGGATGCCTACGCCCGGGGGTGGCTCCACCTGACCACCCGCCAGCAGGTCCAACTCCACCACGTGAAAGCGTTCGACGTCACCACGGTGCTGGCCGCCATCCGGCAAACCGGCCTGACCACCCGTTCGGCATGCGGGCACACCATGCGGGGGGTAATGTGGTGTCCGGAGGCTGGGGTGGGTCTGGAGGAGCCGTTCGACTGTTCGCACGACGCCCGGGCAGTGTCCGACTCCATCCTGAAGCGCACTCCTTTGCTGGATACTCAGATGCCGCAGCGGATCAACATCGCCTTCGGGGGCTGCCAGATCTGCCGGGAACATGCCCTGATCAACGACATGGGCTTCATTTCCAAAGTCGGCCCCGACGGAGCGCTGGGCTACGAGCTGCTCCTTGGGGGCAGCCTGGGCAAGTCCACGCCAACGCTTGCGATCAAGGCATTGGACTTCCTGCCCCGCCACGAGGTTCTGCCCGCGGTTCACGCACTTTTCGATGTGTTCATCCGCGAATCTGACCTGGATCAGCCGGCCAAGTCCCGGCTCAAGCTCTTGATCCGAAAGCTCGGCGTGGACCGGTTCCTGGAGTTGTTCTGGGACGAGTTCGACCAGGCCCGCAAGCTCCCTTGGCCCGACCCGCACCCGCTGTCCACGCCGCTTTCGGCATCCATGGCGGCAATCCTGGCCCAGGCGCCCGAGGGAGGCTGGGGCAGCGGTGTCCGGCCGCAACGGATCCCCGGCTGGGCGATGGTGACGGTCAATGTGCCAATGGGCGACGTAGACACCGAGGACTGGCGTGCCATGGCCGACCTGGCCAGCGACTTCGCCGACGACAATCTCTACATCACCCGCAACCAAAACGTCATGTATCGCCATGTCCCGCTGGCCAAGGTCCCGATTTTGCGCAAGGGGCTCAGGGAGGTTGGGCTCGGCCTGGAAGGCGCCGACCAGTCCCAGGACGTCCGGGTATGCACCGGAGGGCCGGTGTGCAGCCTGGCGATCACACCATCCATGCGGGTTGGGGCGGCGCTGCTGCGCCAACCGGCTTTGCAGCGCAACTCCGGGCTGCGAGTGCACATCTCCGGATGCCCCAACGCCTGTGCCCAGCATCAGGTTGCGGACATCGGCTTCTCCGGAGGCAAGGTGACCATTTCCGGCACATCGATGCTCGGCTACCAGGTTTGGCTGGGCGGGGACCTGCGGGCGGGAACGATCGCCCAAGTGGCGGGGCGGGTTTCCCAGGACGATGTTTGCGCGATTACCGAATCGATCGTCGGCGTATGGGAGGCGCTGCGCGAGCGTGGGGAGATGCTTACCGACACGGTCAACCGGTTCGGTGTCGAAGCGTTCCAGGCTCAGATCGCGGCGATCTTCAAGGGCCGGTGGGAGGCCGGGCCGGAGCCGCAGGTGCCCTCCCTGCACGACGGGCGCCCGCTTCTCCCGCTGGCGGTGAGTGCTTGAGCGAGGGCCTGGTTACAAAAGGCGCACTGGCCCCAGGATTTTTCCGGGCCGCCTCCGTGGCCGACGTTCCCTCCGGCTGGGTACTGCGGGTGGCGGCAGGAGGTCGTGATCTGGCGTTGGCCAACCGGGAAGGCACGTTTTTTGCGGTTGAGAACTCGTGCACCCACGCCGCCGGACCGCTGGCCGACGGCCGGCTGAGACCGGACTGCCTGCTGGAGTGCTCCTGGCACAACTCTTTGTTCGACGCCCGTACCGGCGAGGTGGTGCGCGGCCCGGCCCGCAAGCCGGTCAAAACCTACCAGGTCCAAGTCGAAGAAGGGATGGTGTACGTAAAGGTTGAGTAGGGGATGGATCGAGCACTGGAACCCGGAGGACGAGAAGTTCTGGGAGAGCCGGGGGGCCGGGATCGCCCGGAGAAACCTTATCTTCTCGATATTTGCCGAGTTCCTGGGCTTCTCAGTTTGGGTACTTTGGAGCGTCACCGCTGCTCAACTCACCCAGGCCGGGTTTCAGTTGACCACCGGGCAGCTCTACACCTTGGTGGCGGTACCCGCCTTGGTGGGGGCGACAGTTCGTATTCCCTATACCTTGGCGGTCTCCCGCTTCGGGGGCCGTAACTGGACCATTGTGAGCGGGCTGTTTCTGCTGGTACCGGTCTTTTTGCACAGCGTCCTGGTTGCCAACCCGGCAACCCCCTACTGGCTGCTGCTGGTGGGGGCGGCCACGGCCGGGTTCGGGGGCGGTAACTTCGCCTCGAGTATGTCCAATATCTCAAACTTCTATCCGGACCGGCGCAAGGGATTCGCTCTGGGCGTCAATGCTGCCGGTGGCAACCTGGGAGTGGCGGTTTCCCAGGCGTTGACGCCTGTGGTGATCACCTGGGGCTGGCTTTCGGTCTCCGGCAGGGTGAGTTCCGGGCAGCCGGCGTTGGAAAATGCCAGCCTTATCTGGGTGCCGTTCATCCTTGCGGCCACGATTTGCTCGTGGCTGTTCATGGACAACCTGCGCCTTCCCAAGGCCACCTTGGGCCAGCAGTTCGCGGTTGTCCGCCGCAAGCAGACCTGGGTGATTACCCTGCTCTACATAGCTACGTTCGGATCGTTCGTGGGCTATTCGGCAGGGCTGCCGCTGCTGTTGAAGACCGAGTTTCCCGACATGAACCTGGGACTGGCCTTTCTGGGACCGCTGGTAGGATCGCTGACCCGGCCGGTGGGCGGCTGGCTGGCGGACCGCGTGGGCGGGCCCCGGCTGACCATGATGTCTCTGTTCGGGATGTTGCTGTGCTCGATTGGACTGCTCTACAGCCTGACCCACAAGGCAAGCCCGGGCACCCTGACTACCTTTTTGGGATTGAGCATCCTGCTGTTCGCGTTTACCGGACTGGGCAACGGAGCCACCTACCAAATGATTCCGCTAACTTTCCGCAAGCTACACCTGCTCAAAGTCAGCGGCGACGGTGAGGCCGCCCGCACCCGGGCGCTGCTCGTCGCCAAGCGAGAAACCTCTGCGGCGGTGGGGTTCATCGGCGCGGTCGGCGCTTACGGAGGCTGGTTGATCCCGCAAACCTACGGCATGTCCATCTCGCTAACCGGTAGCCCGTTTCGAGCTTTGGAGTTGATCATGGGCCTGTACCTGGTGTGCATGGTAGTGCTGTGGCGCAACTTCTTGCGCGGTGACCCGGTGGCGGTCCAACTGGCCCCGGCGGAGAGTTAACCGGCCTGCGGTCGGCCTGAGCCCGGCCTGCGCACGCTCGGAACGTATGCGTTAGCGGCCAGGGTCAATTGCCCGACTTGAACCGGCTGTCACGCACTGCTGCCCGGCGCCCGCGGCTGGCGACTGCCGGCAACGTTGCAGGCTAAACCTACCCGGGGACGTGAGCCACCAGGCTAGCTCTCCATAGACCATGCGGTGCCTTCGGGCCCGTCGCTCAGGGTTACTCCGGCACCCTCCAGCACTGAGCGGATCTGGTCTGCCAGTGGCCAGTTGGCTTGTGATCGGGCTTGCGAACGCAGTTCGACCAGGCCCATCACCAGATCCAAGCGCCCCCTTCGCTCCCGCTCTAACCGTCCGGCCAGGTCGCCCAGGGTGAGTGCAGCTTGCTCGGCGGCCAGGCGGGCAGCCCGGGCGAGTCCGTCCGTCTCCCCGGTTTTATCGAGCGCCCGAAATATCGCCGCGGTAAGGGGCTCGGGTTGATCGGTGAGGGGGGCCGGAGGGAGGGCGGGCGGCGTGGCGTAGAGTTTCGGAGGTGCGTCGGCGTTCAGCTCTCGAAGGGAAAATGAGCGGCCGCCCGCCAGGCGCAGCTTCTCCGCACCGGTTTCCAACGTCACTCCGCCCTTTCCCAGGGCAGTCATGGTCCCCTCCCGGCAATCGATCAGACAGGCGGTGTGCTCGTCCACGCCCAGGACCCCGGTACCGGCGGGCAGCAGGGCCATTAGTTGTTCGAAGCGAGCTTGGCCGAGGTAGCAAAAACGGGTGTCGAACCCCTTGCCGGCGCCGTTGTCAAAGTGGGGTACCACGGCAACGTTCAGGCCCACCGCGGCCAGCAGGTCCAGCCCGTCCAGCCAATGCGGCGGCTCGCCCGATTTGAAAATCTCGTACACCGGGATGGTCAGCCGGCCGAGCGTGAGCGCAGCGGCGCTGGAGAAGACCATGCAGCCTCCCCGGGTGAGTGTGGAGCGGAGCAGGCCGGGAACTGCCGTGCCTGACCACTGGCGCAGCGCGTAGGAGGGGCTTCCCGGGCCGGAGAACACCAATAGGGAGCGTTCGATTGTCCGCAGGTACCCTGGCCGGGTCGCCGAATTTGCGTGATCGTGCCAGGAGGGGGTGTCCAGGTGCAGCTGAAGGGAGTCCTGGAAGTAGGCGGCGGCCTGTTTGGTCAGGTCCTCGACATTGCTTTGGAAGGCGGCCGGGGTATCGAGGAATACCGGATTCACCGTGCCCGCCTGCTTGGCACGGGCAATCAGCCGGCGGTGGACCGGGAGCATCGCCTTGGTCAACTCGCCCGACCCCAGGATGGCGATAATGCCGGGAGAGGTGGGCTGTGCGGGCATGCCGAGCTTCCTGGTTTCGCTAATTGGTGAAGTTAGGACTCAGGGTATACGAGTTGGCGTTTGGCAGCCGAACAGCTCGCTCAGTGGATCACCAGCGCTTCGAGCCGGTCCAAAAGCTCCTCGGTGCCCGCCGCTAGCGTTACCTCGCCCCGCTTCCGCACCGCTCCGCCTGCTGCTTGCACCAGGGCGGTGCCTGCGCTTACGTCCCAGTGCCGGACGTCCTCTTCATAGAAGGCATCCAGCCGGCCGGCGGCCACCCAGGATAGGTCGAGGGCGCAACTGCCTGCCCGCCGGATGTCCCGGACCAGCGGGAGGATCCGGGCGGCCAGCGCCGCCTGGCGGGTGCGCACCTCTACGTTGTAGGAGAATCCGGTGCCTATGAGTGCTCCGGCCAGATCGGTTCTATTGCTGACCGCCAGGAGCGGGCTGGTGTCGGTAAAGATCTCCTTGCGATTGGGATCGTAGACCACCCCCAGCCGCTCGCCGCCCTCCACACCGATGGAAACGCACCACTGAGGAAATCCGTAGATGTAGTTGATCGTGCCATCGAGCGGATCCACCACCCACCGGATCCCGCTGGTCCCCTGGTTGACCGATCCCTCCTCGGCCACTATTGAGTCGTCCGGCCGGGCGTTCATGATCTTGCGGAAGATGAGCGCCTCGGCGGCATGGTCGGCCTCCGATACCAGATCGGTGGGTGAGGATTTGACGGTGGTCACCCCTGCCTCCATGCAGAGCAGGAGTTCGCCCGCCTCGGTTGCTGCCTCCACGGCCAGCGCCCGCAAGTCGTCCTTCAGCGTCATCTCGTCAAGAAGGCGAGCACGACCTCGCGCTGTGGGTTGTCCAGGTTGGAGTCGACCAGAACGATGCTTTGCCAGATCCCCAAAGAGAGCTCGCCGTCGATCACCGGCAGCGTTAGCGCCGGGGAGATGAATGCGGGCAGGACGTGGTCGGCGCCGTGGCCGGGCGAGCCGTGGGAGTGGGCGTAGCGCCGGTCACGGGGCAGCAGCGCGTCCAGGCAGTCCCACAGATCGGCCTCGCTCCCCGAACCCAACTCCATGAGCACCAATCCGGCGGTGGCGTGCGGGATCGATACGTTCAACAGCCCGTCGCCGTGGCCGGCAACGAAGCGGCGCACCTCGGCGGTCAGGTCGACCGTTGCCCGAGTGTGCCCGGTGGTGATCGACAGGCGCTCGGTTTTCACCGGTACAGTCTATGCGGCGCCGAGGGCGGCATCACCCGGTGCTGCCGGGCCAGCTGGCTCCAATCCCAGGGACCCAAACCCAGTGGTCCGGGCATTCGGCCTCCGCGCTATACGAGCGCTACCGGGTGCCCGAATACTGGTTTGTGGACCTGGACGCCGAACGGGTCGAGCTGTACTTGCTGGACGGACAGGCCTACCCGGAGCCGGGATTGTTTTACCCGGGCAGGCTATTCAGTCGTCAGCGCTGACCGGCTTCACCATGCCGGTGGATGATGCCCTGGCTCCGGAACCGGGCACCTCCTCGCGGTAGCCCGGCTCCGACAGCATCGTAAGGACCAGGTTCCTGCGGATCTTGCCTGATCGGGTGCGGGGCAGTTCACCGGCAACAACCACCCTTTTCGGCACCGCAAATGTTGCGCCCCAGCTGCGGGCGAATCGGCGTAGATCGTCGGGGTCGGGCGCCGGGCCGCCCTCTACGGGGACGATCAACGCCGCAACGATCTGGCCCCACTCGGTATCGTCAACCCCCGCTACCGCTGCTTCGGCAACCAGTTCGTGCCGTTGCAGGAGTTCTTCCATCTCCCGTGCGCTCACCTTCTGCCCTCCGGTGATGATCACGTCGTCCGCCCGGCCCCATACCTCCAATCGCCCGGCCTGGTCGATGGTTCCACGGTCGCAGGTGCTCAGCCAACCCTCGATAAGGGTTTGCGCGGTTGCCCCGGGGCTGCGCCGGTAGCCGGTCATGAGTACCGCACCGGCGATCTCAATCGCGTCGCCGGCACCGATTCGCAGCGACACGCCCGCCAAGGGCACCCCGTCGTACACGCAGCCGCCCGAGGTCTCGGTCATCCCGTAGCTGCAAACGATGTTGATTCCGGCCGAACGCGCTCGGTCGATCAGCCCTTCCGGGGCGGGTCCGCCGCCCACCAAGACCGAGTGGTAGTGGGTGAGGTCGGCCCCTGTCTCGATCAAGCGGTGAAGGGTGGTGGGTACCAAAGAGATCAGGCCGGTATGCCGCTCGGCGGCGATCTGATCGGTATCGAAGCGGTCGTGAATTACCGGCGTGGTCCCCGCCTCCAGTGAGCGCACCAGGATCCCGATCCCGGCCACATGGCTCATCGGAAGGCAGGCAAGCCAGGAACAGGAGCCGGCGCTCAGCCGGTCGTTGGCTGCCCGGGCAGATGCTCGCAGCGCCCGATGGCTGAGCACCGCGCCCTTGGGCATTCCGGTGGTGCCCGAAGTTGCTACCACCACCGCCGTTCCGGCGGGCACAGGGACGGAATCGGGCAGGTCGTTGGCTCCCATCCGGTCCTCCACCTGGGCGGGCCGGAAGTGGTCCAGAAGGCTGCCGATCAGATAAGGGGATAGCTCTGGGTCCAGCGGCAGGACCGCCTTCCCATCCGCCCAAAGCTCGAGCATCCGGCCGGCCAACTGCCGGTTAGGGTAGCGCAGGGCAATGAGTTCGGTGGTTTCCGTCGACATTCTGATACCGTACTTCAATAGTTCGAGTAACTACTCAGGAGTGAGACATGTCTTCCGACTCGCAGTTTGCCTGGCAGCCCGCCGGGGACTTCGGCGACATCGTCTACGAGTCATTCGAGGGCATTGCCAAGATCACAATTAACCGGCCGGAGGTGCGCAACGCATTCCGCCCGCAGACCTTGTTTGAGCTCACCACCGCCTTCGATATTGCCCGGGACGATCCGGCGATCGGCGTGGTCATTCTCACCGGTGCCGGGTCCTTGGCTTTTTGCTCGGGGGGCGATCAGCGGGTCCGGGGCGACGATGGCTACAAGGACAGCCAGGGCATCGGTAGGCTGAACGTGCTTGACCTGCAGGTGCAGATCCGACGGTTGCCCAAGCCGGTAATAGCGATGGTGGCCGGCTACGCCATCGGCGGGGGCCACGTGTTGCACGTTGTGTGCGATCTGACCGTCGCCGCCGACAATGCCCGCTTCGGCCAGACCGGACCCCGGGTCGGATCGTTCGACGGCGGCTACGGAGCAGGCCTGCTTGCCCGGATGGTCGGGCACAAAAAGGCCAGGGAGATTTGGTTTTTGTGCGAACAGTACGACGCACAAGAGGCGCTAGCGATGGGATTGGTGAACAAGGTCGTGCCGCTGGAGGATCTGGAAGCGACGACCGTCGCCTGGGCCCAGCGGATTCTGGAAATGAGCCCGCTGGCGCTCCGGCTGCTCAAAGCGGCATTCAATGCCGACACCGACGGCCTGGCGGGTATCCAGCAACTAGCCGGCGACGCCACCTTGCTCTACTACATGAGCGAGGAGGCGCAGGAGGGGCGCAATGCCTACTTGGAAAAGCGCCCGCCGGACTTCGGCAAGTTTCCCAAGCGGCCCTAACAAGTGCGGGAGCGCTCGGTGAGCCCTCCGGCGCAACCCGGCCGCCCGGCGCGGCAGCCCGCATCGGGCGTTGGGATGCGCCTTTGACCGGCCCCCGGCTGTGGGTCGAGGCCGCCCGGCCGCGGACCCTGGTCGCCGGGATAGTACCGGTTCTGGTGGGCACTGCCGTGGCTCAGCGCGTGCCGGACGTGCAGCTTTCGCCCGGCCGGTTCGCCGGATCGCTGGTGGTGGCGGTGGGCATGCAGGTCGGCGTCAACTTCGCCAACGACCTGTTCGATGCGCGCAAGGGTGTGGACACCGAAGAGCGCCTCGGCCCCCGCCGCCTGACCTCATCCGGGCTGATCACCCCGGCGGACATGGCTAAGGCGATGATCTTGGCATTTGCCGTTGCCATCGCTGCGGGCACCGGCTTGGCCGCAGTCGCCGGATGGGAACTGGCGTTGGTGGGGGCGATCAGCGTCGTCGCGGCGCTCGGCTACAGCGGCGGCCCGTGGCCCTATGCCAGCAAGGGCTTGGGCGAGATTTTCGTTTTCGTCTTCTTCGGCGCTGTGGCGACGGCCGGTTCCGGCTACGTTCAGGCGGAGCAGGTCACCGGCCTGGCGCTGGCCGCCTCGGTACCGGTGGGACTGCTGGCCACGGCGATCTTGGTGGTCAACAACCTGCGCGACATCGGCACCGATGAGCGGAGTGGGAAGCGGACGCTCGCGGTGCGGTTGGGCGCCGGGCGGACCAAGTTGCTCTACAAAGCGATGATTGTCAGCGCCTATCTCTCGCTGGCCGTCGTGACGCTGGCGGGCGGGGGCCCGGTGGCGGCGTTACCGTTGCTATCGGCACCGCTAGCGGTCGGGCCCAGCAGAATCGTTTCCACTGCCTCGGGTAGAGGCCTTATCGCGGCCTTGGTGGCCACCGCCCGGCTCCAATTGGTATTCGGGATGTTGCTGGCGGTTGGGATCGGCTTGTGAGCCCCCGCTTCCTCGAGTTTGGCATACCACCGAGTATCCAATGGCACTGGTTCGAGGTGCCGCTCAAGGTGGCATTCCGGGGGCAGACCCGGCGCCGTGGCAGGGTTTGCCTTGGGCCGCAAGGGTGGGGCGAAGCCTCGCCGTTTCCTGGGTTCGGGGTTGATGTGGGCAGTTGTATGCGGGCGGCCGTGAGCGCAGCTTTCGAGCCGTGGCCGGTGCCGGTGCGCAACTCGGTCCCCGTCCACGTGACCGTTCCAGCACTCGGACCGCAGGAGGCGGCGGCGCTGGTTCGGGCCTCGGGCTGCCGGGCGGCCAAGGTCAAGGTGGCCCAGGGCGACGACGAAGCCCGAGTAGAGGCAGTTCGCGAGGTTCTGGGTCCGGCCGGCCGGCTGGTGATCGATGCCAACGGCGCCTGGGACGTCGACGTTGCGATTGCCCGGATCCGCCGGCTTTACCGCTATTCGATCGATCTGGTCGAGCAGCCGGTGCGCAGCCTGGTCGACATGGCACGGGTCCGCCGGGCGGTGGAGGTCCCATTGGCCGCCGACGAGCTGGCATTTAGCGCGGAGGCGGTGCAGCGGATAGTGCATGCGGAGGCGGCCGACGTCCTGGTGATCAAGGTCCAGGCGCTAGGTGGGCTCGCCGCCGCACTTCAAGCGATCGAGGCTGCCGGTTTGCCGGTGATTGTGTCGAGCTTGCTGGAAACCTCGATCGGGCTTTCGGCGGGAGTGGCGCTGGCGGCGGCGCTGCCCGAGCTTCCCTACCCGTGTGGGCTGGGTACCGCGGCGTTGCTGGACGGGGACCTGGTGGCCGACCCCCTGGTTCCGGTGGACGGCCGGGTCCCGGTGCGTCGCCCGCCTGCCGTACTGGAGCGGCTGCACGAGTTCGCCATCGCGGCAGACCCGGTTGAGGGGCCGGTTGCCCGCCGAATTCGGGAGGCCGGCCGATGAAACCGGCCGGTATCGGCCACCCGCATCCCAGCCGAACTCGGGAGGCCGGCCGATGAAACCGGCCGGTATCGGCCACCTGCCGGATGCAACACCGGAGGCCGGCCGATGAAACCGGCCAACGCCGGGCAGGCCCAGGCAGTTGCCCTGGTTGACGAGCTGATCCGGTGCGGTGTGGCCCACGCCAGCTTGAGCCCCGGCTCGCGCTCGACTCCCCTGGCACTTGCCCTGGCAGCCCGGCCGGAGTTGAAACTACACGTAAGCATTGACGAGCGGTCGATGTCGTTTCTGGCTCTTGGCATCGCCAAGGCTTCCCGGAAGCCGGTGGCAATGCTGACCACCTCAGGTTCCGCCGCTGCCCATCTGCACCCAGCGATCATCGAGGCCTCCTTCGCCCAAGTACCGCTCATCGCGCTGACCGCCGACCGTCCGCCCGAACTGCGGGACACCGGCGCCGGCCAGACGATCGACCAGATCAAGCTGTTCGGCGACGCGGTGCGCTGGTTCTGCGAAGTGGGTGTGCCCGAGGCGCGGGCGGATTCGGTCCCCTACTGGCGCTCGATCGCCTGCCGGGCGTACAGCGAGAGCCTATGGCCGGTACCCGGTCCGGTCCATCTGAACCTGGCCTACCGCAACCCGCTGGTGCCGGTGGCCGATGGCATCGGATTTCCGTTCGACGCAGGCGGCCGCCCCGACGGCGCCCCGTGGACCAAGGCGGACCACTCGCCGCTCGGGCCATCCAAAGGTGACCTGGCGCGGCTCGGGTTAGAGCTGGACCGGGCGAGCAGGGGGATGATTGTCGCAGGCACGAGCGACTTTGACCCGGCACCGATTGTCGAGCTTTCGGATGTGCTCGGCTGGCCGCTGCTCGCAGAGGCTAGCTCCAACTGCCGGCAGGGCCCGAACTCGATAGCTTGCTACGACGCTTTGGTGCGCCAGGAGGGGTTCTGGGAGGCCCATCGCCCGGATTTGGTCCTGCGCTTCGGCAGCCTGGGGACGTCGAACAAGCTGGCGGGGCTGCTCGACTCGTCCATCCCCCAGATTGCCATCCATCCCGGGGCCTGGCTGGATCCCGGCCGGGCGGTTGCCCGGATTGTGCGGGCGCATCCCAAGCCGGTGTGCCGTGGGCTGCGCCAAGTGCTGGGGGGCCAGCGGCCGGAGTCCGGCTGGATCAGGTCTTGGCGCTCTGCCGACGCCGGTGCCGCCGGAGCAATCGATGCCTATCTGGAGGGCGCCGGCGCTCTCACTGAGCCGGGAATCGCCCGGGCTCTGCCTGCCTGCCTGCCGGACGGGTCCGCCTTGATGGTTGCCTCCAGCATGCCGGTTCGCGACCTGGACTGGTTCATGCGGTCAACGCCTGGGGTGCGGGTCCTGGCGAACCGTGGCGCGAACGGAATTGACGGATTCGTCTCCTCTTGCCTAGGAGTTGCCCTTTCAGGGAGTCGGTCGCCGACCGTAGGGCTGTGTGGCGATCTTTCTTTGCTGCACGATCAGAACGGTTTTCTCCTGGCATCAAACGATCCTCTCGACGTAGTTTTCGTGGTAATCAACAACAATGGAGGAGGTATCTTCTCGTTTTTGCCCCAGGCGACCGAGCCCGGATTCGAGAGGCTGTTTGGCACTCCTCACAATCACGACTTCGCCCCCCTGGCTAAGAGTTTCGGGTGTTCATATCGTGCGATTCATTCAGCCTCCGAGTTGGCCTCAGCGGTTGCCGAAGCAACGGCTGAGGGCGGAATCCACATCTTCGAAGCAAAAACTGATCGGCGGGAAAACGTAGAAGTGCATAACCGGATCTGGAAGTCGGTTGGGGAAGCGATAGGTACTGACGACGAGTGAAAGGGGTGCGCTGTCACTCTGTGTAGTAGAAACGTTACCACGATTATCACTCCTAGTGAAGAGCAAAGTTCTAGAGAATCGAATTCGAATCGGACCCTTAGGTTGCCGATTCCAGCGCGCTCAGCATCGCGTTGAGTTTCAGGCGAGTCTCCGCCAGTTCGCTTGCCGGGTCCGAACCGGCAACGATCCCAGCTCCGGCATAGACCCGGGCGGTGTCATTCTTCACCAGTGCGCAGCGCAGCGCCAGCGCCCACTCCCCGTCGCCATGGCGATCCATCCAGCCGATCGGCCCGGCGTAGCGGCCTCGGTCGAAGGTCTCAGCCTGCCGGATGAAGCGCAGCGCCTCTTCCCGCGGGACGCCGCATACCGCGGCGGTAGGGTGCAGCGCTCCGGCCAAGCGCAGCGCGTCCGCCCCCGCCCGTAGCCGGCCCTGCACCTTGGTGCTCAGGTGCTGGAGGTTGGGCAGCAAAAGCAGGGAGGGTTCCTGCTCGGCAACCAGATTGGAGCAGTGCTCGCCCAGCCGGTCTACCACGGAGGCCACGGTCAAGGCATGTTCGCGTTGGTCCTTCGCCGAATCGCGCAGTTGCCGGCCAAGTTCGGCATCTTCAGATTCGCTGGCGCCCCGGGGGGCCGAGCCGGCCAGCGGAATGGAGTCGACCACCTCGCCCAGTCGGCGCACCAGCAGTTCCGGGCTGGCGCCCACCAGATTGTCGAAGGAGAAGGTAAAGCAGCCCGGGTAGGTCCGCCGCAGCCGGCGCACCAGCCCGGGCGTGCTGCCCGGCTGTGCGGGGACAGTCACCCGCCGGGCCAGAACGACCTTTTCCAGCAGGCCGGACCGGATTGCCGATCGAGCCCTCAGAACCGCAGCCATCCACTCTTGGTCCTGGGCGTCGGCGCCCCCCGGCGCTCCGGTTTGGGGGGCCGGGGGCCCGGGATACCGGGCCAGTTCTATCTCGGTGCGCCAAACCACACCCTCTGCCTCGCCGTAGACCGTTGAGGGGACCACAACAGTCGACCCCGGCACCTGCGGGTCGAAGGTGAAACTCCCGAAAAGCACCGGTCCGGTGCCGGGCAGATCCACGTCGTCGGCGATTTCGGCGCTTACCAACAGTTGTTCGAACCGTCGGGAGGCCGTCTCGAAACGCTGTGGGCCGGTGCCCGGGTCGATCTGGAAGAACGGGCCGATCCCGACCAGGCTGGTGGCTTCGCTGAGCCAGGCAACCGCCCCTTCCGGAGTTCTTAGATGCGCCAAGAGGTCGACCTCGGAGCCGAGCCTGGTTGTTGTGGACCTGACTACGCCGTCGAAACTCCCGGTCACACCCGCGATCCGGTGATCAGCTGCGCCGCCCCCATGCCCAGCAGCTTGCGCTCGATTGCACCGAACCCTGCCGTCCGGAGCATCGCCAGCAATGCCTCGGGGGCCGGCAGGTAAGCGGTGGAGCGGGGGAGGTAGGAGTAGGCCTGCCGGTCCGAGAGCAGCCCTCCGATGACCGGCACCACCTTGTGGAAATACACCCGGTGGCCCATCTTTAGCAGCGCCGAGTTGGGCTCGGCTACTTCCAGCAGTCCCACCCGGCCACCCGGCCGCAGCACCCGGGCGAACTCGGCGAACAGATCCGGCAAGCTCTCCACGTTGCGCAGTGCGAAGCCGCAGGTGATCCCGTCGGCCGATCCGGTGCCCACCGGCAGGTGGAGTGCGTCGGCGAGCACCAGGGGGGCGGTGGTGCGGGCCGCCCGGAGCATGCCTGCCGACATGTCGAATCCCACTGCCCTAAGGCGCGATTTACGCAGCTCCCGGCACAGATCTCCGGTACCGCAGGCTACGTCGAGCACCAGCGAGCCTTCCTGGAGGGCGAGTCTTGTCACGGTCAGCCGGCGCCAGCCTGAGTCCATTCCGAAGGTCATGACCCGGTTGACCAGATCGTATCTGGGAGCGATTGCATCAAACATCGATGTGACTGCTCGGACCTTTTGGGCGCCGGTGGGAAGTTCCTCGGGCATCAGCTCAGGCCGGCCAGGTGGGCTCAAGCCGCTTCTCGGCCTCTGATCGCACCGCCAGCTTTTCCGGCTCGACGCCCACCTTCTCTATCCGATCCTGCGCGGTGGCCAGCAGCACCCGGCGGAAGTGGTGGGCAACCAGCGCTACGGTTGCCGGTAGCATCTTGCGGAACGCTTCCACCAATTGGGTGGCCGCCTCCTCGTCCGAGGCCGCCTCCTCCCGGATGGGGCCCCGCACGTACTTGTCGAACATCTCGACGGCCCGCTCGGCGGTACGCCGGGCTGAAGCGTTGTGCTCCCGGGCCAGATCAAGCAACTCAGAGAGCGGCAGCCCGGTCTCCAGCAGGGTCAACCCGGCCGACGCGGCTGCGGCATCGGCAGAGGTGTACTGAGGGATTCCGTCGTGCATGCGGGGGACCAGCAGGTTCTCCCGCTCTATCGCATGGATCAGCGCAGGCGACACGCCGATGCGCTCAGCCAGTTCATCAACAGTTAAGAACTCCTCGTTTTCTTCGCCCTCCTCACCGGGCACCGGCCCCGCCAGGGCCTCCACCAACGCCTCGTCCGCCCGGTCCAGTTCGCCATCCAACAGCCGGCGGATCGATAGCAGGGTGAACCCCTTCTTCTTGAGATCCCGCACTTTGCGCAGCCGCTCCAGGTGCTCGGCGGTGTACCAGGCCACCCGGCTCTTCCGTTCAGGCGGTGGCAACAGCCCCTTGGTCTGGTAGAAGCGGACCGTGTCGACGCTGATCCCACAGCGCTGAGCCAGCTCGTCAACACGGTATTTCATGAGCTTCTACTCTACGAGCAGTCGGTCCAATAGTCGAGGCGTCTACTCGAAAGCGAGCCGATGCGAGGTCATCAAACGGATGCCCGGAATCCGTTCGAAGTCACCGTCCAAAGCCCACGAATCTGACTGGCTTCGAATCGCCCCACCTCCTACCAGGACTACTCGGAGGCTTTGAACGCCCGTCCGGTCTGGCCCACCATCCCCGCCAGCAGGTTGGACAACTCCATTGGCAGAACGAACTTCGTGGAAGGCGATGAGCCGACTTCCTTCAGCGTGTCCAGATACTGCAGGCTCATGGTGTTGGCGTCCAGGGTCTGGGCGACGTCAAAGATGGTGTTCAGCGCCAGGGCAAAGCCCTCTGCCCGCAGGATCTCCGCCTGCCGGTTGCCCTCGGCGTTCAGGATTGCCGATTGCCGGTTGCCCTCGGCGTTCAAGATGGCGGCCTGCTTGTTGCCTTCGGCAACCGTGATAGATGCCTGCCGGGCCCCCTCTGCCTCGGTCACCACCGCACGCCGGGTCCGCTCGGCGGACATCTGGCGGGTCATTGCCTCCTGCACCGCCGGGGGCGGGATGATCTCCCTGATTTCCACGTTGGTCACCTTCACGCCCCAGCGCTCGGTCACCTCGTCCAGCTTCAGCCGAAGCCGTTCGTTGATCACGTCCCGTTTGGCCAGCACGTCGTCCAAGACCATGTCACCCACCACTGAGCGAAGCGTGGTTGCCGCCACGCTCTGGGCGGCGCCGGCGAAGTTCTCCACTTCAATCACCGACATGACTCCGTCCACCACCTTGTAGAAGACGATGAAGTCAATGGAGATGGTGGCGTTGTCCTCAGTAATTGCCGATTGGTGCGGGATCTGCAGGTAAAGCTCCCGCAAGTCCACTGACGACGCCTTGTCGATCAACGGGATCAGCAAGACCAGACCGGGGCCCTTTAGCCCAATGCTGCGGCCGAGCCGAAAGACCACCAGACGGCGAAACTCGGGAACAATCTTGATTGCTTTGGCCAGGAAGAACGTCACTGCTAGAAAAAGAATCAGTACACCGAACATCGAGTCCATTTATTCCTCCCGTTTGTCCTGGGGCGCATCCTTCACGGGTTCAACCCGCAGCCGCAGCCCCTCCACACCCACCACCTTGACCTTCTGCCCTTCGATCACCGGCGCGGTTGCGTCTGCAGACCAAGTCTCCGCCCCCACCTGCACCACGCCCGACGGGGCCAGTGCGGTGGTGGCGTAGCCTATGGCGCCCAGTGCACTTTGCGACTTGGTGGAGGGCGGCAGCCGGCGGGCGTCCAACGCTTTTCGAACCACCACGAAGAAGAACAGTCCAAAGCCTATGGCTACTGGGGCGATGACGCTCAGCGAAACTCGGGACCCCGGCACCGCCGGGTCGAACAGCAGCAAACCTCCGGCCACCAGCGCGGCCATCCCGGCGATCGCGGGCAACCCCAACCCCGGCGATTGGATCTCCACCGCGAACAGCGCCACTGACGCCGCCAGGAGCACCAACCCGATCAGTTGTACCGGCAGCATGCCGAATGCCGCCAAAGCGATCACCAAAAGCACCGCCCCCAGCACGCCCGGCACGGAGAGCCCGGGGACAACGATCTCAACCGCTATCAGCCCCAGGCCCAAGAAAAAGAACAAAAACGCCAGGTTGGGGCTGAACAACCGGTGCAGGAGCCGGGCCAAAGCGCCGAGTTCGCGGCCCTCAACCGTAGCTCCGGCAGTGGTCAGGTTCACCTGCTTCCCGCCACCCACGGTTACCTGGCGGCCGTCGACCTGCTGGAGCAAAGCCTGCTCACTCGACACCACCAGGTCGATGGCGTTCAGCTCGAGCGCCCGGGATGCGGAGACACTCTCCGATGCGTGCACCGCCCGCTCCGCCCAGTCGGCGTTGCGCCCCTTATCCTCGGCCAAGCTGCGGATGTAGGCGGCGGCGTCGTTGGTGGCTTTGTCGGAAGCTATCGCCCCTCGTATCCCCACCGGGTGCGCGGCCCCCACATTGGTGCCCGGTGCCATCGCCGCTACCGGGCAGGCCAGCAAGATGAAAGTGCCCGCCGACGCTGCGCGGGCGCCCTTCGGGGACACGTAGCAAATCACCGGTACCTCGGCGGCCAGGATCCGCTGGACGATCTGGCGCATTGCCGAGTCCAGCCCGCCCGGGGTGTCGATGGTTACCAGGATGGCCGCTACGCCCTGTTGTTCGGCTTCGTCGATCTGCGAGGTCAGGTAGCCGGCGGAGAAGGGGTCTACCACCCCGTCCAGCGAGAGCTTGATCACCGTGTCGCCCGGGGCTGCCCCAGCAGCAGTTGCTCCTGCCAGCATCAGCATGAGACCGACTACCATCGAAGTAGCAGCGCGTACTCGCACGCGGCAATCATCGCATCTTGAAGGCGCACCTGAACATGGAAATCGGCCTCTACACCTTCGGCGAAGCTGCACCGGGCCCCGAGGCCGCCCGGCAGAGGTTGCGCGACCTGATCGAAGAGATGGAGCTTGCCGACCAGTTGGGTCTGGAGGTGTACGGGGTGGGCGAGCATCACCGCACCGACTACACCATTTCCGCCCCGGCGGTGGTACTGGCGGCGGGAGCGGAGCGCACCAAGAAGATCCGCCTGACCAGTGCAGTCTCAGTCCTGAGTTCCGACGACCCGGTCCGGGTTTTCCAGCAGTTCGCCACACTGGACCTGCTCTCGGGGGGCCGGGCAGAGATCATGGCCGGCCGGGGGTCGTTCACTGAAAGTTTTCCGCTGTTTGGATACGATCTGGGCGACTACAACGAGCTGTTCGAGGAAAAGCTGGATCTGCTGCTCAGTATCCGCAAGCAGGAACGGATCACCTGGCGGGGAAGCCACCGGCAGCCCATCGGCGATAGGGGGGTCTTCCCCCGCCCAGTGCAGGACCCGCTGCCGGTGTGGATAGCCGTCGGGGGAACGCCAAAGTCGGTGGTCAGAGCGGGCAATCTGGGGCTTCCGCTGGCGCTGGCGATCATCGGCGGAGAGCCGGAGCGGTTCGTGCCGCTCATCGAGCTCTACCGGGAAGCCGCCCGCCTGGCCGGCTACACCCCGACCCCCCCGGTGGGGATCAACTCGCATGGCTTCGTCGCGGGGCGCTCGCAGGAGGCAGCTGAGCAGTTCTACCCTTCTTACGCCGAGGCGATGAGCCGGATCGGGCGAGAGCGGGGCTGGCCCCCGATGACCCGGGATCACTACGAGCTGATGCGAGGGCCCCATGGATCGTTGTTGGTGGGCAGTCCGCAGGAAGTGATCGACAAGATGCTCACCCAGCACGCTTTGTTCGCCAACCGGCGTAGCCTGCTGCAGATGAGCGTCGGACCTATGGATCACCAAGCGGTGATGCGCTCGATAGAACTGTTGGGCAGCGAGGTGGCCCCGGTGGTGCGCCGGGAGGCTGCGGGTAGCCTCTAAGGTCTTAGCTCGTCACAATGGGCTGATGGCGTACGAGTTCATCGATGTTTCCATCGGGATCTATCCCGGTATGGTTACCTGGCCAAGCGATCCCGGTGTCAGCGTGGAGCGGGTTAGCGATATGGCACAGGGCAAGTCGGCCAATGTCTCGGCGCTGTGCATGGGTTCGCACACCGGCACCCACATCGACCCTCCGTTGCACTTCATCCCGGAGGGCATGCCGATTGACCGGATCCCTCCCGAGACTTTGGTAGGCCCCGCCGAGGTGGTGGACTTCACCCACGTGCCGGCTGATATCGGCGCCGCCGATCTGGAGGCGGCCGGCTTGCCGCAAGGCGTCCAGCGCATCTTGTTCAAGACCCGCAATTCGCAGATCTGGCGCCGGCCGGACCCCGAGTTCACCGAGGACTACGTGGCTTTGGCGCCCGACGGCGCCCGCTGGGTGGTCGAGCACAAGGTGAAGTTGGTGGGAATCGACTTTTTGTCGATAGAGCGCCGGGGTACACCCGGGCACCCCACCCATGTTGAGCTTTTGAGCAACGAGGTGGTGATCATAGAAGGGCTCGACCTTTCCGGAGTGGAGCCGGGCAGATACGAGCTGGTGTGCCTGCCGATGAAGCTGATCGGTGGAGACGGGGGCCCCTCCCGGGCATTCTTGCGGAGAATTTAGTGCGCTCCGCAGAATTGGTTGCCTACCGAGCGCGCTTGCTAGGGCATCGGGTTCCGGGAGAACATCGCCCACATCCTTGCCCGCAGGTCGGTGGCGGGCGTTCCGGCGCCACCCCAGCCTTCGCCGGTCTGGCCGGGAGCCTCGTTCAGTCTGCTCTTGCTGCTCGGACGCTAACTCAAGCGGGAGTAAACCCGGGGCAGCGTCACGCCGGCTCGGGCCGGTTGATGAGGAAGGTGGCGGAGGTGTTGAAGTAGTCGAGCATCTCCTTTTCGTCGGCCGGATCCAGTTTGCCAGCCTTCACCGCTGCCGCCATGTGCTGGTACCAGGCGTCCCGCTCCGCCCAACCGATGGAGAAATTTATGTGCCGCATGCGCAGGCGCGGGTGGCCGCGCTGGGTGCTGTAATCGCTAGGGCCGCCCCAGTACTGGACCAGAAATCCGGTTAGGTGCGCCCGAGCATCCTCCAGGCTGCTCGGGTAGAGCGGGCGCAGGATGGGGTCGGTCTCCACACCGGCGTAGAACCTATCGACCAGTCCCTCGAACCAGGGCTTGCCGCCCACTCGCTCGTACATGGTTGCCATGGCACCAGATTACGGTCTCTGGGGCCCCCAGTCTGAGCCCCGAGCCCACTCGATTTAATTGCGGGCTGTGGGGAATTCATAATGCATCAAGGCGATGGGCGGGGGTGGGAATGAGATTTCGGAGAGGGGCAGCACTCGACACCTCTCAGGTTACCGACCGGCGCGGTATGGGCGCCGGGGGATTGACCATCGGGGGCGGAGGTTTGATCGGGATCATCTTCCTGGTGGTCCAGTTGCTGGGCGGAAACGTGTCCGTGCCTGAACTGAATCTGGGGACCGGGGCAGACGGGTCCGGGCAGGATCTGAGCGCCGAGTGCCGGACCGGCGAGGACGCCAACCAGCGGGAAGAGTGCCGGATTGTCGGGGTGATCAACAGCGTGCAGGCGTTTTGGACGGAAAGGCTTCCCGGTTATCGCATGACCAACACCGTCTTTTTCACCGGTGGCGTGCGGACGGGTTGCGGCACAGCCTCCTCAGCGGTCGGCCCGTTCTACTGCCCGGCGGACGAGCGGATATACATAGACTTGGGCTTCTACGACGATTTGCGCACCCGCTTCGGTGCCTCGGGCGGGCCGTTCGCCGAGGCTTACGTCATCGCCCACGAGTACGGCCACCATGTGGAGAACCTGACCGGCTTCTTGCAGCGGGGTCAGCAGGATCGATCGACCGGTCCACAGAGTCCGGCCGTGCGGGTGGAACTGATGGCCGATTGCCTGGCCGGGCTGTGGGCTGGCGGTGCGGTGAAGACCGGTTTCATCGAGGAGTTGACCGAGCAGGACATCGCCGACGGGCTGGATGCAGCCGCCGCAGTGGGCGACGACCGCATCCAGGAAGCTGCCCAAGGCCGGGTGAACCCGGAGTCATGGACCCACGGGTCCTCCGAGCAGCGCCAGAAGTGGTTCCGGATCGGCTACCGGGCGTTCACCCTTGACGAGTGCGACACCTTCGCCGTGGATCAGGTCTGATTTTCCGGTTATGTGGTCGGCTTGCTTGCGGGCGATGACGCCCCCGTGGACCTGGCGCAAGAACTCGACCATTACGCTTACGGAGTGCCCAAAGGGCACAAGGGGCAACGCTGAAAACTGTTTACCTTCGACCTGATGGCCCGGTACGCTGACCTACGGCTCTCTTACGCCGACTGCGTGGGAGCAGCGGTGTGCCGGGAAGCGAATGTGGCGTCGGTGCTGGGCCTGGATGGAGACTTCCGGGTGCTCGGATTCGAACTGGAGCCCTGATCGAGGACGGGTTCCGCCGGAATGGGGCCGGTGGGGTCAGCTTGGCGCCGCGATGGCCTCGCTGAATGTGCCGCTCCAGCGCTGCTGCAGGCCGTCTTGTTCCTCCGGGCCTAAAAAGGTGGTTAGGGTGAGATCTGCGCCCCCGCCGGGCAACTGCTCGGTGGGCGGGGTGGCGCTCACGATGAGCAGTCCGTCGCCAAACAGGTCTACGGTCAGGCCGATCTGGTAGAAGGTCTTGTACCAGAGCTCTCCAGTGAGATGATCCCCCATAGGGGTCAAGATGCCGTACTTGGCGCCCGGCTCCACCTCGGCCATGCTTTGAAGCTTGAGGATGCCGAAGGCGTCGGCGGCGGGGAGCCCGGTAAAAAAGATTGTGGAGCGTTGGCCTTCGGTGTGCCGGTCCAGGTAGAAGCGCAGCTGCTGGGTAAAAGCGATCCAACCCTCGCAGATTGGGTCGTACACCTTGCGCCAGTCGACCTCCTTGAGCGGGGCGGGCCGGACCATGAAGACCTCCAGCAAGCAGCGCTCGCCTTTGGGGGTCAGCAGGAACTCGTCACCGCCTTCCCAAGTGATCCGGCGGGAGAAGTTCTCGTAGCGGGCTTCCCGTCCGAATACCACTGCAATCTCATCATCCAGGGTGCGCATGGTGCCGATGCCCCAACTGGAGTAGTCAGCGCCGTAGTAACCAAACCACTCCCGGATCTGTTCCGGTTGCTTGAGCGCCGCCCAAGCCCGGTCGGCTGGTACGGGCAGATCCACCCCGATCAGGAGCTTGCGCTGCGACGGTTTGTTCACTGTGCCCTCCCGGCTTTTCTGATCGACTCAGGATAGGCGAGATTTAAGTACAAAAGGCACTATCCCCCGTATTGGCCGCCCTCCATACTGGCTCGATGACTGCCAGGACCGGTTCTGAGGAAGCCTCGGTGGGCTCCGAGCGCGACCTTTACGTCGACTTCTTACGTACCGGCAGCCTGCTGGTGGTGGTGATCTGGCACTGGCTGTTCAACGTGGTGGATTGGCGAGCCGACGGGCCGCACTTCGGCAACCCGATAGCCCAGGTGCATGGATTTTGGGTGCTCACCTGGCTGTTCCAAGTGCTTCCGGTGTTTTTCTTCGTCGGAGGCTTCGCCCATCTGGTCAGTTGGGAGTCCACTGAGCGCCGGGGCGGTGGCTACCGCAGCTTTGTCGGTAAGCGTCTGCGCCGGCTGATGATCCCGGTGGCGATGTGCTTGATCGTCGCAGGCGCTGCCCGGCTGGCTTTGGAACTGCTCTTTCCGGAGGTCCGCTGGATCGGCCGGGCAATCTATTTGATGCTGAGCCCGCTGTGGTTCATGGGCATCTACCTGATGCTGGTGCTGTTGACGCCGCTTGCGGTGAAGCTGCACCGGCGCCAGGGCGAGGTGGTCCCTGTGGTTATGGGGGGCCTGGTGGTCCTGGTCGACGTCTTGCGTTTCCGCTATCGCGTGGAGGGGATTGAGTGGCTGAACCTGCTGCTCGTATGGTCGATGGCGCACCAGCTGGGATTTTTCTGGCGGCAGTTGGTGTCTCTATCCCGCCGGCAGGCCCGATGCCTGGCGCTCGGTGGCCTGATCGGCCTGGCCGGGTTGACGAACATTGGCCTGTATCCGCGCTCGATGGTCGGCGTGCCGGGCGAGGCGATATCGAATATGGGTCCGCCGACGCTGTGCATAGTGGCGCTAATGCTTTTCCAGGTCGGAGTTGTGCTGCTGCTGAGGCCGTGGACGCAGGCTCGCCTGCGTGAGCCGGCGGTGCGCAGCTACATGCTCTGGGCCGGGCAGCGGGCGATGACCATCTATCTGTGGCACTTCCCGGGCTTCGCAATCGCCTACGCGCTGCTGGCGCTGGCGGCCATCCCGGTGCCCGAGACTCCCGACGCCACCTGGTGGGCGCAGCGCCCGCTCTGGGCAGTCCTGCCCGCCCTGTGCACCATCCCGTTGGTGAGCTTGTTTCGCCGCTTCGAGCAGAAGGCCGCCTAGCGGGTTGCGCCATGGTCAACGCCGCATCGTCGCTTCGGACCGGACAATGCAGCCGCCTATCTGGATCCGCTCCATACGCCCGGCCAGGCTCTCTGAACTCTGGCGCATATCAGCCACTCGCAGTAGCGGGGATACACCTCCTCGGGATCTCGGGGCCGGAGGGTTTCCGTCAGCTCCAACGCTTTTCAGATTCAGCAGAGGTGGGGTTACCACCTCTCCTTTTAAAACTCGGCCTCTATGGTAAAGAACTCGACGCTTCCCGACTCCACTAAATCCGCAGTCTTGGCAAAGGTCTCAGCGAATTCGGGTGCTTGGAACATCTCGGCTCGCCACTTCTCCCATGCGGCCAGGTTTTCCAGTTCGGTCTCCACGATAACTCTGAAAAATTTGCCGCTCAGGTCGGTCAGTACTCGTCCACCCTTGACGCCCTCAGATGCAGTCTGCATCGGAGCGAAGACCTCCTTGAAGATAGCCACCACTTCATCCCCATGCCCCCACTTGCAGTTCAAGATGGTTCGATCAACGATCATGCCGCCTCCACTCGGTGTGAAATCAAGCGAATGCTGTCATACGCCGCGTCCGGAAGAAATGCCTTCGTGAGCATTTCATGAACTGCTAACGGGCTGCCGGACAATCTTGGGAGGCAGCCGGGCCGGCTTCTGGGGACCGGATTGGCCGTGGCCTCGTCGTATGCTGAGCGCAGGAGGGACAAGTCGAACGGTAGGAGGCGGCGGTTTGGCGACTTTTTCGGATCACGCGAACATGCGGATGGCGCAGCGGGGGATCACGGCTGAGGAAGTGGAGGAGGTGCTGGCCGATCCGCAGTCCTTCGGCCCGGCGCAGTCCGGCTGTACGGAACTCGTTGGCGCCACAGCTGCCGGCCGGCGCTTGCGGGTGACCAGGTTCGAGGACCGGGATGTGATCGTTTCGGTGGTGGCCGAGTGAAGGTCCTCTACGACGATGAGGCCGACGCTCTCTATATTCCCCTGGTGCCCAAAGGAACCGGGGCGCAGTATTCCATCCGGATCGACGCAGACCGCATCGTCGATCTCGATTCCCAGAAGGATCCGGTCGGTATTGAGGTGCTCGGCGCCTCCCGCCGGGTGCTGCTATCGGACCTGGTCGAGCGTTTCGGGCTTGAGGAGCGTGCTGACGACCTGATGTCGATTGAGCGTTTCCGCTTCCGGCCCAAAGCCGGTGGAGGCCCGCCGCTAGACCACTGATACAGGTTGACGTTATCGAACATATGTTCGATAATGCCTTTCCCCTATGGCGCCTATAGATGGAAGTCAGGTCGCGAAAAGTCTGGTAGCGCTCACGAAACTGAGCCAGGTGGCGGAGAACGTACGCCCGGTCTCGCTGGCGGCAGAGCAGACGCTACCGGTGCTGCCGGCATTCAAGTCGATCCTTCCCGAAGGGCTCCAGCGGGGACAGACGCTGGTGGTGCAAAGCGCGGCCGGGGCGCATTCGCTGGCGCTGGCATTGATCGCCGGAGCGTCGAAGGCCGGGTCCTGGGCGGCTGTGGCGGGGACCCCCCACCTCGGCGTGGCGGCCGCAGCCGAGATGGGGGTGGCCGTCGAGCGGTTGCTGCTGGTCGGCCCCCCGGCCCGGGCTCTGTGGCCGACGGTGGCGGCGTCGCTGACCGACTCGTTCGACTTAGTGGTGATCGAATGGCCGGAGGCGTCACCAAGCGTCGCCCGCCGGTTGGCGAACCGGGCTCGGGAGCGCAAGGCGGTGCTGCTGGCGGTGGGGGGCGACGCCTGGTGGGAAGTCGCCGACGGCCGTTTCACGCTGATCCGTTCTTACTGGCAGGGGCTCGAGCGGGGGCATGGGCGGCTGAGTTGCCGGCTGGCAAACATCGAGATGAGCGGCCGGCGCGCGGTCCGGCCCCGGCAGCTGTCACTGTGGCTGCCGGGGCTTTCCGGGGCGGCTGAGGCGGCACCGGAGGGCGTCGAGGATCGTCCAGCCTCGGTTTCACGGGCGGTTTAGGGCGTGGCTAGCCGCAAGCTGGTGGTCGTATTTCCCTACTGGCCGCTCCTGGCGGCGGGTGTTGATTCGGACCGCCCGGCGGTGGTGGTGGAGGCCAACCGGGTAACGGTCTGCTCGCCGGCGGCAGAGTACCAGGGGATCGTTCCCGGGATGCGCCGGCGGGAGGCGGAAGGGCGCTGCCCGTCGCTGGTGCGGGTGCCGCCCGACCTCGGAAGGGATGCCCGGGAGTTTGAGCGGGTCTTGGAGGCGCTGGAGACGCTAACTCCGGCCATCGAGGTGCTCCATCCTGGCACTTGCCTGGTGCTTGTCGACAGCAGCGTGCGCTTTTTCGGTAGTGAGCAGGCGGTGGTAGGGCTGGCGTGGGCGGCGCTGGCCGGGCACACCGGGCCCACCGGGCCCACCGGGCCGCCCCCCACCGGGCCGCCCCCCACCGGGCGAACTGCGTTCGGGCTGGGGGTGGCCGACGGCCTGTTCGCTGCCGGGCTGGCCGCCCTGCACAGCTACCGGCTGCACGAACCGGTGGTCGTTGCACCGGATGAGATGGCCGGCTTTCTCAGCCCGCTGCAGGTGTCGGCGCTCGGCCGGCCGGGGCTGAGCGATCTTTTGGTGCGCTTGGGCATCAAGACTTTGGGAGACTTCGCCGCCCTTCCGCCGGCGGATGTCGCCGCCCGGTTCGGACCCGATGGCCTGGCGGCTTACCGCCTGGCGTCGGGGCTGGACGAACATCACTTCGTCCCACGGGAGCACCGGCCGGTGCTGGAGGTAAAGGAAGTGTTCGACCCGCCCACTGAGCGCATCGACGTGGCCATCTTCGCCGGAAAGGGACTGGCCGACATGCTGGCGTTTCGCCTGGAGGAGGAGGGCCTGATCTGCCGGAAGCTGCTGATCCGGGCATCGTTCGATAACGGCGACGAGTTGGGTCGCTCCTGGCGATTGGAGGGGGCGAGCACGGCGGGAGCGATCGCCGAGCGGGTGCGCTGGCAGCTGGAGGGATGGATGAGCGCCGGTGGCGGTCGCTCGGGCGAGCTGATCGCATTGCAGCTGGTGCCCGAACAGACCTCAGCCGACCAGGGGAGGCAGCTCTCGTTTTGGGGCGGTCCCTCGGAGCCGGGGAAGCGAGCGGTGCGGGGAATCGCCCGCCTCTACGGCCTGCTCGACCCGGAGATGGTGCTGGTGGCCGAGTTGAAGGGTGGCCGGGGGCCGGCAGACCGGTTCCGGCTGGTCCGGGCGGACGGCGTGGATCTGCTCGGCCGCTCGGCCCAACCGCCGGTCGGCGATGCCCCGTGGCCGGGCACCCTCCCGTCGCCCTCGCCTGCTCTGGTTTTCCGCGACCGTACTCCGGCGCGCCTGGTGGGTGTCACCGATCGGCCGTTGTCAGTTGTAGACCAGCGGCTGAGTGAGGCTGCCGCCCGCTTGCTGGTCAAGGGCGACAGGTGGATGGAGGTGACCGGCTGGGCCGGCCCCTGGCCGGTCAACGAGCGCTGGTGGGACAGATCCGCCTCTAAGGATCTGGCGCGCCTGCAGGTCGCCTGCTCGGACGGCAGTGCTTACCTGGTTGCCTACGAAAAGGGCGGCTGGTGGCTGGAAGCCAGGTACGACTGATGCGCTACCGAAGCTTGAGCCCGGGCGCATGAGTTTCGATAGCAACCACGAACTGCCCTGGCCGCAACTCGAAAAGCTGCTCTCAAGCTGGGAAGCGCCGCTGGGCTCCGATGCCCCGGTCCATAAGCCGCCGCCGGTGGAGTTCGGTGGGCAGCGCTGGCGTCCGGGAAAGGTCCCTTACGCCGAGTTGCACTGTCACTCCAACTTCAGCTTCCTGGATGGAGCCTCATCACCGGAGGAACTGGTGCTGGCGGCCTCCAGCCTGGGGCTGGAGGCGCTGGCGCTCACCGATCACGACGGGATGTACGGCGTGGTGCGGTTCGCCGAGGCAGCCCGGGAGGCCGGGCTGCCCACGGTGTTGGGGGCGGAGCTCTCGTTCGGCCTGCCCGGGCCGCAAAACGGCGAGCCGGACCCGATCGGCCATCATCTGCTGGTCATCGCCCGTTGTCCCGAGGGATACAGCCGGCTATCGACGCTGATCAGCGAGGCTCAGCTGGCCGGCAGGCAGAAGGGCAAGCCGGTGTACGACCTTGCCCGGTTGGCCGATATTCACGGTGGCTGCTGGCTTGTGCTCACCGGTTGCCGGAAGGGATCGGTGCCCGGGGCGCTGGCGCAGGGCGGCCCGGAGGAGGCCCGGGTGGCGCTGGATCGGCTGATTGAGGTCTTCGGCCGGGACAATCTGGCGGTAGAGCTGTGGGACCACGGCCTGCCCACGGACTCGGCCCGCAACGACGCGCTGGCCCGGCTGGCCGCCTCCGCCCGGGTGCAATTGGTGGCCACGAACAACGTCCATTACGCCCACCCCGGCCGCTGGCAACTGGCAAATGCCCTGGCGGCGGTGAGGTCACGAAGATCGCTCGACCAGATCCAGGGCTGGCTTCCGCCCGCTCCCACTGCCCGCCTGCGAAGCGGCGAGGAGATGGCGGCGCTGTTCGATCGTTACCCGGGAGCGGTCCAGCGCGCTGCGGAACTCGGCCGGGAATGCGCTTTCGACCTGGCATTGGTTGCCCCCCGGTTGCCCGATTTTCCCGTTCCCAAGGGCCACACCGAGATGAGCTGGCTGCGCTACTTGACCTTGGAAGGGGCGACGAAGCGCTACGGCCCGCCGGACCGGGAGCGGGTGCCTGGAGCGTACGCCCGGCTTGTCTACGAACTCAACATGATCGAGGAGATGGGCTTCGCCGGTTACTTTCTGATTGTCTGGGACATCGTCCAGTTCTGCGACCGGTCGAACATCTTGTGCCAGGGGAGGGGATCGGCGGCCAACAGCGCGGTCTGCTATGCGCTGGGGATCACCAACGCCGATGCGGTAGCTCTCAAGCTGCTTTTCGAGCGCTTCTTGTCGCCCGCGCGGGACGGGCCGCCCGACATTGACCTGGACATCGAGTCCGACCGCCGGGAGGAGGCCATCCAGTACGTTTACAATCGCCACGGGCGGATCCACGCCGCCCAGGTGGCCAATGTGATCTGCTATCGTCCCCGCTCGGCGGTGCGGGACATGGCCAAAGCACTGGGGCACTCGCCCGGGCAGCAAGATGCTTGGTCCAAGCAGATTGACGGGTGGGGCCCGCTGAGCGAAGCGGCCGATCACAACATCCCGGCCCCGGTCATGGAACTGGCCCATCAGTTGCAGGGCTACCCCCGGCATTTGGGCATCCACTCGGGCGGCATGGTGATTTGCGACCGGCCGGTGATCGAGGTCTGCCCGGTGGAGTGGGCCCGCATGGAAAACCGCACTGTCTTGCAGTGGGACAAGGAAGACTGCGCCGCCGCCGGGCTGGTGAAGTTCGATCTGCTCGGCCTGGGCATGCTCTCGGCGCTGCACTACTGCATAGAGCTGATCAAGCTGAACCACCACGCCGACATCGACCTGGCCATGCTGCCCCAGGACCACCACGTCTACGAGATGCTGTGTAAAGCGGACACCGTAGGGGTATTCCAGGTGGAGTCTAGGGCGCAGATGGCAACGCTGCCCCGCCTGAAGCCCCGTACCTTCTACGATTTGGTGGTTGAGGTGGCGCTCATCCGGCCGGGGCCGATCCAGGGGAACTCGGTCCACCCGTACCTTCGCCGGCGCAGCGGCAAAGAGGAGGTGACCTACCTTCATCCGTTGCTGGAGAACTCACTGCGCAAGACCTTGGGAGTTCCGCTGTTCCAAGAGCAGTTGATGCAGATGGCGGTGGACGTCGCCGGATTCACCGCCGCCGAGGCAGACCAGTTGCGCCAGGCGATGGGCTCCAAGCGCAGCGAGGCGCGAATGCAGCGCCTGCGGAGCCGGCTCTATAGCGGCATGGCTGAGCGAGAGATAACCGGCGAGGTGGCCGATGCCATCTACGCCAAACTGCTCGCCTTCGCCAATTTCGGCTTTCCGGAGAGCCATTCGGTGAGTTTTGCCTATCTGGTTTACTCGTCGTCGTGGCTTAAGTACTACTATCCGGCGGCGTTTCTGGCGGCGCTGCTGAATGCCCAGCCGATGGGGTTTTGGGCCCCCCGGACCCTGGTCATGGATGCCCGCCGGCACGGGGTGAGAGTACTCGGCCCGGACATCAACGCCTCGGATGCGCCGGCGTCTTTGGAGGGCGCGGGCAGCGTTGCGGAGGCGGGCGATGCCGATTGGGTTCTGGAGGCCACAAAAGGCGGTCCGGCGGTACGGGTGGGGATCGAGTATGTGCGCACCATCGGTAAGGATCTGGCGAGATTGATTGCTGCCGGGCGGCCCTACCGGGACATGCAGGATCTGGCCCGGCGCTGCCGGATGTCGGTGGCGCAGATGGAGGCACTTGCTACGGCGGGGGCCTTCGGATGCTTTGGACTCAGCCGCCGGGAGGCGCTGTGGGCGGCGGGCGCCGTCGCCGGAGTCCGGGAGGACCAGCTGCCTATCGGCGCCGGCGCCGGCTCCCCCCGGTTGCCGGCAATGGCTCCGGTGGAGCAGGCCTCCGCCGACTTCTGGTCAACCGGTCTGTCCCCCGATTTATCGCCGATGCAGTTCATCCGTCCCGCCCTGGCGGCAAGGGGGGTGCTCACCGCCGCCGACCTTGCGAACGCTGCCGGCGGGAACATCGTCACTGTCGGCGGGGTGGTCACGCATCGCCAGCGCCCGGCGACTGCTCGGGGAACGATCTTCGTGAGCTTGGAGGACGAGACCGGCCTGGTGAACGTGGTCTGCGTGAAGCAGGTCTGGGAGCGCTACCGGCGGGTGGCCCGGTCGGCCAAGGCGCTGCTGGTCACCGGCCGCTTGGAACGCTCCGAAGGGGTGATCAACCTGTCTGCCCGCAAGTTCGAGAATCTGAGCCTTAAGCAGGGCGACCACCTGCCCGCCCGGGATTTCCGTTAGATCAGGTCTGCCCTGGCCGTCGTCCCCCTGCTGTTTAGTAAACTGTGCAGAATGTGGGAACCAACGGGCTTCACCGGCCGTCCTACACCGGGTCAGCGTCCAAGGAGGAACAGGGCAATGAGCAAAGTCAGGGGTAGGGCATTTCTCGGGCTGGTAGCCGGTGCATCGCTTGGGCTGTCGGGATGTTTCCCCGCGGCCGGGGGCGGAGCGGAGGTGAGTCCGCCTACGATCTCCGCTAACGGGACCGGCCGGGTTACCGGTATCCCGGACACCGTCGTGATCACGCTGGGGGTGGAGTCCGAAGCGGCGCAGGCGGCCGACGCCCTGGCTGCCAACAATCAGCGAGCGCGCACGATCATCGATCTGCTCAAGGGTTCCGGCATCGATGAGAAGGACATCAAGACCTCGCAGTTCTCGATCAGCCCCCGCTACGACAACGAGGGTAGCTTGATCACCGGCTACCTGGTAAGCAACATCCTCACGGTACGGACAAGCGACGCAACCGACGCCGGCGCGCTGATCGATAAGGCCGCACAGGCTGCGGGCAACGACATTCGGGTGCAATCGGTTGTTTTCGAAATCGACGACAAGGGCTCGCTTTACGAGGACGCCCGCAAGCAGGCGGTACAGGAGGCTCGCCGCCAGGCCGAGCAACTGGCTCGAGCGGCAGGAGTGGAACTGGGCGAGGTGCGCTCAATTTTCGAATCGGTCGACTCCCCGGTGCCGTTCCCCTTCCCGCTGCCCAGAACCGGGCCTGAGGATCTCTCCGCGGAAGTTCCGTTCCAGGCCGGGTCACAGGAACTGACCCTCAGGGTGGAGGTGACGTACCAGATCGGTTGAGCCCTGCGGGTCGGGAAACAAACTTTGAAGTTCGCGTCGATGTCACCTGCCGGTAATTGTCGAGCTTCTACAGTGGAGGTGGTACGGAGTCAACCTCTGACCATTTTTGTTGTCGTCAGAGGGAGTTTGCAGCCTTGTGGACAGGAGGAACTTCATGTCAGACGCCTTCCCGCTCCCACCGACCCCCAGCCATCGTCCTACCAACCTGAACGGCTCGGTCATCCTCAGCAAGGATTGGGCTCGCCAACTCGGCGTGCAGCGCACTTCCGGGTACTACCGGATCGGCCGGTCCGAGTTGCGCCGGCTGATTGCTGCCTCGCCCGACCAGGCGATTCTGCCCGAGCTTTGGGATATCGACCCGGCCCATTCGAACGTCAGCTTCATCGCCCGCCACCTGATGCTGGCCAAGGTCCGGGGCGCCTTCCGGGAGTTCGGCGGGACTATCCGGCTGGGCGGCGACCTTGGGGGCACCAAGGTGGAGGTGAGCGTGCGGGCGGAGAGCATAGACACCGGATTGGCTCTGCGGGACGCTCATTTGCGCTCACCCGACTTCCTGGATGCCCGCCGCCACCCCTATCTGCGCTTCGAGAGCACCGGTTTGGAGAGGGCTGAGTCCGGCACCTACAAGCTGTCGGGCAACCTGACAATCAAAGCCGTCACCCGGCCGATAGTGCTGGATCTTGACTTCCTGGGCACCGCCCGTGATCCGGCCGGCGTGGTAAAGGCGGCTTTCGAGGCCCGGACCGAAATCGACCGACAGGATTTCGGGCTCACCTGGAACAAGGCACTGGATGCCGGAGGCTTCCTGGTAGACAACATGGTGACCCTGGAGATTGCCGCTCAAGCGGTACCCCGGCAGCCGGCCGCTTAGCCCGTAGCTATCTCAGGAGGCCAGATCCGCCCGCCCGGGTCAACATCGCGGGGCTCTTCGCCCTTGACGAACAAGCGGGCCGGCTCGCCAGCCAGTTCAACCTTTCCGTCAACTATCTCCAGGACCGCCCCTTCCCGCAGGCCGATCACCGGGGTGTCGTTCATTTCGTGGAACTCGGCCAGCCGCTCGTCCCGGGTTTCGCCGAAATGCTGCTGCCTGACACTCTCCGTGCCAACGAACACCGGGCCGGAGAAATAGTGGGCATTGACCTGGAACGGGACCAGGTCGAGCGCGTCTAGCGAAAGGGGAGCCACGATAGGCATGTCATTGGTGGTCTTGATCGTCGGGCATGCGACGTTGGCGCCCGCGCTGATCCCCAGGTAGGGCAAACCGGAACGTACCCTTCGGGAAATCGCCTCCATGAGCCGGCGCCTGTAGAGTTCGTCGAGCAGCCGGAAGGTGTTACCGCCACCCACGTAGATTCCCTCGGCCAGTTCCACTGCCTTCACCGGGTCGGCGTGGCGGTGAATCCCCTCCAGCAGGTAGCCGGCGTTGAGCTCCCGCTCGGTCAGACGCTCCACGTACCAGTCGTGACGGGCGATGGCGTAGGGGATGAACAAGATTTTTTCGACCGGTCCGAAGAATCCCTGCATCCGTTCGATCAGGAACTGCCGGCGTGCGGGCGAACGGAACCCGCCCGATCCCAGCATCAGGCGCAAGCAGCCCTCCGGGCGGGACTGAACTGGATCACCGGGTGGTTTGCTCTTCCAGACCGCCCAGCCGGTAGAGCCCTTCACCCGCCGGCTCGATGCCCAGGGCGTCAACCGCTACCCGGGCGGTGCGATCGATCGTCGACTTGTAGTGGCCGTCCTTGACATAGCGGTCCAGCGAGCCGAGCCCGGCGGCCTGACCCGCCGCCAGCAGCCCGTCAACCACCACCTGAAACGGATCCTTCGCCATCTTCGTTCCCTTCAGATCGGGTGCACAGGGTACTGTAGCTCGCGGCTGGGCAGAGCGAGTGGGAAGCTTCGGAGGCTGGCAATGGCGGAACATGCGAACAGGGACCTGATGCGGCGCTATCTGGAGCAGGTGTGGGGCAAGGGTGACATAGGTGGTTCCGCGGCCTACCTCACGCCCGGATACCGGCGTCACGTGGGGGCCGGTATAGCTCCGCTCGACCCGGTCGGCCAGCAAGAGCGCCTGCAGGGTTTCCGTACCGCCTTTCCGGACGTAACCCTGCAGATCGAACAGATGATCGCCGAGGGTGACGTGGTCGCATTCCGGTTCATCCTCAGGGGAACCCACCGGGGCCCATTCCTGGGGATCGAACCGACCGGCCGTGTGGTGGAGGTTTCCGGCATGGACATGGTGCGCTTCGAGGCAGGCCTGCTAGCCGAGCACTGGGGCGGCGCTGACATCCACAGCATCCGGCAGCAGCTAACTCCTTAGCAAATGGGGCTCGCGCACCATTCCCAACCGCTACGTCGGGAGCCTGCGGGCGACGACGCAGTGGCACAGGTAGATGTTGAGCCGCCGCTTGGCCAGGCGCAGGACCCAGGGGACCATCAGGTCTTCTAGCACTATCTCGAAGCCTCCCGCCAGCGCCGCCCGCAGATCTTCCGGCTCCGAGTAGGACATCGAAACTTGGCCGGGCGGCGAGTCCGACCAGTAGGGCGAGGACACCAGCAGTAGCCCGCCCGGGGCGGCCGCCCTGTGGAACTCGGCTGTCAGAAGACGGGCGTCCGGGACGGCGCAGATCACGTTGAGCGCAGCCAGGCAAGAGGCGGCTCCCGCCGCTGCCGGGAGTGCGGACCCGTCGGCCACCACGAAGTCCAGATTGTCCGGTGCCTCCGATCCGGGCAGGGGAACCATGTCATGCCGTCCCCGCTCGCCTTCCCGAGGGTAGCTTCCGGCGGGCGAAGGCTGCCCCAGCAGGTGCCTCCGGGCGGCCAGCACTGCTCGGAATGACCAGTCGGTTCCCACGCTGTAGTCGTGGTTCGCCGCCAATGTTCGGGCAACCTTGCCAGCGTTGCAGCCCATTTCGATCGCCAGCCCGGCTCCGGCTCCCAACTCCTCCACCGCTGTGGTCAGCAGGGAGTAAGGGTTGTGGGACCCGGCGGCGTAGGCGTCGATCGCGCCGGCCAGCCAGTCCCTCGGCAGCCCTTCAGAAAGAGAATCCCGATCGAAGTACGCCTGCAGGTAGGGGGCGATGGTCCAGTCCAGGTTGTCTTCGCCGGCGAAAATTGGCTCGGCGGCATCCCGGGCAACTCCGAGCCAGGCGCTCATCGGCCCGGAGATCGCCCCTTCGGGAGTCTGCTGGGCGCAGGTTTCGATGTCGGTCCACAACGACCACAAATAGTGCTGGTGCTCCGGAACCAGGATTGCAACGCCCAGCAGAACCGGATAACCGGCGCTGCATGAGCGGCATGCCAGCACTCCCTCGAGTAGCTCTTCCCTTCCCGCGTCCCACGTGGGAGCGGGCCGGTCCAGGACCACGAGTTCGCCGGCACACCCGGGGGCAGGGCAGCATAGCCAGCGCAGTGAGGCGGATCTCATAGCGGTGATGTTGCCACATGGATGCGGGCGCAGCAGCCCGGCATTAGGCTCGAGCTGATGAACCTCACCAGGCTGCTGCGGTTGACCAGCACCGTCGTTTTCCTGGACACCGTGATGTTTGCGGCAATCACTCCGGTGCTGCCTTATTACGTGGAAACCCTGGGTCTTAGCAAGACCGGGGCGGGAATACTCATTGGCTCCTACCCGGCGGGCACGCTGGCGGCGGCTCTGCCGGCAATCTGGATTGCTCGCCGCTTCGGGGTCAAGTTGACGGTGGTGCTCGGGCTTGTCGTCCTGGCCGGTTCCTCGGTGGCGGTGGGAACGGCGGAGTCGGCCTTCGCACTGGATCTGGCTCGCTTCGGCCAGGGGCTGAGCGGTGCGCTGTCCTGGGGCGGCGGCTTGGGTTGGTTGGTGAGCGAAGCGCCGGCTGGTAGGCGCGGGCACATAATCGGGCTGGCGCTCGCTGCAGCCCTGGCCGGAGCGATGCTCGGGCCGGCCGCCGGCGGGGCGGCGTTGCTGCTCTCGCCCCAGGTGGTTTTCGGCGCAGTCGCCTTACTCAGCCTTGCGCTGGCTGCCTACACTTTGGCGATTCCTCCACCTAGCCGGCAAACCGTACCGGAGATTCGTCAGATCCCGGTGGCCTTGCGGGACGACCGGGTGAAGGTCGGTTTGTGGCTGGTACTGTTGTTCGGCACCTGTTACGGCGGATTTGAGACCCTGTCTCCGCTGCAATTGAGCGTCGCCGGGGTGGGTGGTTTGGGGATCGCGCTGGCGTTCACCGGAGCAGTGGCGATCGAAACGGCGCTGGGTCCGGTTCTGGGCAAGATGACCGACCGGTTCGGCCGCCTGGCGCGTCTGAAGCTGTGCCTGCCGGTTGCAGTCGTGGTACTTCTGTCGTTCGGGTGGGCCACTTCGGCTACGTATCTGTTCGTCTTGGTGTTGCTTTGCGCAGTTTCCATCGGGCCGCTCTGGGCACCTGCTACCGCCTTGTTCTCCGACGGTGCGGTAGACGCCGGGGTTGACCACGTTGTCTCGTTCTCGCTCTCCAATGTGGCTTGGAGCATGGGCGGACTGCTGGGGGCTTACAGCGCCGGCTCGCTGGCCGAGTTGTCCTCCGAGCTGCTTCCGTATTCGTTGCACGCCGGGCTATGCCTGGCCACCCTGTTTTGGGTGCGCCGGCTGGAGCGGCGCCTGAGCCCCGCGGAAGCGCCCGCATGAACCCCGGCCCCGCCCCGACCTTATCGCTTCAGCTAGCGTTGTCGATGGCCAAGGATTATGACCGGGGCGACAGGCCCCTCGAGCTGTTCCTGGAGCACTACCGGGGCCCGGACAGCTCCACCGGTTAGTTTGAGCGGACGTAGGGAGCAGGGGTGGGTTCATCATTTCCCGCCTGTTGCAGGAATCGCACCAGAACCCGAACCAGCTCTTCGGCCCCTTGGAGCGTAGGTCCTATCAGGTCCAAGTTGGCCTCAGGGGCAATGCCATCGGCCGGTACTGGAAACTTGCCTTCGGAGCAGACGGTCGGCGGGAGCCTGGTCGGGTCGAAGGGCCCAGGCATGCTTAGGGCGTCCACCAGCCCGGAGACGGACACAGCGTCGACCAGAAGAGCGTTGTGACTGACCACCCTCAGCGGACAGAAGTCCTGAATCGCAAAGTTGGATGCTCCGGTAAGGTCCGAGGTGCGTGCGCCCAGGGCACCCAACTGGACTATCTCGTCGGTGTAGCTCCAGATGCTTGTATAGGACACCTCCCCGGGGGTCTCGTCCCCGGAGTTGAGCGCATTGAGAAACAGCGAGCCGGCGCTTTGCTGGAGG
>JBQTHR010000024.1:0-43453 GCA_052389675.1 Actinomycetota bacterium
TCATCGAAGGCGAACTGCCGAACAACAACAATAAGGAGGTGACCAAGGAGCTCTTGAAAGCCGGTTAGGAGGTCGTCCCCAGGATGACGTGGTGATCCTTCTTACACCACTTGACAGGACGTGGCCCCCTACCCTACCTACTTGCTGGCTACAGCGGCTCGTACCCGTACGTTGCGAGGATCGCCTGGGATGAGCTGTTCCGCAGCCAGTCGATGAACGCCCTTGCGGCAGTTTTCCTCTCGTCCGTGGTAACCGTATCGATAGCCACAGCCCACTGCTCGATCGGGTTGTGCTCGGAGGTGGCCACGGCGGTCCAGAAGTTGGGGTCGTCGCTGGGGACGGCCAAATCGTCGCCGGTGCCGGCCATCCCGTCCGGACCTGCTGTTCCGCTGGTCCAGGAGACTCTCTTTACGGAAGAGAGCGCCATGATCCCCGCCCGGACGCCGCCCGTCCCTTGGGTGACTGCCTGGCGGACCTGGGTCACCCCGGGCTCCAACCTGATTTTGCACGGAAGGCCGGTAACCGCTCCCTCGCACTGATCGGCCCCCGCACCCGGGGGATAGGCATTGCGGTTCGGGTCGCCGACTGTGTCGTTGTACGGAAACCCTGCGTTAATCATGGCTTGTCGCGAGGCGACGCCAAAGGGCGCCGATGCAGGAATGGCTATCGACAGCTTGTTCGCCGGTGCGTCGTCAAGCCAGTCCATCATCTGGGCTACTGAAGACCGCTTGAGGGGATCGATTTCGGGAGCGACACAGCGGGGAGACGTGGCGCCTCCACCGGGGTTTCCCGTCGCCGCCCAAGCGGCGTTGCAGGAGAACACTGCCAGACGCCCAATCGTGAAGGGCCTGGCTGTCGACCCGATGCCCGGGCAAACGTCAACGATCCCACCTACCACGCAGGTACCGGTTCCCCCACCGGCCAGAGGTTGTCCGTTAGGTACTGTCGATACAACCGTTGCCCTGTCCGCGCCGAAAAAGGCGTCCACCGGCAGCGGTCCGACCTCCGCGGATGGTTCCGACGGACTATACGGGCCATCTCCTACTACCTGCTGGCGAAGCCGGCCAGTCGTGATGCTCTGCATGGTGGCCGGGCTGGCGGCCGTCCAGTAACCATTGGTTCCGACATTGGTGGTGAACGCCGCAGCACCTGTCGCTGCGGAGAAGTTTGCGTTTATCCCTCCATCTGTCAGCGCAGCGAACACGTTATTGGGTATCGCGATCTCCGGGGCGGCACCCGGTACAACGGCTGAATCAGCGATTGTGAAGCTCGAGTTCGGCCCCGTACCGCAGCTCCCAGCGCTGCCCATGGTTACCTCGTTGTAGGTGGAGAAGTCGCGGAGGAAACCGTCCGCGACCAGTTGCGCCTCAGTGCCATAAATTCCGTTCTCGGAACAGTAGGCTTCCTCGGCTGACCTCAACGTCCGGGCATCGATCGCGACCGATGAGCCCTCTCCCCGGTCGCTGATGCCCTGCGTGGAGAAGACCACAACCGCGGCCAAGACGCCCAGGATAGTAATCACTACCAGGAGTTCGATCAGGGTGAACCCCGCCTCCCCCCGGCGCTGGCGCCTCTTCAGAACCCGGAGCCGCTCAAAGAAAAAGGTGTACACGGTTTCTCCGTTCAATAGTCACTAGCGAGCCGCCGACCGGCGGCTTAGCCATTGCCAGTCTCAATTTGGATGAATCAGTGGCGGCTTAAGTACAGGGACCGCCGGCCGCAGGGGTCGTATCGAAAGTTGTAGTCGGGATCGCGGGCGTGACGTCGTAGAGAGTGGACTCAGCGGACAGGAATCCGTTCGTTACCAGAGCCGCTTCGGTGGCGTAACCACCGAACTTGGCAAAGTTTGCCTCCTCGGCAGTCTCGATCGTCCGCTTGTCAATGCTGCATGCCGAGCCCTGCCCGCGATCGCTGATTCCAGCGGTCGAAAATACCACCACTGCGGCCAGAACGCCGAGAATGGTGATTACCACCAATAGCTCTATGAGCGTGAAGCCTTCGTCATTTCTCCATCTCGCTAACCGGTACATTCCTTCTCCGATCTCAAGGCTGACGCCAAACCAATACGAAAAGGCCGTCCCGCCGTCCTCGGGGGCAGAGAACGCAGCCTACCGGGATGATAGCATACTGGCATAACACTAGATTAATGGTATAGATACTCAAATTAACTAAGGGAATAGACTGAGTTCTATGTGGCGTGAACGCAACTCTGGTCGGGTGCCAGCAAGCAAGTCCCCAGATCACCCGCAAAAAGATGCCGAATACAGGAGCCTTTCCGGCGCGCCCGCGCAGCCACCGAACGGGTCTGGGCGGCTCGGCGTGCCCGCCGCACCAAGCCTGGCCGAAGGGCGCGAGCTGTTCGGTCAGCGATTGGTGCGCTTGGGAAGGATCACGCCGACACAGCTCTCCGAGGCTCTGGTCCAACAGCCCGCATCGGGAAAGCGGCTGGGGGCGATTTTGGCCGAGGTCGGCGCGCTCGACGCACGGGACCTCGCTACCGAGTTGGGAGCGCACCTCGGTTACCCGACCGCCGACCTGCGCCAGGTGGAGCTGGACCCGGCAGCCCTGAAGCTCGTACCCCAGCAGACTGCCCGGGCGGCCAACGTTATTCCGCTGCGGATCGCCGGCCCGAACCTGCAGGTGGCGGCCGCCGATCCGCTCGACCGCAGGACGCTGGAGTCAATCGCCAACCTCGTGCAGCGAGCGCTGGAGGTCTTTGTCGCGCCGGCCTCCGACATCCAGCGGGCCATAGCCACCTCGTACCGGGCGCTGGTCGACGTCGACAGCCTGGTGGAGAAATTCCAGGCCGCCGACGTAGTGCGGCAAGCGGAGACGATCGCCGCAGCGCCGGGCGCCGGCGGAGAAGCACCCGTGGTTCAGCTGGTCAATCAGATCATCGAGAACGCCCTGAATGAGCGCGCCTCCGACGTGCATGTTGAGCCCCAACAGGACCGGGTGAGGATCCGTTACCGCATCGACGGCGCGTTGCACGACATTGTCGCCCTGCCCGCCAGCATCGGGCCCGCTTTCGTCAGCCGGATCAAGATCATGGGTGAGATGAACATCGCCGACCGCCGCCGGTCGCAAGACGGTCAGGTGGCGCTCAGGATCGGCGAGAGGGACGTGGACATCCGCATAAACACCTGCCCCACCGTGTGGGGGGAGAAGGCGGTGCTACGGATCCTGGACCGGACCCGCGTGCTTTACCGATTGGACGAACTCGGGATGGCCCAGGACACCTACGCCGCCTTTGCCCGGCTCGTCCGTTCCCCATTCGGGATGGTGATCTGCGCCGGGCCGACGGGAAGCGGAAAAACCACCACCCTCTACGCGACCCTCGCGGAGGTCAACCAAACCGAACGCAACGTGACCACTATCGAGGATCCGGTGGAGTACATCATCCCCTCGATCAACCAGATCGAGATCAACGAACAGGCGGGTCTGACGTTCGCCACAGGCCTGAGATCGATCCTGCGCCAGGACCCCGACATAATCTTGGTGGGCGAGATCAGGGATGGCGATACGGCGAGGATCGCCGTCGAGTCGGCGCTTACAGGCCATCTGGTGCTCTCTTCCCTGCACGCCACGGACGGCGCGTCCGCCGTTCACCGGCTGATGGATTTGGGGATCGAACCATTTCTGATCGCCTCCACCGTGATCGGCGTCTCCAGCCAGCGCCTGTTCCGATTGAGATGCTCGCAATGTGCGGTAGAGCAGGCTTCCACCGCCGAGGAGCTGGCGTTCTACGAGGAGCACAGCGGAAAGTCCGGAGCCGAGCTCCCGCCGCAGATGCATGGGAGAGGCTGCAACTTCTGCGCCCGGACCGGCTTCCGTGACCGGATCGGCGTCTTCGAGTTGCTGAGGATGACCGAGCCGATGAAGGGCCTGGTGCTGGAGCGCGCATCGGTGGACGAGTTGCGAGCAGCCGCCCAAGCCGAGGGCACACGATCGATCACACGCGAGGCCCTCAGGCTCGCCGAAAGCCAGATGAGCACGATTGCCGAGGTTATGAGGGTCACCTACGGTGGCTGAAAGCTCAGCTACCCTGGCCCGCAGAGTACTCCAATTCGAGATCACCCCCAAGAAGGTTAAGCCGGTCCAACTCATGAACTTCTGCCGGTACCTCTCGGTGTTCGTGACCGCCGGGGTGCCCTTGCTGGACGCGCTGGAGATCATCTACGGCGACTCGCCGGACAAGAAGTTGAAGCGGGCGATCCGCGAGGTGTCGGCGTCTCTCCAAGCAGGTGAGAACTTCTCCGCGGCAGTGGCGATTCACCGGAAGGCCTTTCCTGGCTTCTTCGTAAATGTGCTGCGCTCGGCCGAAGCCAGCGGACAGCTCGACGTAGTACTAGGGCAGCTTGCCGGTTACATCGAGAGGGATCTGGAGGCGCGGCGCAAGACTCGGGCAGCACTCGTCTACCCGGCGGTGGTAATAGCCTTGGCGTGCGTGTCGGGCGGTATCCTGGTGGGTTTCGTCCTCCCCCGGTTCAAGGAGTTCTTCGCTGAATTCGATGCCGGGCTACCGTTGCCCACGCGCATCTTGGTGGCAGTAACCGACTTTATGGTCCAGTACGGACTGCTGACCGCCTTGTTGATTGGGCTCTTGTCGGTTTCGCTGTTTGCTGCGACCCTGACCGGTCCCGGCCGAACCCTGCGCGACCGCGCCATCTTGAGGATGCCCCTTGTCGGCAAGGTGGTCCGGTTTGCGGTGGTGGAGCGCTTTTGCCGGATTCTAAGCGCCATGGTGAAGGCAGGCGTTCCCCTGGTGGACGCACTGGAGCTCTCCGCCGACGGCACCAGCAACCGTGCATTCACCACCCGGCTTGCCCGGGCCCGGCAGTCGATGATCGAGGGAGAGGGGCTGTATCTGCCACTCGCGCAGACAAGCCTGTTCCCGGCGAGTGCGATCCAGATGATACGGGTCGGCGAGGAGACCGGGACCCTGGACGATCGCCTGGGCGAGATCGCCGCCTTCTACGGGCAAGAGTTGGAGCACAAGCTGAAGAACCTGACCAGCCTGCTGGAGCCGATCGCGATCGTCGTGGTGGGCCTGATGGTTGGCTTCGTCAGCGTTGCCCTGGTCTCGGCGATCTACGGCGTCTACAGCGAGCTTCAATAGACATGATCCCTCGTAAGCGGCGCGCTGCCCGCGAGGAGTCTGGCTTCACACTTATCGAGCTGATCTTGGCGGTGACGATAATGGAGATCGGGGTTGTGGCCGTGATCGGAGGTCTGCTGTTTTCGATCAGCAGCGCCAACTTGACCAAGCAGAACCTCATGATTCAAAGCGGCCTGGGCAGTCTTGCGGAACAGGCCAAGGCTGCAGGCTATTCGGACTGCCCGTCGCCCACCTTCTACCGAACCATTTTGGGCGACAATTTCGACCTGCCCGAAGGCCACACGGTGACCGTTTCAGCAGTTTGGACCTCGAACGGCACGCAAGACTACGATCAGCCGGCCACGGCCGAGCTCGCTACCTCTATCGATGCGGCCACCAACACCATTGCTATAGAGACTCCAATCCCCGCCGGATTTGCGGTTCCGCCCCCTGGCTACGACATCGTGGTGGGAACCGAACGCATGACTGTCACCGGCCTGAGCGTTGACGAACTCACCGTGGACCGGTCGGGAGGCTCACCGAACACCAGTCATCCGGCCGGAACCGAGGCGGTGGTCTGCCCGGCCACCTCCGCGGACAATCGGCTTCAGCTGCTTGAGCTCAAAGTCGTCGGGCCCGGCTCTTTGGACAAGCCGGTTCAGGTCGCAAAGCGGAATCCGGACCCATGACCCGTCGCGTTCGCCGCGGCCGGGCGCTCCTGGAGGCCGAAAGCGGGATGACGCTGATTGAGCTGACGGTTTCGGTAACCATCCTCGGGATTGTCATGGTGGTCCTGCTGGAGGCGATGGCGCTGTCCTTCCGTACCATAGGCAACACCACCCGCCTGCTGGCGCAGACTTCCGACCGCCCGGTGCTTTCCGCCCACCTGAGCTCAGACATCTCCAGCGCCAATGAAGTGTGGACCACTCAGAACGACTCCGTCTGCGTCGATCCTGACCCTCCCTCGCAGCTGGTGGCCTCTGAGTTCAAGATGCGAACTCACCGGATTGACCCTGCAGGCGAAGTTCACGCTTCTTACTACGTCTACGAACTCAACACTGACTCGGACCCAGCCCCTGACGAATTCCAGCTGATCCGGATTCTATGCCGCAGCAGCCTAACCCAGCCGCTGCAACCGGGCCCGGTTTCGGTAGTCGCCCGTGACCTTCTAGGTGCTGAAACCGACCCAAAGGTCGTCGTCACTTGCGACGGGGGCTTCGCATGCCCCCGAGCTACAACACTGGCATCCTCCATCACGCAGACGGATACGTCGTTCACGGTCGCTGATCCGTCGGCGCTTCCGATCGAAGGACCCTTCGAGATTCGAGTAGGGGAGGAGCAGATGACCGTAGCAGGAGGATGGCCAGGAGCGACGCTGCAGGTCGACCGGCCAGATCCCGCGGACCACGCCGCCGGGAGCCCGGTCCAGGCGGTCGCCCCAGTCGGCCAGCCGCTAAGCGTGACTGTAACCGTGCCTTACGACTCCGAACATCCCGGCAGCTACCGCCTGACAACCATACGGCGGCTCCCGGCCGCGGCCAACACCCCCACGGCCTACCTGGGCATCACCATCACGCCGGCATCAGGCTGCGGAGCCTCCGACTCCCCGATAGCTTCGGACGTTGCGGCCGGATCCGTCTTCTGTTACCGCCTCATGGTTCAAAACCAGGGCCCCCGGACGGCGACAGGAGTGATCGTTACCACCGACCCCCTAATAGGGGTCACTTTCCTAACCGTGGGCTCAGACCCGGCCTGCTCGGTAGACCCCATGCAGGTGGTTGCCTGCTCGCTTCCCGAAATCGGTGCAGGGCAAGGCGTTAGCCTGCCGATTGCAGTTCAAGCCACCCCCGATCCACCACCGGAAGGCCAAGTGGTGACCGCCGCGGCGCAGGTCGACGCGATCGAGGACGATCCGAACACCACCAACAACCGTGCGGTAGTACTCACAACGATCCGCCGATCCGCCGACCTGCGGATTTCCAAGAGCGCGCCGGCGTCGGTGGGCATCGGCGATCCGTTCAACTACGAGATGCAGGTCACCAACAACGGTCCGAGTACCGCCGACAACGTCACAGTGATCGACGTTGTTCCCGGCGGTGCGACCTTCATCTCGGCCGGGGCGGGATGCAGCCTGGAAGGCGTTAACCTGACCTGCATTCTCGGCACCCTGGCTCCGGAAGCCTCTGTAACCGTCCCCCTCCGGGTGGCAGCCCCCAGCGAGCCGGGGGAGATGCTGAACCTCGCCTCGGTCACATCGAGCGACGCAGACCCGAACGGGAGCGACAACGAGAGCACCGTCACAACCGAGGTAACCGCCGCCGACCTTAAGGTCCAGAGCATGACCGCCAACCCCGATCCCGCATCGCAGGGCCAGGCACTGACGGTTACAGCGGTGGTGGTCAATCTAGGACCGGATCAGGCTGCCGAGCCCACCCTTACGCTGGAGGCGACCAATGCCAGCGGCCTCGTGGCCACGACTGGTCCGAGCTCGAGCCCTTGCGACGCTGCGGTCCTCAACGTCGTAGTGTGCACGCTGACTCCCCTCGAATCCGAAGAGACCGTCTCGGTGACACTCACGATGACTCCCACCGGGGGAGACGTGCTCACCACGGCAACGGTCGCATGGGCGGACGACCCCAACGGCCAGAACGATACCGGTGACCTGCTGACGGTGGTGAACCCGTGAGTCACCTCGCTTCGAAGCTTCGCCGCGATCAGGGCAGCGCGCTGGTCATTGCCCTGATCATGATCACCACGGTGGGCCTGACGGTCGCCTCGCTCATTTCCTTCTCTGGAGCCACGTTCAAGACGGCCGAAGCGGTGGGCCGCCCGAATCGGGACCGATACTCGGGGGACGCCGCGGTGGAGGCCTCGATCGAGCGGCTGCGCGTTGACCCAAACATAGGGAGCAATACCGTTCAAGCCTGCGCTGACCTGCCTACCACACCGCCCAAAGCCGCTGGCGAGTTCCTGAACGGCACTCAGATCGTCATCGAATGCACGGCTCAGGCGAATCCCGGGGAAGTGATTCTCGCAAGCTGCCTGGACTCCTGTGACAGCGGCGCCGGCGGATTCACGATCCTTTTGGCAAAGGTGTCGTTTGACGACGTGAGCCAGACCGCGAAGTTGGAGAGCTACGGGCCACCTCGATCAGCGGATCTGGCCGTCTCCATCTCGGATTCGGTCGATCCGTGGGACCCCATCGCCCAGCCGGAACTCACTTACACCGTCACCGTCGAAAACAATGGACCGGACGACGCCTCAGGCGTCAGGCTAGCCGACGCCGACACGACGCCCGGTGCCGTGACCTTCACCGGGGCTACCACCACGCAGGGAACTTGCGCTTTCCACCCAATGAACGGAGTGGATTGCGATCTAGGTCCGATGCAAGCTGGCTCAAGCGTGAATGTTGAGGTGACCGTTGCCTCTCCGACCGGCACCAGCACGACCAATAGGGCCACAGTCGACGCGAGGTATGAACAGGATCCGGAGACGGCAGACAACATTGATCTGGAACAGACCCAGATCGGCTGAAGCGCGAAGTCAGGAACCAGCGCTTCAGAGCGACTCGGGCTGCGGAGCGGCCGACTCTAACAGCAGGGGCAGTTCGAAACGGTTGCGCCGAACGTCGGTGCGAGCACCCCCTTCGTAGTTGCCACAACCGTCGCACGGTGAGTAGCCGCTCTGCGGCGGATCATCCCGCCAAGCGGGAAATTCGGCGAAAGGATCGGGACAGTCGGACATGGTGCTTCCCCAAATCGCTAGTAAGCCTGATCGTTGCCAGTATCATAGCTGGATTCCAATGATAGATCCTACATTCGCAGCAATATCGGGTGCCGGCGCCCTCGGGCTGGCGGTCGGCTCGTTCCTGAACGTCGTATTCCACCGTGTACCCCTCCGAGAATCGGTGATCAACCCGGGGTCCCGCTGCCCAAACTGCAAGACCCAAATCCGTCCACTCGACAAACTTCCCCTGGTTTCCTGGTTGTTCCTGCGGGGCCGGTGCCGGAACTGTGAGTGGCAGATTCCGGCTAGCTATCCCTTGGTCGAACTGGGAACCGGACTCGCCTTCTCGCTGATGGCCCTGCTCTTGATGAGAGTCTGAGCGCGCCGGCCGACCTGCAGTCGCAAGAGATTGGAAGACTCCGCCAGGACCCCTGGCTGTTTTCCGAACAGGACCTAGTCCCTGGTGATTACCGAGCCGACCTGCTCTCCTGCCAAAGCCCTGGCAATGGTGCCGGGCCTGAGGCCATTGACGATCTGCAGCTCGCGCTGGTGTTTGGCGCTGGCCATTAGCTCAAGAACAAGCCGGTCGATGGGCAGCGTCTTGAGATTCATCGCAAGAATTTCGGCGGCCGTGGCCTTGGGAATCAGGACCGCGGCGTCATCGGTTGCCGGATCGGCGGTGTAGATTCCGTCAACATCCTCCACGTAGACCAGGCGCTCGGCGCCGAAGGCGTCGGCGAGAAGGAAAACCCCGGAATCGGTGCGGTGGGTGGGAAGCTTGCCCACCTTGGCGGGAAATTCGTACAGCCCATATGGCGGATACCCGTTGGAAATCGCTGCTGGGCTGGCAGACAAGAAGAAGGGGAGCTGGTGGCCCACGGCGGTGTGAGGCAGGTAGGCAACACCGTGCTCTGCAAGCAGCGCAGCAAGAATGTGCCCGTTTTGTTCCGCCTCGCTTGAAGCCAAGGTGGCCAGCAGGCCGGTAGGAAGACCCAGGTCCAAACCGACGCTGAATACATGGCGCGCCCTGATTCCCGCCCCGGTGGCAATCAGCAGCCGCCGGTCCCTAAAGATCCGCTTGAACTCCTCGACCAGCGGCAGGATGGCGACCGGGCCGCGGTCCATGATCGAGCGGCCACCGACCTTGACAATGCTGAGCCAAGGAAGCATCCGGATGACCGGCGTGTTGGTAGACGGCCTTACCAAGTCGGGGTTCAAGAGGGTCTGCCGCATGAGTGGGGACGAGAGGTGTTTGGCTTCATCGGTGTCCCCCGCGGTTGAGATCTGTTCAGTCATGATTGCTCCTTGATGAGGGCCGGTTGTGAGTTCACTCGGCCGAGATGACTGTTCCAACGTGTTCGCCCCTTAACGCCCGCTCGAGAAGTCCGTGCTTCAGACCATTAATGACCTGGATGGAGCGAATGTGGCGAGCGCTCTTCATCATCTCCAAAACCGGCCGCTCCACGATCAGGTCCGGGAGGTTGCGCTCGATCAGCTCCCCCACGGTGATCCGGGGGATGAACTTCGCCTCAGAGCTCTGCTTGGGATTCTCGGTGTAAAGGCCGTCCTCATCCTTTACGTAAATCATTTGCTTGCAGCCGTAAACCTCGGCCACCAGATAGCAACCGGCATCGGTCCGGTAGGGCGGTATCAGGCCCTCGCTGGGGACGTGCTGCCACATGCCGTAGGGCGGCATACCCGGGAAGATAACGGCGTGGCGTTCGGCCAAGAACAGCGGTACCGCACTGAACTCGGTGATATTGACGATAGGCACCCCGTACCTGGCCATCAAGGCTCCCAGCATCACTGCATTCTCAACCGCCACCGCGGTGCCCACATCGGTCAGGACACCGGTAGGAAGTCCCAGTCCGGATGCCAGCGAGTACAGATGGCGGGCTCTGGTGCCGGCACCGGTTCCGATGAGCATCTGGTGATTGGCTATGCATGCGGCCAGCTCCTCGACAAGCGGGTACACTGCTCTCCTTCCCCGGTCGATGATGCTCTGTCCCCCGATCTTCACGACGCTCACGTCGGGAAGGATCCTGTAATCGGGTCCGGCGCCAGTCGCCTCAAGAAGACCTGCATCGGTGAGCGACCCGTCAATGATCATCTGTTCCAGCATCTCCGGCCCTACCATTCCGCCTCTCCCGGGCATTTGATCTCCTTAGTCGAATTAATGCCCGATTATGACCTGGAGTCCGCTACTTTTCTGGCCGCCTGACAACGAACTTTTGGTTTCGACTCCGGTCCAAGGTCCCCTGCGAGCCCCAGGCGCCGCATTTCGCGGTTGCCGTCATCTCGGACGGCCTGCACCGGGCGCTTTGGATCTCAGCTCCCGAAGCGCAGTTGCATGCCATGGGCGAGCCCTCAGCAGTACCATTTCGGCCCCTTGCACCCGGGCCGGCGCTTGGGGCCTCGGCAGAATTGTTTACGCAGTTCAGAGCGTGCCCGCGCCCCAAAGTGCAGGGCGTCAAAGGATGCATACAGACAGCATCTTCCTGGCGCAGCGCAACGGATGGGATGCAGGAGCGCTCGAATGCACAGGTAATTCCGCCGGCGCACTTAGGCTAACGTCCCAGTATGGAAGCCAATCCCGTTCGCATCTCGGCGGTGGTCCTTAACTACAACGGGGGCCGGATGGTCATGGACTGCCTTGCATCGCTGGTCGCACAGGAGCCGGCGTACCCGGAGATAGTCTGCGTCGACAATGCGTCCATCGACGGTTCCCTGGACGCGGTCGAGGCAAAGTATCCCGAAATTGCCATCATCCGGCTCGAGAGCAATCTCGGTTTCGCCGAAGGAATGAACCGGGGGATCCGGGCCAGCTCAGGCGAGGCCGTCGCCCTCATAAATTTCGATGTGGTACTCGAGCCCACCTACCTGGCGCGCTGCGCCGAAGTGCTTGCCGAAGACGCAACCTTGGGAGGGGTAACGGGCAAGTTGCTGCGCCCGGGACCACACGATCCGCCTATCCTCGATACCACCGGTCATCTGGTCTATCGGAACCGGCGGGCGGTGGACCGAGGTGAACGAGAGCCCGACGCCGGGCAGTACGACACCCAGCGCGGTTTGTTCGGCGTGTGCGGCGCCGCCCCGGTCTACCGCCGGGCGATGCTGGACGACGTAGCACTGGACGGCAACGTCTTCGACCCGGACTTCTTCGCCTACTTCGAAGACTTCGATCTGAACTGGCGGGCGCAGCTAAGGGGATGGGGCTTCGCCTTCGCACCAGCGGCGCTGGGCACTCACCACCGAGGCGGGAGCGGCGGGAAGGCCTCCACCTTCGTACTGGCTTGTAACCATCGCAACCGGCTGCTGGTCATGCTGCGCAACGACCATCCGGCCAGCTTCCTACGTCATCTTCCAGGCATCACCTACACCGAGTTGCGGGCGAGCTTGCACATGCTTCGCCTGCGCCCGGCGGCCCTGCTCATGGCCTGGGGACAATTCCTTGACCTTCTCCCCGCACAACTGGCCCGCCGCCGGCTGATCCAGGCGTCCCGTAAAGTTGCCTGGGAAGAGCTAGAGCACTGGTTTGAGCGCTACGACTACGGTCTGCGGGCGATGCGCAACCGGGCGCGCCAGCGGGCAGCCGTCCGATGAGAGTAGCCATCCACGCTGACGCCGTCAGCCACGAAATTCCGGGGGGAATCGGCGCTTATGTCCGCCGGCTGGTTGACGAACTCCTCATCTTGGACGACGGCAACCGCTACCTGCCCATAGTCAGCCGCACAGTCGAGCCGCCGACCTCCTGGCTGAAGGCGCAGTTGATCCGTCCCTCGCTGCCTGCCGCCCAGCTAAATGCCCTCTGGAACTTCACTCGGCGGCCAAAACTAAAGGAGGATATCGATGTGGTTCACGCCACCAATCTCGTGATCCCGCCACTGGCAGCAGACCTGGTAGCTACAATCCACGACCTGGCGGTGGTTCGGATGCCTGAGGTTGTTCCGGCACCGTGGCGCACGGTCTACCGCAAGGGCCTAAAGCTTGCCCTGGAAGAATCGAAGATCCTTTGTGCGGTGTCCGAGGCGACCAAAACCGGATTGGTGGAGGACCACCGCATAGACCCTGATCGGATCGTGGTGACCCCTTTGGCCCCCAACGTCACCCCGGACAGCCCGTCCAGCGGGGCGGTCTTCGAACGGCTGGCCATATCCGAGCCCTACGTCTTGTGCGTGGGAACGGTCGAGCCCCGCAAGAACCAAAAACGGCTGGTCGCAGCGCTGGCGGAGACGGGCGACGCCCTCAAGGGCTGGTCGCTGGTAATCGCCGGAGCGCCCGGCTGGGGTCAGGAGGAGGTTCAGTCACAGATCGAGTCCCGACGGGCCGGCCACCGGGTGATCCTGACCGGCCAGCTCAACTCCCTGGAACTGGTCGATCTTTACAAGCGGGCCGGAGTCTTCGCTTTCCCATCACTCTACGAGGGGTTCGGCCTGCCGCTGATCGAGGCGCTGGGTTTCGGCATTCCCAGCCTGTCCAGCACCGACCCAGCCCTGGTGGAGCTGGCCGGATCCGCCGCGCTGGCCGTGGATCCGCTGGACACCGCTGCCATAGCAGCCGCACTGGCCCGCCTGTGCGGCGACGAAGACCTGCGGGAGCGCCTTGCCCGCGAAGGACGGGAGCGGGCCACCCAGTTCAGCTGGCACGCGACAGCCGCTGCCACCAGGCAGGCCTACGCGAGGGCGGTGTCCGGTTGAGCGCCGCCTGCCGGTTGAAAGTCTCGCTGATACTCACCGTGCTGAACGAGGGGCGAACCATCGAGGCGACGCTAGAATCCATCGAGGCACAGACCCGGCTTCCCGACCAGGTGGTAATCGCCGACGGCGGTTCTGCCGACGGTACGCTGGAAAAGTTGAAGCTTTGGGCGGGGACGCGGCAGGACCGCCTGGTCCTCAGCCGTCCCGGGGCGAACATCTCGGCCGGGCGCAACGCGGCGATTGGTGCCGCCGAGGGACCGATCATCGCGGTCACCGACGCCGGCTGCACCCTGGACCCGCGCTGGCTGGAAGAGCTGGTGAAACCGTTCGAGTCGCCGGAGGTCGGCGTGGCAATGGGCTTCTACCGGCCCGATCCCCGCTCCCGCTTCGAGCGGATCTTTTCTTGCCTCAACCTGCCCGACGCCTCCGAGTTGGACCCCAGCCGGTTCATGCCTTCCTCACGCTCGGTCGCTTTCACCAAACAGGTTTGGGAGAAGGCGGGCGGTTACCCGGAGTGGCTGGCAGTAGGCGAGGACATGTTCTTTAACCTGCGGGTCGTTGACGACGGGGCACTGCGCCGCTTCGCGCCGGCGGCCTTGGCGCACTGGCGGCTTCGACCCGATCTGCGCTCCACCCTGAGCCAGTACTTCCGCTACGCCGAAGGCGACGGCACCGCCGGCATGTACCCCCGCCGGCATGCTGCCCGCTTCGCGACCTATGCCGCCGCGCTGATTTTCATGGTACCGGCCGCCCGCCGCCCGGCCCTGGTAGCGCTCCCGGCGCTGCTGGTGCCTTGGCGCCTGCGGCCGGCCTACCGGCGGGCGCTCCAGCGGCTCTCCCGGGACGAAGCCGCCCTGGCCGTGGCGGCACTACCCGTCTACGAGATTCTGATCGATCTGGCTAAGATGGCCGGCTACCTTTCTGGCCTTCGCCGAAGGGGGAATCGACCGTGAGAGCCAGCAAGGCCCTGGTGACATTGATCATCCTGGGCGTCAGCCTGTCGCTGCTGCTCGTCTTCTCCGGCTCCAGCCGGCGCGGCCAAGACCCCGAACCGCCCAAGGCCCCACCAGGCGAACAGCCGTCCGTATCGGTACCGATTGAAGCCTCCTTTTCTCCCCCAAGTCCCCCAAGTCCGGCGCCGGCCCCCGAGGCCTCCGCAACCGACCCGGCAACACCCGGTCCGGCAGAGTCAGCAGCTCCGGCCGCCTCGCCCGGACCGTTGCCCCGACCCCCCGCCCCCACCCCCGGAGTGGCCGGCCTGACCGTTTGGAGCGGACCAGACGAAGCGGTGGCTACATTTCGATCGCAGCGCTGCGGCCGGGAAGTGTTGCGTTTCGGTGCCCAGCAATACACCACGGGCCTTACCGGTTTGACGGCCACCGCAGAAATCGCCTTCCTGGGCTATTCGTCGGGCCCCCGGCAGCTTTGGGGGGACCGAGGCGCCCCGGCCACTCTCTACATCACCACCGACGGCGGGCAAACGTTCACAGAATGGCTGGCAGTCTCGGAAAACTGCTGATCCGGCCGAACAGACACACCACCGCCACATGAAATGCCGACTCGAAGCAAGATGCAGAGCCGGTACTATTGCCCGATGCAGGCCCTGATTCTGGCGGGCGGAAAAGCCACCCGCATGCGTCCCTATACCGACGAACGGCCCAAGGCGATGGTAGAGGTCGCAGGCACCCCGATCATCGAGCACCAGTTGCGCTGGCTGGCCTCCCAGGGGGTCGACCGGGCAGTGATCTCCTGCGGGTACAGGCACGAGTTGATCCAGGATCACTTGTCGGACAGAGCGCACCAGGTTGCCATCGTCTATGCCGTGGAAGAAGAGCCGCTGGGACGCGGAGGTGGCCTCAAGTTCGCCGCCCGGCAGCTGCCAGACCGGGCCGCAACCTTCATCGCATTGAACGGCGACATAATCGCCGAGTTCGAGTTGGCCAAGATGCTTGAGCTCCACCGGGCGGAGCAGGCCGTGGCGACCATCGGTCTGGCCGCCTTCCGGACCAGCTGGGGGGTGGCAGATCTGCTGGGGAATCTGGTGCGCGGCTTCAACCAGAGCCCGGTTCTCCCCTACTGGATCAACGGCGGGATCTACGCCTTTGAACCGGAAGTCGTCTCGATGCTGCCCGACCGCGGAGACCATGAGGAGAGCACCTTTCCCGCCCTGGCCGAGCAGGGCAAGCTGGCCGGTTTTCGCATTCCCGGCTACTGGCGGGGCATCGACACGGTCAAAGACGTCATCGAGGCGACCAGGGAACTTGCCGACCGGGCCGGATAGACTCCCTGCATGGTGAAAATCGAACCGGAAATTGAACCCAAGATCGAACCGGCAACCCAGAGCAAAGCCGATCCGGAGCCCATCCCCGGGAAACCCGAGGACACCGGCTCCCACCCGATCTCCGTGCAGAGCCGGATCAAGAAGATGCGCAAGCGCGCTGCCGAAGCCAGGCTACCAGGCGGGATGGAGGCGGCGGAGCGGCAGCACGCCCGAGGGAAGCTGACCGCCAGAGAACGCTTGGACCTGCTGTTGGACCCCGGCTCATTCCAGGAGACAGACATGCTCGCCCGCCACCGGGTCAGCGGCTTTGGCATGGAGAAAAACCGCCCCTACACCGACGGAGTCGTGACCGGTTGGGGGACCATCGACGGCCGCAAGGTGTTCGTCTTCAGCCAGGACTTCACGGTTTTCGGTGGGTCGTTGGGTGAGGTGGTGTCGGAGAAGATCTGCAAGATCATGGATCTGGCCATGGCCACGGGTGCACCGGTTATCGGCTTGAACGACTCGGGCGGCGCCCGCATCCAGGAAGGCGCCAGTGGCTTGGCCGGCTATGCCTACATCTTTGATCGCAACGTCCGGGCCTCCGGCGTGATCCCGCAGATCTCGGTCATCCTCGGCCCGTGCGCCGGCGGAGCGGTCTACTCCCCTGCAATCACTGACTTCGTGTTCATGAACCGGGGCACATCGCACATGTACATCACCGGTCCGGCGGTGATAAAGACCGTGACCGGCGAGGATGTGACCCATGAGGACCTGGGCGGGGCCATGACCCACGCCTCAAAGTCCGGCACCTGCCACTTCGTGGGCGAAGATGAGGCGCAGACTCTGGCGACCGTGCGCTACCTGATCAGTTTCCTACCCTCAAACAACGCCGAGCACTCGCCCTACTTCCCGCCAACCGACGACCCCGACCGGGAAGAGCGCCGGCTTGTGGAACTGATGCCCGACGAGTCCTCCAAGCCGTATGACATGCACGAGGTGATCAAGCTGGTGTTTGACGACGGGGAGTTCCTGGAGGTCTTCCCGCACTGGGCCCGCAACATCATCACCGGCTTTTCCCGTCTGAACGGACACTCGGTGGGCATAGTCGCCAACCAGCCTCAGGTGCTTGCCGGCACCCTGGACATCGACGCTTCCGCCAAGGGAGCCCGCTTCGTACGCTTCTGCGACGCCTTCAACATCCCGCTAATTGCCCTGGTGGACGTGCCCGGCTTCCTACCCGGGCTGGCGCAGGAGTACGGCGGCATCATCCGTCACGGAGCCAAACTGCTCTACGCGTTCACCGAAGCTACGGTCCCCCGGCTCACCGTGATCACCCGCAAAGCCTACGGCGGCGCCTACCTGGTCATGAACTCCAAGCACATCCGTGCCGACGTCAACTACGCCTGGCCCACCGCCGAGATTGCAGTTATGGGTCCGGAGGGGGCGGTGGGCGTGGTGTTTCGCAAACAGCTGGATGCCTCCGACGAGCCGGAGGCGCTGAAAGCCAAACTGATCAAGGAGTACACCGAAAAGTTCTCCAACCCGTTCGTAGCCGCCGAGCGGGGCTACATCGACGCAGTCATTGAGCCCCAGCTAACCCGCTCCCGGTTGATTTCGGCGCTGGAGATGCTGCAGACCAAGCGGGAAAATCTGCCCGCTCGCAAGCACGGGAACATCCCGCTGTGAGCTCGATCGACTGGTACGAGGTCACCGGCAACCCCACACCGGCAGAGAGCGCCCTGCTGGTGGCCGCCCTGGAACAGTGGCTGGCCGAAGGCGAGGTTGCCAACTCCCCCCGCTCCAACTGGGTGAGGGCCATGCTCCCCGGATTGCCCTCCCCACCGCCGGGCAGCCACCCCAGAGTTTGGCGCCGGCCGACAACCAGGAAGGTCGCAGCAGCGATAGGTGGACTGGGCGGCGTGGCGGCCAGCGTTGCCCTGGCCATCAAGTTGCGCCAGCACCAGCAAAGCCAGCACCCGCCAGCCGAAAGCGAGCAGCCGGAGCAACCTGCGCCAACGGGCGGCGATCAGCCCGCCAGCTGACCCGATGACCACCGCAACGCCCCCGGCGAAACTGGGAAAGTCCTCCGGGAGCAGCCGAAGAGGGCGCCGCCCGGCCGATCCGGAAGTCAACTCTGTCCAGCCGGCCGGGAAACAGATGCTCCCGGCGATTGACGGCTTCCGAGGTCTAGCCACACTCGCGGTGGTTGTTACCCATGTCTGGCTGCTGAGCGGCAGCGCCCGGTTGGATGGCGGTCTTGCTCGGATGATGGTAGCGGGCGGGGTGGTCGACTTCTTCTTCGTGATCAGCGGGTTCGTCCTGTTCCTGCCCGCGGTTTACGGCAAGGGTTCCTACGGCGACGTCCGGGCGTTCGCCATGAGGCGAGCGGCCCGGATCCTTCCGCTCTACTACGTAAGCCTGATCGTAGTTTTGGCGTTACACCGCTGGATCGTCGACCCCGTGGAGCCGATCCAGCTGCCTTTCGAGTCGATACAAAGCACTATTTCGCTATTCATGCATCTCACCTTCCTTCAAAACTTCGTCCTGCCGCTCGGCCAAGACATCGGTTTCGGCAATGGTGTGGTGTGGACGCTACCTCTGGAGGCCGTCTTCTATGTCCTGTTGCCGCTCATCGCCCTGCGCTACTACCGGCGGCCGTTCCTCTGGCTGCTGCTGGCGGTAGCGGTGGCAGGCGCCTACAAGTTCTCCATCGCCCACGCCGCCGCCTGGCTTCCCTGGGTAGGTGTGGATGTGAGCGAGGACACCCGCATCCGCATCCAGGTATCCCTCATGCACGCGCCGAGCTTTTTTAGCCAGTTCGCGCTGGGCATGACCGCCGCTTGGGTTTACGTCAGGATCAATGAACGAAACCTCTCCCACCGGGCGCGGCGTTATGCTCCAATAACGATGCTCGCAGCCCTTGCGGGCGTTGTGGCCGGAACCATGGAGCAGGGGGCGGACCGCATCGCCGGCCAGCCGGAACAGCTCTACCTTCATACGACCGGCCTGGCCTTCTGGTTCACCTTGCTAATGCTGGCCACACTTTTCGCCCCTGCCCGGCTTCAATGGCCGGCCACAAATTCGCTCGCCCGCTGGATCGGGACGGTCAGCTTCGGGATCTACCTGTTCCATTTGGTGCTGATCCGCTTGGCGGTGCACACCTTGGGCTTCGCCACCGACGGCTCAACCGGCGCCTTCCTGACGATGTTGCTCTTCGTACTGGCCGGCTCATCACTTGTCGCAACGGCGGCGTACTACGCAGTGGAGCAGCCGATGCGCCGGTGGGTGCGCAACAAGCTCCGCTCGGGTACTGCCTCCGAGACCACCACCGCTGAATCGGCCAGCGTCCCACCTTGATTCGGACCAGATTCGTCTCCGCACGCTGAGTTGGTTAGCGGGCGCCCACCCCTTCAGGTTCTACCTCGACTCTGCCCGTAGGCTTCGAAGCGCTTCCTTGAGCAGGCTAACCCCAGCTGCGCCGGCACCACTCGACCGTTCTGGCCAGACCCTGCGCCATCGGCACCAGCGGCTCCCAACCGAGCAGGTCATACGCTTTGGTGAGCTCCGGCTGGCGGTTCTCCGGGTCGTCTACAGGACGTCCGGTGAACACGATCCGGGAATGCGAGCCGATCAGATCCCGGATGCACTCGGCAATCTGCAAGACCGTAGCCTCTCCCGGGTTGCCGATGTTCACCGGCTGAGCTGGGCCGTCGAACCCGATAATCCGGACGAATCCTTCGATCAGATCTGAGACATAACACAGGCTTCGGGTCTGCGAGCCGTCCCCGTGCACGGTGACCGGCCTGCCGGCCAGCGCCTGATCGATAAAAGTGGGCACCGCCCGGCCGTCGTTGCGACGCATGCGGGGGCCGTGAGTATTGAAGATCCGCACCACCCGGATGGGCTGCCCGTAGCGGCGGTGATAGCCGAAGGTGGCCGCCTCGGCGAAGCGCTTGGCTTCGTCGTAGACCGCTCGGGGGCCGATAGGATTGACATTGCCCCAGTAGCTCTCCGGCTGTGGGTGAACCCGGGGGTTGCCGTAGACCTCGGAGGTCGACGCCAGGAAGAAACCGGCTCCCTTATCGCGAGCCAGCTCCAAACAATTCATCGTGCCGATCGAGCCGACCCGGAGGGTCTCGATCGGGTAGCTGGCGTAATCCACCGGCGACGCCGGCGATGCCAGGTGCATCACCCAGTCGAGTGGTCCACCGGCCTCCAAATCCTTGGTGACGTCCCGCCGTTCGAACCGGAAAGCGGGATGGTCGGCGAAGCCTTCGAGGTTCGCCTCCTCCCCGGTGAGCAGCGAGTCGTAGCACAACACCTCATGGCCGTCCGCCAGCAAGCGCTCACACAAATGGGAGCCGAGGAACCCGGCCCCGCCCGTTATCAGGTACCTCACAGGTTGATCGGCGGGCGCCCGGTCGGGACGTAGGTGAAGCCCGCCTCCCGGACGGCTTCCTGGTCCAGCAAATTGCGGCAGTCGACGATGAGTGCCCTGGTAGCCACTCCCTTCAAACGCACCAGATCCAGCTCCCGGAACTCCGGCCAGTCAGTAGCCACAACGATGCAATGCGCCCGCTCCGCCCCCTGGTACACGTCGTCTACGGTTTGAAGCTCAGGAAGCTCCCGGCGGGCGTGCTCGTTGGCCTGCGGGTCGAAACCGACCACCTCGGCGCCGTCTTCCAAAAGGATCCGGGCCAGGTTGATCGCGGGCGACTCCCGCACGTCGTCCGTCCCCGGCTTGAAGGACAGCCCGAGCATCAGAATCCGCTTCGACTCCAGGTTCCAAAGCGCGTCTTTGATCTTGCGATGCGCCGATACCAGCGCCTGCCGGTTGATGTTCATCACTTCCTGCAGCAGGCCGAACTCGTAGCCCAGCCGCCCGGCCGCCGCCTTGAACGCAAGCAGATCCTTTGGAAAGCAGTAGCCACCGTAGCCCAGTCCGGCATTGAGGAAGTCCCTCCCAATGCGGGAGTCGGCCCCCATGATGTCGGCAATTGACGTGACGTCCGCACCGGAAGCCTCGCACACCTGCGCCAGCGCGTTGGCGAATGAGATCTTGAGCGCCAGATAGGCATTGCAGGCGTGCTTGGCCAGCTCAGCAGTGTGGATATCGGTGGCGAAGTAGCGGCACCCCTGGTCGAGCACAAACCGGTAGAGCTGTTTCATGAACTCGTGAGCCGCCGGGTGGTCCGAACCTACCAGGATCCGGTCGGGCATCAGCGAATCTGCCACAGCCGAGCCCTCCCGCAAGAACTCGGGGCTGGATACCAGGACGAACTCGTGCGGCGAGGAGCGGAATACCAGATTGAGCCGGTCCGCCGTGGTTACCGGAACCGTCGACTTCTGGATGACCACCATGTTGCCCGTCGCATGATGCGCCACCGCCTCGGCCGCCTTCTCCACCGCCAGCAGGTTGGCTTCCCCGTCGGCTCGGGCGGGAGTGCCGACGCAGATGAACGCACAGTCGGCCCCGGCCAACGCAACTGCTGCATCCTGAGTGAAGGTGAGTCTGCCCGCTGCCGTGGTGGACTCCAGCAGTTCTTGGAGGCCCGGTTCGTAGAACGGAGCAACCACTTTCATAAGCGACCGGACCTTTGCAGAATCTTCGTCCAGGCCCACCACGTCGTGACCGAAGTGAGCCAGGGCGGCCGCGGTAACCAACCCCACATGGCCGACGCCGATCACCGCAACTTTCATCGCGCTTCAACTCCCCCTTGGTGCAAATGGACGACATCGCCCGCCGAAATCACTTCCCCCGAGCACATGATCAGGGCCCCCGAGGCGTCGACATCACAAGCGACCCCCTCGATGGTCCCGCTCGAAAGACTAACCCGTACCGGGGAGCCCAAAGTTACGCACCATGGACGAAACGAGGGCAGGATCTGCTCCGGGGTGAGGTCCAGTGCCTCCAGGATTCTTGCCATGATGGCTGCACGGTCGTGGGGCTGCCCGGTCTCCAGGCGCAAGCTGGTGGCCGTACCGGCGATCTCGTCCGGAAACGCGGTTTGGTTGACGTTGACGCCAATTCCCAGGCACACTGCATCACCGGAGACCTTGGAGGCGATGCCGCTCACCTTTTTGCCGCCGATCTGCACGTCGTTGGGCCACTTAACTTTGGGGTCCAGACCCAGCAAAACGAATGCCCGGCACAGCGCGCTCGCAGCAGCCAGATTGATTAGCCCGAACCGCTCTCGCGCCAGCTTCGGGCGCAAAATCACCGTGAACAACAGGCCGGTGCCTTTGGGGGAAAGCCAGGTACGCCCCAGCCGGCCCCGCCCGTGCGACTGATAGTCGGCCACCACCACGCTGCCGTGACCCGCCCCGTTCATGGCCCAGGTGCCGGCAACCCGGTTGGTCGAGTCGACCTCCTGAAAGAATCGAACCTGCCGGATCCAGGGGGGCAGCCCGGTGGCCAGCGCGTCCTGGCTGAGGTCGTTGGCATCCACGGCCACAGGATAAGCGTCCCCGCCGCAGTCCGGCGGCCCGTGCGCACAAAGTTCTTCTTCCCGCGCTCGCCGGCTGTGGGGCCTAAGATCAAGCCAGTGTTTGCGAGATCCGGCCGTCGCCAGCCGGGGAACGGGCGTCAGTGGCAATAATCACGAAGGTCTTGGTTGCCAACCGCGGGGAGATAGCCATCCGCATCTTCCGCGCGTGCCGCGAGTTAGGAATCGCCTCCGTAGCGATCTACTCGGAGGCCGACCGGGACGCCCTGCACGTGGAGTTCGCCGACGAGGCCTACTTTGTCGGGGACACCCCTCCGGGTGCCAGTTACCTAAACGTTGCCAGTATCCTTGAGGTTGCCCGGCGCTCAGGCAGCAATGCGGTGCACCCCGGCTACGGCTTCCTGGCGGAAAACGGCGGGTTCGCCCGAGCGGTGATCGACACCGGAATGATCTGGATCGGCCCCCCGCCGGAGGCGATCGCCGCCGCGGGCGACAAGATCTCCGCCCGGAGGATCGCCGCCAAGGCCGGTGTGCCGATGGTCCCCGGCACGGAGGACCCGATTGCCGGCCCGGAAGCGATCGCCCGCTTCGCCCTGGAACACGGTTGGCCGGTGGCAATCAAGGCCAGCAAGGGCGGAGGCGGGCGGGGATTTCGCGTGGTCCACAAGCCTGGTGATGCCGCCTCCGCCTATGCCAGCGCCTCCCGGGAAGCACTCCTGGCCTTCGGCAGCAACGAGCTCTACCTGGAGCGCTACCTGGAAACCCCGCGCCACATTGAGATACAGGTAATCGCCGATCAGCACGGCAACACTTTGTACCTCGGCGAGCGGGACTGCTCGCTGCAGCGCCGGCATCAAAAACTGATCGAGGAGTCTCCCTCCCCTGCGATCACCCCACAGATCCGCCGTGCGATGGGCCAGGCGGCGGTCAAGTTCGCCCGGCAGGTGCAGTACAGCTCTGCGGGCACCGTCGAGTTCCTGTTCGAGCAGACCGAGGAAGGCCCCCGCTTTTATTTCCTGGAGATGAATACCCGGCTGCAGGTTGAACATCCGGTCACCGAACTGGTCACCGGGCTGGATTTGGTTCAGCTGATGATCCTGGTTGCCCAGGGCGAGCCGCTCCCGATCAAACAGCGGGACATCCAGCTGCGCGGCCATGCGATCGAGTGCCGGATCAACGCCGAGAATCCGGCCGGCGACTTCCTCCCCAATCCCGGGACGATCACCGGATACCGGGAGCCGGGCGGGCCGGGGGTTCGAGTGGACTCGTGCGCGGTGGCCGGGACAACCATTCCCCCGAGTTACGATTCGCTGATCGCCAAGCTGATCTGCTATGGCGACAGCCGGGAGCAGGCCATCAGGCGCACCTTGCGGGCGCTGGACGAGTACCGAATCGATGGGCTCGTCACCACAATCGCCTTCCACAAGCTGGCGCTTTCCAGCGCGTGGTTCCAGCAGGGCGAGTTCTCCACCAAGACGGTTGAAAAGGACCTGGACCTCAGCAGTTTGGAGGTTGGCAAAGCCGGTCAGCCGGGCACCGGGCCCCGGCCGCGGGTGGTGTCGGTAGAACTGGAGGGCAAGCGCTTCGAGATCAAGTTCCAGGAACGCATCGAACCCGGCGTCACCCGGTTGAAGCCCCGGCCCCCCGAACTCGGCCGGGGCCAGGCGCAGGGCGGCGAAGGGGACACCTTGGTGGCGCCCATGCAGGGCACCATCGTCAAGATCTTGCACCAAGTGGGTGACCGGGTGAGCGCCGGCGAACCAATCCTGGTGCTCGAAGCGATGAAGATGGAGAACCTGATCGCCTGCCATCTGGCCGGCGTGGTCCGGCAGATCAACGTCACCATAGGCCAAACCGTGGCGGTGGAGTCAGTCTTGGCGCTTATCGAACCCGAGTAAGTCCGCCTTCATGGCTTTGACAATCAGCTTGAAGTCACCGGACTGGATCTCGAACAGCCCCTTGCGAAACTCAAGGCCCCAGCGGAACGGGTCGGCAATGAACTCCAGCTTGGGAATCAGCGGCCGGATCTGCGCCTGTTTGCAATCGAAGTAGACCACCCGGCGCTGCCAGGGGTGGAAGGACAGACCGGCGTCAACCTCGTAGGGATCCTCGTCGGCAATTGAGCCGACCGCGGTGAACGCCTGGAGCGGTTTGCCCCGGTCCGTCTTGGTCTGCGGCGAATAGAAGACCACCAGGTCCCCTTTGGAGAGCTTCCTGAGGCGGGCATACTCGCCGTGGTCCGCCTGCATCACGCCCTCGGCCTCGCCCTCCCGAACCCGATCTTCGTTCACCGTGGCGATCCAGTAGCGCATGACGGGAGCTTATCTCTTCACCGGATCTGCGGTCCCGCCAAGGGCGCCAGAATGTCCAGCAGGCGACTTCGCTATTCCGGAAGACCGGTCACCTTGAGGCCTGCACCCGGGTCCAGCTTGAAGCGGATGTTGATGCCGATGAGCAGGGCGGTCAGCGACTCCAGGATACGGGCGTTCTCCAGCGGCCCGCAGTCGACGAATCGGGCCCCCTCAATCCTTTCCACCACCCTTTGCGCCAGCCCTTTGGCGTCGGCATCTCCACACACCAAGACGTCCCCGCCCAGCGGCGAGTCCACCTTGATCAGCTTGCCGCCCATGACGGTGTGAAACCCTGAAGCCACCGGGAAATCCTTGCCGACTATCCCCTTAGCCTGCTGCGCCGCCGAGCCCTCCCAAACGCCGAGCATGCGGGTGGGCCTACCGCCGACCTCGCTGGCCAGCGGGACATTGCAGTCGAGCACCACAGTGCCCGGAGTCATCTTCTCCTTCAGCATCTTGTAGGTGGCTGCCAGGCCGGGATAGGGCACGGTTACGACCACCAGATCGCGCCCAACCACGGCGTCCTCGTTGGCCTTCCCGCTGATCATTGTGCCCGGGACAAGCTCCAGCGCCTCTCCGGCAACCCGGTTAGCCTTCTCGGCCATCCGGCCACCGATGACCACGTCGTCACCCGCCTTGGCCAGCCTGAGCGCAATCCCGTAGCCGATCCCCGCCGTTCCTCCAACCACCGCTACTCGCATGAGACTCCCTCGTCCGGATGCACCGCGTCGCCTGAATGTCCGGCCATTCTATGGCGTTGACGGTGAGTGCCGGCGTTGTGCCGCCGCCGCAGGATCCGGTCCCCAATAGCCCAATAGACTGGCGCAGTGGAAGATTCGGTTGAGGTCGAAGACTGGGAGCCCATCAAAGATCTCCCTGAAGAGTGGGCGGAGCTTGCCAGCAAGGAGCTACGGGCCCTGGCGGGTGTATGGCAAGACCAGCGGCGCTCTTTAGAATCCAGCGAAACGCTGCGGCAGTTCAACGAACGGCTGAACCGGCAATGGGCGATAGATACCGGCATCCTGGAACGCCTTTACTCGCTTGACCGGGGGATAACACAGACTCTGATCGATCAGGGCATCGACGCCGCCCTCATCCCGCACGACTCCACCGACCGTGACCCCCAATTGGTAGCGGCAATCATTCAGGATCAACAGGCCACCGTGGAGGGGCTGTTCGACTTCGTCAAGGGAAGAAGAATTCTGAGCGTCGGCTACGTCAAGGAACTCCACGCCCTGCTTACCCGGAACCAGCACAGCTTTACCGTCCTTAACCAATTCGGCCTAAAGTACGAAAAGGAGCTGTCGAAAGGCAAGTACAAGAGCCTTCCTAACGATCCAACCCGCCCCGATGGCGGGGTGCATCGTTATTGTCCGCCGGAACAGGTGGCCTCGGAAATGGACCAGCTGGTCAGCTTGCATCTTGCTCATCAGAAACTCGAGGTGGCTCCGGAGGTTCAGTCTGCCTGGCTGCATCATCGGTTCACGCAGATCCACCCCTTTGAAGACGGGAACGGGCGGGTGGCTCGAGCCTTAGCCTCACTGGTTTTCATCCGCGCAGGCTGGTTCCCCCTGGCGGTCTCCTCTGAAGACGCCGAACGCGGGAAGTACATCGACGCGTTGGAGGCTGCAGATAGGGGCTCTTTGGGGGAACTGGTCGACCTGTTCTCAGCCATCCAAAAACGGACGTTCGTCAACGCTCTCAGCATCGCCACAGAGGTAGTGGCACGCAAGCTGGTGGACCAAGTAATCGACGCGGCACGGGAAATGTTCGAATCCCGCCGGAAGGAGCTTGAGCATCAATGGAAGCAGGCTAAGAAGCTAGCAGACGAACTGAACCATGAAGCAGAGCAACAGTTGGCGGCAACTGCTGCCAAGCTTGAGACGCAACTTGGTCAGTTCTCAAAGAACTTTCGTTTTCGGGCTGACAAGGAGCCTTCGGGAGGACGCCGCGGCTACTGGTTCCGGTTACAGATGATTCATGCAGCCAAACAGTTGGGATTCTACGCAAACCCCACCTCCTATGTCGCCTGGACACGCTTGACGCTGGACACCGAGCAGCACGCCGAGATCCTTGTCCTGCTGCAGGGCCTGGGGCATGAGTACCGTGGCGTTGTTGCGTGCTCGATGGTCTTCTTCAGACGTGATGAGAGCAGCGACGGAGCGAAGGACATAACTGATCTGGTCACCGTCTCCGACGGGTATTTCCAGGTCAACTACCGCGACGAACCGGCGGAATCCAAGGCGAGGTTTGAAGGCTGGGTAAGGCAGGGATTGGTTCAGGGCTTGGAAGTATGGCGCAGGGGCCTTTAGCGGTCCCTCTCGGAAATAGAGCGCGCCACAAGCTGTCTGACTACAAATTTCGACAACAATACCCCCACCGCCGGACCGGCCGCCGCTGCCAGGCCCAGGCTGCTTCTCATTACCTCCTGTGCATCACTGCCCGGCTGGAACGGGCCGATCCAGCGCCCTCCCGTGACCGTAACCCCCCAAGCGACCAGCGCTGTCGCCAAGCCCACCTCGCTGCCGACGATCACCGCTCTGCGCTCCAATGAGCCTGAAACCACGCTTACGAACAGGTGATGACCGGCCAGACCGGCGGCGGAGCCGAGTGTGAAAACCGTCGCTCCAAACCACAGGGCTTGGGGGAACCTGATCTGGACCGGGCGCCGGCGGGCCACAGCGGGAACCCCGGCCAGCAGCAGCACGCCGCCCAGGGTCCCGCATCCGCCCAGCGCCGCGGCGCCCAGCCGATGTGCACGGCCGGTTGGTATATTGGCATCCTGATGGATCCTCCCATCGAAACCTCCCCTTACAAGCCCACCCGGTACCGGGTGGGCTTGGGGATGTGGTCCTGGATCCTTCACCGGGGCAGCGGTTTGGCGGTCCTGGGATTTCTCTTCCTGCATATCCTGGACACCTCGCTGCTCATGTTCGGACCAGGCGCCTACAACACCATGGCCCAAATCTACGAGAGCGCCTTATTCCGCCCCCTGGAGGTAGCGCTCATGTTCCTGGTTATTTACCACGCCTTCAACGGCCTGCGGGTCATCCTGGTCGACTTCTGGGCCAAGGGAGTCCGCTACCAGCGCCAGCTCAACTTCGCAGTGATGACAATCACCCTGACCCTGTTCATACCCTCTGCGTTCATCATGCTCAGACCAATCTTTTGAATGTACAAGACGCCTACCTGAACCGCTTCCACCCGGATTCGGCGCCGAGCAGGAAGCAGGTTTGGTCATGGTTTTTCATGCGTATCTCGGGACTCGGCCTGGTGTTCTTGGTGCTCGGCCACATGGCGATCATGCACGTGATCGGTGGAGGGGTTGACCGGATCGACTACGACTTCGTAGCCGCCCGCTGGACCGGCCTGTTTTGGAGGAGCTATGACTGGCTCCTGCTCGCCCTGGCGCTCACCCACGGAGCCATAGGTGCCCGCGGCGCGATCCAGGACCATCTGCGCCGGCCGCGGCTGCGGCGGATAGCCACCGTGGCTCTGTGGGCTTTAGTTGCCTTCATGATGGTGCTGGGCACCTTCGTACTGGCCACTTTCGAAGTCGCCGGGGCTCCGTAAGGGTAACTTTCGCCCGCCGGGCAACCCTCGGTTTGGCCGGCAGAGGCGCTCCAATGCGTTGATAATTCGGTCTTCAGAACCCAAGGACCAAGACCGGAGTATGACGTCCATCACAAATTCGACTGCCTGATCATCGGCGGCGGCGGCGCCGGCTTGCGGGCCGCCCTGGAGGCGTCCCGCACGGCGTCGACCGCAGTGGTCAGCAAGCTCTACCCCACCCGTTCCCACACCGGAGCCGCCCAAGGCGGCATGTGCGCAGCGCTGGGCAACGTCGAGGAAGACAACTGGGAGTGGCACACTTTCGACACTGTGAAGGGGGGCGACTACCTGGTTGACCAGGACGCCGCTGAGATCATGTGCCGGGAGGCCATAGATGCGGTAATCGGACTGGAGCACATGGGATTGCCGTTCAACCGGACGCCCGAGGGCAAGATCGACCAACGGCGCTTCGGCGGCCACACCCGCAACCGGGGCGAAGGTCCGGTAAAGCGGGCGTGCTTCTCCGCCGACCGAACCGGTCACATGATCCTGCAGACCCTGTTCCAGCAGTGCGTCAAGAACGACGTCAAATTCCTTAACGAGTGGCACGTGCTGGACCTGGTTGTGGTGGATTCCCCCAAGGGGGGCCGGATGGCGGCGGGAGCTGTTGCCTACGAACTGAAAACCGGCGAGATCCACGTGATTCACGCCAAAAGCATCCTGTTTGCCACAGGAGGGTTTGGAAGGATCTTTCAGATCACCTCCAACGCCCACACGCTGACCGGAGACGGCCCAGCGGTATGCCTGCGCCGGGGCATCCCGCTGGAGGACATGGAATTTTTCCAGTTTCATCCAACTGGCATCCACCGGCTGGGGATCTTGCTCTCCGAGGCCGCCCGGGGTGAGGGCGGCGTCTTACTCAACGGCCAGGGGGAGCAATTCATGAAGTCCTACGCCCCAACCATCGGCGACCTGGCCCCACGGGACATCGTCTCCCGGGCGATCCACCGGGAGGTGGAGCAGGGGCGAGGCATCGACGGCAAGGACTATGTCCACCTGGATCTGCGCCACCTGGGACGAGAAGTTATCGAAAGCAAACTCCCGGACATTGCCGGCTTCGCCCGGATGTATCTGGGCGTGGAGCCAATCACCGACCCGGTCCCCATCCAACCGACCGCCCACTACGCGATGGGAGGTATCCCCACCACTGTCGATGCCCAGGTGATCCTGGATAAGGACAACTCGCCGATTCACGGACTGTACGCCGCCGGCGAGTGTGCCTGCGTCTCAGTCCATGGGGCGAACCGGCTGGGCACCAACTCGCTGCTGGACATCATTGTGTTCGGACGGCGAGCCGGCATCAACATGGCCGCCCACGCTGCTGCCGCCGAACACGCCGAGCTACCCGAATCCCCCGAGCGGCGGACGATACAAGCGATAGCGGCCCTCATCGACACTCCTGCGGGCGTCAGGGCCGCCGCCATTCGCACCAGGCTCCAGGAAACAATGACCCGCCGGTGCGGGGTGGTTCGAGACGACACCTCGCTGGCGGAGGCGGCCCAGGTGATAGATGAGCTAAGGGAGGAATACCTTTCGGTAAGGCTGGACGATCGGGGGCACCGCTACAACCAGGACTTGATAGAGGCGCTGGAACTCGGCTTCCTGCTGGAGTTAGCCGAGGTAACCGTTGCCGCCGCCCGGGCGCGCACCGAGAGCAGGGGTTGCCACTACCGCAGCGACCACCCCGAGCGGGACGACCGCAACTGGCTCAAGCACTCGCTAGCCACTCGCCGGGAAGACGGTTGCATCGAGCTTTCATTCAAGCCGGTCACGGTGACGAACTATGTACCCATGGAGCGCAAGTACTGAGGCGCTGTGGAGGCAAGCACGAAAGTGGTAACGTCGCTATTCACACGGCCGTAAAGTACCGACGCGCTAGGAGGTCCGAATGGGGATAAACGCACTGATAAAGGAACGTCATCTGTTGGGTACCCCCTTCTACCAGCGATGGAGCCAGGGGAAGATCTCCATGGGCCAGTTGCAGGACTACGCCTGCCAGTACTACCACTACGAAAAAGCGCTGCCGAGCTTTCTGGAGGCAGCTCTAAACCACATCGAGCCAGGAGAGGCTCGCGACGCAGTGGCCGAGGTGCTGTACGACGAATCTTCCAACCCCCGGCCGCACGCTGAAATGTGGCTTGACTTCGCCGCCGGGCTCGGAGTGTCCGCCCACGAGGTCACGAATTCGGTTCCCACCCCCCAGACCGTGAACCTGGTTGAGACCTACCGGTCGCTATGCGGGCACGGCGAACAGGAGGCAATCGGCGCGCTGTACGCGTACGAGTGCCAGCAGCCGGAAATCGCCGAAGCCAAGGCGGCTGGACTCGTCGAGCACTATGGTGTGGACGACAAGGACTCGCTCGCCTTCTTCAAGCTGCATTCCGTTCTGGACATCCAGCACGCCAAGGCGCTCAAAAGCGCGCTGCGCGATTCTGAACTGTCCCGTGAATCCGCACACCTGGCTCTGGAGGCCTGGTGGGGAATGCTGGGCCAGTTCCAACACGAGCACCAGCACGCCCACTGACCCTGCGTTGCTCGGGGTCAAGCTCAAGGTGTTCCGCCAGGACCCCGAGTCGGAAAAGCCGCCGTATTGGGCAAGCTATGTTACCGAGGTTGACAGCTTCGGCAGGGTCCTCGACGCCTTGCACTACGTGAAGTGGCACCTGGACGGGACCTTGGGATTTCGCCGATCCTGTGCGCACGGCGTCTGCGGCTCGGACGCCATGCTGATCAACGGAGTGAACCGGCTGGCGTGCGCGGTGCTCTGCCGGGACCTGGAGCAGCCGATCACGGTTGAACCGTTGCGTGGTCTCAAGGTCGAAAAGGACCTGATAGTGGATATGGAGCCGTTCTTCGAGGGTTACAGGGCGGTCAGGCCGTGGCTTGCCGCCGGTGAACCGCCGGAGCGGGAACACCTCCAGACCCCTGAGGAACGCGCACGCTTCGACGACACCACCAAGTGCATCTTGTGCGCTGCCTGCACCACCTCATGCCCGATCTTTTGGTCTGACAAAAGCTACGTAGGACCGGCAGCGATAGTCAACGCCCATCGCTTCATCTACGACTCCCGCGACGAAGACGCCGGCGGCCGCCTGGAGATCCTGGCGTCGGCCGGCGGAGCCTTTCGCTGCCGGACCACCTTCAATTGCACCGACGCCTGTCCTCGTGGCATCCGGGTCACCGAGGCGATTCAGCAGGTCAAACGCAGCATCCTGACCACTAAGCCGAAGCCCCCGCATCCGGCCGGCAGACGCGCCGGTGAGCCGACAGGGTCGAACGACCCGGTCTGAGCGGAGGGGCCGGAACCCGATCGGTGCTTCTGCGGGTTAGATCAAAGTTACGTGCAGATCCACCCCCAGTAGCACCAGCGGCCACAAGACTATGGCCAGCAGGGCCGATAGGAGTGTGGCCAAGCCGGATACCGCCAGGTACATGTTCGTGCTCGCTACGAAGAAGCCAACACCCGCGTAGAGCAGGGCTCCGAAACTAGGAAACATCGACCAGTCCCTCCTGTCCTAACGATGCTCGATGCCTGATTGCGACAAGTCTTCGGCTTCCGGAGCAGCCGGCAGGAAAAGTGGGGTAACGGCAACGAATTCCGCACGCGAGCCAGAGGCCAAGCGTCCTTGCCGGATAATGAGCGATTTTGCCCGGACTTGAAGCCATTCCACCTCGAGGCGACTGCTCCGAAGAAACCGCCCAATCTATCGGCACGAACTCCGATTACTTAAGCGAAATCTGAAGGCAATTCCGATTCGAGCGGTAATTCCTACAGCCAGTCGCGTCGCTTGAAGATCAGGAACAGCACCAGGCAAACCGCAACCATCAGCGCCAGAGCGGCCGGGTATCCCCAGGCCTCGTTGAGTTCGGGCATCGCATCGAAGTTCATCCCGTAGATCGTGCCCACCAGCGTGGGGGCAAAGATGATCGCGGCCCAGGCGGAGATCTTCTTGACCTCCTCGTTTTGGGATACGCTCACCTCGGTCAGCCGGCGCATCTCCTCGTTTTGCTGCTCGCTCACCAAAGTGGCGTTAACGGACAAGATCTCCTGGAGTGACTGGCGAAAGCCGTCTATCCGATCATTAACCACCACCAGGTGGTCTTGGACATCTCGCAGGCTGCGCTGCAACTCCTCGTCGATGTCGTACTTTTGGAAGCCGGCTGCCAGAGCCACCATTACCGCGGCCAGTGGCCTGGTTGCCCGCTGGAACTCCACCACCTCTCGGGACAGCTGGTAGATGCGCTGAGAGACCGCCGGATCCCGCCGGAACACCTCCACCTCAATCTCATCGATGTCATTCTCCAAACCATCCACCACCGGCACGTAATCGTCCACCACCCGGTCCAATATCGCGTAAAGTACCGCCTCCGGACCGCGCCTTAGCAACTCTGTGTCGCTCTCCAAGCGGGAGCGGACCCGGGCAAGGTTGCCGGGCTCGTCATGGCGCACCGTGACAACGAAGTCCTTGCCGACGAAAACGTGCAGTTCGCCGAACTCCACCTCTTCGGTGACGTCCACGTAGCGAGCGGCTTTGAGGACGATAAAAAGGGTCTCCCCGTAGCGCTCAACTTTCGGGCGCTGGTGCGCCTGCACCGCGTCTTCGACCGCCAGCGCATGGAGATCGAACTCGGTGGCCAAAGAAGAGAACTCGGCCTCGGTGGGCCGGTGCAGGCCAATCCAGGCAAGTCCGGAACCGTTGCCGAACTGCAGGGCCTGGTAGGTCTCCCCCAGGGTCTCGCCAGCCGAGACGCGCTCGCCCGCTACGTAGACAGCTCTGTCGATGATGGTCACATTTCTCACCTCCCCTTGTTCAGGGCGACGGCAATCGGCCTTTAAGGGCCTTGGAGGTTCGAACCGATCAGGCGGGTGGGTTGCGAAAAGCGCTAGGGCGCCAAGCCCAAAGACCGGAAGAACCTGCAGGGACTGTCGCTGGCCAAACGCCGCTCACCTAACCTTCCGTCGATGGACAACTTGAATTATAGGCCCGGCGGGATAGGCGTTCCGAGCCGGCCCAATGTGAACATTTCGGCCGCTGGCTAGATATTCGACCAATCTAATCAGGTTCGCTTGACGAATAACTTACTCTATCGTAGGTTACGCAAGCGTAAGGTCCCTTTAATCAAGGAAAGGAATCCCTCCCTATGGCCCAAACAGCCGCGGAGACTCGAAAGGCACGGCCTGCCAAGGCCAAACAGGCGATCACCATAATCCCTTCCGACCGGCGGCTCAAACTTGAGCGCCGGATCACCCTGCTGGTAACCGTCCTGCCGTTCGCCGGCGCGGTCGTCGGCATCCCATTGCTTTGGGGCCGCGGCGTCCGGGCACTGGATCTCACCTTGTTCTTCGTCTTTTACTTAATCTCGGGCATGGGGGTCACCGTAGGTTTTCACCGCATGCTCACGCACCGCAGCTTCGACACAAATAAGCCGCTCAAGATCGCTTTCGCGGTTGCCGGGTCCATGGCGCTACAAGGACCGGTCATCCGCTGGGTGGCCGACCACCGTCGCCACCACGCCTTCGCCGACAAGCCGGGCGACCCGCACTCCCCCCACCTGGCCGAAGCCGAAGGCGTAAAGGGCGTACTGCAGGGTCTGTGGCATGCGCACACCGGCTGGTTCTTCGACCGGGAAAAGACCAACATCAAAAAGTTCGCTCCGGACCTTATTGCCGACCTGGACATCCGCAAGGTGGACAAGGCGTTCCCAATTATCGCCTTGGGGTCTTTCCTGCTGCCGGCGCTGATCGGGCTGGCGGTCACCCGAACGGTCATGGGTACGGTCACTGCCTTCCTGTGGGGTGCGCTGGCTCGGATCTTCTTCCTGCACCACGTGACCTGGAGCATCAATTCGATCTGCCACTTCTACGGCACCCGGCCTTACAAGAGCGCGGACGAGAGCACCAACAACTGGCTTATGGCGCTGGTCTCCTTCGGCGAGGGCTGGCACAACAGCCACCACGCCTTCCCAACGTCATACAAGCACGGCCTCGGCCGCTTCCAGTTCGACCCCAGCGCCTGGCTGATCAGCACCTTAAAGGTGCTGCGCCTGGCCACCAACGTTAAGCGGCCTACTCCGGCGCAGATGCAGGCCAAGCGCGTATAGTGACTGCTTGCGATGCTATTCGGAAGCACCATGAGCACCGCGGCAACCCCGCGGACGCGCATGACCGGTCACGAACGACGTGAACAGCTGCTGAGCGTAGGCCGGCAGCTGTTCGCCGAGCGTGGCTTCGAAGCCACCTCCATAGAGGAGATTGCTCAGCGGGCCCGGGTCTCCAAGCCGGTCGTCTACGAACATTTCGGTGGAAAAGAGGGTCTCTACGCGGTTGTGGTGGACCGGGAGATGCAAAGCCTGCTTGACCGGGTCACGAAGGCGCTGGTAGCCACCCATCCCCGGGCGATCCTGGAACAGGCGGCAATCGCCCTGCTGACCTACATCGAGGACGAGCAGGAGGGTTTCCGCATCCTGGTGCGGGACTCGCCGGTGGCCATCACCTCAGGGAACTTCGCCAGCCTGATGGCCGATGTGGCATCGAAAGTGGAGCACATTGTGGCGGCGGAGTTCCAGCGTCTGGGCCACGACGATCAGATGGCGCCGCTCTACTCCCACGCCCTGGTGGGTATGGTCGCCTTGGTCGGCCAGTGGTGGCTGGACGCCGAGCGCCCCAGCCGGGACAAGGTAGCAGCCCACCTGGTTAACCTGGCCTGGAATGGCCTCAGCCGCCTGGACCCGAACCCGAAGCTGGGCCCGCCCGACTCATCTGGTTAATGGCCCGGCGGCTCGGCCATCCTTCGCCCGAAAAGCCGCCCCGGCCTCCCGCCTTCACGGTCCGGTGCCGATATCCTCCTCGGTAGTGTCGCTCTCACGCGGTCGGTAGTGTCGCTCTCACGCGGTCGACACAGCCGCTCTCACGCGGCTGCGACACTGTTTCAGGGCCACCGAACCGCACATCACGGCAAAGAGTGCTCCGGCACGCGAACATAGCCTTCGTGAGAACTTGGTCCCCCGCCTCCTGGCGCACGCTTCCCGCCTCCCAGCAACCCGACTGGGAGGATCAGGCCGGGCTGGAAGTGGCATTGGACGAGATCCGCCGGATGCCGCCGCTCGTTTTTGCAGGGGAAGCGCGGGCTTTGACCGGCGCACTCGCCCAAGCAGCCGGCGGCAAGGCTTTCGTGCTCCAAGCGGGCGACTGCGCCGAGTCCTTCACCACCTTCTCCGCCGACCTGATCCGGGACCAGCTGAAGGTCATCTTACAGATGGCCGTGGTGCTCACGTACGCCGCCGGGCTGCCGGTGGTCAAGGTTGGGCGGATCGCCGGGCAGTTCGCCAAGCCCCGCTCCTCCCCCAACGAGAACCTCAACGGGTTGGAGCTTCCGTCGTTTCGCGGCCACTCGGTCAACGCAGAAAACTTCGACGAGCAGGCCCGCAAGCCCGATCCCCAGCGGCTGGTGCGGGCGTACCATCAGTCAGCGGCCACGCTGAACCTGATCCGGGCGTTCACCAAAGGCGGATTCGCCGACATCCGGCAGATGCACGTGTGGAACCAAGAATTTGTCGCCTCCAGCCTGCAGGGGCAGCAGTACGAGCTGATAGTCGGCCAGATCACCCGGGCGCTCAGTTTTATGCAAGCGTGCGGGATCGACCTGGACGGGCATGCAACCTTTCACGAAGTGGACTTCTACACCTCCCACGAAGCACTCATCCTGGGCTACGAGGAGGCGCTTACCCGTCAGGATTCGCTCACCGGCGAGTGGTACGACTGCTCCGCCCACATGCTCTGGGCGGGCGAGCGTACCAGGCAGACCGATGGCGCCCACATCGACTTTCTGTCGGGCATCCACAACCCGGTCGGCGTCAAAGTCGGCCCGTTGACCGGTCCCGAACAGATTGTAGAGCTGTGCGACCGGCTAAATCCCAAGCGCCAGCCCGGCCGGCTGAGCTTAATCCCCCGCCTGGGGGCTGACCGGGTGGAAGATGTGCTGCCCGAGATGATCGGGGCAGTCAGGCGGTCCGCTCACCCGGTTCTGTGGGTGTGCGATCCGATGCACGCCAACACCTACGCCACCGCAACCGGGGTCAAGACCCGCCACTTCAACAACATTCTGGCCGAAATCAAGGGATTCTTCGCCGTTCACCGCCAGGAAGGCACGGTGCCCGGTGGCGTGCACCTGGAACTCACGCCGGAGGACGTGACCGAATGCTTGGGCGGCGTGGAGGAGGTTCTGGACCATCACCTGGACGACCCGGCCGGCTACCGGGCGCTGTGCGATCCGCGGCTGAATGCCCGGCAGTCACTTGACCTGGTGTTCGAGATCGCAGGCATGCTGCACAGCTGATCTCAACCAGTTCATGCAAGCGGACTGACAAAGCTTAGGCGTGAGGCTCCATAGCATCGGCATTGTTGGTAGGTAAAACAGGTGCCCACGTTAGCTGATCCGGGTACCGAATTTCGGGGAATGCCTCGGACCGAACCTTTGACGTTTTCCTCAGAGCTTGGCCAGGTCCTCGCAGCGGGACTTGATCGCTTGGCCCGCCGCTCGCAGAGCCACCAGTTCCACGTCGTCCAACTCCAACTCCACAATCTCCTCCACGCCACCGGGACCCAGGCGCACGGGTACTCCCAGATAGGTGTCGTTCACGCCGTACTGGCCGGTCAGCCAAGCGCACACGGGCAGGGTCGCGGTGCCGCCGGTCAGGATCTGCTCCACCATTTGCGCCACCGCCGCCGACGGGGCATAGAAGGCGCTGCCCTTCTTCAGCAGGTTGACCACCTCGCTCCCTGCCTTGCTCGTACGGTCGAACAGCCGCTTCAAGGTGGCTTCGTCAACCAGTTCTGCCAGGGGCTGGCCGCCTACCGTAGCCAGACGGGGCAGCGGAACCATCTGCTCGCCGTGCGATCCAAGGGTCATGGCCTTAACCTGTTGCGGCGAGACCTTCAGTTCTTCGGCGATGTAGGCAACCAGGCGGGCTGAGTCCAGCACCCCGGCCATACCCATCACCCGCTCTCGCGCAAAGCCGGAGCGCTGCGCCATGAGGAAGGTCATCTCGTCCAGCGGGTTGGTGACGACTATGACCACTGCGCCGGGCGAGGTGGCCACAATGGTGCCCGCAACTGCGCTTACGATCTCGGCGTTCTTGCCCAGCAGATCCATCCGGCTCATGCCCGGCCCCCGGGGCAACCCGGCGGTCATCACAACAACGTCCGAGCCGGCAGTGTCGGCATAGTCATTGGTTCCGATGATGTTCGCCTCGAACTGTTCGATTCCTGCCGAGTGGCGTATGTCGAGCGCCAGGCCTTGGGGCCAGCCCTCGATTATGTCGACCAGGCACACGTCCGCCTTGCCCGACTGGACGATGCGCATGGCAGTGGTGCGTCCGACGAAACCCGCGCCTACAACAGTTACTTTCTTACTGGCCAAAATCAATCTCCCTCCCGCAACTTGGCGATTATGGCATCTGCCACTTGAGAGGTGCCCACCGCCCGAGGGTCATGGCGGTTGCGGTGCATGTCGTAGGTGACGCTGCCTCCTTCGGCGATGACCGCGGCTATAGCCCGCTCGGTGCGCCCCGCAGCGTCGGCTTCACCCAGGTGGCGCAGCATCAAGACGCCGGAGAGCATCTGGGCAATCGGGTTCATCTTGTTCTGGCCGGTGTACTTGGGAGCGGAGCCATGGGTCGGCTCGAACACCGCCAGACCCTCCCCCAAGTTGGCCCCGGGCGCCACCCCCAATCCGCCGACCAAGCCGGCGCACAGGTCGCTGATGATGTCGCCGTACAGGTTGGGCAGGACCAGTACGTCGTAATCCTGCGGGTAGGCCACCAGTTGCATGGTCATGTTGTCGACGATCCGGTCGTTGAACTCGATGTCCGGGTACAACTGCGCCACCTCTCGGGCGGTGCGCAGGAACAGCCCGTCGGAGAACTTCATGATGTTCGATTTGTGCACTGCGGTCACCTTGCGTCGCCCGTTCGCCCGGGCGTATTCGAAGGCGAACCTCACGATCCTGGTGGTGCCGAAGATGGAAATCGGCTTGATCGAAATGCCCGAATCCTGCCGGATCCGGCGGCTGGAGATCGATTCGATGTAATCGATCAGCCCGAGCGCCGCCTCCGAACCCTCTTCGAACTCGATCCCGGCATACAGATCTTCGTGGTTTTCCCGGACTATGACGATGTCGACGTCGCTGTAGAGCGAGCGCACCCCGGGGTAGTGCTTGCACGGCCGCAGGCAGGCGTACAGATCCAGTTGCTTGCGTAACTCCACATTCACGCTGCGAAAGCCGGTGCCCACCGGGGTGGTGATCGGCCCCTTAATGGCTACCTTGTTGGCTCTTATGGACTTTAAAACGTGTTCGGGCAGCGGGGTGCCGTACTCTTCCACAACGCTGGCGCCGGCGTGGCGAACGTCCCACTCGAAGTCCACTCCAGTGGCCTCCAGGACCCGCCGGGTGGCCTCGGAAAGCTCGGGACCCACCCCGTCGCCGGGTATGAAGGTGACCCTGTGAGTCATGATCCGGCCGGCCGGTGGTTGCAAATCATCGAGAGTTCTCCTTGGGTAAGCATTGCGAAGCTCAACACTGCGATGCAAGGCTACGCGCCGAACTTGAACTTGCGGTTAACGGGTGTGGTGCACAACCGCAACGCTTGGTTTTGCAGCGAACCCTTAAACGAGTCCCGATAGGATAGGCCGTAGCCTACCCGCAGATTGCATTCATTTCCGGCACGGCCCGACAAGACAAAAGGGAGGACCATGCCTACGGATGGCCTTAGGGGCGTAGTAGCCACCCAAACTGAGATCTCGGACATCGACGTCCAAGCGTGCAAGCTCATGTACGCCGGATACGACGTGAAAGAGTTGGCCGCTCACAGCACCTTCGAGGAGATCGTCCATCTCCTCCACACCCGTGAGCTGCCCTCGGCCGACGAGTTGAGCGACATCAAGCTTGCGATGGCTCGGGAACGCAAACTCCCCGACTTCAGCAAGCAACTTCTGCTAACGATGGCGCAGAAATCCTCGCCGATGTCCATGCTGCGCACCATCGTCTCAGCCGAATCGGCCTACGATCCGGACGGCTGGGTGGTATCGACCGACGATGGAGCCAACCACCGCAAGGCGGTCCGGTTGGTGGCCCGGCTGCCCCAGATGATCGCCGGCTACGAACGGCTGCGCGGAGGCAAGTGGCCGGTGGAGCCGGACCCCGAGCTCAGCCACGCTGCCAATCTGCTCTACGTGCTGACCGGTCACACCCCGTGCGAGCAGGATGCCCGAATCATGGACCGGTGCCTGATCCTGCACGCCGACCATACGATGAACGCATCTACCTTCGCTGCCCGGGTAACCGCCGGGACGCTTTCAGACATCCACTCAGCGATGACCTCAGCCATCGCCACACTCAAAGGCCCGCTGCACGGCGGAGCGAACGAGGCAGTGTTCGACATGGTGCTGTCAATCAGCGACGTGGACGCCGTGGAGACCAACATCAAGGCTCGGTTGGACCGCAAGGAGAAGATCATGGGCTTCGGACACGCCGTTTACAAAGGCGAGGACCCGCGGGCCACCGTGTTGAGGGAGATGGCGCGCGAGGTAGCCGAGCGCAGGGGCGAGATGAAGTGGTTTGAGATCTCAGAGCGTATTCGGGAGGTGGTGATGGCGGAGAAGGGCTTGAACCCCAACGTCGACTTTTATGCCGCCGCGGTCTACCACTACCTAGACATTCCCAAACGATTGTTCACACCGATTTTTGCCGCTTCCAGGATGGCCGGCTGGACCGCCCATGTGCGGGAGCAGTTCGCCGACAACAAGCTCATCCGGCCGGACTCGCTGTACGTGGGTCCGCCGCCCCGCTCCTACGAACCGATCGGGGAGCGCTGAAACTGGGCTAGAAGATTCCGCACAGCCCCAAAAAGCAGCCACTGGTTGTGGTGGCTTCCGGCTGCGTGCCGCTTGGGGGTAGTGAGGTTACCACCGGGGGGGCCGTGGTATTCGGATTGGCTGTGGCCGCCGGCGGGAAGGTCTGGGTGTTGGGTGGGAACAGCGTTCCGCCGGTCTGACCCACCGGGGGAACTGTGGTATTGGCCGCGGGGGGACGGGTGGTGGTGGTCGCGGCTGCCGGCCGCCGGGTGGTCGCCGCGGTTGACCTGCCCGGGGCTGTCGTTGACGGAACCGCCGGGGGTAGCGTGGTTGTGGCGGCGATGAGAGTTGTTGTGGTGGGGGGCACCCTCTCCGAGAGCTCGAAGCAAGTGCCGTTGCATGATGGCGGCGGATCGTAGTCTTCGGGACAACCTTCGCAGGTGTACTTGATCTTGCGGGGAGGCTCGATGGGGTTGCCACACTGACAGCGCACCACAATGTCGCCGGACTGGTCAACCAGCACCGAACTGCCCGCCTCCAGGATCGCCTGGTACTCGGTCGGCTCAGAATCTTCGAAGCCGTGCATCGTCACCCGGGCGTCTCGAGAGAGCTTGGCCGACCGCAGATCAACAACGTACTCCTCGACGTCGTCCGATCCGACCCTCAGCACCTCAGCCCAGGCGGCCCGGCGTTCGGGTGCTCCGTTGAGTAGCTCAATCAGCTTGTCGGGATCGCAGTCGCCCTTTAGGGCTACCGGGGTGGCTGAAGTGTCGGGCACCGGCTCGAAGCCGGGCGATTCAGACGCACCCGGAGAAGGCGATGGCGCTGGGGTGGCCAACACAACCACCGGCTGGACATCGTTCAAGAAGACGGCAGGCTCAGTAAACGGATCCGGTCCGACCTCATCCGCCGCCAAGTAAAGAACCTTCTCCGAGCCCAGCAGTTGAATCGATCCGAATACGGCTCCGCCGCCCAGGACCAGTATCAACAACCCGATAATGACGCCACGGCGAGTAAACCGCATTCGTTCCTCCTCCGACTTCACCGCAGATTTAACTATATTCCTGCCGGAATGGCTTGTGCCGGGTCTTGGGCCTGTCGCTGCCGGATGTTCGGATGACCGAAAAGCAATATCCTTACCCCGAATGCACGGCCATATCACGCCCTTCCCCGTAACCCCAGCCGGTTCAATCGCCGCCTCCGGAGGCAACTCGAACGACCGGGAAGCGGCTCCGGAAAAGGGCGAGGCGGAGCCGGGCGAGGCGGAGCCGGGCGAGCCGGAGCCGGGCGAGGCGGAGCCGGGCGAGGCGGAGCCGGGCGAGGCGCAGCCGGGCGAGGCGGAGCCGGGCGAGGCGGAGCCGGGCGAGGCGGAGCCGGGCGAGGCGGAGCCGGCCGAGGCGGAGCCGGGCGAGGCGGAGCCGGCCGAGGCGGAGCCGGCCGAGGCGGAGCCGGGCGAGGCGGAGCCGGCCGAGGCGGAGCCGGGCGAGGCGGAGCCGGGCGAGGCGGAGCCGGGCGAGGCGGAGCCGGCCGAGGCCTTAGCCGATGAGGGGGATACCTTCGCAGTTCTCCAGACGGCTATTAGCAGCAATCCGGCCGCTCTGGGCGAGCGCCTTCTGGTCATCGGGAGCGGACCGATCTCGGTCCGGGGCGCCCTGGGCGGCGTTTTGGCGCTCGACGAGCGGGGCGCCGGAGTTCTTGTTGCCTTATTCGCCGCCCTCCCGCCGGGAGCGGCTACCGATCTGGCCGACGAGCTGGACCGGCTGGGCCAGCTTACCGGGCAACGGCTCAATGCCGCCGCCGAGCTACCGGTCGCGGAGCTCACGAAACTCCATCGCACAACCTTTAACGGAACGAGCCCTGGGCTGCTGTTCTTGAACCGCACCCAACGGACATTCGTAGTGGTGACACAACCGCCGGGCATCGATACCTGGAACGACCTGCGCTCCGGGCTCGGCCGCCAGTTCGCAGGCGTGCGAGTGCTCCGGGAGGGCTCGCTGGAGCCCGAGCCGGTCCCCGATATCCTGCGCAAGACCGAGCGAGTGCGATCATTCCGGCGCTGGCTGGCCGGAGCGACGGTTGCCGCCCTGCTCACGGGCATCTTGATCGGTCGTGCGCTAGAAAGCAGGGACCCCGGGCAGGCTGGCCCAGGCCCACTTTTCTCGACATCCGCTTTGGTGGCCACCGACGCACCGGCCGACGCAACCCATACGCAATGGATCGGCCAGCGCCGTGTGGTCCGAACCTCCGACGGCCGGCTGATCGCCGCCTATAACGGGCCCGGCGGCCTGCAGGTTGTCTCGGACAAGGGCAACCAGGGACGATCATGGCACCCGCCCCAGCCGATCGCCGGGCTCTCGCCGGCATCGTTCGCCTTGGCCATCGATCCCACGGACCGGCTCCATGTCGCCTTCCGGGACGAGCAAGGGGTCGGGTACGTCATCATCGCCGAGTCCGAGATCGGGCTGACTCCGGGAGAGGTAGTGCGCCTGGACCGGGATGCCACCTCCCCGGTGGTAGACGTGGCCTACGACCAGATGCGCTCGGCCGCCCACGTTGTTTGGGTGAAGGGCGACCCGGGGCAGCAGCCGTTCTGGGCAGCGATATCTGCCCCCGTCGATGGCGAACCGGCCGTTCTCGCTACCCAGGAGCTGTCGGCTCCGGGCGACGTGCTTTCCGTCCTGGCCAACGTCGGAACCGGGCCTGCGGGCGAGGTGTTAGCGACCTATCGCCGAGGCGATTCGCTCAGCGGCTGGTACTCCCGCTCCTTGGGCAGTGACGCACTCACCTGGTCCGGCGAGGAAGCCTTGCCGGTGCCCGAGGCACTCTACGGTGCCGCCTCACTGGCCATGGACCGTGCGGGCACCGGCCATCTGGTACTGCGGGACAACACCTCTTATGAGCTCACCTATCTGACGAAGGCAGCCGCAGGAGGGTGGTTGCCCCCTGAGCAGGTACTGGACGCCGATGTGACCGAGCAGATCGATTTCCCCACGATCGCCGTAGACGAGACCTCCTCAACGCTGTTCGTCGTCTTCCAGGACACCGAGTCCAACCCTGAAGGCGAGATAAAGGCGGTCACCTGGGAGCCGGAGGGTGGGTGGAGCATACCGTCTGTGGTGGCTACGGGGAGCGGGCTGCCCACCTCGATCGAACGCGCCGGCGGGGTTGCCCAAATTCTTTCGACCCGTCGCGACCAGGGGACGATCGAAGCCGTTCGAGTGGGGGCCGGCTAGGGCTGTACACCCGGGCCGGCTATCCCACCTGATTGGGTGGCCTCGTCAAGGCTGGTTCAAGGGATCCGCGCAACACCTCGGTGAGTTGACGATGATCAGTCGACTCGACAGGAGGTGGCATCACTTGGGAGCCCATTTATCAGTGAATCAACGCAAGCTTGCCCGCAGGCTACGCC
>JBQTHR010000025.1:0-3324 GCA_052389675.1 Actinomycetota bacterium
GCCGCCCTTCGAGCCCGACGACGCGCTGCGGGTCAACCGGGATCTTGAAGGTGCCGAACTTGTTGGTAACGGTGATGGTGTCGGCCTCGGGAGGCGGGGCGCCGTCGCGGCGGTCGCCCCCGCAGGCCGCCAGCAGCCCGGCGGCCGTCAGGCCGGTGATGAACTCCCGGCGGGTGAGGTCGTCAAGGACCTCCGGCAGAGCCGGGCGAGTGAGCAGTTGGTTGGTCATGTTCGTTCCTTTCAGGTCGGGTAGTTAGCAGCCGTAGGCGGCGAGGATCTTGGGGATGAGGTTGTCGATCGCCAACGAGTGGATCGTGGATCTACCCGAGGGCGAGCTGTTCCGGGCTGGTGAGCTTGACCACTCGTACCGCCTGGGCGGCGGGCAGCGCAGCAAACAGCGGCTCCTTGCGGATGGCATCGTGCTCGTCGACGTAGAGGATGACTTCGGCGCAACCGGCTCATGCCAGGGAGCGGGCGATGGCGGCCAGGAGCGACAGGGCGGCGAAGTGGTTGCCGCCGTTGTAGGCCCCCCCGGGAATCTGCACGACCTTGCCGGCCGCCACCGCCGGCAGGGTGGCCCACAGCGGGTTGGTGCGGAGCTCGGTGAGGCTGTCCGATGCGCCAAAACCGATACTCCGGAAGTCGGGCACGACGATGAGGCCGGCGCCGGCCAGCACGTCCATCCGCTCGCCACTGACTTCGATGAAGCCCCCGTCCCGCTTTCCCACCCCCTCAGGTGGGATAGTGACGGCCAAGCGGGCGTCGCGTGCCACCGAACCGGCGAAGCCGTCTGGCCCGCCGTCGAGGATAAGGCCGCCATCCCCGTCCGGGCGGACGAAGGCAATCTCGGTCGAGCGGGCCCTGGCCGGGAGATCGGCGATGGCCTTTTCGTACCGGGCGTCGATCTGCCTGCCCTTGTCCGCCCGGTTCACGGCTTCGGCCAGCTGGCGGAACCGCTCCCGCCAGTCGCCGTTGACCTTACGGATCACCAGTACGGTAGGTGCGATCGCCGAGAGATTGTCGTAGCTCTCGCTCTGGTGCTCGCCGCCAACGATCATCTCCGGCCGCAGCGCGGCCAGCAGCTCAAAGTTGGGCTCGATGCCGTCGATGACAACCCCGATGGCGGCACTGTCGACATTGTCCGGGGCCACGTCGGCGACGTCGCCCAGAAAGCCACGGAAATCGGGGGTTGCGGCGATGGGCACCAGCTCGAGGGACAACAGGCCCAGGGCCAAGGTGACGTCGATGGCGGCCACCCGTTCGGGGAGCGCCGGGACGTCGACCGGCCCGAACAGCGTCTCGACGGTGCGCGTCGCGGTCTGCCCGCCGGCCGAGTCGGCGCCGTCGCGGCGGTCGCCCCCACAGGCCGCCAGCAGCAAGGCGGCCAGGCCTCCGCCGATGAACTCCCGGCGGGTCAGGTCGTCGGTCGGGTGGACTAGCGACTCGATGGTCATCTCAAACCTCCTTTATCTGTTGAGGGTTGCGCCCCCACATCGGTTAATCGATTCAGCCAAGAGCACGCTCCAGATCGTCCAGAACCGCCTCGGCGGCGTACAGGCCGCTGCCTATCCAGTGCTGCCCCCCGAACACCACCTTCCCGGAGCGAACTGCAGGCAGGCGTTGCCACAGTGGCGAGTTCTTGAGTTGTGCTTCCACCGCAGCCGGATCCGGCTCGTTGGCGGTCCAAAAGATCAAAACGTCGGCGGTCAGGTCCCCCATCCGCTCCAAAGAAAGCTCGGACCCAAAACCGTCGAATCCTGCCTCGGGAATAGCAATCTCAACTGCGGCGTCGGCCAGAACCACCCCGGCAAAGGTGTCGGTCCCGTAGACGTACAAGCTATCCGGGAAAGCACGCACCGAAGATACCGCTACCTTCTGGGGCAGCCGCGCACCCACTTCCGCCGCCCGCTGTTCGTACCCGGCCAGCAACCGGGCCGCCTCCTGCCGGCGTCCCACGGCTTCCCCGATGGCGGTGAAGATCTCCTTCCACTGGTTGGAGGACTCAAACTTGATGCCCAGGTAGGCCGGGGCAATCTGCTTGAGCTGAGAGTCAAGCTCCGAATCGTTCGGGAAGCCCCCCAGGATCAAATCCGGGCGGAGGGCGGCGATCGCCTCCAGATTGGGCTCGTGCACCTGCGTTCCGACGCTCTCCACGCCTGCCAGCAGCGGAGCGATCACCCCGGCTGGGTCGGTCATCGCTCGATTGGCCACCGCTCCGATTACCGGCACGTCCAGCCGCCGGGCCGCCTCGAAGGAGAACTGGTCCAGTGTGACCACCCGCTGGGGGTCTATGGGTACCTTCACCAGGCCTAGGGCGTCCGAGACGGTGCGGGTGCGGGCCTCGGGAGGCGCTTGGGAACGCTCCCTGCCACAGGCGGCCAGCAGCCCGGCAGCCGCCAGTCCGGAGATGAATTCCCGGCGGGTGAGGTCATCCAAAACGTCCGGCGCCGGCCGGTCAACAACTGAGATGGTCATGGGCATCCTTTCCCTCGGAGCAATGTTTGCTGTAGATACTACTTTGGGTGCCCTAACTCATTCCAGTTGGCAGTCTTAAGCGCTACCGGACTTCTGGTGGGCGGTCCAGCTGCCACACGGAAAAAGGAGGAGAAGGATTGGTAGGAGCTTCATTGTCCCAGTAACAAGGGGACAGATCACGATCCCCAAGCAGTTGCGTGGAGAACTGCTTGGGGACTCATGGCATTCGCTAGAGGTTAAGAAACTTCCCTGCCCTTGAAGGGGTCCCCGACCAGCACCCCGTCAAGGGACTGGCCGTCGGTCAGATCCTCGGTCCACAGAGTGTCGCACCCTCCTTTGGCCGCAGCACGCACAATCAGCGCGTCCCAAAAAGACAGTTGAGAGATCTTGCTCAGCGCGATCGCGTCCTCAACCAGCGATGCGTCGGTAGCCACCACGGTGGTTTGGGCCATGTCCGCCACCTGCTACTCAGCCGCTTCCCCGGGCATTGGCCGGGTCAGTTTGCGGGTAACCGTAACGTAGAACTCGGAAAGCACCTGGGTAGACACGGTCAACGAACCCTGCCAGCTCGTTCAGAAGCTTGAGTGCGGCCTCGCGCTTTACCGGCTCGTCACGGTCGTGGGCGTAGACACAGACGTTGGGGTCGACGAAGGGCCGCACGGTCGTGCAGATCCTCTCTAGCTCAAAGCCGCTCCCCCGGCCAGAAGCTCCCGCCTTGCGAACCTAGTGCAGTGTCTCGGTTTTGGGCACGCGCATTCTGGCTGGGCGTTCCCGAGGGTTCATGGTGCCCATGCCGAGGGGTCGTTGAGGTAGAGCCCGCAGGCGCAGTCGAGTGCCTCTTCGGGCGTC
>JBQTHR010000026.1:0-5550 GCA_052389675.1 Actinomycetota bacterium
GCGCCTTCAAGCTCCTGAAGGTCTCTCACCGGGTCGGCTTCTCGTAGGCATGTAGCCAGGAGCGTACCAGGACCGATTTGTGCCTAAAAAGGCCTAGTTGGTCGGGGACCGGGGGGGTAACTTCGGGTTAGCGCACCACTGCCCGAACCAAGGGAGAGGGGACGGTCTGGTTGGCTTACGAGTATGACGGGGAAACGTTGGCCACGAACTGGTTGAACATCTTCAGTTCTACCGGGCTCTCCTGAACCTAGGGTCAGACCCGAACGATTGCCCCGTAGCAGTCCGCCAGATTTGGCGGGGATATGGGCCAGGCTGGAGTCGGAGGACGACGACGGCGGAAGGGGTGGTTTTTAAGCCCTGTGGTGGTATTCCTCGTCGGTTACCGGCCGGGGATGCCACTCGGGGGTGCCGGTTGTGATCGAAAGGTGCATCATCGGGCTCGACTCCTGGGCTCCGTGCCAGTGGGTCTCGCCAGGAGGGGCGTAGACGACGTCTCCGGGCGACAACTCCACCGTTGTCCCGTCCTGCTTTTGTACCAAGCCGGCGCCGTGAACCACGTAGAGGACCTGGCCGGTGGGGTGGCTATGCCAGTTGGTGCGAGCACCCGGCTCGAACTGTACCGCCAGGGCGTTAACGCCTCCCTCGGCGTTGCTCAGCGGACCGAACAGCACCTTTCCGGTGAAGTACTCTGCGGGAGCGGGGGCCCAGGCGATCTGCTGGGCGGGTTTGAATTCCACGACATCATTCTTACCACCTGCTGCGAACCCACGCCTTGGCGCCGGAGTCGATCTCCTCGAACTCGACGCCGAACTTTTCCTTGAAAAGTCGCTTGGTGAGGTCCCGGCCGGTCTTCTCCTCGATGGTTTGCTGGATGATGCCGTTGAAGGCAAAGCGGTAGGCCTCGTTCACCTCCTCCGGAGTCATGGCGCTCCGGTAGGCGGCCAGAACCTCCAGAACCGCCTTCTCGCCGAAGCGCTCGCACAGGTAGGAGACCACTGCACCGGCGTAGGCATAGTCGTCGCTCACGGTGGTGAACAGGGTGGGATGGCTGAAGTCCGATTCCAGGTTTCCCAGCCTTTTGCCCTCCAGGACGCTCTGTTTGCCTTCCGGCTTCAGTGCACCGAGAATTTGCTCCCCGGAGAAGTGCACCGCCAAGCCTTCGGATAGCCAGATCGGAACGAATGTGGTGGTGAGGGGGCTGAGGACGACATGGGTGAGTTCGTGAAGAACGAGACTGTTCCGGCCGGCCGGCTCAGCTGCTAGATAGGCCCCATGGTTCACGGCCACCCAGGGCTGCCCCGTCTGGAACTGTTCGCCGGTCCACCGGATGGAGGAGTGGGCCACCGCCATCGCTCTAGAAGATACTACCGCTGATGATTGATTGGCTACGACAATCAGGTATGGCGGGCGGGTGGTAGTCGTCAGCCCGCTCAGCCTATCCACAGCCTGGGCGGTCAGGTTGGCCACCTCCTCCCCCGGGAAGCCGGGCGAACTGAAGACCACGGCTCCGGAGTTTTCGGACCGGTTGAGCGGTCCGGGAACTCGCCACACCGGTACAACCTCCCACTCGAACTCTTCGACCATCCAACCTTCGGTCGTTTCCAAAAAGTCGAAAGTAAGGCTGAACTCGAACGGTTCTTCGATTCCGGGGACCGAGTAACTGCCGCCCACCCATAGTTCCTGCGCTTTGCTACCGATGGCCTTGTTCAGCTCCAGCCCGGTTCGGTACTCCAGGTCCGCGATGCCATCGCCTGGAAACCTGAGGCGAGTTCCGCAAGGGGCACCTTCTCCTGTTCGTCGAGGGCGAACGAACCGGCCCTGTCGGCGTCGCCGGACTGGATCGCTTTGAACAGAGGACCCAGCGCGGTGGCGCGAATTTCGGCGATTCGAAGATCGTCCGACGCGGCGGGCGAGGGGCCGGTTTCGGCCGGGGAGGGAGAGCTCAGGGCAGTGGATGGCTGGACTTCGGGGGCCGGGCGGCTGCATCCGGCGGACACCAAAGCGATCAGCGACAACAAGAGGGCGGCTGGTCGAAGACTCATTGTGGCGGAGTCTAGCCGCTACTTTCCAGCTTCGACATGGGAGGTTCTATTCAATTCCGTCTGGGTAGTTTCGGCGCCGGAGACCGGCTCATAGCCCCGATGGCGCAGGGAGGTTAAACTCCGGCGACGGGACGCCGCATCCGGCTGAAGACCCCGGCGGGAAGGGAGCAGGACCAATGAACCGCGTGACCCATATCGTCGGGGGATTGCTGATTGCGGTCGGGGTGACCGCCTATGTGGCCACCGGGTTTGCCAGCCCAACGGCTCTGTTGCCGGCGCTGCTGGGAATTGTTATCGGGGCGCTCGGGTTGGCCGCGGGGCGGGTTGGGCACCATGCGATCCATGCCGCCCTGGTGATCGCGCTCCTGGGTGCACTGGGCTCACTTGGACGCGTCGGCGGAGCCGCCCAGGGGGACGCCGCCGCAATCACCTCGCTGGTCACGGTGCTGGTCTGCGCGGTGTACATCGGACTGGGGGTGCGATCGTTCATTGCCGCCCGCCGGGCCCGGAACGGCATCGCTTGAAATGGTCTCAGGGCACCTTGGCCGATGACCACGAACTGGTCGGGCACCACTAAATCCCCCCCGCAGTTAGCAGCCGGCGAGCTCCGTTTGCGGCAACTCAGGTCCTAACTAGGACGCTCAGCTCCAAAGAAGCGAGTTGCCTCCCGGCGCTTCAGCTCTACGTTCACCCGCATCTTCTCCAGGTGCTGGGCCAAGGTCTTCTCACTCTGCTTGATCGGATGTTCGGCGAAGAACTCCTCGGCCGCGCTGGCCAGTGCCGGATCAGTGAAAGTGCGGATGCCCCCGGCCACCCGAACCAGCAGGTTCTCAGGGAAGCGCCTGACCATGGTTTCCCAGTTCTCAGTGACGAAGTGCCACGCCTGCGGTCCGCAAGTCCGGCTGGACAAGGCTGCTTGCAGCAGCAACGGAGCGTCTTGGCTGCGTACCTCGGCGGTCGATAGCTCGAGCATGCGCTGGAATAGCGAGGGATCTTCGAAGCGGGCAAGTGCGTGTAGGTAGCGGATGGCCAGTTGCGGGCTCTCCGCCTCCTTGTGCCGGCGCCAGAAGATTTCGAAATCCTCGGCGGTGCCCTGCTCGGCGACGATCGACGTCGCCGCAGCAACCAAAGCTGGGTCCATGCCCTGCGGGTTCGTCAGGAAGCTCGTGTGCAACTCCCGGGCCACCATCTTGGTGGTGCGGTCTTTGCCGAGCGAGCCCATCGCTTCGAACAGCGTGCCGCGCAGCTGGGTGTCCCGTTCGGACTCGCCATTTACTGGTGCAAGCCCCAACCGGTCGAGTGCAGGGCGCAGGATCGATCGAACGGCTGCCTGGAAGGCGCGTTGGCCTTGTTCGGGAACGATCCGGCCGAGCGAGCCGAGTCCGCCGACAATCCGGGTCCACACCGAAAGATCGGACTCCTGGATGAACGAGCGGGCCATATCCACAAAGTCCGATGCCGGCGCAAGACCGGCCAGCACCGCCGCCCAGAGGTCGTCGACCAGTTGGTAGCGCTCGACCGGGTTGAGGTCGTAGCGCAAGATCCCCTCCAGCAGGTGCGTTTCGTAGTGCACCCGGTAGAAGCCCGCCGCCTGCGAGTTGACCACCAACCACTCCGGCTCGAAATCCAGATTGAAGCTCGACTTGCCGTCCTCGAGCAACAGCTTGCTGGTTTGCACCCGGTCTCCCGCCCCATAGCGCACGATCACCGGTACCACCCACAACTGGTCCGACTTGCCGTTGTACATGAAACGGCGCTGGGAGAGCGTCAGGACCTGCCCTGCCAGCGACGCCGACAGGATCGGGTAGCCTCCCTGGAAGATCCATGTATCCATGATCCGGCGCACCGGCTGGCCGGAGGCCTCCTCGATGCAATCCCACAAGTCGGTGGTCTCGGTGTTGCCGAAGGAGTGATGCCTGAGGTATTGGCGCACGCCGTCCATGAACGCTTCCTCGCCCAGATACTGCTCGAGCATCAGCAGCACCGCGGCCCCCTTTTCGTAGGTGAGCACGTCGAACATCCCTTCGGCGTCTTCCGGAGAGACCACCTCGTACTCGACCGGGCGGGTGCTGGCCAGCGAGTCCACGTCGAAGGCGGTGGAGCGGGACAGCCCGAAGTCCACCCAGCGCATCCACTCCGGCCGGAAGGCGTCGGTGCACTTCATCTCCATGAAGGTGGCGAACGCTTCGTTCAGCCATATGCCGTTCCACCACTTCATAGTCACCAGGTCGCCAAACCACATGTGGGCGATCTCGTGGTGGATCACATCGGCCACCCGCTGCAACTCCGGCTGGGTGGCGCGGGCCGGATCTATGAGCAGAGCGGTTTCCCGGAAGGTGATGCAGCCGAGGTTCTCCATTGCTCCGAAAGCGAAGTCGGGCACGGCGATCAGGTCCAGCTTGCCCGCCGGGTAGCGGATGCCGTAGTAGTCGTTGAAGTACTTGACGGCAAAAGCACCCGATTCGAGTGCGAAGGAAGTCAGCCGCTCCCGGGATGGCGGGTAGGCCACTCTGAGCGGCGTGCCTGCGGCATCTACAGGTTCCGATACTTGCAGTGGACCGACAATGAATGCCACCAGATAAGTGGACATTTTCATCGTCGGAGCAAAATGGACCGCCTTGCGGCTACCCGGGGCAGGCGTGCTGGCAAACTCGGCGCCGTTGGAGAAGGCAGCCAGATGTTCCGGGACGACGAGCGTGATCTCGAACACCGCCTTAAAGTCCGGCTCGTCCCAGCAGGGAAAGGCCCTCCGGGCATGCGGCGCTTCCATCTGGGTGGTGGCGATGCGATGCTCGGTTCCGCCATCGTCTTTGAATGTGGACAGGTAGAAGCCGCGCAGCTTGTCGTTGAGGACTCCGGTGAAGCTGATGTGAAGGACCCAATCGCCGGCTTCCAGGGTTCCCCCGGGGTCCAAGGTGCAGCGCTCGGTCTGCTCGTCGAAGTCGGGCTCAAGATCTATCCGGCCCATCTCCCGCTCAATCCAGCATTGCTGGAACTGAAGGTCCACTGCGTTTAGAACCACCTGGTCCACCGGCCGGTCAATGCGCAGATCGATTGACGCCGCGCCGGAGAAGGTGGCGGCCTCAAGGTCCGGCTCCAGCACCAGCACATAGCGGGACGGCTTGACGGTGGTGGGCAGGCGGTAGCGGTTGGAATCGCTCATAAGTGCCTGGGGTCCCGGGCCTGCTCGATGGTCATCGGCGCCAGTTTATCGCCGGATCGGAAGCGGGCTGTTCGGGAGATAACCTCGCCAGCGACCAAAGGAGCCTACGTTTCAGTGATGAGATGATCGAGGGGATCGGTGAGCCGGCCAACCAGAAGACTCTGGGCGAGCGCCCGGTGAGCAACGGTGCGTGTTGAACGTAGGTGACCCGAGCAGCAACAGTAGTGTCCACAGAAGTGGTGTACGACGGAAGGCTTGATCAGCCAGATCCCCTGAAATGAAGGACCACCGTGACATCCTCCAAATCCCTTTAAGAAGAAAGAGGAGCCAACGGTGGTCATGACA
>JBQTHR010000027.1:0-2545 GCA_052389675.1 Actinomycetota bacterium
AAACCGGCTGCTTTACGGCCCACTAAGCCACTTTGGGGAGCCCTCCGGGGTTAGGAGTATTGGGATCCAGCTACCAATAGTTCCCACATGCCCGGATCGAAATTCCACCACTCGGTGGGACACGTACCTGATGTGGCGGGCCACGGTCTTCTCGCTGATCACCAGTTCCCGGGCGACCTCCCGGTTGCTCAGTCCTTTTGCCACCAGGGACAACAGTTCCGCCTCCCGGGCGGTCAGCCCCCAAGCCGCCGCTCCGGGCGGATCCGCTGCGGTCAGGTCGCAAGGGGCTCCCAGCCGCCGGAAGGCCTGGGAAGCGGCTTGGAACTCGAGAGAGGCTCCCTCCTCGTCGCCCAGCGCGCGGCAAGCTGCGCCTATCAGGGCCCTTGTCCGGGCCACTTCGTGAGGAGCCGGCACCGCCGCCCAGGTTTCGGCTGCCGCACGCAGCACGGGTAGGGCTCCGGAAGCGTCCCCGGCAGCCAGCCTTACCGCCCCTACGGAATAGCCGGCGATGGCTCTTAGCACCGGTGCATCCAGCTTTTCCGCCAGCGCGCTGAGCTCGTCGGAGGCAGCCGTCGCCCCGGCCAGGTCGCCCACCGCCAGCAGAATCTGGACAAAAGGTCCCAACAGCTGCGCCCGGCGAAGGAAGTGAGCGGCCTCCCAGACCTCCCGGCGCATCGCCGACGCGGCCATTTTGAGCTGCCCCTGGGCCAGGCGCAGCAGAGCGAGTCCCGGTTGCGGGCTGTGACCCAGTTCAGCGCATCGGCGGTACGCCTCATCTGCTTCGGCGAACTCGGCGCGCACCCGGTGGATCTCAGCTTTCCGGTAGAACGCTCCTCCCGCGTCCGGCTGCACCGCCGGGTGGGTCAGCCGGTCAAGGGCTCGCTGGGCCTCCGCCAGGGCGTCGGTCCACAATCCGTGGGTCTGAAGGATTTCAGCCCGGTGGATAAGGCACTGCCCCCGGTACAGGGCCAAATCAGGCTGCGAGGAGGTCCAGGCATCCAGCGCTACGGTCCACTCCTGCGCCCGCCGGATATCGTAGGTCGCCCGGCACAGCTCGATCACGGAGCAGTACACGATTCCTACGATCAGGGGGGAAACCTCATCGGAGATGACCGAGATCATCACGTCGTCCAAAAGACTTATTCCCTGTTCCACCCGCCCCATGGTGATGAGCGAGCGGCCGCTGCCGAGCCGGGCCAGCGCCTGAAGATCCGGGTCTCCGAAACGGTCGCCGATGAACAACGCGCGGCTGAAATCTCGTATGCAGCATCGGGGTCTGCCTGGGCAATGGCACGCAGCGCGTCCGGCAACATCAGGAATCCGGCCTCAGGGCAGTCCAGTCCGGAGTCCTCCAAAAGCCGTTTGGCCCGGGACTGCCACCCGCTCGCCTGAGCAAGCTCCCGCTGCTCCGCAAGTTGCCGGGACAGGTAGAAGGCACACCGAGCGGCTGCGGGCAGGTCACCTTCCTCGAGGAATCCCCGATAGGCCCGGGCCCAGGAAGCGGCGCTCTGGTCGTCCTGCCCGACCAGCCGGGCTGCCTCCGCCAGTAGCTTCAGGTTTCCAGGTGAGAGCGCCGTGGTGCGATCGGCCTGAATCAGCGCAAAGTAGGCCTCGGCCCAGGCTCGCCTCTCATAGGCAACTCGTGCGACGAGAAGCTGGTCCCCGGGTCCAGAATTCACCGCAACATCTTCGCGCTTTGCCTTGTCCGGCCCAATGGCGTTAGCTCGGCGGATCCCACCACCAAAGTGCGCACGCTTGCGCTGGTTCATCGATGCCGAGGCGCTCCCGGGGGGAGTACGCCGGGAACAGTTGACCGGGTCAGGGATGAGTTAGCCTTACCACATCGACCAAGTAAGGATTCTCTGCTATGGATAGCGCAGCCCGGGTTACATCAAAGGGTCAGGTTACGGTCCCCAAGGCAGTTCGTGAGGCGCTGGGTATCCAGGCCGGCGATGAGGTGGTCTTCCGGGTCGAGCAGAGCCATGCCCTCATGGCTCGAACACCGAATTTGCTAGATCTGGCCGGGGAGATCAGCGTACCGGCCACCAAACGCAATGTTGCCTGGGACGAGGTCCTGCGGCGTACCCGCAGCGACCGGGCAGCAGCCCGGCGTTGAGTGCGTTCATTGATACGAACATTTTGGTACGTCACCTGACCGGCGACCCCGCCGGGATGGCCGCCCGGGCAGACCCCGACTCTACAGTCATGACGACCGGCTCAAGAGCCGAAGCCGAGCGCAACGACTCCGCCGGGTTCATCGACTTCTTGGAGCAGATCGATCGCCAGGTTGACCAAGGCATCGATGTCCACCTGATCATGGACAACGGCTCGTCTCATACCTCCAAGGCCACAACCGCTTGGTTCGAGGCCCACCCCCGGTTCCTCGTTCACCACACTCCCAAGCACGCCAGCTGGTTGAACCAGGTATCGGTTTACCGGCCTTCCCGACCGGGACTTCGCTTGATTGCCTGAAGATCCACAAAAGGCTCTCGGCGGAGGCGGATACTCGGCTTCGAGGAGGTGCCCTTGGATCTGGCAGTGGTTC
>JBQTHR010000028.1:0-11147 GCA_052389675.1 Actinomycetota bacterium
CTGTGCCACGGCGATTCTGATCTAATTACATGCCAACACCATGCATACCGATTGCATAGCATCCACAGGCACATTTCTGGGCTAAAACAGCCTCAAAAGGGGGCTAGAAGGGGGTAACTTCGGGCTAACCGGCATAGGGCGGCGTGATTTTACTCCGGCTGGATCGAGCCTGGTCGGTTACCAAGACCACCAAGACATCAGTCACCCGGCCACCGTCGGATTCAGCTCCCGAACGGCGGCAATGTGCTGAACGGCAGCCGGCTGAGGCTCTTCGAGAATCAGGTCCTCGTACGCAAGGACCCGCAGCTTCCCGGCCACCGCGCTCAGTAGCTCGCCTGGGAGCAGCAGGAAGTCGAGCCGGCTCGGGCCGGCGAACCGCTCATTGCCCGTGGCGAACGTCTCGTAGATGAGAACTCCGCCCTCGGCGACTGAGTCGACTATCGCCGGCAGTATCGGCCTATGCAGGTAATTGGTCACAACCACTGCGGCGAAACACTGCCCCGCCAGGGGATACTCGCCGCCGGCTTCCAGATCGATCTCTAGCATCTCCAGCCGCGGATGGCCGAAAAGGTCGATCAGACCGGACAGGTCCGCATCCACGCCCAGCACCCGGTGGCCGAGTTCCAGCAGCAACCGGGTGTGGCGGCCCCTGCCGCACGCAAGATCCAGCACCCGGCCTCCCGAAGGCACCATGCTGGCAAAACGCACCACCCAGGGCGATGGAAGAGTCGTGTGCAGCGTCAGCCCAGGAATCCCCCCGCCGGCTCGCCCGGGGAACCGGGCGCGAACGAACCGCCCCCTCCCTGGCCGGGAGGCGGTGCCGGAGGCGGACCGAAGGTGTTTGGACCGGCACTACCCGATCCTGCGGAGGTGTTGATCGAGCCGAAGTTCGTGGCCGGCGCGGGCTGGCTTGGCTGGTTGGTGGCCGCGCCTCCGGGAGCGAGGTTCACCGAGTTGCCCGATCCGTCGCCGCCCGCCCGGGGGTGGCCGTCTACAGTCCTGCGGTCCTCGGGTCTTCCGTAAGTCCGGAAGTAGCGTTGGGCCTGCTCCACGAACGCGTTGACGTCCGCCTCCGTGATCTCCCGGTCGGTGGGCAAGCGGGGCGGCGCAACCGCTGTTTGGGTCTGCGAGGCGGATCGGGGTGCCGCAGCACTGGTCCTAGGGGCTGCGGCCGAAGGAGTGGTTGGTGCTTGCTCCTCGGCAACCGGGGATCCCTCAGCGGACAGTTCCTCGCCCCCGAAGGCGCTGGAGCTCCAGAACCCTTCGCTTAATGGGAAGTTGAGCTGCGTCCGGATGGCTGCGTTGTTCGAGTCCGCCAGCTGGGCCAGAGCAGCAGGACGTTCGCACCCGCCCGACCGGCAGCGGATCACCCGGGCGTCAACGTAGATCAATAAGAAGAGCAGGAGGAAAGGTATTGCCAGCCGCCCGAAACTGCTGCCGGTCCGGATCTGTCGGTGCACCACCGGTGCCCCCTTAGCTACGACGCCAACGGAATAACAGTCTACCGAAACTGGTCCCCGTACTCTCGTCCGGGGATCCGCTTTCCCGTGCCCATTGCCGGCAAACGGATACTCTCCCGGTTTGGACCGGTGCAAGACCGGTCCGGCCGCCCTCTCAAAGCTGCCGGGCGAACGACCGGCCATCAGGCGTGAAGCACTGCTCCGGGAAACTTTCGGCAATCGGATGGCCGGCCGCGGCGCAGTCCTCGAAACTGTCGATGCCGTCGTCGGGCGGCGTGGGCCGAGGTTTGGCAGGAATCGGGGGATCGTCCGAGCTGACCGGAGCGTCCGGGTTCGGCTCCACCTGCTTGGTTTGCGGCGGACCCTGCGTAGCGGAAAAAGTTTCGGTCGGAACTCCGGGAAAGCTCGGGACGGAAACGTCGACGGCGGGCGACGGCGGAACGGAAGGAGTTGAAGCGGCAAAAGAACTCGACGAGCTTGTTCGAACAGCCAGCGCCACAATACCGCATACGATCAGCAATCCGATCACCACGGTCGCCGACTTCGGGCCCTTGCGATAATCGTTGAACCTGCGCAGCAGTGCCATGAAGAACCTCCTCGTCAGCTTCATGTAAAAGACGGGCGTGGGGGGCCTCAGGTTCCGTCAATCCCACAAAGATTCCACGAAGCGGTCAACCGCAGCCATCCCTGCCACGGCAGCCGGCCGCCCGGCCGGCTCCTCCTGGGCTGAGCGTCCGCCGGAGATGTCCTGCAGCGTCGCCAGCACCGCAGGTGTCAAGAACCGGGTGAGCTGCCCGAGGCCATGGCTGTCGTCCCGGGCCCGGGGGCGGAAGTGATAGCGCAGCGGGGCATAGATGTAAAGATGATCGCGGGCCCGGGTCATAGCCACGTAGAGCAGGCGGCGTTCTTCCTCGATCATCTCGGCGTCGCCGGTGGCCAGATCCGAGGGGATGTACCCGTCGGTGGCGTGGATGACATGAACAACGTCCCATTCGCACCCCTTCGCCGAATGGATCGTGCTGATGGTCAGGTAATCCTCGTCCAGGTGCGGCGGCCCGGCCAGGTCACTGGTAGAGGAGGGCGGATCCAGAGCCAGGTCCGCCAGGAACTGGCGTAGCGACGAGGTTCGCTGCGCCGCCCGCATCAGCTGATCCAGGTCGGCCAGCCGAGCGGTGACGTTCTGGTAGCGGCCCTTGAGCTTGGGGTCGAGCCACACGCGCACCCGCTCAATGGCTTCGCACGGTGAAACAACAGGCGAAGCTGCCTCCTGCAAGGTTAGCCCGAGCACCCGGCACTGCTCGGCGGCTTCCTTGGAAGCCCCGGCAAGTCCATCTGAGATTGCCGCCAAAGGTGCTGCGCAGGCGTGCAGCGCTGCGGTCAGACGCCGGGCACCCGCCGGACCTATCGACTCCACCAACTGCAGAACCCGGAACCACGCCAGCTCATCTTTGGGGTTTTCCACCAGCCGGAGCAAGCAGACCAGGTCCTTGACGTGCGCCGACTCCAAGAAGCGCAGCCCTCCGTACTTAACGAACGGGACCTTGCGAGCGGTCAACTCCAACTCCAACAGGTCACTGTGGTGGGCGGCCCGCACCAGCACCGCCTGTGCCATCAGGCTTGTGCCCCGCTCGTGGTGTTGCAGGATTCGGACGCACACCTGCCTGGCCTGGTCGGCCTCGTCGTCGCATCGGACCAAGGCTGGCAATCCTTTGTCGTCACGCTTGGACCACAGCCGCTTGGGATGACGATGGGAGGCCTCGGCAATCAGCGCATTGGTGGAGCACAGCAGCGCTGGGGTGGAGCGATGGTTCCGCTCCAGCGTGACGATGGACGCATTGAACCGGGTAGGGAACTCCATGATGTTGCGATGGCTGGCCGCTCGGAACGAGTAGATCGCCTGAGCATCGTCGCCGACTGCGGTGATGCACGCTCCGCCGCCGGCCATCCCGTGCAGCAGGTCCGCCTGCAGCGGGTTGGTGTCCTGGTACTCGTCCACTAGAATATGGTCGAACTGACGCTGGAGGATAACGGCCACATCGGGCGTACGCAGCAGGGCGCCCCAGCACAGCAGCAGGTCGTCATAATCGAGCACCGACTCCGCCCGCTTGCGGGCAACGTAGGCGGCGAATGCCAGCTTGATCTCCTCACGCTCCTCGGCGCACCAAGGGTAGTGGGTGCGAAGCACCTGGGACAGCGGCGTGCCGGTGTTTACGCACCGGCTGAGTATGGTGGCCAAAGTCTGCTTGCGAGCCCTCCGGCGAAAGGCCGATCCGGGCGACTCCGATCCGCCTTCCGTGCCCGGATCCTTGCGCACCAGGGCAAGCATGTCTGCGGTGTCGGCCTGGTCCAGCAGGGTGAACGACGGCTCCAAACCGAGGATCCGGCCATGCCGGCGCAGCAAGCGGTTGGCGATGGCGTGAAACGTCCCGCCCCACGCCCGGGCGGTTCGGTCACCGGCCAGTTGCTCTGCCCGGTGGAGCAACTCCGCGGCCGCTCGCCTGCTGAAGGTAAGCATCAGGATCCGCTCGGGCGGCACTCCCGTACCGATCAGATAAGCCAGGCGGGCGGTCAGCGTGGTGGTCTTACCGGTACCGGCTCCGGCCACGATCAGCAGGTTCCCGCCGCAGTGGGCGGCGGCAGCCTTTTGCTCGGAGGTAAGTTCCGACATATCGAACATTTGTTCGTATGATAGCCGACCGGATTCTTTAACAAAAGACTACTCTGCCCACTCTTGCGAACGTCGGTTATCTACAATCATCTATCCGGGGACATCTGGGGGCGTCAGCCGCCGGACTTGAAGCGACGGCTGTTGACGGAAGGCATAAAGTGGCGACCAAACCATGAGCAACCGGACCGTCCTCACCCCACCCCCCGAGTTCAAGATCCCGCGGCCCCCGAAAGCTGCCGGGGCGGGCAGCAACGCCTCTAACGGGGCAGCTTCGCTTGCCGTGCCGAGCGGCTGGCAACTGGAGATGGCTGCTCTGACCGAGCGCAAAGATCATCTTGAGTACATGCCCACGCTCGACGGTTTGCGGGCGCTGGCAGTGATTGCGGTTCTTGCCTACCACGGCGACCAGACCTGGGCCAGAGCCGGATTCCTCGGTGTGGACATCTTCTTCGTAATCAGCGGTTACCTGATTACGGCCCTGCTGCTTTCGGAGTTTCGGCAACAGGGCCGGATCAGCATCGTGAACTTCTGGCGCCGGCGGGCCTTGAGGCTTCTTCCCAGCCTGCTGGTGATGCTGGCGACTGTATCGGTCGTCGTGCCGATCCTTGCCCCGGATCAGCTTCCGCAACTGCGCGGAGACCTGGTAGCCGCCCTTACCTACGTCAGCAACTGGAGGATGATTTTCCAGGACCTCCCATATTTCCAGGCAATGGGCCGCCCGCCGATCCTGCAACACTTGTGGAGCCTGGCAGTAGAGGAACAGTTCTACCTGTTCTGGCCGCTGGTGCTTGCCCTGGCGTTGCGCCGCGACAGCGCCAACAAGAGTTTGATCTTTTGGATCGTGCTGGTAGCGGCGGTCTCGGCAGTGGCCATGGCGATGATGTACTCCCCCGAAACGAACGTCTCTCGCGCCTACTACGGCACCGACACCCGGGTCGGCACTGTCCTGTTGGGGGCGGCCCTGGCATTTGTCTGGATGCCCGGCCAGCGTTCCGCCCGCCCCCGGCGGATGGGTTCGGCGATGCGAGATGTCGCCGGACTGGGCTCGGTTGGTTTGCTGGCCTGGATCATCTACTCCTGGAACGAGTTCAACGAGTTGCTCTACTTGGGCGGCTTCAGCGCAGTGGCGCTGCTGTCGATGATCGCGGTTGCGGTATCCGCCCATCCGGGCTGGCTCAGCCGCCACCTGCTGGGCAATCCGCCGATGCGCTGGCTGGGCAGGCGGTCTTATGCAATCTATCTGTGGCATTGGCCGGTGTTCATGCTCACCCGGCCCAATCTGGACGTCGATCTGACCGGCTACCCGCTGTTGACCCTGCGCTTGGGGATAACTCTGGTGCTGGCAACCGCCACCTACCACCTGGTAGAAAAGCCGGTACGCAACGGCGCACTCGGGTCCGCTTGGAGCCGCCTGCGCAGCGGCTTAGTCAACCGAACCGCACGGCCGGCGTTCAGTGGCATGGCCGTTTTGCTGGCTCCGGCGCTCATTACCGCAGCGGTCGGGGTGGGCATCGCCAACGACGGCGGGTCACCCGCTTCATCCTTGGCCTCCTTCGGCGGGGGACCGGCAGAAGATCCCCCCGACCAGAACCCTGAACAAGCCCCCAACAAAGGTCTCCCGGCGTCCGACGAATTTGCAGGAATAAGCATCACCGAGGTCCCGGTGGTTCCCGAGGTCCCGCCGGCTGGGCCGCCGATCGACCCCAACGCCCCACCCGCTCCCCCGCCTGTGCCGCAAACCGTTACCGCACTGGGCGACTCGGTCATGCTGATCGCCCGTGACGAGCTGGTAGGAAAGTTCGGCGCAGCCGCCCTCCCGGCCAACGTGGATGCAGCCATCGGCCGGCAGACCAAGTCGATCATTGAGATCGCCCAGACTCTGCGGGACGCCGGTCAACTCGGCAACAACGTCATAGTGCATACCGGCACCAACGGGCCGATTTCCCACCGGCAACTCGAGGCGTTAATGGATCTGCTTAAGGACGTGCCCAGGGTGTTTTTGGTCAACGTCAAAGTTGCCCGGCCATGGGAAAGTGTGAACAACCAGCTGCTCGCTGACAACATCGCCCGCTGGCCGAACGCCCGGCTGGTGGACTGGAGTTCGGCTGCCCACGCCCATCCAGAAGCGTTTTACCGGGACGGAGTCCACCTGAGGCCAAAGGGGATCCAGCTCTACGTTGACCTGCTGACCGGAAGCATCTTTAGCTAATAGCGAAATTAACGCGCCGGGTTCGTCGAAACTTCACAAGGCCTTCGCCAATCGTTAACCCCTTGGTTCGCGTCCGTTCTTAACGCCTGACAAGACTTCAACCCGAGGTTACCGGGACTCGAACAAAGGAGATCTAATGAGGACAGGACGCAAGCTCGCCAGTTTCGCCCTTATCGCCGCGCTGGCCCTGCCGGCATGCGGGAACGACGACGCCGCCGACGAAGACCCCACCGAAGAAACTGGAACAGAAGAAACTGGAACAGAAGAAACTGGAACAGAAGCAACTCCCTAACACCCTCAGTAACTATTCCGGCGAGCGCTCTTCCGACCCAACGCGAGGAGCGCTCGCCCCGGCGGCCCCACTGGCTAAAGCTCGGCGCTGACTAAGCTGGGTTTCATGACCCGGTCCGGCTTAGCGATTGCAGCGAACTCCACCAGTCCACTTAAGCGGCGGGAGTTTCGTCTCTACTTCACCGGCAATCTTGTCTCCAACTGTGGAACCTGGCTGCAAAACGCCGCCCTCTCCGTGTACCTGTACAACCTGACCGAGTCATCCTTTTGGGTCGGCGTGGCCAGCGCCGCTTACTTCCTGCCGGTCATGCTTCTGGCTCTTCCAGCCGGTGCACTGGCCGACCGAAGTGATCGACTACGGCTCATGAAGCAAAGCCAGCTGGCCGCCGGGGCGCTGGCGCTGGTTCTTGCCTCAGCAGTCGGGATGGAGGTGGGTGGCCGCTATCTGATCATCGGCCTGGTGGCGGCCATGGGCGTTTTCGGGGCAGTGGCCATACCGGCCATGCAGTCGATGGTCCCGTCGCTGGTCCCCCGGCATGATATTGGGCTGGCCATCGGCCTGAACTCGCTGACCTTCAACATCGCCCGGGTCATCGGACCGACGCTGGCCGCTGGAGCGCTCTCGATGGGCGCGGTTTGGGCATTCGGATTGAACGCAGTGTCTTATTTCGTGCTGGCCGGGGCGCTGGCCCTGGTGGGCCGCCTGCCTTTCCCCCGGGAGCGGGGGGAGCCGGGGACCATCGCCCAGGGCGTGCGCTATGCCTGGGAGAACCGGCGCATGCGGGGGCTTCTGCTGAGCATCATGGCCGTCTCGGCCGCGCTCGATCCGATAACAACCCTGGCTCCGGCTTTGGTCAACTCGTTCGGGGAGGCAAGCAACAAAGCTCCGCTGATCTTCTCCAGTTGGGGCGCCGGAGCGGTGCTCGGCGTGACTGCGGGGAGCCGGATCCTAAAAGGCCTTTCGGCCCGTAATCTGGGCTGGGTTGGCCTGCCGGTACTGGCGCTCGGGCTGCTTTGCTTGGCCGCCTCACCCTCGCTTCCGCTCGCCCTGGGAGCCGGGCTGATCACCGGTTGGGGCTACATCGTGGCGACAATCACCCTGACCACCGCGATTCAAACCGAAGTTCCCGAGGCGCTGCGGGGCAGAATCAGCGCGCTGTGGACGATCGCCTTCCTCGGCCCCCGGATAGTTTCGGGCCTGGTCGACGGGATGCTGGCCGACCGACTGGGACCCCACCTGGCAACCGCCCTGTTCTCGCTGCCCGCCTTGGCCGGGATCCGGGCTGCCCGGCGGGCTTTGAACATGGGGGTGGCTAGAGCCTGAACTCAAGCGGGCGGAGTGCCCCTCCGGCGGTTGCGGCTGGCCACCCACAAAATAGCCAAGGCAAACAGGATCGACAACAGCGCCAGGGCGGAGTGGACCGCCTTGAAGCTCGCCGAGTGGCCGGGGTCTTCCAGGATGTTTTTGATCCGGGTACCCCAGATATAAATCGTCCAGCCCGCGGCGGCGCGCAGGATGAGGGCTTCGGCTCGGGTCATCCGGCCCATAATATCCCCCACAAAATCATTGGTTGCATGGTCTTCTCGACGGTTACACTGGACCCAAGGCTGTCGCGAAAGGATGACACTTGAAGCGTACGGCGCACCGCATCCTGGTACTGTCCATACTGGCTGGCTTTGCTTTTGCCCTGACCTCCTCCGGAGCAGGCGCACAGGTTGCCACCCTGACGGATTACGTCGCCGACGCAGTAGAGGGCCTGCGCACCGGCTCGGTCTACGTTCACCCCGACGCATCGTCGTTGTCCGGCCGCCAGGCGAACAACCTGCGTGACCAGGTAGCCGATTCGAACGCCGGCCCGGTTTACATAGTCGTGCTGCCTGAACAGGCCCGGCAGCAGGCGGGGGGCAGCACCTCCGACCTGCTCCGCCAGGTGGTCAACGGCCTGCGCAGGGACGGAACCTATGCGCTGGTGGCCGGCACCGAGTTGCGGGCCGGCCACACCCAGGTCCAGGGTCTGGTACCCCAACTGGCCACCGAGGCCGTTGAAGCCAACCCGGGCGGTACCACTGCGGCGGTGCTGGAGGATTTCGTCGGACGGTTGGCCTCAGCCGCCCGGTCCGAAGACGGGTTGAGCGGCTCCTCCGGCGGACAGACTTCAGCCGCACCCCTCCTGGGCTTTTTGGCACTTGGGGGCGGCGCTGTCGCGTATGCGGTGAGCCGGCGGCGCAAGAAGCAGGCAGCGATGGACGGCAAGCGGCTGGCCGAGGTGAAGGCAGTTGCCCTGGAGGATCTGGTAGCCCTGGGCGAGGACCTTCGAGCGCTCGACCTGCAAGTTGAGATGCCCAGTGCCGACCCGAGAGCCAAGCAGGAGTACGTTAAAGCGCTCTCCGAGTACGAAACCGCAACCCGGGACCTGGACAAGGCCCAACGCCTCCAGGACATCCAAAGAGTTTCTGAGGACATCGCCGAAGGCCGCTACGCCATCGCATGCGCCGAAGCGCGCCTGGAGGGTAAGGAGCTACCCAAATTCCGTGAGCCTTGCTTTTTCGACCCCCGCCATGGCCAATCGGTGGCCGAGGTGGACTGGGATCCCGGAGATGCCTCAATCCGCCCCCGCAAGGTTCCGGTATGCGCCGCCGACGCCCGGCTGCTGGAACAAGGTAGCCACCCCAAGAGCCGGGAGATCACCGTTGGCGGGCGCCGGATGCCCTACTACGACGCTCCGGCATACTACGGCCCATGGGCCGGAGGTTACTTCGGCGGAGGTGGGCTGTTCCAGGGAATGCTCATAGGCTCGATGTTCGGTGGCGGCTGGGGCGGCGGGTTTACCGGGACCGGAATAGGCGATGGTGGTGGTGACAGCGGGGGCGACTTCGGCGGCTTCGGCGGGGGTGGCTTTGGGGGCGGGGGCGACTTCGGCGGGGGTGGCTTTGGGGGCGGCGACTTTGGCGGAGGAGACTTCGGCAACTAAAGCCCGCAGCCGACGGCTACGAAACAGTTAAATCCTACGATCGGAGGCAACGAAGATGGGACTTGCCAGTCGCGTCTCGGCGATATTCAGGGCCAAGGCCAGCAAGGCGCTGGACCGGGCTGAAGATCCCCGGGAGACCCTCGACTATTCCTACGAACGCCAGCTGGAATTGCTTCAAAAGGTTCGCAGGGGGCTAACCGACGTTGCCACCTCCCGCAAACGCGTCGAGCTTCAGGCGCAGCAGCTTAAGGCTTCCGCCGAAAAGCTCGAGGGCCAGGCCAAGCAAGCCGTCGGCCAGGATCGAGAGGATCTTGCCCGGGAAGCCCTGTCCCGGCGCAACAGCGTCCTGGGCCAGCTGGCCGACCTCAAAGCACAGCACGACCAGCTGAAGTCAGAGGAGGACAAGCTCGCCGATGCTTCCCGGCGCCTGCAGGCCAAGGTCGATGCGTTCCGGATCAAAAAAGAGACCATCAAGGCCACCTACACCGCCGCCGAAGCCTCCACGAAGATCAGCGAAGCCGTAACCGGGATATCGGAGGAGATGGGCGACGTCGGCCTGGCGATGCAGCGGGCGCAGGACAAGACCGAGCGGCTGCGCGCCAGAGCCGGAGCCCTGGATGAGATGATCGCCTCCGGCGCCCTGGAAGACCTTTCGGGATCCAGCGATCCGCTGCAGGCGCAGTTGGACAGCTACTCAGCGAGCGCCGGTGTGGAATTAGAGTTGGACCGGTTGAAAAAGGAGTTGGACCCGAGCGCCCAACCCAAGGAGTTGGAGTCCAAGGGCAGTGGAGAGGTGTCGGAATGATTGTAAGGATTCTCGGGTCGGGCCAGTTCGAACTGCCAGCAGATGCGATGGAGCACCTCAACCGGATCGACGACGCCCTGACCTCGGCCATCGATTCCGACGATGAGCAAGCCTTCCGCGCTGGGCTCGCTGACCTGCTTACGGCCATAAAGCAACGCGGTACCCCGGTGGCCGACGACTATCTGGGGCCATCGGAGCTTGTCCTGCCCGGCGAGGATGCCACGGTGGAGCAGATAAAAGAGTTGCTGACCGAAGAGGGCCTGATCCCCGACTGAGCGGACTTAACGGGACGGCTTGCCGGGCTGAGCGGGCTGGGCTTACTCCGGTTTCCCGTTTCCTGAGCCGCTCTCCGAACGTAATCGGGCGCCCTCAGGGCGGTTATTGCGATGGACCGAACTCGAACAGTTCCACCAAATTGCCTGCCGGGTCCTGGACAAAGCACCTCGGAGAGCCCCACAGGTCGCGTGCCTCGCTAATCTGGCTGCCCATCCGCTCGATCTTCGCCCGGGCGAAGTGGTAGTCATCTCCGAGTTCAAGGGCGAAATGAGCCGGCCGGGAAACCGGATCCCCCAGGATCAGGTGGACCTGAGTGTCTCCGAACCTGATCCAGCGGCCGGGAGTGTCGGCGGCCAGCCTGGGCGGGGGGGGCGGCGGGGCGCCCCCCCCACCCACCGACAAAAAAAGCAGCGTGGGGGACCACACAAACAAGGGGGGCGCACCCCGACACAACAACAACACGGCC
>JBQTHR010000029.1:0-3796 GCA_052389675.1 Actinomycetota bacterium
GCTATCACATCCTCGACCGCAAGCAGCCCTATCAGGATCTGGGGAGTGACTGGTTCGTCAAGCGCCGTCCTGAAGCTCATGCCCGCAAGCTGATCGCACAACTGAACACCCTGGGATACCAGGTCACGTTGGACCCGATCCCCGCATAGGAAACATCAACGAGGTCAAGTCCCAAAGGCCTGGCCCTTCTTTCGCGCGCCCTGCTGTGTAGACAAGTGGGGTATTTTCACGTCAGAGGGCGGTGACCCTGCCGGAAAAGACCCGGCGTAGATTTCTGAAGTCAGGCGCTGGTGACGAATGGGGATGGCGCCGCGAGGGGTCGCTCGGCAGATGTCTCAGGCGAGATCGTCATCCAGGATCGAATTTGACAACTCCGACATGGATCTACCCGTTACCCACTAACACGGTGGATCGATACGCCCAGGATGCTAGGTTGGATGTACGAGTCGCCAGTTCAGCAATCAGGTCGGTCGCACGCCCTGTTCGTCTCAGAAAGGCCGCACTGAATGATCTCTAATGACCGGCAAGCATCCGAGGTGGTGAAGCGGGCGGCTACTTGTATTTTCTTACTTACCGAAACCATTCTGTGATTAAATTCTCCCGACATACGAAATATCGCCGCAAGCGCTTGAACAAGGCGCTTGTGCGAGACGACGAATTGAAGCTTCAAGAGTTCAAGGAGTGAGCCATGACCAATCCTTTCGAAGATCCTGAAGCCACCTACCTAGCGCTCATCAACTACGAGGGACAGTATTCTCTTTGGCCCACCTTCATCGACGTACCGTCCGGCTGGAACGTGGCTCATCCGGCCGATACTAGGGAGGCTTGCCTTGATTACATCAACGAGCACTGGACTGACATGCGGCCCAAGAGCCTTATCGACGCCATGAACGCCTCATCGGCAGACGAGTAACGTTCTGACGATCTGGTCCGGCTCCGTAGGTCAAGGCCAGCGCTCGCTGAGAGTTGCCCATTTCCGTTGTTTCGAGGCCCTCGATAGCTGCGGCCTGTGGGCTTTTTGCTTGCCTGACTCACCGTGTCCATCAGCCAACCGCCGCCACACTCGTTCGGCGACTCCTCCCAGCGCTGGCGCGCCCTGAAGGACGCCCCGAGTGAAGCAACCAGACTCACTTGCGGCAAGGTTGCACGACGCAAATCCTGGTTTTGCACCGCTTGCTCCGTCGACGTACGGTTCCCTTCCTGAACCTCCCAACCGATGGAGTGTTCGCGCGGTCGGAGCGGGAACCAGTGTTTCGTCGATTCTAGAAAGCCAACCACGCCGAGCGAATACTTGTGAGCGTTAGGACGTTTCCGCTAACGGCCGCCCAGCGGGAGATCTGGCTCGCCGAGCAGCAGCTGGGTCCGGACAACTCCACCTACAAGATCGGCGAGTACCTCGAGATCGATGGTCCGGTCGATTCAGGTCTATTTGCAGCCGCGTTACGGCAAGTCGTCGAGGAAACCGAGGCGCTGCACGTCACCTTGATCGAAACCGTCGAGGGACCGCGCCAGGTGGTCGACATGTATATCGAGTGGTCGATGGAGCTACTCGACTTCAGCTCAGAAGCTGCCCCGGACGCGGCAGCCCGCGCCTGGGTGGACGGCGAGACTGCTCGGCCGATGGATCTTTTCCGCGGACCGCTATTCAGCTACGCCCTGATTAAGCTCAGTCCCGACCGTTTCTGGTGGTACCAGGGTTATCACCACATCGTCATCGATGGATTCGGCTGGGCGCTCATAGCCAGGCGGCTGGCCGAAGTCTATACGGCCTTGGTCAGCCAACTGGAGCCCACGCATTATAGGAGTTCGTTGGACGAGCTCCTGCACAGCGAGCAGACGTACAGGGCCTCCGAGCAATTCGCCGAAGACCGCGCCTACTGGATGGAGCGCCTGGCTGACCCGCCAGAGCCAATGCCAATGGGGGGACATTCAACCGAGTTGCTCGAACACGCTGTCCGCTGCCGTTCGAGCCTCGGCCAAGACGCCCTGGAAAAGATGCAGTCGGCAGCAGACAGGTGCGGGACGGGATGGTCCCGGCTACTGCTTGCAGCCGCGGCCCTCTATGTGCGACGTCTGACCGGGCAGAACGAAGTGATCATCGGTTTGGCGGTCGCGGCTCGCAAGGGATCGGTTATGCGGTCAACGCCGGGCATGTTGGCGAACGTGGTCCCGCTCCGTGTGCACGTACGTAAGGACATGACCACCGGAGAGCTGATTCGGCATGTGGCCGAGGAGGTCCGGCAAGCGCTCGTCCACCAACGCTACCGAGGAGAGGACCTGCACCGCGAGCTCAACTTGCCGGGGAGGATCGGTTCCTGGAGCTCCATGGCGGTCAACATCTTGCCCTTCGACTACGACCTGAGATTCGACCAGCACCGAGCGGTAGCTCACGACCTCAACCTCTTTCCCCTAGCAATGGTCGACCACCTGCAGCTCGGCGTGTTCGACCGTAGGGATGGCTGCGGCCTTGACTTCCTGTGGCAAGCCCATCCCCAGGTCGTTTCCGCTAACGAGCTAGCCGTCCACCAGCAGCGCTTCGCCACTCTGCTCGAGGCACTTTCCGATGCTGATGCCGAATGGCCGTTAAGCCGCATTGACCTTCTGACCCCTGAGGAGCGACGACAGCTATTGGTTGACGCTAACGACACCACCGTCGCAACTGCCCTAGAAACCCTCCCTACCCTCTTCGAATCCCGAGTGCGACAGAGCCCGTATAACCCCGCTCTGCGCTTCGGTGACATCACGCTGACATACTCCGAACTTAATCGGCGGGCAAATCGTATGGCTCATGCACTTGTCGGCCGAGGGGTCGGGACGGAGTCGATTGTGGCCCTGGCGCTTCCGCGCTCACCCCAGCTCGTGGTCAGCATACTGGCGGTCCTCAAGGCTGGGGGCGCATACCTGCCAATAGATCCTGAGTATCCGCCGCAAAGAATCTCGTACATGCTGGAGGATGCCGTTCCCTCCCTGCTGATAGCCAACTCCTCATCGAAAAACTACCTCGCAGGTGATCAGTCCACGCCCACGTTGGTACTGGACGATCCAAGGTTTGTTGCCGCTCTGGACACGTGCCCAGAGACCGATCCCGACGACCAGCGGCGTGCGAGCCCCCTCACGCCCGAGCACCCCGCCTACGTCATCTACACATCCGGATCCACCGGCACGCCAAAGGGCGTCATGGTACGCCATTTCGGTGTCAGCAGCCTCTCCAGGGCCCAGATCGACCACCTGGGGGTGGGCCCTGGCAGCCGGGTTCTTCAGTTCTCTTCACCTAGCTTTGACGGCTCGTTCTGGGACCTGTGCATGGGTCTGCTCTCCGGCGCCACCCTGGTGGTTGCCCCGAAAGACCAGCTCCTTCCAGGAGCTGCCCTTTCCGAGCTGGCCAGCCGCCAGCGGGTGACTCATCTGGCAATGCCGCCGTCGGCCCTTTCGGTTATGGAATCGCACCAGTTGCCAACGGTCCGGTCCCTTGTGGTGGCGGGGGAGGCTTGCTCCCCCGACCTGGTGGACGCCTGGTCGATTGGCAAAGAGATGGTCAACTCCTACGGACCGACCGAGTTCACTGTCTGCGCCACTTTGAGCCCTCCGCTCGTCGGCGGCACGCAGCAATCCCCCCCGATCGGGCGGCCGATCGCCAACACCCGGGTCTACGTCCTGGACTCGGCGCTGCAGCTGGTGCCGCCGGGGGTGACCGGGGAGCTCTACATCGCCGGGGCCGGGCTGGCCCGGGGGTACCTCAACCGCCCCGGGCTGACCGCCGAGCGCTTCCTGGCCAACCCGTTCGGTCCGGCCGGCT
>JBQTHR010000030.1:0-39895 GCA_052389675.1 Actinomycetota bacterium
CGGCTGCTGGAGCCGATCGGGATGATCCCGCCGTCCGAAGCAGAGGCCCTGTACTACAGTCAAAACGTCTTAGCCGAGGAGGCTGTGACTCAAACCACCGAGTCTCCATGAAACCCGGGGCGGTTCAGGGGAACCCCGACCTGCTCGGCCGCAGGCCGGACTCCGCAGGTTGCATCGGCCAGCGCTACGAGAACCTGCCCGATGGATGCGACCACATCCAGGCGTCCTTTGAGCACAAACGAAGGAAGCAGGCTGTGGGATTTGTGGCATCTATCGCACCAGGCCCGGCGGACCCACAGCTTCACACTGTCGGCACAGATCCTGATGAAGCGGTGATAGCCCGACCAGAACCACATCGGCTGGGCGCAGGCAGGGCAATCGGGCCTGGTGACCTCGATTTCACGGCCGGCAGCAAGATACTGCTCGACGGAAATGGTGCAGGGCCATACGATGGACATGGTGGCAACACCGCCTTGGACCCCTCCCGTGGTCAGCGTGCAAACTGTTTAGGGAGGGGTCCTCTCGCGTGATAAGGACCTCCCCATCCTCGCCGACGGGGTCCAACTGTGTTGCCAGGTGTTCAAAGATCACAGCCATTCAGGGCCGGTAAATCACCAGACAGTTAGGCCGCTAACAACTGGCTCCCTTCTTGATCGACTAAACGATGATTTCATGCCCGGATCATGCTGGAACGGGCGGCGGTATTGTCATATAGGGCTGCGCTGCGCGGCGGGACATATCTGATCCAAGAAGGGACCGGTCGGTCAACAGAGCAAGGAGGTTGTGGAATGGTCGCTAAGCGTGGAGCCTCCGAACCGTGGATCGGGCTGGTACATGTGGTCCCGGACAAGCCCGACAATGTTTTATGGACGGAAGACTTCGGCAGTTCAACTACCGGCGCCTACGTTCACATCTTGGCGTTCGCCAGTGATAAGCCCTCCTACCAGGCTTGCATAGTCGAGGACCTGGCAGCGAACGGCTGGCGAGCGGACGAGATTGACGAGGTGCAGGAGTTTTCCTCCTGGTCCTCCGGACGAGAGGTGGCTCCGGAGTTGTTCGAATGCGCCGAGGAACTGCTGATCTCGGGCGAGCCGCAGTTCGGGACCTGGCATCTGTATTTCGACGACGACGACACTTCCACCGAGCAATGGCTGATGAAAGAGGCGCAAGCCCCGGACCGCAGCGAGGCGCAGACCAGGGTCTTGGAGTCGCTCAGCCGGATGCTCGAGCAAGTGGACGCTACAGCTCTGGATGGCATTTCGTTGCAGGAGGAAGGGCCGGAATTGACCATCGGACTGAACCACGTGGACGATGCCATCCCCGAACTGGAAGTGATCGTCGGGGTGGACCACATTGTGGTGGACCATGGCTTTGGTCACCTGCACTTCTCGGCGGGCAAACAGCAGGACTATCTGGAGGAGGCGATGGAGTTCTTGTTCGGAGCACTTCAGGGCGGGGTGCGGGTCGATGCCTGGATGGTGGAGGGCGAACTGGTCAAGAGCATGACCTACGCTCTGCTCGAGGGGGGCTCGGAGTGGACCGAGTATTCCGCTTGGGCAAGCGAACCCGACCCCTCCTTCGACGAGCCGCCCACTCAAACCATGGTCTTGAACTTCACCTGATCACCGCGGCGGCGTCCAGGATGGGTATGCGCATCCTTTTCCCCGCCGGGCAGAGTCACTATAGTGAACCCGAGAGCGCGAAGGATCACTATGGGCAACTTCTTGATCGTCATTGGCCTGATCGGCACCCTTGGAGCCGCTTGGGCGTTTCGCTACGGCCCGATCACCGCATTGCGGCTTTACCGAACGGACCAGGCATGGAAGCTGTTGGGCGGCAGCGCGGTTGCCCTGGCGGTCGGCAGTGGACTGTTGTTCTGGCCGGCCACCCCTTCGCCTTTAGTCGATACGGCCAGCCGGGACGACCCAGGCGATATCGAAGAGCGGGTTTCCCAATACCTTGAACAGTTCGCCACAGTGGCTGCTGCAAGCGTGACCTCGATCTTCGCCACCGGCGACCTGGTGACCGTTTCCACAAGCTTCCCTGCGTCGGCCGAAAGCCTGCCGCAAGCGCAACTCATCTGCGACATCGCCCGGCGGGTGGTGGACAAAGTGACCGTTCGGGGTACCAACGGAGCCGACCTGTGGTTGTGCGATCAGATCAGCTCTTCGCCGAGCCCGTCGATGAGCGCCTTGGCGGGAGAGATCACCGAGCCATCCACCACCACCACCTCCACCACTGCGGCGGCTGCCCGGGCTTCCGGGACCGGCCCTCGGTCGGGCGCACTTACGGCCGCCGGTGCAACGACGACCACCGTGTCGCAAGGCCGGACTAAACCAGCGACAACCACAACCACCAAACCGCCGCTCAGAATCGGGGGCGGGGGTTCCAATTCCAACTTTTACCCGCTGACCGGCAACGCCGTGAGCTCAGGAGCGCCTTGCTCCGACGAGGGCGACATTGGCTTTACGGCCACCGGTAAGCGCATGCGCTGCAGCACGACCAACAGCGAGGATCGGCTCAGGTGGCGAGCAGCTTAATTACACCGGCGGCTGCTCACGGCGATCTTGCTGGGTTGCCTTAGAAGTCGGCGCCGCCCCGATCATGGTCGAGCGACCAGGGCAATTCTCATCGGTACTCGGTAGCCTGCGCCAGCCGATCTTTGGAAGTGCCCACGCGCTGCTGCCCGGTATGAAGCTCGAAAACCGGCGGACCAGCCTTCCGGATGATTTTTCTGGATGCTGCCTGACAAAGTACCTCCCGGGTTAGGTCTCCGGCCTCACAGGCTATCGCCAGGCCTCGGGCGGCCAAGTCGGCGGCGATCTGGTGCTGATGATCGTCTACGTGCTCACGAAACTCGGCCCGGCGGGGCACCAGAACCGGACATTTCCCGGCTTCCAGGGCAGCCAGAGCCGAACCGATACCTGCATGGGAAACCACCACGTCCGCCTCGATCATTGCCCGCTCCAAGTCTCGATGGGGCACCGAAGCCACGGCCTGAACTCGGGCGTCGCAGGGCGGGGTGTCACCGGTCTGCCAAAGAGTCTGCGCACCCGCACCCAACAGGATGGGTTCAAGGGCGAGCACCATCCGACCAAAGGGATAACCCGCCTGGGTGCCCAAGGTGACCACAGCTTTGCCCAGAGCGGCCGTCTCGTTGCTGTCGACCTCAAAGCCATCAAAAATGGATCCTCGGTAGTTCCAAGCCCGGTCGGACCAGCGCCGCGACTGAGTGTAGAGATCGATGCCCGGCCACCTCCGCAGGATCCGCCCGGTCAAAGAAGGCCCGGTAACCCGAGTGGCACTTTCAATGTAGTGACATGGAATTCCACGTGAGGCTGCCACCGGCAAGAATGCCAGCGCCACTCCCGCCCCGGTGCTGATCACCCGGTCATATCTTTGCCTACTCAACAGCCTGGCAGCGAAAGCGGTGTTGGCTGCGCACGAACGGTAGTCCCTGGGTGGCTGATTGCGGGCAAAGATCACCTTCTGGTCCTGAAGCAGCGAACGGGATTGGGGGGAGTCGAAAGTGACCCAGGTATCCTCGGAAAGGGAACCAGAGAATCGTTCCCGCAAGCTGAACAGCTCCTTCAGGTGTCCTCCGGTGGAGGCGACCAGCAGGGTGCTCAAATCTTGAGATCCAGCAGCGAGCCGTTCGATACTGCTTCCCTGCCCGCTTTACCCGATTCCGCCTCCAATGGCTGGAGAGGGTCCACATTTGCGCGAGCTTCAGCCAGCTTCCTGAGAGCTCGGTACAGCACCGAGGGAACGGTTCGGGCGAGGATCCCCAGATCACCAGTCAACGACCAGTTGTCGACGTAATGCAAATCGAGGACCTGGTAGGCATCGAACGAAGGATCGTCCCGGCCCTTCAGCTGCCACAGCCCGGTAATGCCCGGCCAGGTGTTGTGCCTGGCCAGTAGTTCTTGGTCGAACTTGTCGACCTCGTCGGGAAGGGCGGGTCGGGGTCCGACCAGGCTCATAGACCCGTTGAGGACGTTGAACAACTGGGGCAACTCGTCGATGCTGGATTCACGCAGGAATCGTCCCAATGGGGTGATTCTAGGATCGGAGGCCAGCTTGAAAAGTGGTCCGGAGCGCTCGTTGCGGGGTTTCAACGTTTCCAGCCGACTTTCGGCGTCGTTGACCATGGTGCGCAGCTTGAACATTTTGAATAGTCGGCCGTCCAGCCCGACCCGTTGCTGCTTGAACAGGATTGGCCGGCCGTCGGAGATCAAGATCCCTGCCGCAGCAACGAGCAGTACCGGGGCGACGCACATCAGGATTAAGGGCGTAAGTACGAGGTCTGCCGCCCTCTTTAGCTTCAATTGGGAGGGCGAGAAGGACCCGGAGCTGACGTAGAAAACCGGCTCGCCACCGATCCTTTGGGTGCTAAAGCGTTTCTGGTCAATTCCACTCAGCCCGCAGGCTAGCTGGACGTGGATCCCTCGCTTGAGCAGGCGTTTGCAGAGCAGGTTCAGTTCAAACCTGGGCAGATCGGAACTGGCCACGAACACCCCGGTGGACCCCGAAGAGTCGATGACATGGTCAAGATCGTCGACGCTGCCCAGATAGGGCGCCCAACTCGGCTGCCTGCGGTAGGACAGCGGGTCGCCCACCACACCGACCACCTGGAATCCGGCGTCGGTGTTGCTACCCAGCAACCTGTAGAGGGCATAGCCATGGTCGTTCGTTCCGACAATCACGATCTTGCGGACGAACCGGCCCTGTTTACGGCACGCTGCCAACCAAATTCGAACGTTGCTACGCATGATCACCAGCCCCACGAGGGAGAGCACCGAGCAGAGCAGCAACTGGCTGCCGGTCACCCGGACGTCCAGGAGATTACCGAGCGCAAGCAGGATCACGCAGTTGCCGGCGGTCGCGTTCAACAGCAACCGATTCTCCGAGCTGGCGAGAAAGCACGACGAGCATCGGTAGAGACCCATTGCATGATGCACGACCGGAGTCGACAGCAGTGCCCAGAGCAATACCAAGAGAAAAGGTGCCCCGCGGCTCCACGCAGGAGCCCCCAACAAACTCACGCCGCCGAGCCATGCGGCTGAGACCACGAAGATATCCAAGGCTTTCAACGCCAGACCGATCTTCGAACCACCGGAGGGGGGGATCCTCGGGGGTAGCCCATGAACAGACCTGACCGTCCGGCGGATTGTCGGTTTGCTACCCACGACCTCGATCTGTGGTGCAAACGACGCCGAAGTCCTAGAACCTGGGTGACCGAACAACTCCGGCTCCTCGGCCAGCCTTTCGGCTACAGTTCCGTCGCTCAACCGCCAACCTCTTTCGCCGTGGGTCCAACCCTCAGCGTTGAATCTGTCAACTTCAGTGTTTTCGAGGATCGGTCTTGCAGACGAGAAGTCGTACGCCTTTTGAACTAGCGGCACCAGGGCCGGCGCTTGCGACCTTGCAACTCTGCGCGCCAAGCCACTAAGGCGGGACCGAGTTCCTTTCTGGAGGGCGATCATCAGGGCGGCAGTCGCCAATCAACACTCCGCTCCGGACGCTAAACTGCGGTTCCTTTGAAAATTATTGAAGTCATAGCGGGCGTTCCCCTCCATTCAACACCCGGAATTACTTGAGGGGTGTGGAAGGTCCGATCATGAAGCTCCGATTGTCCTTGCGATTGCCTGTCCGGCTCGGCCCATCGAATCCATGAACCAGATTCCACCATCCGACCGGCTCTGGCTAGTAGATCGTTTCCACGATGACCAACCCGCCGGGCAGGTAATTGGGTCTACCGGTCTGGATTCGGTAGTGCGACGAGGAGTCGACTGCGAAGGACGGATCGGAATCGACAACCAGGCGCTGCGGATCCGCCCATTGGACAAGCCCGGCTGGGGGCGGCAAGGGGTGTGCTACGGGCCCTTTGAGCGGGCCCCCGGCTTGACCTTCGCAGTCCATGTGCTCAACGGGCACAACTGTTCCCAGACGTTTTACCTTCCGGAGGCTGCCCGGGAAAAGCTGCGCCGATGGCTCTGCGATGCCCGCAAACTCAAGCTGGGCCGCCGGGCAAGGCATCACGAGAATCTGGCTGTCGGCTGGTTTCCTTACGAGAGCCCGTCCGATCCGGTCACGCAGGGCAACGGCTTCATCATGCACGCCTCTCTTGCCAATAACGGTGAGCTCTGGGCCGGCGTGAAGGGTGGGCCGATGACCGTGGTCCACGGCGTGGACAACCTCCCGATCATCTACATGGTGGTCCTGCGCGAATTGGGTGCGGCCTATTACGCTTCTTCGGTTCCGGGGGCAAATGGCATGGCGGCACATCCGAGGATGCGACCGCTGGCTATCGACTGCTTTCGTCGAGAGCAGCAGGTCTATGGGGGGGTGCACCAAAGGATCCTGGGTGAGGTTGGCTACAGTGTGGACACCCGGGTTTACGGAGTCTTCGCAGGACACCTGCCGCAACTGTCCCGCTGGTACGGTACGGCCCACCTGGCGGACTCTTTGAGCGGCGAAGAATTGCTGGACGGATCACTGAGCGAGGTGGGTGGGTTGTGGCAGGGCGGGCGGGGGGAGCTTCGCCGGTCGGTAGACGGAGCCTTCAATGCTGCCGCGGAAACGGGTCATGCCCTGCTCTTTGGCGCCGAGCCGGCCGGCTTGCTCCATGCAATCATTCGGAACGGCCGCCGGGTGGGGGCCGCCGGACTGATCTGGCGTGCAGGCATCGGTACGGGGTGGAAGGTGCTCATTGACGGTACCGGCTGCACCTTGTTTGTGAACGAAGGAACGGGATGGCAAGAGCTTGGGCTCGACCGTAAGCATCGGGCATCGCCGGGCTCCCTGTTTGCCTTGCAGATTTTAGACGATGGGGACGGTTTCGGACTATTCCTGGATGGCGTAGCGCTGTTCGAAGGATGGTTTAACGATTCTCGAATGGCCGGTTCGACCGGTTGCGGGATTGCCCTGGAGGGTGGAACTTCAAACTGCGCGGTAAGTCGCTTCGAAGTACACCCCAGGCAGGTCGAGATTCCCTCAGAGATCGACTTGGGCGTGCCCTGGAGTCTTGGAGGCGGCAACGAGGTCTTTACCGAGCGGTTCGACTCGGTAGCGTCAGACCTTCACGGCGTGTCGACTCCCAGTGGAGGCAGGACCTGGGAACGGACTTTTGGCCGGGGAACCATCGAACTCACGAAGTTGGGGGGCGCACGGGTCAAGGCCGAGCCCTCCAGCCCAAATCCCGACCGGACCTTTTACACCGTGCCCTGGGACACGCCGGGTTTTGTCGACCTCACCTTAGAGATGACCCCACCCGGGACGGAGCGACACCAAGGACACAGAGGACGTGGCGGGATGGTGTTTTGGCAGGACCCTGAAAACTACCTGGTAGTAAACGTATGGCTGGACGATTCACTGAACGGCACCTCAATCTCCACCTTCTATCACCTGGCCGGCAAGGAGAATATGTACGATGCGGTGTGGACGCTGACTGGCAGCCGAGTTTCCTGGGGATTACGATGCGCCTTGAAGGTGGTGTTCGACGGGACGCGTTTCATTGCATCCCTTAACAACACTCCGTCGTTGGTCAGGGCTCTCAAAGACGTTTACCCCGACACGCCGGATCTGGCCGTCAACCGAGTGGGGCTGATCGCAAACGAGGAGTGGGGCAACGACACCGGTACCATGTTCCATTCGCTGACCGGGCGGGGACCTGCCTGATGTCGCATCCAATGCGGGGACGAGGGATCTTGCGCCGTTTGGTTGAGCGGGCTGGCTGTTACCCGGCCAGGAAAATAAGAGGGGGGGTGGGCCGGGGTTTGCGGATAAGCCTACGCCGGGCGAGCGCCGACTACCTGGAGGGCACCAACGAACTGCCCGTTCAGTTCGCTCTGCGAAGCCACCTCCAGTCTGGAGGGGTCTTCTACGACATAGGAAGCAACGTGGGATTTTTTGCCCTGATCGCTGCCCGCCTGGTTGGTCGGGCAGGTCATGTCTATGCCTTTGAACCAGTCCCGCTCAACGCAGCTTGCATCCGGGCGAACTCCGCCAGGAATCACTTGCCAAATTTGGAGGTGGTGGAGGTTGCCGTGGCCGGGACCTCGGGACGACAGTTGCTGCAACTGTCCGCTCATCCCGGCGGGGCCATCCTCGCCGCGGTGGGAACAGCCCCCGATGCCCTGGAAACGCTTGAGGTTGAAGCTGCGACCCTGGACGACCTGATCGCTTCCGGACGGATCCAACCTCCCACCATGGTCAAGATCGATGTAGAGGGCGCCGAGCTTGACGTTTTGAGCGGCATGGCCGCAACTATCCGCTCTCATGGGCCGGCCGTCATCTGCGAACTCGACGACCGTAACCAGGCAATTCTGGAACGAAAGTGCCACACAGTAGCGAGCGTGCTGAATACTCACGGTTACCAAGTGAGCAGGCTTGAGGTCTCCTACCGCCTGACAGACTGGCAGGTTGCCCACCTTTTGGCCGTGCCCAAAACGACCGAAGGTGAATAGCCCCTAGGATGGACCTTCGGTTGCTGGGGTTACTGCGCTGCCCGCTGTCCCGGCAGCGGCTTGCCCTTGAGAGCTTCGAATCCGATCAAACCCAGGTTGTCTACGGACTCCTATCCAGTGATGCCGGATGTTTCCCCATCCTGGATGGGATTCCGGTGTTGATGCCGGATCAACAACCCATCGTGGAACTGTTGGTAGCTGGGCGGCTGCACGACGCGGTGGCACTAGCGGCGTTTGGTTCGATCGATAGGACCCGTTACGATCGCGTCATCGCTTCCGTGACGGGTGCAGGACCGGTCGGCCGAGTTGCTCGGCAACTGGGCAACCGGGCAAGGGAACGCCGGTTCGATAGGTGGCGGCAGGTTCTGTTCACCTCCACCGGGTACGCCCGGGCAGCTGAGGTGATCAAGTTCGCGTATTTGGAGTCCTCGACGCCCATGCCGGATGCATACAACTACTTCGTCTATCGCTACAGCATGCCCAGGCATCTGGTGGGACTGGCTTGCATCGAGTGGGCCAGGGACGCTGCTGACCCGGTCCTGGATTTGGGGTGCGGCGCCGGGCACCTCACCTGGGCTTGGGCGCAGCGGCGGAGCTTCGTCGTCGGCGTGGACAAGTGTCTGTTCCTGCTTCTGGCCGCCCGGCGCCAGCTGGCGCAAAGGGTTGACCTGGTTTGCTCCGACTGCCGACCCATCCCGTTCCAGGACGGCTGTTTCGGTGCGGTCATAGCCTCTGATGTGATGTCGTTCGTCACCCGGAAGTGGCCGGTTGCCTCAGATGCATGCCGGGTACTCAAAGACGGAGGCAGGCTGGCGATGACCTCGGTCAAGAATTCACTGTGCGACCACGTCTACGCAGGCCAGCCGCTCACGCCGGATGGGTGGAGGCTCCTAGCCGGGCAGCTGGAGCATCGTCTCCTTCCGGACTCACACATCCTGGCGAACTATTTGGCGGGGCGGGGATTGCCGGGGGAGGCAGAACCGGGCGCTGAAACCCTGGTAACCAGCCCCACGCTCACTTTGCTTGCTTCAAGCGACGGGCGGGCGCTGGTGAACGACGGGAAATTCGACGGATGGCCGCATCTGAGCGGCGAGTTGGGCGTAAACCCGTTGTTCGGACTAAGCTCCCAGACAGAGGATGCGCTCACCTATGAGCGGAGATTTCCCTCCCAGAACTACCTAAACGACAACCCGGAGATGTCCGGCTACCTGCCCAATCGGTTCACCGTTTCTCGTGTTGCAATTGCAGAGGCCGGAAACGGCCACCTGGTGGCAGAACTGGAACCTCTTGTGGCGAAACTCGCGATCCTCGGCTTCCCGCCCGGCTACCTGGATGACCCTTGGCCCGGAACGGCGCTCTGACCTGCTCCTGCCCGCCACTCGGCAAGAGCAATGCGGCACTCCCCCCCGATATGTCTCCAGTAGGGCACAACCCAATTCCGTGCCACCACGTCGACGCAGCGTGCCTTCTCTGTTCGCCCGATATCGGAAGCCGCGATCGATAGCAGGAACTCTCTGGTAAGCCGGGCTTTGGGGAAGGCCGCCTTGGACCGGTTGGCCGGATCGAACCAGGCTGCACGCTCACGCAAGGTTGGATTGGCGTTGATGGAGGTGTTGGGATGCCATCGCCGCTGGAACAGCCGCTCGGACACCTCGCAAAACTTGCCCCTGAGAGCGAGTTCGGCCAGCAGGGCAACATCGGACGCCAGGTACGCCCCTATGCCCGGTGAGCTACGCAGATCATCGGTCCGCATTACGCCCCAGATCGGGTGATACTCGGTCCGGCTGCTCAGCAAGCGCCGAAGTCGCTGGTGGGGCTTCTCTTCCGTTATGTCCAGCCCGTCGAAGAAGTCGCCCACCACCTCTCCGTATTGATCAATTTCCACCGTCTGCGGGTAGGCGAGCACTGCTCCGGGAACCTCAACAAGCCTCTTGAGGCAGCTACCGACGAACCGGGGGGCGCAAATGTCGTCGTACGCGGCCCACTTGAAGTACGGGGCAGTCGCTAAGCTCAAGCACCGGTTGAAGTTCCATGCGGCCCCTCGGTTGAACTCACTGCGGTGATAACGAATCCTTTGGTCGTTCTCCAGGAAGCGAGCGCAGATCCGTGGTGTTGCGTCGGTGGAGGCGTTGTCCGATATCACGATCTCGATGTTTGAGTGGTCTTGGGCTACCAGCGCTTCGAGCGCTTGGGTAAGGAAGGCCTCGCCGTTGTAGACGGGAAGTCCGATGCTGACCCGCAACCCGTTCGAACTCAACGGTGGGCCCAAGGAATGAATAACTCGTACGGACCTAGGAATCCCTCAATCATTGTCCCGTCCAGCACTGCCCAGTTGTCTTCTCCGGTTAGGTTAGCCAGTTGGCTGTGGTGGGCCTCCAACGCCCGCCGCTTCTGGTTCACCAGGCCGGTGGTGGAGACGAGGTCAAGCCTCATCCGCGCCGCAGCAACCAAAGGGTCGACCAACAGGCTCGCTACTCGACTGAGCCGCCCCTGACCCGGCCGGTTGTGCCAGGGACCGTCGGTCCAGTACCAGACCGAGTAGGCGCTCACTCGAGGAGGGTTCGGATTGTCTTTCAGTGACATTCGAAGCGCACGGCTGAGCGCCTGGTGGTCGGTGTGCCAGTCCAGTTCAGATGTGACCAGAACCTCATCGGGCTGGAAATCGCCAATTATTTTGGCCAGGTCCTCAGCTACCGATTCGATCCGTCGGCCCAGCGTCCCGTCCTCGTAACCAAGAAAAATCAGATCGTTGCGCTCTACTCCCAGCCGCCGGCAGGCCTCGGTTACCTCACGAGCCCTCAATTCTGCCAAATCTTCCTCTGAGAGCACGGCTGAGCGATGGGAGTGCCTGCCGTCCGTGGCGACAACCACCCTGACCGGGGTACCGGCCCGGCGTTTGGCGATGATCGACGCACCACAACCAAGGGTCTCGTCGTCCGGATGGGGGGCCAGCACCAGACAGCTGCGCTGGGCCGCCGCCGCAGTCACGTCGGTACCACGGGCGATCAGGACCCGTCGCCACAATGACCGGATGATCGGCTTCAGTCTTCTGCCCCGGGCGGACCTTTCCCGTCCCAGATGCCTCCTCGCCCGGCAAGCTTGAAGTACCTCGTCGTAGACGACTTCGAAAGTCCGGGCCACGCCGCCGGCGGGGAATCGTTCGGCCACAGTCGCCCGGCCCGCCCTCCCCATCGCAGTTGCGGTGTCAGGCTCTGACAGTAGCCTGGAGATGGCGGCTGCGAAGCCGGCGACATCTCCTTGGGGGACCAACAGGGCGGTCTCCCCCGGGACGGTGAACTCCTCGAGCGCAGGGATCTGGAATGCCACAACCGGTTTGGCGGCGGCCATGGCTTCGAGCACCGCCAGTCCGAATCCTTCGTTCTCGGATCCGAAAACGAAGATGTCCGCCAGCGCAAGCAGGCGAGGAACGTCCCGGCGTGCCCCCACCAGGCGAACGCGCTCCCCCAGCCCTGCAGCAGCCACATCGGACTCGATCATCGCCCGCTGTTCGCCGTCGCCAATCAACACCAACGAAATATCCAGACCCTGTTCTACCAGAATCTGAACGGCCTGAACCAGGTATCTCTGGCCTTTTCCCTCCACCAGACGGGAGACATTAACCAGAATCGGTCCGGACGGGGGCAGGCCCAACTCGGCCCTTAGCTCCGAGCGGTTCAGGCCGCCGGCCGCCTCGTCAAAAATTTGGAGTCGGATCTCCTGATCCAGCACCGTGATGGGTGCACGAACCAAGGGGTTAAAGAGTTCGCGCACATCCCGGGACCCGGAGACGTAGTGCTTAACGACGGTACGCTCAATCAGATCTCGCGCGGCGCCGAAGACCTCGGCTCGCAGCCGGCGTCGCGGTCCTGCGCCGACCGGAACCATCGGTCCCAGGTGCATCCAGATCGAGTGCAGGTGGCCTACCACCGGAACCCGGGCCACCAGGGCGGCGAGTTGCCCAATCTTACGATCCGGGTCGCTGTGTACGTGCAGGAGGTCCACTCCCCTTCGCCGCATCAAACGGGCCAGCCGCCAAGCGGCACCTAGGGCACCGCCCGGCCCGAAAGGCAGCATCATGACCTCGGCGCCTGTGCGTTGGTATGCCTGGAGCATCTGGTCGGGAGGGGAAAGGTACACAACACTCAGGTCGAATCGGTTCTTATCGGCGGACGCAAGGTGCTGAAAAACGATCGTCTGGCCCCCACCGATCGCCAGGTCGGGCAGAAGATGAATCACTTTTTGTCGTGAACCTATCGGTTTTCCCACCGATCGCCCCTTCTCAAACCGCGATCAGCCGGGCTTCGACTCCCAAATCGTCGAGGCAGTTGCGGATCTCATCGTAGTAAATCGGGTTCATCGCTACCACGACGTCGGGCTGCACTTGCTTGAGCGCTTCGGGTGCCACGATGCGGTGGCCGGATCCGGGCATGAACATCCCGTGCTTGAATGGGTTGATGTCCACGACGCAGTCGATCTGGTTTCCCAGGCCCAATGTCGTGAGGTAGGCAACGCCCTTGGAACCCGATCCCCAGAGCACCGTCCGCCCAGTACCGCTTACCCCCCGCCGCCAGTTATCCAGCTTGTTTTGGTAACTGTCTTTGTAGTTGGCCACGGCCTGAGCGAGCTTGTCCTGATCGTCTTCTGCCTCAAACGGTTCTCCGGCGGCAGGGATCGAGCAAGGACGCGCCTCGATCACCACATACTGGTCGCCGTACTCCAGGCTGAGATTGAGCACCTGGAACCCGGTAGCCCGGAAAAGCCGGGCGAGCGATCCCAGGGTGAAATAGGAGCAATGCTCGTAGTAAATATCCCAGAAGGCAACCTCGGTAAGCACCCTCAAAACGTCGGGCAGTTCGAACAGCACGATGGTGTCGGTACGGTCGCCGATGGCATATCGGAGGGTGCGCATGAAGTCGCCCACGGGATAGATATGCTCCAGAGTGTGCCGGCATACGATAGCGTCCGCCTTCAAATGAGCGTACTTCTGGGAGTAGAGGTCCTCGATAAAGGTGAGCCTGCCGGAAGCTTCGCTGTCCAGTCGCTCGGGAACGTAGGCCGGGTCGATGCCGATACCACGGTTGTTGCCGATCTCGCACATCTCCACCAAGAATTCGCCCTTGCCGCAGCCTATTTCAAGGATCGTTTTGTCACGAAGGCCGTAACTGTCGATCCACCGGGTGGCCAGTTCCCGGGTGAACGCCCGAAAGCGCGGGGAGAACCCCTGGGTCTCCTCATAGCTGCGTGAATACTGATTGAGCCGGACGTCGAACGAACTATTCGACACGAAGCCACACCCGGGACAATGCGCAAGCGTCAAGCTGGCTCGAGGGTAGGTTCGAGCCGCCTCGGCGGAGGAAAAGAGCAGGCAACTGTGGGCAGGTACATCGCGGTTGGTGTAGAAGACCTGCATCCCGGCCGCTGAGCACGCAGGGCAGACCACGCTGTTCACCGTCCGGCCCCCACAACTTTCGGCCAGGGAACAGGGACGATGAATTGTCCTCCCCCCTCCATGAATTCGGCCTGCTGGGCCAGGATCTCTTTCTCGAAGTTCCACGCCAGCAACAGAACGTAGTCGGGGCGCCGCTCGATCAGAGCAGCTGGGTCGCATACGAGGATGCGTGTGCCGGGCATATACAGCCCCTGCTTATGGACGTTGCGATCAACCACAAAGTCCAGCAGGGTCGCGTCTATTCCAACGTAGTTGAGCAGGGTGCTCCCCTTGGCCGCCGCGCCGTAAGCGGCTATAGAACTGCCGCCCGCCTTGAAGGCTTGCAGCACCCGCATGAGCTCGGTCCGGATCGCGCTCACCCGCCCGGCAAAGTCTTCGTAATAACCGAAAGCGTCGAGTCCGGATGCCTTTTCGGCACTCAGGTAAGCCGCTGCCTGAGTGCTGACGGTGTCGGAGTGGCTCACATGCCAGCGCAGGGTGCCGCCATGCAGATCAGGGAACTCCTCCACGTGGTTCAGGCGTAGACCGTGGCGACGCATCAACCGGTCGACCGCGGTGCATGAGAAGTAGCACATATGCTCGTGGTAGACCGTATCGAACTCGCAGCGGTCGATCAGTTCGCGCACATACGGGTTTTCGATGGTGATCACGCCGTCTTTGGCCAGCAGTATCGACATTCCCTCCACGAATCCGTTGAGATCGGGCACGTGGGCCATGACGTTGTTGGCAATGATCACATCGGCCCGCTTCCCCTCCGCTCGCAGCCGCCGGGCCAAGTCGGCGCCGAAGAACTCCCTGAGCGTTGGGATGCCGATAGCTAGCGCCGCCTCCGCCTGCCCGGGAGCGGGATCGATGCCCAGGACCGGGATACCCTGCTCGGCGAAATTCTTCAGCAGGTATCCATCGTTGCTGGCCACCTCCACCACCAAGCTGCCGGGACCCAGGACTCGGGCGTCGACGAGGCTCCGGGCATGGCTACGGGCATGAGCAAGAAGGTGGTCGGAGAAGGAAGAGAAGTACAGGTAGTTGTCGACGAAAAGGGTTACCGGCGGAATGTCTTCGAGGATCTGCACCAACGAGCAATCGGGACAAAAAGCCATCTCAAGAGGGAATCGAGGCTCGGCAGCGTTAAGCCGATCCGCGCGAATCAGCGCGTCGGCCAGCGGCGTCTCCCCCAAGTCGAGGAAGGTACGCAGACTGGTCGAGCGGCATGAGCGGCACGGCCGGGAGGAGATCGAATTCAGGCCCTCCCGGTCTCCGCGACGGAGCGAGGCCACCGTCATCGTCTCAGGCGACCGGGACGGGCGCCCAGCGCAGCGATGAGTCGATTCGTTCGCCCGTTAGAAGTTCCTGGATCCGCCTGATGCGCTGGAAGCGTGACCCGGTCAGATCCTCCAGTGTCAGTTCCTCCGCTTGGAAGGCTGCGTAGAGCTGTTCGACGCCCCGGCGCACGGTCCATTCGGTCCGGAAATCGGGCAGCGTGGAGGCGATCTTGTCGCAATTGACTCGATAGTTACGCAGATCGGGTCCGGCATCGTCGGCTAAAGTAACCTTGCTGCCCGGCACGATCTGTTCGACAATCCGGGCGATATCGCGGATCTGGTAGTTCTCGGCGCTGGCGCCGACATTAAAGGCCTCGTTGTGAATTAGCTCCCTCGGTGCCTGCAGAACCGCCAAGAACGCCCGGGAGATGTCTTCGATGTGAACCAGAGGACGCCAGGGACTCCCATCGCTCTTAAGGAACACCGCGCCGGTGGTGTAGGCATAGCCGGTCAGGTTATTTACCACCAGATCGCCTCGCAGCCGGGAGGAGATGCCGTAGGCGGTGGCGTTGCGCAGAAAGGTAGGGCTGAAACCAACGCCTGCCAGCGTCGAAATCTCAAGCTCGGCAAGCACCTTGGATTGGCCGTAGGGGGTGACCGGGTTGAACTCGGCGCTTTCGTCGAGCATGCCGTCCCCGGCGGCGCCGTACAAGCTGCAGGAAGAGGACATCAAAAAGCGTTCGACTCCGGCCTGTTTGGCCACCTCAGCCAACCGAACCGAGCCCCGGTGGTTGATGTCGAAGGTGCAGGAGGGGTTCAGATCGCCTAAAGGATCGTTGGATATGGCGGCCAGATGTACCACTGCGTCGATCCCTGCAAGATCAGCGGGCTCCACGTCTCGGATGTCCTTGCGCAGGCCGGGCACCAAGGGTGGCAAGGGCCCAAAGTTGCAATCGGCGAACAGCTCTGTATCCAGACCGACCACGTCGTGCCCCGCCTTCACGAACATCGGGACCAAGGCGACTCCGATGTATCCGCTGTGACCGGTGACCATCACTCTCATCTTCTAGCTCCAAACCTTCCAGGGCGCCTCGCCGCTTTCCCAGAGGGCGTCGAGGAGCTTCTTATCTCGAATGGTGTCCATACATTGCCAGAAGCCGTCGTGCCGAAACGCCATCAGCTCGCCGTCCTTGGCCAGCCGCTCCAACGGTTCTTTTTCCCACTGAGTTTCGTCGCCCTCCACGTAATCCAAGACCTCAGGCTCACACACGAAGAAGGCGCCGTTGATCCACCCTTCTCCGGTTTGGGGCTTCTCGGAGAACTCGGCCACCACTTCGCCCGCCAGCTCCAGACGGCCGAAGCGGGCTGGGGGGCGTACTGCGGTTATGGTCGCCAGCTTTCCGTGCGACCTATGGAAGTCGAGCAGATCGAGCAGATCGATCGTGGAAACCCCGTCACCCCAAGTGAGCATGAAGGTGCTGTTGCCCAGGTGGGGGGCCAGCCTCTTGATCCGGCCCCCTGTGGCAGTTGGCTGGCCGGTGTCGACCAGGGTAATCTCCCAATCCTCTCGCTCGCCGTCGTGCCGGACGACCTTGCCGTTTCTGAGGCTGACCGTCAGATCGCTGGTCAGCGAACAGTAGTCCACCAGATATCGCTTTATGTACTCGCCCCGGTAGCCGAGAGCCACCACGAAGTCTTTGAAGCCGTAGTGGGCATAGTGGCTCATGATGTGCCACAGAATCGGCTTGCCACCGATCTCAACCATCGGCTTGGGCTTGATCTCAGTCTCCTCGGCCAGCCGGCTTCCGAGGCCGCCGGCTAGAATTGCCACCTTCACGGCAGGTCCTCGGAGGGGTTGCAGGGTCGAGCTGTCATGGCCCCACAATCGCATTGCTGGATTCTCGAACCAAGACCTGCCGGGGTGAAAAGAACTACGCCCTGAGCAGTAGAGGCTACTAGAGGGCGAACCCCGGCTCAGATCAGATCTGCGGCGACCGCCTTTTCGATCCAGGGGATCACTTCGTCGAGCATCTCGCTCAGCGTGGTAGTAGCTTGGAACCCGAGGACCCGGCTTGCCTTCTCAACTGAAGGAACACGCTTCTGAACGTCGTACTCAAAGGGGGGATCGCTCAAGTAGCGAAATCCCGCATTGCTACCCTTGATTTTCCTCCAGACCAGTTCGGCCAGTTCAAGGACCGTAGTTGATGTAGCGGTGGAAAGATTGAAATCATCGTTCAGCGCCGACGGGTGCTCCATTGCTGTGACAATCCCTGCTGCAAGGTCGGCTCCGTAGGTGTAGTGGCGAACCTGGGAACCGTCTCCCAGGATGCGAACCGGATCTTGACCCTTCAGGATCTTTTGCACCAGGTCGGGAACCACATGACTCATGGCCAAGGTCACGTTGCCGCTCTTGACCTCAACGTCGCCCGAAGCTCTGCGCTCGCCGATGCCTACACAGTTGAATGGCCGGACGATGGTGAAGGGTAGCCCGTACTGGCGGTGGGCGGCCCTTGCGAAATATTCCACAGCTAACTTTTGGAAACCGTAGGAAGAAAGCGGTGGAGCGATCCTCAATTCGTCACCCTCGACCGAAGGCCAGGTCCCCGTTGCCTCGAAGACCATCGAAGAGCTCATGTAGGTGACCTTGGCCAGCCGGCCCTGCCGGTGCGCGGCGATAGCCGCGTCGCAAGAGGAAGCCATGATCCGCTCATTGGTGGCCAGCAGATCGTAGGCGTAGGTGTGGAAGTAGGTTATGCCGCCGATCATCGCCGCGCCGGCAATAAAATGGTCACAGTCCATAAGCAACTCGGTCATCAGCTCCACGTCCCGAGCGTCGCCTTCGATAAGGTCGTAGTCGGGATGGTCCTCTTGTGCCCGGTGCAAACCCTTACCGTACTTGGAGAAATTATCGATGCCGATGACGATATGCCCCCGGGCAAGCAACTCGTCGACGACGTATCCGCCGATGAACCCGGCCGCCCCGCTGACCAGTACCTTGCTCACTTTTGCCTCCTAGCGCGGGCGTCCAACTGTTCTTGAGTCAATCTCGGCCCGAAGGCTATCAGGTACCACCGGAGGTACTTGGGAAGCCACTTGGTGAGCTTGAAGTTGGACTCCCCCGCCGTCCGGTCCCGCCAAGTGGTAGGAAGCTCCGCCACCGGCAGCCTGAGACGGTGGGCCTTGACCACCAGTTCGATCGCCAGCTCGAACCCGGCATCGGACTGCACCCCCACCTGTTTGAGGAAATCTGCCGAGTAAGCCTTGAACGAGCTTGTGGCGTCCGTCACTTCGACCCCTGCTAGAAAATGTAGTGAAATTCCGGCTGTCCGGGAGAGCAGGCGTTTGATCCGCGGCCCCCCGATCTGCGCTCCACCCTTGGCGTAGCGGGAGCCCGCCGCCACAACCGCTCCCCCTTCGACCAGGCCTATCAACTGATCCAGTTGAGTGGCGTCGTCGCTCCCGTCGGACATCGTAACCACCACCACCGGCGCTGCGGCGTGATCCATTCCGAACCTGATGGCTTGAGCCGGACCAGGCCCGTAAGTGTTAAGAGTTGGTTTGACTCTGGGTTCGCTTTGGGAGTATGCGTCGGCGAAAGGGGCGGTCGTATCCTCGGGCGAATCGTAGACCACCAGCACCTCGCATGGGGTGGTGATCGATTGGAAAACGCGATCAAGACATTCAGTTACTCCTGGACCTTCGTTATAAACGGGGATAACTATGGACGCTCGGGGCGTCAAACCTTGACTCCCTTTTGGAACAGGTTCCAGATGTCGACGATGGGCACATCTGCCCGGATTGAGGCGTAGATTTTGTGAGGCGCGCCGACGATCAACAGGTCGGCTCGCTCCAGCACCTCCTCAAGCGGTACAAGGCCCGGATCGTTAGAGACGTAGTGGTCCGTACACAGGACCTCCCTCGTCTTAAACTTGAGCAGTTTCTTGAGCTTGTAGCTCAGACTGGAACGGATATCGTCCGACTCGGCTTTAAACGCCATGCCCAGGATGCCGACGGTCATATCGTGGAGCTTGTACTGCTGTTCCAGCTTGGCAACCATATACAGAGGTAAGCCCTCGTTGACCATGATGCTAGCCTGGCCCAGGACAAAGTTGTTGTTGTTAAACGCCGCGAGCTGCATCGTGTCCTTGAACAGGCAGGGGCCGGCCGCAAAGCCGGCACCCGGGATATCTGCTGCTCGCGGGTATCGGTAAGTCATGACCGACCGGATCTTTTCGAAGTCCAGGCCATAATCGTTGGCGATCATGTAGAGCTGGTTGGCTACCGCGAACTTCGTGTACCGCCAGGTGTTGGTGAACAATTTGGCGAGCTCCGCCTCCTCCGGCTCCAGTTCAAGATTGTGCGCGGTCAGGTTGCTGAACAGCTTCTTTGAACGGTCCAACGCTGCCGCCGTCCGGCCGGAGACAATCTGGGGTAGCTCGTAGAGCTCAGTCAAGGCCTTGCCCTCGGCTATGCGCTCCGGACAGAAGGCTACATCGATATGCAGGCCTAACTGACCGACCAACTCCTCGACCAAGGCAGTAACACCGGGGTACACAGTGCTGCGCAGCACCAACAGTTGTCCATGACGAAGGTGCTGGGAGATCATACCGACCGCCTTGGGAACAGCCTGCAGGTCGGGGTTCATATACTCGTCGACCGGCGTCCCTATGAGAACAATCAGGCATTCGCTCCGGCTGATCACTGCCGGGTCGGTTGTTGCGACCAAGCGCCCTTCCTTTAAGACCCGGTCGAGAGCCTCCTGACCGCCCTCTTCCTTGAAGGGCATCAGCCCTTCGGTCAGCCGGCTCACGGCGGTACCGTCTATGTCGAAGATAGCGACCTTAATGCCCCGGTCGGCGAACGCGAGCGCCAGCGGTAGGCCTGCGCGACCACAGCCACCGATGACCACTACATCGTGGTCGAAGTGTTCGATCCGCTCAGCCGGTGGTGCTTCAGTTGATTCGTCCAGGTACATCGGCCACCTCCTTGGCAACCTTAAACATCCTAATCAGGGAGAAATTGTCCCGCGCAAGTCTACCGGTGACCTACCGCGATAGTCGTAAATTATGGTGACGTGGACGGGATCCGCTCTTCAGGTGTGCCAGGTTCTCAGATCCTGACGGCTGGGGCTCAGGGCGGCTCCGAGATTAGGATGACGGCCATGGGCAAGAATTGAGCGGCCGCCAATCCGATACCGGCGAGCTTTCTGATCGGGTCAATCAGCCAGCCCCGCCTTGGACTGCCTTAAAGACCGTGCTCATCCGGCTGTTCCCCCCGTCCACCGACGCGCCGGCTGTCAGCTGCGTCCTCTTAGGGATTGTATTTATAGTTGCTGGAACGACCGTCCTTGCGTTGCGCCAAAGTGGAGCGGGGGCACTCAACACCCTTTACGCGGAGGACGGTGCCGTGTTCCTGGCACAGGCACTGGATACTACCCCGCTGGACAATTTGACCAGAACGTACGCGGGCTATCTCCACGTGGTCCCGAGAATGCTGGGCGAAGCAGCTGCCGCAGGACCCCTGGAGGTGGCGGATAGTGTGTTGTCGGGGGGGGCGGCGTTGTGCGTCGCGCTGATGTCTGTGATCGTCTTTACGGCCAGCGCTGCACACCTACGCTCCCGAACTATCAGGCTGGCGCTGGCTTCGTCCATGATCCTGCTCCCCACCGCTCAGGTCGAGGTGTTCAACAACGTAGCCAACCTCCATTGGTTCCTGATCTTTACCTCGTTCTGGGTACTTCTGTGGCGACCGCAGAGCCGGTGGGGATGGGTTGTGGGGACACTTGTGCTCCTGCTCTCCGGGCTCAGCGATCCGCTAACCGTCGTGCTCGCTCCCGTAGTCCTGGCAAGGCTGTTCGTTCTGCCGGGAGTCCGCGATCGTCTCTTCGTCGTCGCTTGGGCGGCCGGGCTGCTGTTGCAGTTCGCGGCAGTGGCGCTCGGTGAGGAGCAGCGCGAACTACCCCTGACCGCCAATCCGGCGAAGATTGCCGGTTGGTACCTCTTGTCGGTGGTCGGTAGAGGTGTGTTGGGCTCCCGTTGGCTCGCCGACCTCGGCTCACCCGTTACCTGGGCGGCATCGTTGCTCGTTCTAGCCACTCTCGTCTATTTGTTGGTCTCGAACACGGGGCAAGGCGGTTTGCGCGGTTACCCATTGCCTGTGATGGCTACCGGTGTAAGCATCTTGATGTTCGTGGTTCCGGTCGGGCTCACTGGCTGGAACTCCCCTCGATACTCGGCCGGACCAGTCCTGCTGTTGCTAAGCGCACTCGCGGGAGCGATAGATAGCTCGATAGGTTCGCCCGGTCGCCGAGGCAAGGCAGCATGGCTTCTATTGGTAGTGGGCGCCGCCGTCTGGACGGCCAACTTTCAGGTTGAGAGCCAGCGGACCCAGGGACCGGTCTGGGACCAAGAATTGGCGTCAGGACGCCAGAATTGCGAACGGACGGCGGGGAAAACGGTAGCCATCCCCATAACCCCCCCTGGCTGGGAGGTCGCGATCTCCTGCGAGCTCCTGCTCGGGCAGCCCCTAGGGTCCGGCCTTCAAAGGAGCAGCACCGTCCAGATAATTGCCCCTCGGGGCCCCTAATGCGATGAGTACGGCCGAAGTCACGGTGATCGTGGTCACGTTCAACAGCGCACCCTACCTGCCATCGCTGCTTGCCTCGCTGCCGGAGGCGCTTAAAGACGTAGCCCACGAGCTGATAGTGGTGGATAACTGCTCCGACGATGGCTCGGCCGAACTGGTCGGCGAACTGGCTCCAGCTGCCAGGGTCGTGAAGCTTTCGGAGAACCTGGGCTACGCCGCCGGGTTCAATGCCGGATGTGCCGCCTCTTCGTCCAGCGGTGCCCTGCTGCTGCTCAACCCGGACATCGTTTTGGAGCCCGGCTCGGTGGCCAGGCTGCTGGATGGACTGAACCAACCGAACGCCGGAATCGCCGTCCCGCAGTTGCGTTCCAGTGACAAAGCGCTCCAACTCAACTTGCGCAGAGAGCCCACCGTACTGCGGTTGTTTGGGCAGGCGTTGCTGGGTGTACGTGCAGGACGCTACGAAAGATTCGGGGAGGTCGTTGTCAGGCCCGAAAGTTACGAAAGCGGTGCAACCGCCGACTGGGCTACCGGTGCCGCCATGCTAATCTCCGCCGGATGCTTGGCCAAGGTGGGCCCATGGGACGAGTCCTTCTTTCTCTATTCAGAAGAGACCGACTTTGCTCTGCGGGCGCGAGATGCCGGCTACACGCTCCGGTACGTCAAGGAGGCCAAGGGAATACATAGTGAGGGGGAATCGACAACCACTGCACACCTTTGGGCTCTGCTGGTCTCGAACAAGCTGCGGCTCTACCGGAAGCGCCATCCAGGCAGACAATTGTTGTTTCATCTGGGCCTGATTCTGGGCGAAGGCCTTCGCCTCGGGCGATCTCCAATTCACAGGGCAGCGCTCATGGCACTCCTGCGGCCAGCGGATCCCCGCCCGCAGGCGGCTCAAACCGAGAAAACCGGCTTCTTGTGTTTCTCCGCCCAGGACTGGTGGTATTTCAATCGCGCTCATTCCGACTTCCAGATAATGCTTCAGATTGCCCGAACTCGTAAGGTGCTGTTGGTCAACAGTATCGGGATGAGGATGCCCCTGCCCGGCCGCACCACTCAGCCCCTTCGCCGGGTGTTACGCAAAGCGGCCAGTATCGCCAGATTCGTCCGCAAGCCGCTGGCGGAGCTACCCAACTTCAACGTCATAAGCCCATTAATCCTCCCCTTTTACGGATTGCCCGCGGTCAAACGCCTGAATGCGTTCATGGTCAAGGCACAGGTGTCGCTAGTCGCCAAATGCATGAGAATCGATAGACCGCACTGCGTGGTCACTATCCCCACTGCCTGGGACGTAGTCAAAACAATGCGTGTTTCGTCGCTCACCTACAATCGCTCGGATCGGCACTCGGACTTCGGGGAAGCCGCCGCTTCGGGTATCGAGGCGCTCGAAACGCAGTTGATGCAACATGCCGACCACGTGGTTTACGCCAGCAAAACTTTGATGGACTTCGAAGCCGAGGTCACCGAAAGCCGTGCTCGATTCCTGGACCACGGCGTGGACCTAGAGTTGTTCCGCCGCTCTGCCGGCGCTCAGGACCCGCCTGAAATGGCGGCACTGCCTGCCGGGCCGATAATCGGGTTCTTCGGCCAACTGGAGGACTACACCGTTGACTTCGATTTGCTGGAGTTGGTAGCCAGGCGCATTCCCGAAGCCCAACTGGTTTTGATCGGCAAATCCACTGCCTCACTGCACCGCTTCGACAGTCTGCCCAATGTCCACCTGCTCGGCTTCAAACCCTACACTCAGATTCCGCGATACGGGTCTTGCTTTGACGTTTCCCTCATGCCCTGGCTGGACAACAAGTGGATTCGCTACTGCAATCCGATCAAGCTGAAGGAGTACCTGGCACTCGGGCTACCGGTGGTCACGACAGATTTCCCGGAAGCCCACCGGTACCAAGACGTCCTGCTCATTGCTCGAGACCACAATGACTTTATTGCCAAGATTCGCGAGGCCCTTCGTTCAGACAGCGACGAAAAGCGGCAGCGAAGGCGAGCGGCGGTCGAGCAATCCACCTGGGACCGGGTTGCTGCCGAACTAATAGTCTTAAGCGAGGCCGTGGGCGCCGGTCACCAGAAGACTACTAATCAAGTCTAGGGACTCCGGCTGAACCGTTTTCTAAGTTCCCCGGCTGCTCGAACCGCAAGAACTGCCAATTGGCCGCTCAAAGTTTGCAACCCAAGATCCGCTGCCGACGGATGCCGGCCGGCGAACAAAACCTTCGCTCCCTGGATGACCAGAGCAACTCCGGCGCAGATTACCAGTGCCCGCACGAGTCCGCTCCGTCGACCGCCGGCAACGGCTATACCCAAGGCGAAGAACGAAAGTGTGTGGAAAACTATCGTCCTGGTGCCGAAATTGGAACGCTCCGAGGCGTCGGTCAGCCTTCCGGGGATGTAAAGGAGCCGTTCGGGCACCGTGAGCAAGCCGGTGGCCAGGTAATCCACCTGCTCGCCGCGAACCTGAACGGTCGCCCGCCGTATGTCGCCGCTCCATGGACGCCCACCCCGCGCATCGTCACCTAATGCCAGCCGGAAGTCTGCCTTCCAACCACGAAGGGCATCAGGAGGAAGCTTAGCAAGCAAGATCGGTCGCCCTTCTGTCCGGACCTCCAATCGGTTGTTGCCAATTGCTACCCGTAACCTTTCCCACCGTCCAACTTCCAGAACATCTCGAATATCGAAGTCCAACGGGTTTGCTGCGCTACCGTCGGGATTTCGCAGACGCACCACCAGGCTGGTGCCATACTGCGCAACGACAAGATTGATATCGCTAAGTCCCCCGGACACCGCAAGTATGCGTGAAGGACCGAATTGAGCATCGGCGGCCGGGCGCAACTCCAAATCCACCACCAACTCCCCTCCGGCGGAGGCCCGCTGGAGCCACGCAACAGGCGAGTGGGCCACTGCCCGGCTGGGAACCTGGAACCCTAGCGAGCCGTCAGCGTTGTAAGTAACTCTGTTTAACGCCATCCGGGGCGGATCTAGATGAAACGGGTAAAAGGCGAAGGTGGAGATGGCAATCAGGATACCGGCCATTGCAGCCCACCGGATCCTGGAAAGTACCGCTGATCCACCACTGTTCATGGGCCGGTCGTTCCGGCGGTTTCGTGGGCGGATTCGTCGGCAGCCACACCCTGCTCAGGCGGGCTTCCGGTTGGCGTGGATAACATAGTCGGCAAAACTCCCTCCGCGGTTAGGCTTGCTTCCGGGCCGGCCCAACTCCGGAGGCCACGCGCTGAGGGGGCGGGTAGCTCCCGACACCGTCGACCGGACTAACTGCCGGGCGCTGGAGGCAAAGTTGGACCTTGTCGCCCGGGAGACCAGCCGGACCGGGGACCTGCGCCCGGTTGCTCGCTCCACGGGAGCAAGCTTGCGGGTGAGGCCAGCGAGTCCAGTCCAGGCGGCGTTGCCCGCCAACTGCGACACCAGGCCGTCGGGTACCGGTGTTTCGAGCAACTCGATGGCGCCTTCGAGCATGATGGCTACCGCCAATTCGGCCCGCCAGGACCGGCATCGGTCAGATAGCGCGTCCCAATCTGATGAGAGCAGCAAGGCCGCCTGGTCCACGTCCTTAAACCACACCAAGCGATTACCCCCCGAAATACAGGCATGCAGGGCGAGATAAACGACCATATCTACCGGATCTAGCGAAGGCACGGGGCGTCCACCGACGGGAACTAACTGGACTCGGTCGAACAGTGCCTCAACCGGCAGCGCTAGAGTGCTCCTCATCAAAGGATCGTTCAGGGGATGCCAGTGCAGGTCGATGATCGTTCCCATCGGGGCCACCAGGCTGAGTTGGGCCGATCCCTGCTGCACCAGCAGATTCCAATCCTGTTCGACCAGCCGAATACCCGATTCCCGAAATGCGTCTACTACCTCCGCCAGGCAGCGGGGCGGAACCAGGATATCGAGGTCGGTGTAACCTCTCGTACCCCGCTTGGAGTAGACGTGTTCGGCAAGGATGGGGCCCTTTAGAACCAGCCATGGTACCCCCAATGAGTCCAAGATGGAAGAAAGCGGGTGTAGATCTGCCACAGCTCGCAGATGCATACCTAGAGCCCGGTGAAATGTGGCCCGCAGCCGCCCGAAGACCTCGCTGCTGCCCGGATCGAATTCCTGAAGATACCTGAAGACGGCCCCCGGGACGCCGTGGAATGCTGCCGCTTCTGGGAGTTCGTCCAGATCGGCCAAACACAGGTTTCCGGGTGGTCGATCAGTCCGTTCAGATAGCGACTGCAACAGAATCTCGCCGATTCTGCGGCGATCATCACGTGAGGATCGCCGGGCCCCTATGGTCAAGACGCTCTCGGCAGCTGGCTGCTCAAAACCTGCGCTCCGTCCGCCGGGTGCGAGTAGGAGAGCTGCCAGCAGCGGCATTCCGAGGCCAGCTTGTGCGCCAGCTCGAACGCTCTTCTCGGGTTCTTGTAGTGGTTGAAAGACATCTGAACAAGGCAAGCCAGGCCTTCCGAACGGGGCAGGGCACTCAATCTGGCCGGTCCGTCCTCCCGGCACAGTCGAACGATGTGGCCCAAGCGAAGCGGTGGCCGAGCCAACCTGCTCCCCAGCTCATCGTAGACCAGCAGCCTCTCCCCGGGGGAATCGCCGGACTCTAGGCGCAGGTCCAGCAGGGCCACGGATGAGGCGTCGAGCGAGATCGGCTTCGGGTAGGCCACGACTCCCCCGGAAGAGTCCAGGCAGAGCGCTTCGTCGGATACATAGCAAAAGTCCTTAACCAAACAAGCAGCGGTTAGCGTGCTTTTCCCCAGCCCGGAGGGTCCCGGGAACGCCGACACCTCGCTGTCCCTCGCCACTGCGCCCGCATGGATTGCAAGACCGTCGAAGAATCCAATGGCCTCGGCGTTAACGTGCACCACCAGGGCTCGGATTGCCCCATCCCAGGAACTCGACCTAGCGACTGGTTTGCCGTCGCGCAAGAGTAACTTCGATCCATCCGCAGAACAATCCAGCCGGTAGTGCCGGGCGCGACCGGCTGTGTCTACTCGAAACGTCTCGAGCAGCCTGGAGACCTCACAGATCACCGCAGAGTCGGCACAAGCTACTGAGAAGGGCATGCCCAGCGCACAAAAGCCAACCGATTTGGTCACGCCTGTCTGCGGGCTCGGCCAGATCGACCGTTCAGGCGCTGGGGAGAATCTGCTGCGCAGGACCCGCCGGGAGTTCTTGGCCGGCGGCAACGCCGGGGCTGGGCGAGATTAAGGTACTGGAAGTAGCCTGGTCGCCCGGCAAGGTTGGAGAAGAATCCGGCGTTGCTGCAGGGAGGGAGACAGGTTGCTGGGGAAGCTGCTGGCCGGGCAACGGCTCCGGTGGGGGCACCTGGCCGGGCAACGGCTCAGTCGCAGGCATCTGTCCGCTAGTGTCTTGCGACTGCCCGTCCCCGCCCTCCGGGTTACTGCCCTCCTGGGAAAGCGACTCGGGCTGGCCGTCGAGCTCTTGGGCAAGCTGAGACTCCACGTCGCCACTCGGCAGTTGAGCGACCGCGTGGCTCATTGAGAAGCTGCTGATTGCAGGGGCGGAGAAAACGCTACCGCCAATCAGAGCGATCTTGCGTAGCGCCTCTCTGCGGGTGATCGATGAAACAGCCGAAGATTGATTCATGCCGACGCGTGATTGGACGACTTGCTCGGATCGTCTCGTTCGCCAACCGCTCCTAGATCAAGCAGCGACCCGAAAGCCTTCAATACGTGCCCGCTCATTGTGGAGCTCTGCGCCGGATATTGCGCACTGAGTATTTCAACTATGTCGTCGGAGCTAAATCCGGATGACATCAGGAGCCAGATCTGGCTGGCAGTGCCATTGAGTACGTACATTTGTTCCTGATTCGTATCGTAAAGGGTTACAAACCCATCAAGCTCCACGGGAAGAATGTGATTTGCGACATCAAGGACTAGGCCAGTACCGCTTGCCGACAGTGGCTCGGATGCTGAGGAAGCAGTAACAAGGTCAGTGCTGGTGTTCATTGCTTCGACCTTGCACCCCGGTTCCGACTGGCCTCTCCCGCCAATGATCCTAGCAACTCCGCTCCTTGTAAATCCTCCAGAAGGTGAACCTGAAGCCGCATTCGCATGAGATACCTCCGCTGGCGGATCTTTAGTTCGGGATGAGTTTCTCGGCCGTCCTGATGACCGCACCGGCGCCGAGCGGGTCCGATTGGCCGCTGCTGGCAGACTGCGCATGTGCTCTGCTTATCGAGAATGAATCGATAACCGGAGCGGCAAATGCCGTGCCGGCCAAAAGCACAATCTTGCGCACGGCCTCCCTGCGTGGTAACGCTCGGGAGGCTGCGGGTTGGCACGGATCGTCAGGATCGATCATCACCGCCCAATTGTTTGCTCAAGCTTGGCTGTCGTAAAACCACCCAATGGAGTAAGTCAGATACGGCACTTGAATGAGTTGATCCGCCCGGGGCCATCATAGAGGATCAGACGGCCACCACCCGGGGCCCGAGATCCACCGGCAACAGGCGAGCACCCGGGCAGAGCAGATCGGTCTGCTCGGCAATCTCGGCAAGATAGACCGAGTTCATCACCAGGATGAAGTGAGGCCGAAGGCTCTCCAGAATCTGTGGACTATCCACCCGAACCCCGCTCCCGGGCAGGAACTTACCCTGCTTGCGGGGGTTGATATCCACAACCGCGCTCACCGCCTCAAGTCCCCCAGGGACGACATGGAGAAAGCTGACCCCTTTAGAACCGGCACCCCAGACGGCCACACGACGTCCCTCCCTGAGCCATTCGGCCAAAAGCTCGCTCCAGCCTAAGACCGCAGCGTGGTAACGATCAGAGAAGATGGCTGCACTATTCTTCGCAACGGCCGGGATCGACATGTCCGGGAAGCTGTGATCACCCGGCTCGAGGTCGAGATAGAGATACTGCCCCTCGAAACACTCTCCCTGGGACCGGACCGAGAACTCGCAACTGACCACGAGTCGATAGAGTGCCGCGGGCGTGAAGTACCAAGCGTGCTCGTATATCACATCCCAGATGGCCAGCTTCTCAAGCATGTACTGAGCGTTGGGAACCTCCAGGTAAACCGTTGCTCCCCGTTCGGCCAGTTCGGCGCGCAAAGCCCTTAACAGCGCCGCCGGCTCCAACAGATGCTCCAGAACGTGCCTGCAGCTCACCAGATCCGCGTCCGGTCCTTCCCCAGTTGGGGGATAGTGCTCAGAGTGGAACACCAGGCGCCCGTCTGAGGCACAAGCTGCGGAGGGATCGTGGCTGGGATCGAAGCCCACCCCGCAGGCCATGCCCGCATCGCACAGCATGGAAAGGAAATCGCCCCTCCCCGAACCGATGTCGAGCGCAGAACCACCTTCAAGTCTATAGGTGGCTACCAGACGCTGGGCCAAACTCTGAGCGTACTCAACGAACCGCCGGGAGTAGTGGAGCGAGTTCTCGTAACCGCCGTCATAGTTCACGCGGTCCGGTTCGAACTTCGAGTTGTAAATAGCGCCGCATCCGGCACAAAAGACCAGCCGGATGTCGCCTCGGTCGCAGCCAACCGCGGCCACTCGCGTATCCCAAAGCCGGTTCGATAAAACTGGCATTTCCGAGACGGACAGCAGAACCGATGGCTTACCAGCACCGCACAAAGCACAATCGGGACTCATCGATCGATCGGCAGTCCATTTGCCCGCTTCAGCATCGAACGATCAATCGAGTTGAGCGTGGGGCAGCCCGCAAGCTTCATAATTTGCACTAGCTCGCAGCGAAGGATCTCCAGCACACGCGCCACGCCGGCACTGCCATCCGTCGCAAGGCCCCAGATTATCGGACGACCTACCATCACCGCTTGAGCTCCGAGAGCGAGCATCTTGAAAAGGTCCCCCCCGCAGCGTACTCCACCGTCCGCCAGAACCGGGATTCGACCGTCGACGGCGTCGACAACCTCCTCCAAGGCCTCCAGGGAAGAGGGGGCTCCATCCAGTTGCCTGCCTCCATGGTTGGACACCACCAACCCGTCAACACCGCAATCCACCGCCTTGGCCGCGTCGTCGCCTCGCAGGATGCCTTTTAAAAGTACCGGCACCGAGCACGACTCCTTCAACCGAGCCACGTCGTCCCAGGTGAGACTAGCATCATGACGGTTCTCCATTAGCCGTCCAAGCTCATCGGACGCGGCCTCCGGACGGGACCTAGCGTAGTTCTCCGCACTAAGGCCCGTGGGGAGCTTAAACGGTCCCGGCCCATTCCTGCGGATGCCCAAGACCGGAGCGTCTACCGTTATTACGACGGCCCGGTAGCCTGCTGCCTCCGCTCGCCGTACCAAATCGGCTGTGAGGCATCGATCCTGATGAACGTAAAGCTGGAACCACCCGAGACAACCTGCCTGTTGTGCAATCTGTTCGAGGTGTACGGTCGCAACAGTAGATACAACGAAAATCGTCCCCGCCTGCGCACTACCTCGAGCGGTTGCCAACTCGCCCTGCGGGTGGGCCAGCTTCTGATATGCAACAGGCGCGATCAGGACAGGTAGGGCTATTCGGTCCCCGAAAAGCTCGGTTTCGGTGTTGATAGCGGAGACGTCCACCAGGATCTTGGGCCAGATGTTCCAGCTACCGAACGAGGTACGATTAGCGGTCATAGTCCGCTCCAGGCCTGAACCTGAACTGAAGAAGTCCCAGGCAGCCGGGTCCAGAAGGCCTCGTGCTGTCAGCTCAAACTCTGAAACATATTGCATATCTTCGCCCGATACCCCGTTGTGGGTGGTCACTGTGGCTATCTGCGGCTGCCGGGCGAACGAACTCTTGCCACTAATGTGACGGCCGCAGACCGGCCCGGAGACCCAGACCCACTGCCTCGAGGCTTGAATGAACGTTGAGCTTGGCAAAGATATTCCGGGTGTGCGTTCGAACGGTGTTTGGAGACAGGAACTTTTCTCGGGAGATAGCCGTCCGGTCCATGCCGTCCACCATGAGTTGAAGAATTTCCTTCTCCCGGTCGGTCAACTTACCTAAGATGGCAACAAGTGCCTGGTCTTCGGACTTTTGGTCGAGCAAACCGGTCAGAATGTCCCTGACAATCGAGGGCGGAAGGAATGTCTCGCCAGCCATCGCTGCCTTGATTGCTAGGACCAGATTTTCGAACGGATCGTCCTTGGTAACCCATCCGTCGAGTTCGGCCTGCATCGCTTGGATCGCCAGCTCAGGGTCCCGGTGACAGGTAACGATCACTATCCTGATCCCGGGCCAACTCCGGCGCAACCTGGAACCGATCTCGATGCCGTTCCGCCCACCTCCGAGATCGACATCCATGAGCACCAAGTCGGGCTGGATTCGGGCAACCACCCTTTCAGCCTGGATCGGATCCACTACCGTACCCAGCACTCTAAAGTCTGGGTCCAGGGACAGGTGGGCTGCGAGGGCCTCGGCAACCACTGCGTGATCGTCAACCACAACGATAGAAATAGGTTTCACGTCTCAACTTTGATCCCATGGGTTTAGCGGGCAAAACTGCGTCCGGGTGAGAGTCACCTACCACAAACGCGGTAGGAGACTCACGAACGAGGTACTTGGTAGGCCGGGATCCGAAAGGAATAGCTCAGCTTTCGGGGTTCTGAGGATCAATCAGCGAGTGACGAACCGCGAATGCTACGGCTTCCACCCGGGAATGGACGCCTAATTTTACCAGTACACTCTGGATATGGGTGCGCACGGTGGCGTAGCTAAGCCCCATGAGCCGGGCAATTTCCTGAGTGCCCTGACCATTGACCAGTTGGGCCAGCACCTTCCTTTCCTGTGCGGTCAGGAACTGGGCCATGTATCCGGGCCAGTCCTTCTCGCTGGCCTTGCCTCCTGGGACCGAAAACTGGGAATTGAGCGCACTCTGCCCGGCAAGCGTTTGCTCTATTGCCTCCACGATGCGCGCTGCGGGCTCCGCCTTCGATATCACACAGTCTGCACCTGCCTCCAAAGCAGAATTGAACAGGGCAGGGTCTCCAGAGCCGCTCAGAACGACGATCTTGATCCCGTCCGAAGCGGCCTTCATCTTGCTAATAGCCTCCACCCCGGATTCTTCGGGAAAGGTGAGGTCGAGCAGGCATAGGTCGACCTTGCTCGACTGGATGATCTCAATTGCCGAGGAGGGCCTAACGACCGCAGCGGCTATCGAGTAGCCCCTCTGGGCGAGGTAATCGGCAAGGGAATCTAAGAAAAGCTTGTGATCGTCACAGATCACGATGCTGGCTATCGACGGACCCCCCTTCCCTGCGGCTGCTCCGGCATTCTAGCTTGAGGTCGGCCCCGCTCGATCAGTCCTGTTGTACTTCGCCACAACTTGTCAATAGTTTTTGTTTTCTACTCGTCTAAAAGAGGCCGAAGCAAGACCTCAAGCCTCCCAGGCGCTAAGAACCGCGGCCACAAGATCTTTCGTAGGTCTGATCTTGTTCACTACTTTCCAGGCTCCGGCGGCCTGTGCTAGTTGAATATCCGCTGGATTATCCACAGCGGTGAAAAGGATCACCCGGGCGTGCCGGTCAACTCGCAAGATACCCCTCAGAGCTTCCAATCCACCTCCGCCGGGCATGGAGATGTCGGTAACGACCACATCGGGTCGAAGCCTCACAAACTCGCGCACGAGTTCATCGGAGCGACTGGCCGTGCCGACCACTTCGATCGCCGGTTCTACCTCCAGCCTGGTCGACAAGGCTTCGACCATCAACGCCTGGTCGTCGGCAACAATGACCCTTATCCGGTCCATTGGTGCCTCATGCAGTCTTCGGCCCTGCCTCAAGTGCGACCGGCAGTGAGAAGAAGAAGCAGGAGCCCTCCCCCAGAATGCTTTCCACCCAGAGTTTGCCACCGTGGGACTCGACAATCCCTCTGGCGATGTAGAGTCCAATTCCCGTTCCGTCGGGCTGGTTAGCGTTATCGGTCTGGAGACGGGAAAAGCGCTGGAATAGCAGATGTAGCTGATCCTTCGGAATACCCGGACCTCGATCATCAACCCTAACCTGCACATGGGTGCCGGTCGACCAGCCCTTGACGGACACCGGCATATCATCCGCAGAGTACTTGAGAGCGTTAGAGATCAGGTTAACCATCACCTGTTGCAGCCGGGCCTCGTCAGCCATAACAGGGGGCAATGTAGAGAAACTCCAGTTGACCCGAGGGTGCTCGTCGCAGAAACGCTCGCACGCCCTCTGCAAGGCATCGGCAGGATCGCTTAGCAGAGAAAGTTGGCATGGGAACCGGCTGTCTACCATCTGCGACGCGTCGACGGCGTCTGCCACCAGTCGCTCCAAGGCGTTGGCTCCGTAGATCAGCGAGGTTGACAACCGCCGGCGACGCTCATCCGAGATGCTGTTCCCCTGATCCACCAAAACCTCCACACCCACCCGGATCGCGGCAAGTGGGGCCCGCAGGTCGTGCCCTATCATCCGAAGAAAGTCGAACTTCAGCTTATCCAGTTCCTCCAACTCCAGGTTTCTGTCTTTCTGGCGGCGGAACGAGATCATGTTTCGCACCGAACGCTCAACGGTTGCCTGGAGCGAACGGGCAAGTTGAACAGTGGCGGGGACGAGTTCGGAACCGCCGAACTTGAGGATCACCAGAGCGATGAGCTCACCCGGCATGTACGAAATCGGCAGGATGACGCAGGGACCCAGGTCCAACTGTTTAATGAACTCCGGTTGGCTGCCGGAACTGAGAACAAAATCTTGAACTTCAAGACCACCGGACTTGGCCGGCGACAGCCGAACCTCTGCCCTCTCCGGCCAAAGGGTAGGGTCGGAGAGGTATGCCGGTGTGCATCGGCCGTCCGGGTCGAGCAGCACCACCAAGAGCGACTGAAGCCCGATCACCCGGCCTAACTCCAATGTTAAAGCGGAGAAGGCTCTTTCGAGGTCGAGGTCCTCGCTCAGAGCCTGTGCTGCCGCGGCGTTAACTAAATGGGTGGTAGAGTCTCGTGCTACCATCACCCAGCCGCCCCCTAGGTCTCGACCGGCAAAAGTGATCTTGGCGGCCGCTAGGTATCGGGAGCCGTCCGGTCGGTGTCCCTTCATCACCACTTCCGCAGTCCTTTGTTCCTCCGGCTCTCCTTCCAGTTTGCGGGTCTGGGCAAGCGCAGCATTAAGACACCCGCCCAAGCCCTCGCTCCGTTTCCAGCCGAACAGTTGCTCCGCCGCCGGGTTTGTTTCTTCAACGGTGCCGTCCAACTTTCCGTAGACGATCGCATCTGCGGAGCTGGCGATAATTAGATTCAACCTGGCCTCGGAACTCTCATTCATCGATACCAGACGGATCAAACGCACGCCAACGGAAACCAGCAGTAACAAGCGTGCCGCCACCTGGATAAACTCAGTTGTCCCGAATTGATCCGGCGAGGTCAGGACGCCGGCCGGTAACGCGGCTAGTGCTAGGAGCGCAAAGGCCAGGCTACGCCGAGTCAATCGGGGGGACAACGTGCTCAGCTGCTTGGAGAGAGTGGTCATGCTTGGGTGGAGCGCTGCGGCCCCCAGCAGGACCGAGCCCAGTTGCCAGGTTGCGTCGACCCAACCAGAAACCTTGTATCTTTCGCCCAGAGCGGCAAAGACCACGTCCCCCATTAGCACTGCGATCAGGCTGGCCAGCATCAGCCAGGCAGACGGGGTCCTAAGGCCGCTCAAAAAGAATTGTGCGACTAATCCGATGAGCGCCAGATCGAATAGGACGTAGGAGCTAGCAACCAGCAACGCCAGACTCGTTTGACTCTCCAGAGCCAATCCAAGAATCTGCTCGGTAAACAGCACCAGTACCACCAGCGCAACGATGACGCCGTCGAGCAACCCGTCGAAGCCACGCTTGAGGGTTGTCCTCACAAGGAGCCCGAGTCCGATGAGCAAAAGCGGATAACTGGCAAGGTAGAAAACGTCGGCCCACGAAGGCAAAGGGACTTGCTGTTTCAGCACCTGCTCGTAGACATCCCATGTGACGTCGCCTGCTGCCTTAAGCAATGCCGAAGCCCCGATCAGGTACCAGGCGCCGCTGTGGGCAGGGCGAAAAATGCGGGTTCCGGCTATAACTGCCAGCCCGCCCGAAGCAACCAGCGAGTCATAAATTATTGCCTTCGCCAGAGGCGAAGGAGCCACGAAGTAGATGCCGATGAGCAGCCCACTGAACGCCAAGTAGGCGTGGGAAAAATGCGCCGGGGAGAGCCTTGTTCCCATCAGCCAATCAGGTCGAAGCACAAATCAAATGATTAAACGAACTTCCCGTCCTGCCCTGCGCACCGGCGACCTGGACTACGGTCCGGATGGCGTCTGCGTGAGTAGCTGTCCAAGCGGAACGACCACCCCTGGTTGAGTCAGACCCGGCGAAGCCACCTGCGGGGGAACAGGCGCCTCTGCGGCGGGCGACCCAATACCCTCCAGGGTTACTGAGACCTGAACGGTCCCAGACGATGGCGGTAAGACACTGACGAAATTGCCAAACTCCGCGGATGCCTGCTGCAGCGGGATCAGGAGCCCATCGGACGCCGAAAGCGTAGCCTGCACCGGCTGGACCAGGAGACCGAACGCCTGATCGGGCAACGAGGGCGTAAGTTGAGTGACCAAAGAGCTGAGGGGCGAATGTCCCGGCGCGGGACTGGCCGGCGCCTGGATCACGCTCCTTATCGGCCCCGGCTCCCCTTGCGGCAACTGTGCTCCGGGAAATGCCGGAGCCTGGAACTGCTGGCTAAAATCAGACGAGGGAGCTAAGCCAGATTGCGAAGGCGCAGCAAAACTAGGCGGAACGGAGGTGACTCCGGTCAGCCCACCCGGCCCCTGTGGCTGGAATATGGGAACGCTCCCGAACACCGCGGGCTGCCCTGCCGCCAAGTCGGCCGAGGCCGCCTGAACCGAAGCTGCCAGCATCCAGGCCTCTTGCAGTTGCTGCAAGGCGTTGCTCAAGGCGCTCAACGCCCCGTCCGGTAGCTGTGGTGCAGCTACCGGACTGGGCGGCAGGGGTGCCCCGGCAAGCAATGGTGGCAGTGTATTGGCCGGGCCCAGTTCGATGGCTGTTGGCAAAACTGGAAGCGTTCCGGAAGAAGGCGGCAGCTCCTTCACCGGGGCGGCAGAGCCTTGGGCACCGGCCAAATTTTGCTCGGGTTCACCCACCGCCGGGTCACTGCCGCCATGGGCAGTTTCGGGATCATCTTGGCCCGGCAAGGCATCGCTAAGGGGTGGAACAGCCAGCCCCGACGCCGCCTGCGAACCCTCGCCTCTGACGCCAGCTTCGAAAGCTTTGGCTTCCTCGAGTGCCGCAAGCAGAGCGGTGCAATCTGAGCGGACGCGAGAGTCGGAGGAGCACCCTGCCTCAATCAGCGCTTGCTGAAGTGTGGGTAAGTAACGATCAAGGGTAAGGGACACACGTAATCCAAGCAGCTCCAAGCGTTCGGTGACCGGCGTGGATTCGATCAACTCCACGGCTGATTGGAGCTGCATCGCAAGGTTCTCCAATGCTGGAGACAGAAAACCAGTTCTGCCTCTACGCGCCGCTTCCAGGATCTCTTCGAAGCGGCGCTCGGCCATCCGAAGTCGCAGGGCCACAGAGTCAGCAGGGTCGAACTCGACTGCCACCCGGATCTGCTCGGTGAACAGCTTCACCCCGAACAGCAGATCGCCGGGATCTGAAGACTCTGCCCATACTGCAGTGGATACCGAAGGAACGACCATCAGAGCCAAGCACGCGGCGACCAGCCGTCTCCTGCGAGGGGCCTGCCTTGTAGGGGCCCCGATATTTCCGGTAGACCCCGGCGGCCGAAGCTCTGCCCGGCTGGCAAGACCGCTCCCGTACGAAAGGTGCCCTCCGGGCACCCCATGGCCGTTGTTCGACTGAAGGTAATCCAGTTGTGTGCGGATCAGGGGATGGCCGCTGAGGCCTGGCGGTGCGTAGGCGTGGCCAGCGGCAGCTTGCTTGATCGCTCCCAACATATCTGCGGCCGGGGCGTCCTTTCCGATCCAGCCCAACGCTCCGTTGCCAAATGCAGCCGCGCCCAGCGCTACGTCCTCGACCAAACAAGTCATCATCACCAAAGAGCTTCTGGTACTGACCGAATGCAGCTTCTGGAGCAAGCCGATTCCCTCTTGCCCAATACCGGGATCCATCAGCACCACGTCCGGGTTCAACTCCAGGCTTGCGCGCAAAGCTCGAGAGCAGTCCACCGCGCCGACAACCCTCAGTTCAGAGGTCGTATTGAGACGAAGCGAAAGTGCATCAGCGTAGCTGAGGTAGTCATCAACTACCAGAACACTCAGCGCGGGTAAACCCTGCGTGGATCGACTTTTCATTTTCGCCCGTCGCCTGGAGGAGGACTACAAGGGTTTGGGGGTATGGCTGAGATAACAATAGATTGCCCGGATGATATCTGAACATCCGCCAAATGAGTGAGGTTCTTAAGGAAACCAGGGCCTTTCTGCGAACACATAACGGCAACCCATAAAGAAATTGGCAAAGTTGAACGCCCGCCGCTCGAACGAGCCGCTACCCGGGCCGCAAACCGGCACGCAGACCCAGACCCACTGCCTCCAAGCTCGAATGAACCTCCAGCTTTGCGAACATGTTCTTGATGTGTGTTCGCACCGTGTTCGGAGACAGGAACAACTTCTTGGAGATAGCAGCACGGTCCATTCCATCGACCATCAACTGCAGTACCTCCCTTTCTTTTTCTGTCAGTGCCGATAGCCTCGTCGCGAAGGCCTGCTCTTCTGTTCGGCGTTTCACCACGCCCACGATGATCTGACGCAACATGCTGGAGGGCAGGTAGGTCTCGCCGGCCATAGCCGACCGAATCGCCCGCATCAGGTCGTCGATGGGCCCATCCTTTATCACCCAACCGATCGCCCCCGCCTGGATTGCCTCCACGACGCGTGAAGGATCCTGCAAGCAGGTGACAATCAAAACCTTGGTCTCGCCCTCGTTTCGGACGATCTGCCTGGTCAGATCTATCCCATCGGCGCTCCCGAGGTCGACGTCCATCAAGACCAGATCGGGCTTGGTCGAATCGAGAGTCTGGGCCAATCGGAACGGATCCGCCAAACAGCCCACGACGCAGACCTCCGATTCCGCTTCGAGGCGCTCCGTCAGCACCTCTCCCAGCAGCTTGTGATCGTCCACGATCAGTACCCGGCATGGTTCCACCCTTGGTAATCTCATCGACCTCCGCTACTCGTAGAATCTGCAAACGGGTGAATCGTGTACCACGAGCTACGTAAGATTCGGCCATCGGGCACCACCGGAGCCTACTTAACCCTCGGAAGGCTGAGCCGCAGCAGTGCTCCGCCCAAACTGTCGCCTTCAAAGATCTCCAGGTGCCCCCCGAAGCTTTCGGCCACACGGTCTATGGCGGGGAAGCCATGGGACTCAGAGGGGTCCTGCGCTTCGGTGGGAGCGCCGGAGTCTTCGACCTCCCAGCAGGCATAATTGCCCATTCTCCTTACCCTGACCAACACAAACCCTCCCTCACCTGCTGCCCGCACGGAATTGTCCATCAGAGTAGCGAAGGAGCGGCGTAGCCAGAATTCGTCGACCATGACCGTTTCGCTCGATTCCAAGAACATCCTGATTGTGCCGTTGTAGGTAAGGCGCGATACGTCGACCACCTTCTTAGTAAGCGGCGTCAGGTCGACTCGGACCGCGTCGCCTTGGTTGGTGATAAGCGTGCCCAAAAGATCCGACATTAGGCGAGCTTCCGACACTACCTGAAGCACTCTGCGACGCAGACTCTGGGGTACATCGGGACTCGCGGCGATCAGATCAGCAAGCACCGAGATGGTGGCCAGCGGCTGACGAAGGTCATGGCAGACCTCCCTTAGCCGCTGCTTGGTCGCGCTGTCCATTGCTGAGCATCCTCCCGGAACGGCTGAGCCAATTGGGCAAAAATACCCCCCTACCAGTCGGCGAGGACCCTGCTCCTCCATTGTTTTCAAAATGCTCATGCTTCTGGGACGCAAAGACTCGATTTCGACGGGGATAGCTCCTTCCCTGGTGCCAGCAACCAGCGACCAGAAGTCAGCAACTTCAGCAATCCAGGAATCCAGGAATCCATATTGCCTGAAGGCTCGGCGACTGGAGGCGCGCTAGATAATCGCGCAGATAATGGGCGCTGGCAACAAATTCTGTCTACCGGGGCGAGATTTTATCCCCGCTCAGGATTAAATTGCTATCCCGCGCGCCCGTATTGTGCGGCGGCGCGAACTCGCCGTGTACGGTTAGCCCAGCAGATGCAGCCGTGATCGCATCGGGAACGACCGAACGCTGAGGGCTAAACGGCGTGCGGTGTCCTCACTTACTGCGGCCGGTCCCCTGTCCTTAAGGTAATGGAGGTGGAGATCGTCGCCGCATACGTGGCAGGTATATGGGTAGAGCCCTTCCTCGCTGAACTGAGATGTACGAAACCCTTCGGCAAGCGAATCGAGCGGCAATCTCAGGAACGCGTCACAGCTGGGGCAATCGACGCTTTCGTGGCAGTCCACAGATAGCGACCCGCCTTTGGACACAATGCCGAACCGCCTGCAACAAGTAGGGCAGGCTGGGAGGTACAGGGTTTCGGCTCCCTCACCTGGGGCCTCAATGCATTCCCAAAGGTACTGAATGTCGAAGTCGCACAGGGAACCGCAGTGAGGGCAGTTGACAGCCGCTCTACCGAACGCCAGGTCAAGACAGACCCCTTCGCCTGCGTTTTGACCAACCCGCCGGGAGGCAAGCCGAGCTTTTCGAGTGGACGCGCCAACCGGCTGCTCGGAGCCTTCGTGGGTGCGCCACAACCTCACGGGACCGGGCCTGGGACCTGGATTGATCGCTATCCTCAAACCTGCACCTCGGGCAATTGGGGTATTGAAGTTTCAAGCTGAGAAAAGATGCTTACTGGACGAGGCGCCGGATCTGTTACCCGGATACGTTTCCAGTTGTTCGATCGAGTTCTCAGGAAGCGATGCAAGATTAGCGGCGAGCACTGAAAACTCGCTGAATGCAACGAAAGCCGCGTGTCGATAGCAGCAAGACGATTCAGGGGTTGGTGTCGGAGAGGGTGTGTGATTTCACCACATAGTGGACAGATGTCGCGAGACATAGTGGACACCTACCTCGGAGGTGTCCATGGATCTGGCCCGCTATGTAGTGGAAGCTGTTGTTTTGGAAGGGCGCAGCTGTC
>JBQTHR010000031.1:0-4510 GCA_052389675.1 Actinomycetota bacterium
GTGGATTGCCCACCCGCCCTTCCGCTGCTGGAATCCCTGGAACCATGCTGCTGGATTATTTGGCGGAGGGCTGCTGGATTGTTTGGCAGAATCGCCGTTTTACTGCTGGATTGTTTGGCGGCTCACACCGAGAGCCGTTGCTCTCTCGGAGCGGCCCGGGAAATGTGAAGCTGCCGCCCGAAAGCGCCCACAAGTACATTCGCACCCGCTCCCCGGCTGTGGCTAACGACTATGGGGCGGCGGCGCCGGGCGCGGAACCCTAACGCTCTTCATGCCTGCCCCGAACAGCCTGACGTTGGCGTCCTAGGCCTCGGGGGACGGTGCCGGGGGCTCACCAGGCACTTCCTCGGGTGTTTGCGGTTCGAGCGGACCTCGAAGCGCCAGGAAAAAATGGGCGAGCACCACCGCGCCGACCAGCAGCACCGCCACCGTTCCCAGGTAGGAAGATATGCCCACTACCACAGCCGCCGGGACGGCAAGCGCTTCCGGCTGGCTTAGCCCTTCCACGAGCCGGCCGAGGAAAAACGGGTTGGTGGGCGATTGTTCAGCCTCGAATGTGTCGGACCCCCCTCCTACCACGCTGGCCGGTCCACCCAGCACCAGCGAGAGGACGAAACGAAGCGCGATGACCGCGATCACCACCGCAAAGAACTCCGCCTTGCGCCCTCGGGTGAGTTGCCGGCTGCGGCTGAGACTCCGGGTGGGCGGCAGCCGGTCGAACACGTTGGCCGCTCCGGCCAACCCGATCTGCAGGTACAGCCACAGCAGCACAGCGATTGCCACAGGAGCGCTCAGCAGAAGTGCCCCGCCCACCTGGACCACCGCAGCCTCGGGGGGCCGCGCAGAGGTGAGAACCTCAGGATGGCGGGCCAGCGCAACCAGGAAGGGCAGCACTCCAAGTGCCATGCCCAGAGCAAGGATCATGCCCACCAGCAGGCGCACGGCAGTGAATGAGACCAGCCCCCGGGACAACACCATCCGCAGCAGGCCACCCGCCCCTGGATCCTCACCCTGTTCGACGCAGCGAACCGCCAGGGTTGCTGCGTAGGTAACCAGGACGCCCACCAGCAGCGCAGCGGCCTGGTCCATGGCCACGGCGGAGAGTGAAGGGTGCAGCGCTGCAATGAACGAAGTTGCCGCGACCGGCAGGCTGAGTACCGCCGCGCCGCCGACGAGGGTGCGGGGATGGGCGGTGATCGCCTTCAGCGACCTGCCCACCACCCCCGCCGACGGGCGTGCCGCTTCAGCCATCTATCGGGCATCCAGCGCTCGGGCGCAGTAGATTTATCTGCATGGCATCCAAGACCGTCCTGTTATGTGAGGACAACGACTCCGTCCGTGAGCTTATTAAAGTCCTGCTGGAGACGGAGGGCTATCTGATTGTCGAGGCGGTAAACGGGCACGACGGCCTGGCCAAAGCACAACAGGCGCCTCCCGACCTGATGATTTTGGACCTCATGATGCCCGGCCTGGACGGCGAGAGTGTCCTGACCACGCTCAACCAGAACGAGTCGCTGAGATCGATCCCTGTACTGGTGGTCAGCGGGAAGTATGACTCGCTGGAGCTGTTGCGCGACCGGATCGGCGAGGAGAATATCTTTCCCAAGCCGTTTGAGCCCACCCGGATGCTCGACCGGATCGGGCACCTGATCGGGTTTCCCGACCAAGCCTGAGGCCCGCTGCCCGCTGGGACGTCTCGCAGGTCTAAAGATCGATCGGCTCCTGAAAAAGCGCGATGCTCGCCGTGAAGCCGTGCAGGAAGTTCACGCCGCCGATAGGGCCGATCTCCCCCCCGCAGAACATCCCGGCAACCGGCAGTTCGGGCAGGGCGTCTCGGATGGCGGCGATGTCGTGGTCGGGCCGGCCGAACAGCCCGAAGCCCCGGCCGTTGCAGGTGAACAGCAGCGCTCCGGTGGTGGTGTCCACGCCGTGCCGGCCTACGTGCTGCTCCATCAATTGGCGCAGGTCGGCGTCTGCCGCCTCGGCGTCGCGCACCTGGAACTGCACCGTTTGGCCGACGGTCAGGACCTCGCCCACCGATATGGCTCCGTTCTCCGGGTCCGCCTGGAAAACCGGCCGGATGAGGAAGTCTCCCGGCTGGGGATCGGCCTTGATCTCGTCTATGACCACCCCGATGTGCAGGTTGTGCGCCGCCCGGGCCCGGTCCTCCCGAGAGAGCTTGGCCAGGATTTCTCGAAGCCTGTTCAGCGGAGGCTTGCCCCCAAGCTGGAAGATCACGTTGCCTTGTACCTTGGTGACGACGTAGGGACTGCCGATGGGCCGGCACCCCTGCGATATGACTGGGGTTACTCGTACATCGCCACCCACCTGCACGCCCACCGCCCCGCCGGTGACCACCCGGTCACCGAGTACCAGCCGGACCTCGCCGGCGCCGGCACCGCCGGCTTGCCCACCCAGCACGGGTAGGTCCGGGTAGTCCTGGTTGAGATTCTGGAGGAACATCTGGGTGGGGAAGGTGTAGGGATCGGCCAAAAGGAAGGTCGCTGCCAAGGAGCGTTCCACAAACGGTAAGCCGACTATCTGCAGCCCGTCGGGCGTCTCGGCGACATCCAGCTCGAACGGCGCCAGCTCGGCCCCCGGCAGGTGGCCGAGCCACACCGATACCGCCGGCTGATCCTCGATCTCCCGCCCGCCGCCGATTGCCGTCTGGGTGGTGCATCCGATCACGGTGGTGCCTTCCAGGGAGGGGCTGAGCGCTTTGACGATCAGATCCATGCTCTCAGCCGGATGCGAGGAGCAGAAGATGAATCCCAGATTGGCGGGCTGGCCGCCCAAGGCCGTTCGGGCGGCGTCCAATGCCTCCAGTGCCGCCGAACTCGGGTTGCTCTGCGTCGAGACTCCGGCTCCTATCCGGATCATCTAGGTTCCCCCTTGGCTTGAGGAGCCGGCATTCAGGCCGCCCCTGGTCATGCTGGCTGGATCCAGCAGCGTGCTTAGTTGCTGGTCGGTAAGAAGGCCGCGCCCGGCCGCTACTTCCCGAAGCGTCTTGCCCGTTGTGTGGGCCTCCTTGGCCACCGCGGCGGCCCGGTCGTAGCCGATTGCCGGGACCAGCGAGGTCACCAGTACCAGCGATCCCTCCAGCAACTCGGCGCACCGCTTCGCGTCGGCCTCGATACCCTCGACGCATCTGGCTGCCAGCAAATCGGCTGCCTTCCCCAAGGTATCGATGTTAAACAGCAGGTCGTACGCCATCACCGGCATCATGGTGTTTAGCTCGAAGATCCCGCCCAGTCCGGCAAGTGTGATGGTGGTGTCGTTACCTATTACCTGGGCGGCCACCTGGATCACCGCCTCCGGGATCACCGGGTTGATCTTGCCGGGCATGATGCTGGAGCCCGGTTGCAACTCGGGGAGCTTGATTTCGCCCAACCCGGAGGCCGGACCGGATGCCAGCCAGCGCAAGTCGTTGGCAATGCGGGCTACGGCCACAGCCGCAGACTTGAGCGCCCCGGAGGCGGCGACCACCGCATCCCGGGCGCTTTGCGCCTCGAAATGGTTCGAGGCCTCCTTCAGGAGCAGCCCGGTGCGGGTGGCGATGTGGCTGATGGCCCGGCCGGCGAAGGAAGGGTGGGCATTGATGCCCGTGCCCACCGCAGTTCCCCCGAGCGCCAGCTCGCACAGGTGGGGGAGAGTGGCCTCCACTGCCCGGATCGCATGCTCCACCTGGGTGTGATATCCGGAAAACTCCTGGCCCAGGGTGACCGGGGTTGCATCCATCAGATGGGTGCGGCCGGATTTCACGATGTCCTCGAACTGCGCTGCCTTCGTCTTTAGCGCTTCGCTCAACCGGGCCAGTCCGGGAAGAAGAGTCTCACGAAGTGAAAGCAGCGCGGCCAGATGGGTGGCCGAGGGGATCACATCGTTGGACGACTGGCACAGGTTCACGTGGTCGTTGGGGTGCACCGGGTGTTTGGTGCCAAGATCGTTGCCCAACAGCTGGTTCGCTCGGTTGGCGATCACTTCGTTAACATTCATGTTTGTGGAGGTGGCTGAGCCGGTCTGGAAGACATCGAGCGGGAAGTGATCGGCGTACCTGCCTTCAATCGTTTCCTCGGCAGCCTGGCGAACCGCTTCGGCCAGTTCCGGTTCCAGCAGCCCCAACTCTTCGTTGGCCAGTGCCGACGCCCACTTGATCAGTGCGATAGCCGAGATGAAGCCGGGGCTGAAGCGCCACCAGGAAACGGTGAAGTTTTCGACCGCCCGTTGGGTCTGGGCTCCGTAGTAGGCGCCGGCCGGCACCTCGATTAAGCCCATGCTGTCCGACTCGGTTCGGCTCGCATTCACATTGACGATCCTACTCCCGGGGCAGCGGGGAAACCCCGGCCCGGTCCACCGAATAGTGCGGCATGCGATATACATCAATCACATGTTGCGTTCTGAAAGTTCGATCGAGCCAGCGGGTGCAAGTCCCGTCCGGGCAGGTGCTGAAGCGCCCGGTAGCAGGCCCCGGTCTTTGAGTGAGAACTCAACGGCTAAGCGGGGCGTCAAA
>JBQTHR010000032.1:0-112858 GCA_052389675.1 Actinomycetota bacterium
CTGATCAGGCGATGCTGCGGGGCACCGGCGCCCGGGGGCTTCGGGCGATCCTTGAGGAGGTTCTGCTGGACGTCATGTACGACCTGCCCTCCCGTCAAGATGTGGGCAAGTGCCTGATCGATACCGCCACCGTGCTGGAGAAGGTGAACCCGACGCTGATTCCCAGAGTGCCCGGCCGGGCAGGCGGAAAACGCACCGAGCGGCCGGACCGTCCCGAGCGGGGAGAGCGCACCGCCTAGCGGGCCGGCGGTCGGCTGCTGCCGGCACGCTTGAGCCGGCACTTTGTTCCCGGTTAGCGCCCCAAGGGCTCAGGGATGGTACAGGCCACGCCGGTTCCCCGAAGACCGCAGTAGCCGTTGGGCACCTTGTGGAGGTACTGCTGGTGATACTCCTCGGCATAGTAGAACGGGCCAGCCGGAGCGATCTCGGTGGTGACCTTCGGTTTGTGGGCTAAGGACAGCGCCTTGTTGTAGGACTCCAGAGCCATTTCCGCCAATTCCCGCTGTTCGTCGCCGTCGTAGTAAATGGCCGAGCGGTACTGGGTGCCCACATCGTTGCCCTGGCGCATTCCTTGGGTGGGGTCGTGCTCTTCGAAAAAAGTCTTGAGCAGCTCGCGGTAGTTGATCGCTACCGGGTCGTAGACCACCAGGACTGCCTCGGCATGGCCGGTTAGTCCGGAGCAGGCCTCGCGGTAGGTGGGGTGTGGGGTGAAGCCGCCGCAGTACCCCACTGCCGTCGAATAGGCCCCTTGTTTGCGCCAGAACAGCCGCTCAGCGCCCCAGAAGCACCCCAGAGCGAAGACTGCCGTCTTTAGCCCCTCCGGGAAGGGCGGCTTGATACGGTTGCCGTTGACCGCGTGGTTGTCCGGAACTTGGAAGGCATAATCGCTGCGGCCGGGAAGCGCTCCTTCACGACCGACGAGCTGAGTTTTGGCGCGAGACGTGAAGAGCATGGCCACTCCTTGCTGAAGGTACCTCCAGTTTCCCTCAGGCTGCCCGCTTCTGCCCGGAACAACGCAATCTCGCCACGCCCTTAGGTCCTCTCGGTCCCTTATACAATCTGTTGAGAAGTCGTTGCTTGCGCGGCGCCTCTTGCCCGCACCCATTCCCGCCCCTGGAGCCCTGATGCCGAACTCCGAGATGCCCAAGGTCTACGACCCAACTGAGGTCGAGTCTCGTCTGTACCGGATCTGGGAGGACCGGGGGTACTTCCGGGCGGAGGTGGACCACGGCCGTGAGCCGTTTTGCATTGCCATTCCACCGCCCAACGTGACGGGAGTCCTGCATATCGGCCATGCGCTGGACAACACCTTGCAAGACGTGCTCATCCGGCACAAGCGCATGCAGGGGTACGCCACCCTTTGGATTCCCGGCACCGACCATGCCGGCATCGCTACCCAAAACGTGGTCGAGCGGGAGTTGCGCAAGGAGGGTCTGACCAGACATGACCTGGGGCGGGAGCGCTTCGTCGAACGGGTGTGGGAGTGGAAACAGCTGTACGGCAACCGGATCGTCGAGCAGCTGCGCCGGCTGGGCGCCTCTTGCGATTGGACCCGGGAACGATTCACCATGGACCCGGGGTTGTCTCGGGCGGTGCGTAAAGTGTTCGTAGATCTTTATGACGCCGGGCTGATATATCGCGGGAACCGGATCATCAACTGGTGCCCCCGGTGTGAGACGGCCTTGTCGGACATTGAGGTCGATCATGAACAGTACGAAGGCCGGCTGGACCGCTTCCGCTACGATTTCGAGGACGGGTCTGGGGCAATCAGTGTTGCCACCACCCGCTTGGAGACCATGCTGGGGGACACCGCTATTGCAGTGAACCCGGCAGACGAGCGCTATCGCGCCGCGGTGGGCCGGTTCGCGATACACCCATTTAGCGGCCGGCGGATCCCAATTGTCCCCGACGACGTGGTTGAGATGCAGTTCGGCACCGGAGCGGTCAAGATCACCCCCGCCCACGACGCCACCGACTTCGATATCTCCGAGCGCCACGACATCCCCAAGCTCAGCATTCTGGACGGGAAGGCCCGCATTAACGGCAATGGGGCGCCGTTTACCGGCATGGATCGCTATGAAGCCCGTGAGGCGGTGCGCACGGCCCTGGAGGTTAAGGGCATTTACGAAGGCTTTACGCCACATGACTACGCGATAGGCAAGTGCAGCCGGTGCGGGACAATCGTCGAGCCGTGGCTGTCCGAGCAGTGGTTCGTGAAGATGCAGCCCCTGGCCGAGCCGGCTATCGCAGCGGTCCGGGAGGGACGCACCCGGTTCCACCCGCCCCGCTGGACGAACTACTACCTGAACTGGATGGAGCAAGTCAAAGACTGGTGCATCTCCCGCCAGCTATGGTGGGGTCACCGGATCCCGGTGTGGTACTGCGACAACGGGCATAGCTTCGCTTCCCTGGAGGATCCATCGGCGTGTGCCGAGTGCTCCAGCGTTCAGGTTCGCCAGGACCCCGACGTGCTGGACACCTGGTTTTCCAGTCAGCTCTGGCCGTTCTCCACCCTGGGCTGGCCTGAACAGAACGAGGAGCTCTCGTATTTCTACCCGACCTCGGTGGTGGTCCCCGGCTACGAGATCATCCATCTGTGGGTGTCCCGGATGATCATGTCCGGCCTTCGTTTCATGGACGACGTGCCTTTTCGCCGGGTGTTCGTACACGGTATTGTCAGAGACGCCCAGGGGCGGAAGATGTCCAAGTCGATTGGCAACGTCATCGACCCGCTCGAGCTGATCGATAAATTCGGCACGGATGCGCTGCGCTTCACCCTGGCGGAGCATGCCACCGGGCAGGACATCTTCCTTACTACCGAGTGGGTTTCTGGGGCGCGAAGCTTCTGCAACAAGTTGTGGAACGCCGCCCGCTTCGTGTTGAGCCATGCGGGAACCCGGCAGGTAGCCGCCTTGCCCCCCGCCGAGCGACTGGATATCAGCGACCGCTGGATCCTGTCCCGGCTATCCACCACCACCGCAGAGTTCACCGAGCAGTTGGAACGCTTTGACGTCGCCGGCGCAGCCAAGCTGATCTACGAGTTCATCTGGAGCGAGTTTTGCGACTGGTACATCGAGGCGGCCAAGCTTCGCCTTTCCTCACCGGACGAGCAGGTCGTAACCGATGCGGTATCGGTCTTGGTTTGGGTGCTGGAGCAGGCGTTGCGGCTGGCTCATCCGATCATGCCCTTCGTGACCGAAGAGATCTGGCTCAAGCTGCCGGTGGACCGGCCAGCCGAGTCGATCATGCTCGCTCCGTGGCCCCGGCCCGACGAGTCGATGAGCGACGCTGAGGCGGAGGTTCAGTTCTCTCGGGTTCGCTCGGCGGTCTCGGCTATCCGCAGCTTTCGCTCGGAGAGGGGGATCAGCCCCAAGCGGCGCCTGAGCCCCGTGGCGGCAGTTGAGGACCCGCAGATCGCCGGGACCATCGAGCAACATCAGGAGTTGATCTGCCGGCTGGCCGGGCTGGATTCGCTGGCTCTGCAACCTTGCCTCGAAGGCATCGCCGGTGCTCGGGTGCTCGCCGGGCCGTTAGAGATGGTTGTGCCGCTGGAGGGTCTGCTCGACACCGCTGCCGAAGAGGAGCGGCTGCGCAAGCTCATCGTCCGGGCTGAACAGGAGGCTGCGAAGATCAGCAGCAAGCTCGGCAGCCCGGGCTTTTTGAGCAAAGCCCCAGACCATGTGGTGGCCGAACAGCGCAGGCGCCTGCAGGAGCAGACCTCCGCCCTGGCTACCCTGCAGGCACAGCTGGACGCTCTGAAGACTTGACCGGCGACGCAGCGGGCCGGGAGGCGCCGGCCGCGGGCACCGACGGGCCCCCGGCGATTTGGGCAGGCGAAACGGGGGACACGGTGGGCCGGATAGCACCGGCCTCAATTGCAGGCGGAACCCCAGCAACCTTGACCTCGGAACAGGCCAAGGCGTTTCTGGACGCCCGCGGCTTTGGAATTACGCCGGGTCTGGAGCGGATCAAGGCGCTGATGACGCTGCTGGACAATCCGCAGCTTAGCTACCCGACAATCCACCTGGCGGGAACCAACGGCAAGTCGTCCACCGCCCGCATGGTTACATCCATCCTGGCCGCCCACGGGCTGACCTGCGGTCTATACACCTCTCCGCACCTGAGGGAGTTGACCGAGCGTTTCGTTCTGGCCGGCTGGTCGGAGCGGCCGGTGTGGGAGCAGATAAGCGAGCAGGATCTCGGCGGTACCCTTGAATACCTGCTGCCGTTCGTTCAGATCGTGGAGAACGATCTGTTCAGCTCGCTTACCTACTTCGAACTGACCACCGCGCTGGCGTTCGAGTGGATGGCCCAGCGGACGGTTGCTGTCGGAGTGGTCGAGACCGGGATGGGCGGCACCTGGGACGCCACCAACCTGGTGGATTCGGCAGTGGTGGTGCTCACCCAGATAGACGTGGACCACTCGGCGTTCCTGGGGCCGACCTCCCGCGACAACGCAATGGAGAAGGTAGGCATCATCAAGCCGGGCTCCATTGTCATTTCCGCCCACCAACGTCCCGAGGTAGCCGCTTTGGTGGGAGCGGCGGCAAGGGAGCAGGGTGCGCAACTGCTGGCCGATGGGAGCGAGTTTGCCCTTGCCTCCAATCGAACCGCCATCGGGGGGCGCAGCGTCACCGTGCGCACGGCGCGCAAAAGCTACGAGGAGTTGTTCCTGCCCCTGCACGGAGCCCACCAAGCCTCCAACCTGGCGCTGGCCGTGGCGGCCGCTGAAGCCTTCCTGGATCGGCCGCTGGACCAAGTACTGCTTGCGGAGGCCTTGGCCGGTGTGAGTTCGCCGGGCCGGCTGGAGGTGGTGGGCCGCCGTCCACTGGTGGTGCTCGACGGGGCGCACAATCCGCACGCCGCTGCAGCGCTCGCCCACACGTTGCCGGAAGACTTCCTCTATCGCCGGCTGACTATCGTACTGTCGATCTTCGAGGACAAAGACATCCCCGGCATCCTGAAACACCTGGTCCCGCTGGCTGATCGGCTGGTCCTCACCCGTTCGGACAGCCCCCGTGCGATGCCTCCCCGGGCACTTGCCGAACATGCCTCCGCCGTCGGTGGGGCGGCCGAGTTGCTCGTTATCGACAAAATTGAACAGGCCATCAGCAGTGCGGCAGAATCCGCAGGCCCGGAAGATCTGGTGCTGATAACCGGATCGTTGCACGCGGTAGGCCAGGCCCGGGCGTCACTGTTGGCGGCCCGCTAACCGGATATCCTGGACCCCCAATGGAAACCACGCTCGTCCTTGTGAAGCCCGACGGCGTGCGCCGGGGATTGGTGGGTGAGGTAATCGGCCGGATCGAGCACAAGAGCTTGCGGCTGGCCGGGGTGCGCATGCTCAAGTTCGACGAGGACTTGGCTCGTAGCCACTACCATGAGCATGTCGAGCGGCCCTTCTTCCCGGACCTGCTGGAGTTCATCACCTCCGGACCGGTGGTTGCCCTGGCGGTGGAAGGGGAGCGGGCGGTATCAATCGTGCGTGCCATGATGGGCGCTACTGACCCCGCCGAGGCAGCTCCCGGTACTCTCCGAGGTGACTTCTGCACACAGGTCACACAGAATTTGATGCATGGATCGGACAGCGTGGAATCAGCCCACCGGGAGCTGGAACTGTTCTTTCCCGGCCTGGGGTCGGGCCCGAACGGCGGTTCCTGACCGGTACGCCCAGCGGTCTGAGAAGGTTAAAGTCAACATTAAAGTACGGGTTGAGTTTCGATAGGAGTCAGATGTAGTTGCCGACACAATTATGGCAAACTAGCCTTGATTGGTCGAGTTTGACACTTTCTTGGGTTCCAGGCGAGCTAAAACCGCCAACTCTCAACCTCACCTTTAGGTACGGGATTTTTTTTCCCGCTCTTTAGGCTCACAACTAGGCACAATCGGAAATTCCGCTGGTCTTCTTGCGAAAGGCCCTAATACACTTAGGAACCCGTCCCGTCCCCGGAACCCCTCAGGAGCACCGAGCCTATGGCAAACGATCAGGCGTTCACGTTCATGGGTCGCGACATGGCCGTGGATCTGGGCACCGCCAACACGCTGGTTTACGTGCGCGGCCGGGGAATCGTCTTGAACGAACCCTCGGTGGTTGCGATCAACACCAAGACCAACGCAATCCTGGCGGTTGGGATAGAAGCGAAGCGGATGATCGGTCGCACCCCGGGGCACATCCTGGCCATACGTCCGCTGAAGGACGGAGTGATCGCCGACTTCGAGGTGACGGAGAAGATGCTGCGCTACTTCATCCAACGGGTTCACAAGCGCCGCATGCTGGCCAAGCCGCGAGTGGTTATCTGCGTGCCCTCGGGAATCACCGGGGTGGAGCAACGAGCGGTGGAGGACGCAACTATCGCCGCCGGCGCCCGCAAGGTGTTCATCATCGAGGAGCCCATGGCAGCGGCTATCGGCGCCGGCCTGCCGGTGCACGAGCCGGCGGGGAACATGGTTGTCGACATCGGCGGCGGCACCACCGAGGTGGCGGTTATTTCGCTCGGAGGCATAGTTACCAGCCTGTCCACCCGTATCGGCGGAGATGAGTTGGACGAGGCAATCATTAACTACATCAAGAAGGAGTACTCGCTGATGCTGGGCGAGCGGACCGCCGAAGAGATCAAGATCACCATCGGCTCGGCATTCCCGCTGCCCGATGAGCCCCACGCCGAGATCCGGGGCCGCGACCTGGTCACCGGGCTTCCAAAGACGATTATCGTCTCCTCGGAGGAGATCCGGCGGGCGCTGGAGGAACCGGTGCACGCAATCATCGATTCAGTAAAGACCACTTTGGACAAGACTCCACCGGAGTTGGCGGCCGACATCATGGAGAAGGGCATTGTTCTCACCGGCGGAGGAGCACTGCTCAAGGGCCTCGACGAGCGCCTCAAGCACGAGACCGGCATGCCCATCCATGTGGCCGACGGCGCTTTGTCGGCGGTGGCAGTTGGTTCAGGCAAGTGTTTGGAGGAGTTCCAGGCGCTCAAGCGAGTTCTGATCGCTTCTGGAGCCTCCCGATAAGGCCGGCAGACAATTTTCCAACAGACGCGCTCCTATCCCCGTGGCGACAATCTCCGGCGTGGTAGTCCTGGACGCCTATACAATGACCCGACGGGCCGCTGACCACCAAGAGCAACGGGCATCGTTGTTCGCTCATAGTCGGAAGGGGCACCCCTAGATTTGATGTACCGGAAGTCCACACGGCATCGTTTGGCGCTGGCCGCGCTTCTAGCAGCCACCGCCACGGTGGTGACCATAGATTTTCGTGAGAATCCCGGCGGACCGCTCAACCGTGCTCAGAATCTAGCCATCTCAGTGGTCGCGCCGCTACAGGACGGCATCGGCCAGATCTTCCGTCCCGCTGGCGACTTCCTGTCCAACCTGTCCAACCTCGGCAGCCTCCAGCAGGATAACGCAAAGCTGGAGACCGACCTGGAGCGCCTCACCGCCCGCCAGCGGCGAATCCCGGAGATCTTGCGGGAGAACGCCCGGCTGAAGGAGTTGGTGGGGATCAAGGAAGTGGACTGGGCGGCCGGGCCCACGGTACCGGCCCGGGTTATTGCCAACGGACCGTCCAACCACGAATGGACCGCGATGCTGGACAAAGGGTCGGCGGACGGATTGATCGAAGGGATGGCGGTCGTCTCCGCTCAGGGCCTGGTGGGCCGGACGCTGCAGGTTGCCGAGCACTACGCCAAGGTCTTGCTGCTGATAGATCCCCAACATTCCGTGGGTACCCGCCTTAGCGACTCGGGGGAGACCGGGGTAACCTCCGGGCGTAGCCTGCAGGACCTGCGCTTCGAGTTCATCGATCCCAACGTCACGATCGAAGACGGCGAGACGGTGGTCACATCCGGCTATGACCGGGGCGTCTACCCAGCGGGGATCCCGATAGGCCGGGTCAGTTCGGTGCGAATGGATTCGGACGGGCTGAATCAGACCGCGTTGGTCAAGCCTGCGGTCGATTTCAGCCGGATGGATTTGGTGCTGGTAATGATGGACTCGGGCCCGGTGGAACGGTGAGACGGGCTCTGGTCTTCGCGCTCACGCTGCTGAGCGCGGTATTGCTGCAAACCACGGTCTTCGGGCAGTTGCGGATCGCCGGCGTCTCGCCCGACTTGCTGCTGGCAGTGGTCATCTCCTTTGCGTTGCTCGAGGGACCTTCGGCCGGAGCGGTACTGGGCTTTGCCGGAGGGTTCCTGCGGGACCTGCTGCTGGACGCACCCGTGGGCATTACCGGCCTGTCCTACCTGGTGATCGGCTATCTGGTGGGGAGTATCCGTCCGTACATCGGCTCCAACACCGTGTTCGTGCCCGCCGCCGGGATCTTCCTGGGGTCTATGGGCGCCACTGCTCTTTATGAGGTGTTTCAGGCGCTGCTCGGCCAGCGAACGCCGCCGCTCTCCCGGGCTATGTCGGTAATCGCCCTCACCGCGCTCTACAACACTATTCTGGTGCCGTTCATTTACCCACCGGTACGGCGCATTGCCTCCTTCTACCGGCCGGAGAAGGTCTACCAGTGGTAGCCCGTTGAACCAGGTGGCCGGAGGGACCACCCGCCTCAGGCTGGCGTTCCTTGGGGCGATTTTCGCCTCGCTGGTTGCAACCCTGGTCCTGCGCCTGTGGTTCCTTCAGGTTTTGAGCCACAACGACTACCTCCAGCAGGCCCAGCAGAACCAGGTGCGGCTGGTGCCTGAGGAGCCCGCCCGGGGCAACATCTTGGACCGCAACGGTGAGGTTCTGGTGACCAACGGAGCGTCGTTGGTGGTGTCGATGCGCCGCAACGACCTGGACGAGGATGAGCGCAAGCTGGTGATTGGGCGGCTTGCGACGCTGATGGGAGTTCCGGTCGAACAGCTCAATGATCGTTTCAAGGACCGGACCCTCCCACCTTACTCGCCGGTGCCTATTGCCGACGGGGTGAGCGAGGAAACAGTCGCCTATATTCGGGAGCACCAGGACCGGTTCCCGTCGGTGATTACCGAGAGTGTTCCAACCCGTATCTACCCGAACGGCCGGCTGGCGGCACACCTCCTGGGATTTCTGGGTGAGATCGACTCCAAGCAGCTCGACGAACAGCGCTACGACGGCTACCGGCCGGGGTCGATCATTGGCCGAGGCGGTATCGAGTTCGCCTACGAGCGGGACCTACATGGCAAGGAGGGGCTGCTTAAGCTGGAGGTCGACTCCTCGGGAGATGTCAGGCGCACCTTGGGCCGGCGGGACGCCCAGCGTGGTTACGACCTGGTAACCACCCTGGACACCCGGATCCAAGCGGTGGCGGAGGATTCGCTGCGCCGGGGGATCGAGAAGGCCCGGACGCTTATCCACGAGGAGAGCCTGACTAAGTACCTGGCGCCGGCGGGCGGAGCGGTGGTGTTGGACCCGCGCAACGGCGAGATCCTGGCGATGGCCTCCTTCCCGGACTACGACCCGGCGGCGTTCGTCGGCGGCATTTCCCAGGCGGAGTTCAAAATCCTGGCCGACGACCCGGCCAACCCGATGCTCAACCGGGTGATCCAGGTGGCCCACCCGCCCGGTTCCACCTTCAAAACCGTTACCGCGGCGGCGGCCCTTGAGACCGGGACGGCTACGGCCAACGGGCGCTACGACTGCCCGGCCTCCCAGCGCTACGCCGACACCACCTTCCGGAACTGGAAGTCCACCAACTCGGGAATGATGACCGTCGTCCAGGCGATGGCCGACTCCTGTGACACGGTTTTCTACCCGTGGGGCTACAAATTCTACCGGGACTACCGGGCTTCCAAAGGTCAAGACGAGATTCTCCAGCGCTTCGCCCGGGAGTTCGGCTTTGGCTCACGCACCGGCGTGGAGATCCCGTTTGAGAACGCCGGGCGGGTACCCGACGAGGAGTGGCTTAAGACCATGCACTCCAAGTTCCCCGTCGCTTTCCCCTACGCCACCTGGCTGCCCGGTTACACCGTGAACATGTCGATCGGGCAGGGCGACGTGCTGGCCACACCGCTGCAGGTGGCCAACTCCTACGCTGCGCTGGCTAACGGTGGGACCATCTACCAGCCGCATTTCGGCCTGCGCCTGATGGAAGGCGACACCGTGGTCAAAACCGTCGCCCCGGCCAAGCCCCGCAGCCTCGGCATGGACCCGGCCAACCTTGCGGCGATCAAAGCTGGCCTGCAGGCAGTGACCGAGTACGGCACGGCGTCGGCGGCGTTCAACGGCTTCCCGCTGGCAAGCGTGGGTGTCGCCTCGAAGACCGGCACTGCCGAGTTCGGGGACAAGCATCCGTTTGCCTGGTTCGCCGCGTACGCCCCGTCGAACGATCCGCAATACGTGGTGGTGGTCATGTTGGAGGAGGGGGGCCACGGCGGCCAGACCGCCGCACCCATTGCCCGGCGAATCATCGAAGGGATCTTTAACTTGAACCTGTCGGAAATCACCACCGGGGCGGCGGTGGACTGATGTCGGACCACTCGGCATTCGGCAGCCGTAGCTACCTCAGCCGGGACGTCTTGGGGCCCAACCGGCTATCCTCCAAATCGCCGATACGCCACGTCGACCCATTCCTGGTGATCTCGGTCATGCTCTTGACCAGCCTCGGATGCATCGCGGTGAGTTCTGCTTCGAAGCAGTTGCTCCTGGCACAGGGAGAGGATGCCGACCGCTTCCTCAAGCGCCAGCTGATCTTCTTCTCGCTGGCCACCATTGTTTTCGGCGTGACGATCCTGTTCGACTACCGCCGGATCGCTCCTTATGCCGGGTTCCTCTACTTGGGGGTGCTCGTTCTCCTCGTTGTTGTAATGACGCCGCTGGGACAGCGGGTGGCCGGCGCCCAGCGATGGATCGGCCTGGGGGCGTTCCAGATCCAGCCTGCCGAGCTGATGAAGGTCGCCTATATCGGCTTTTTGGCCATGATCCTTTCCCGCGACAACACCGAAGCGGGGCTTACCCGGGGATTCAAGCCGGTGGTGCAGGCACTCGGGCTGGCGTCCGTCCCGGCTGCGCTCACCTTCTTGCAACCTGACCTGGGCACCGTCTTGGTTCTGTTGGCCATCGCCTTTGCGATACTGATGGTTGCCGGCGTACAGGTCCGCTGGTTGCTGGTGGTGCTGGGGGCGGGGATTTTGATCTCCGGATTGGCGATTCGGTTCGGTGCGCTGCACGACTACCAGGTCGCCCGACTCACCTCCTTTTTGGACAACGAGGCCGATTTGAGCAGGACGGGCTACAACCTTGCCCAGTCGAAGATCGCGATCGGGTCAGGAGGATTCTCCGGCAAGGGGTTGGGCAATGGCTCACAGACCAACCTCGCCTACGTTCCCGAGCAGCGCACCGACTTCATCTTCACCGCGATAGGGGAAGAGCGGGGATTTGTGGGAGCTCTGGTTGTCATCACTCTGTTCGCGATCATCCTCTGGAGATGTATCCGGACCGCTATGCTGTCCAAGGATCTTTTCGGTGCACTCGTGGCCGGCGGCGTTGCGGCCATGTTCGGTTTTCAACTTTTCGTAAATGTCGGTATGACGATTGGCATCATGCCCATCACCGGGATTCCGTTGCCGTTCGTCTCTTATGGGGGTTCGTCGTTGATCACCAGCTTCATAGGAGTTGGGCTGGTCATGAACATCCATATGCGCCGATTCGTCTAGATCGGTTTTAAGGATTCCCGGGGTCACGGCTGCGCCGGACGCCTGGTTGAGGTTAGATTGGAGAAAATTTGGATGAACCAACCGCTACGGAGGTAGCAGAACCTTCTGATTCGTCGCAAGCTTTGCCCGTCAAGAAGCCGGTGCGCCGATCTCGGGCAAGCGTGACCAAGAAGGCAACCTCCCCCAGTAACGAACACCCGCCAACAGCCGAGCCGGCAACTCCATCTGTGCACTCCGTGAACGGCGGGGGCGATACCGCCCCTTCAGCGGTCACCGGCGAGCCGGTGACGCAACCGGCCGCCAGGAAGCCTGCCCCCCGGCGCCGGCGTTCAGGTAGAGCAACCGGGACAGACCCCACTTCCGCTCCGCAAAGCACATCATCCGGGGCGGGCGCTCCGGATTCAGTGGAAAGCACGATTGCCCCGGCCAACTCACTGGAGGGTTCGGCCGCGCTGCGCAGCACCCCGGTAACCCCCCCGGCCACAGGGGCATCCGCGCCAGCCGCCCCGGCCCCCCCGCAGGGCGCCCCGGCCCCCCCGCAGGGCGCCCCGGCCGTCCCGGCCGTTCTTCAGACCGCCCCGGCCCCGCAGGGCGCCCCGGCCCCGCAGGGCGCCCCGGCCGTTCTTCAGAACGCCCCGGCCCCCCCGCAGACCGCCCCGGCCCCTGCCGAGACCGCCCTCGCCGCAGGAGCGGCCGGCCAGGGCGCCCCGGTGGGCGCGGACGGGTCCGTTCGGGTTGAGCCCGGTGCGGCAGCGGCGGGATCGGTAGAGGTCGAAGACGGCAGCGGCGAGGCGGCAACCCCTGCCCGGCGCAACCGGCGCAGGCGAAGCAAAGGCAGGCAGTCCGGAGGCGACGCAGCTGCCGCCGAACCGCTGGAGGAGACCGGCAGCCCCGCCCCGGCATCGGCTGCGACTGCGACTGCGGCTGCGGCTGCGGCTGCGGTGGAGATTGCGCCGACCCGAACCTCCTCGTTTCACTCCGACCCCAGCCGTCAAAGCGCCGGCCGCAAGCGGCGGAAAGGGTCGAGGCGGCCGCGGATGGAGCACATCGCCCCGCTGGGGCCGCGCAAGATGCTGGTCACCAAGGGCGAGGATCGCAGCCAGATCGCGGTTTTGGAAGGCCGGGAGTTGATCGAGCATTACGTTGCCAAGACGCAGGACACCTCCATTGTGGGCAACGTCTATATCGGCCGGGTGGAGAACGTACTACCCGGTATGGAGGCGGCCTTTGTCGATATCGGCGAGGCTCGAAACGCCGTGCTCTACGTGGGAGAGGTCAGCTACGAAGAGGAGATTGAGGGACCGACGCCGCGCATAGAGACCCTGTTGAAGTCCGGCCAAGCCGTCATGGCCCAGGTGACCAAGGATCCCATGGGTCATAAGGGCGCCCGGCTCACCACGGAGGTCTCGATTGCCGGCCGCTACATGGTGCTGGTACCGAACACCGACTCGCTGGGAATCAGCCGCCGGCTTGCCGACAACGAGCGCCGCCGCCTCCGGGACATCGGCGGCCGCATCCGTCCGGACGGACACGGCTTGATAGTGCGCACTGCGGCCATCGGGGTGGCCGAGGACGATTTGGAGCGGGACGTTAACCGGCTGACCCGGATCTGGAACGAAGTACAGGAGAGAAGCAAGAACGCCAAACCGCCCAAGCTGATCTACTCCGAGCCCCCGCTGGCGATCCGGGTGGTCAGGGACCTGTTCACCGCCGACGTCGAGCAGGTTCTTGCCGATGACGAGGGTGTCTACAAGCAGATCCGCGAGTACCTGGAAGAGATGGCACCGGATCTGGCAGACCGGGTGGAGCTCTACCAGGACTCTATGCCACTGTTCGAGCGCTTCCATGTCACCGAGCAGATCCGCAAAGCGGTAGACCGCAAGGTGTGGCTGGCATCGGGCGGCCATATAGTCATCGACCGGACCGAGGCGCTGACCGTGGTTGACGTCAACACCGGCCGCTTCGTGGGGCGCTCCACCCTGGAGGAGACGGTCCTGCATGCCAATCTGGAGGCAGCTGAGGAGGTTGCCAAGCAACTGCGGCTGCGGGATATCGGCGGGATCATCGTTATCGACTTCATCGATATGGGCTCCGAGCGCAACCGGGACGAGTTGCTGCGTGTCTTTGAGAACGCGCTCCTGCGGGACAAGACCCGTACCCAGGTGTACGGGGTTTCGGAGTTGGGGCTGGTGCAGATGACCCGCAAGAAGGTCTCCGAAGGGCTCCTGGAAGCGTTCTCCGAACCGTGCACGCAGTGTGAGGGCCGGGGGATCATCCTCAGCAGCTTCGACTGAGCCGGCGGCGGCCTGGGCATCTGCTGGTATGCTGGCTGTATCCAACTCTTCGCCGGGCAAAGCTCGCGGGCTGGGCCGCTTCCGGAGACTGACAGAAAGTGAATCGTCCGATGTATGCGGTCATAAAGACGGGCGGCAAACAGTACAAGGTGACCCAGGGAGACGTCCTGGAGGTCGAGCTTCTCCGGCCTAAAGACGATGCCGGCACGGTGGAGATCGTGCCATTGCTGGTAGTCAACGAAGACGGGACCACCGTGCACGGTGCCGGTAACCTCGCTCCGTTCAAGGTTGCGCTCAAGGTGCTGGGTGAGACGAAGGGGGAGAAGCTCACCGTTTTCAAGTACCGCAACAAGAGTGGTTACGCCTCCAAGACCGGGCACCGGCAGAAGTACTCGACCGTGGAGGTCGTTTCGATAGGTTCGCAGGGCGAACCGGACTCTAAATCCGATGAGGCTGCCGCCGATCCCACACCCGAACCTGCTAGCCTGGACGCCTGATGGCACACAAGAAGGGCGCATCGGCGTCTCGCAACGGCAGGGACTCCCAGTCGCAACGTCTGGGTCCGAAAGTCTTCGGGGGCCAGGTGGTCACTGCAGGCTCCATCCTGGTTCGTCAGCGCGGCACCCGGTACCACCCGGGGGAATTGGTCGGCAAGGGCAAGGACGACACTCTTTTCGCTCTTTTCCCGGGCCAGGTGAAGTACCACCACCGAGCGGGCCGTCACCTGGTCAGCGTCGTACCGGTGGCGGAGCGCTCGGAGCTTTAGCCTCCGGCCCGCCGGCCCCCGGGCCTGTGTTATTTCGCGGCGTAGGGTAGTCCCATGTTGGTCGACGAAGCCCGCTTGTTCGTAGCCTCCGGTAAGGGGGGCGACGGCAGTGTGTCGTTCCATAAGGAGAAGTACAAGCCGCGGGGCGGCCCGGACGGCGGCAACGGTGGACGGGGCGGCTCGGTGATCCTGCAGGCCAGCCCGGGTGCTGGCAGCCTGCAATGGCTGAAGAACCACCCCCACCAAACCGCGCAACCGGGCATTCCCGGTTCCCGCAACAACCGCACCGGCGCCTGCGCCGAGGACCTGGTCTTGGAAGTGCCCGCAGGGACGATGATAAAAAGTGACGAAGGCGTCACCGTGGCTGATCTGGCGGTGCCGGGAGACCGGGTGGTGGTGGCTCGGGGCGGCCGGGGCGGGCGTGGAAACGCCGCCTTTGCCGGTTCTGCCCGGCGGGCGCCCGGGTTTGGGGAACTGGGGGAACCCGGGGCGGAGCGCTGGATCAAGCTTGAGCTAAGGCTGATTGCCGACGTAGCGGTCATCGGCCTTCCCAACGCCGGAAAGTCCACCCTGGTAGGGGCGTTGTCCGCCGCCAAACCAAAGGTTGCGGCGTACCCGTTCACCACGCTGGAGCCCTCGCTTGGCGTGGTTTACCACAATGATGTGACCTTTACCGTCTGCGACATACCCGGTTTGATCGAGGGAGCACATGAAGGCAAGGGCTTGGGGCTCAAGTTCCTTCGCCACGCCACCCGCTCGGGCGTATTCGTCCACATGATCGACTTGAGTTTCGCCGGTGACCCGCTGGACGCCTACCGAACGGTCAACGACGAGTTGCGTAAGTACCAGCAGGATCTGGCAGACCGTCCGATGCTGGTAGCGCTCAACAAGGTGGATCTGGTCGAACTGGATAGGGTGCTTGAGGTGCGCACCAACTTCGAGCGCCTCGGGTGCAACGTGGTGGCGGTGTCCGCGGCCGTGGGTACCGGGGTCGATATGCTCACCGAGCGGCTCGCCGCGCTCACCGAGCAGTGGCGTAGCGAACGTGCGCAGCCGAAAGGCTTCGAGCTATTCGCCAGTTCCCCCGAGCCGATTTCGGTGGGCCGGGAAGGTGAGCTGTGGCGGGTGGCCGGCGGCACGGTGGAGCGGTGGGTGGCCATGACCGACCTGGCCAACGCCGAAGCGGTCAGCTACCTGCAGTTGCGGATGGAGCGGGCAGGTGTGGAGGAGGCGCTCGAGCGGGCAGGGGCCCGGCCGGGCGACGACGTGCGCATAGGCAAATCGGTCTTCGAATGGTGGCCCAAGAACTCGGCGCCGCCCGACGCGTTCTTGAAGGGGGGGCGGTGAAGCCTAAGCGGGTGGTGGTCAAGATCGGGACCAGTTCGCTCACCAATCCCGAAGGGGCCCCCGACCGCCGGCGCATCAAACGGGTTACGGACCAGGTGGCCCAGTTGATGGCCGGTGGCATCGACTGCGTTATCGTCACCTCCGGGGCCATCGCCGCCGGAATGCAGGCGCTCGGTTTGCCGGGCCGCCCAACGGATATGCCCGGTCTGCAAGCAGCCGCCGCGGTGGGGCAGCGTCGTTTGATCGACACTTACGCATCGCTGCTGGGGGCCAAAGGAGTTATCGTCGGCCAGATCCTGCTTACTCAAGATGACATGGTTCAGCGCCGCCACTACCTGAACGCCAAGCACACTATCGACCGGCTGTTCGAGTTGCGCTGCGTGCCCGTGGTCAACGAGAACGACACTGTCGGAACCGAGGAGATTCGCTACGGCGACAACGATCGCCTGGCCGCGCTGGTGGCCAACTTGGTGGGGGCCGACCTGCTCATCATGCTCTCCGATGTGGAGGGGGTCTTCACCGCTAGGCCCTCCACCAGGGGCGCCGTCCTCGTGCCCCTGGTGGAGGAGATCACGCCTGAGTTGATGAGATCGGCCTTCGGCAAGTCGGTGCTAGGCAGCGGGGGCATGGCCTCCAAGCTGGAGGCTTCTCGCATGGCGGTCTTTTCGGGTGTGGCGGTTGTCATAGCCGCAGCCGCTCGTCCGAATGTGGTCCTGGACGTCTGCGCCGGCAAGCCCGTGGGCACCTACTTCAAGCCCCGGGAATCCAAAGTACAGGCGCGCAAGCTATGGATTGCTTGGGCACAGCAATCCCGAGGCCGCATAGTGGTCGACGCCGGCGCCGCGCGGGCGCTGACCGTTGGGAACAAGAGCCTGCTGGCGGCGGGGGTACGGATGGTCGAGGGCAGCTTCAAGGCAGGGGACGCAGTGGAGGTGATCACCGACGACCGAGAGGTGGTGGCCAAGGGTCTGGTCGGATTCGACTCGAGCCTGCTGGCTAAGATTGCAGGGACGAAAGGAAGCAAAGAGGTGATCCACAAAGACCAACTGGTTTTGATGTGAACTCGATCGAGCAGATCGGGCAGCGGGCAAAGGCCGCCGCAGCTGTGCTGGCGCTAACCGACGGGCCTACCCGCCGGCGAGCCCTGCTGGCGATGGCCGCGGCACTGGAGCGGGGAGGCGACGAGTTGCTGCCGGTCAATGCCCTGGAAGTGGCGTCGGCCGGCCGCTCTACCATGTCCGGTGCCCTGATCGACCGGCTGACTCTCACCCCGGCCCGGCTGAGCTCGATGAGCCGGGGGCTGTGCGACATAGCCGAGCAGCCCGACCCGGTTGGCGAGGTGGTGCAGAGTTGGGAACGTCCCAACGGCCTCAAGATCACCAAGGTTCGCCGGCCGGTTGGCGTGGTCGCAGTGATCTACGAAGCACGTCCCAACGTGACCGCCGACGTTGCCGGACTCTGCTTGATGTCGGGCAATGCAATCATCTTGAGGGGCTCGTCCCATGCGTTGCGCACCAATGTGGCCGCGGTAGCGATCCTGAGGGCGGCGGCTACCGGCGCCGGGCTGCCGCAGGACTCGATTCAGTTGGTGCAGGACACCTCCCGCGAAGCGGCGGTCGAACTCATGCAGGCCAAGCAGTACGTCGACTTGCTGATCCCCCGGGGGGGAAAGGCACTGATCCGCTCAATCGAGGACAATGCCACCGTACCGGCGATCATCGACGGCGATGGAAACTGTCACATCTACGTCGACGCTGCAGCGGACCCGGCGATGGCAACCAGCATCGTGATCAACGCCAAGACCCAGCGGCCGGGCGTGTGTAACGCCGCCGAGACCCTGCTTGTTCACAAAGATTTGACCCATTCCTGGCTGCCCGGCGCCCTGGCGGAGTTGCACAATAGGGGGGTGCAGATCAGGGGCGATGCGACTGTTCGAGAGGTCTTTGCTCAGGCCGAGGAGGCCAACGAGCAGGACTGGGGGACCGAGTTCCTGGATCTGATCTTGGCGGTGCGGGTGGTAGACGGTCTGGAGGAGGCCATCGATCACGTGAACCGTTGGGGCACCTCCAACGCCGAGGCAATAGTGACCGCTGACCGGGCGGCCGCTGAGCAGTTCGCCCGGCGGGTAGACTCCGGCACCGTCTTCGTCAATGCCTCCACGCGCTTTAGCGACGGAGGCCAGTTCGGCTACGGTGGGGAGATCGGCATATCTACCCAGAAGCTCCATGCTCGCGGCCCGCTGGGCCTTCGAGAGCTCACCAGTTGCAGCTACGTGGTCTGGGGGGACGGTCAGGTCCGCAGCTAGGACCGGTATCATCGGTTCACCAATGAACTAAGAAACGGAGCGTCGATGCTGCAGGAGATTGTGCTCGAGCTTGTCAGAGCGGGAGTGGCGCCGGAGGGGCGGCCGGGGGAATCGGGAGTTCTGGTCAGCGAAGGGGGAACAAGACCTTTCGTGGTCACAAGGGGTTGGTCGGGCGTGGCCGGGTATTACAACGAGCAATGGTCTTTACGCCGGGGCGGTCGACAGATCCTGTACTCCAGCCCAGCGCGCCAGATCTTCGTTCGAGGTCTTCAGTCGGTGACCAGCTACTCCGATGCAGTGGCCGGCCGGGTGCGGCTGGACCCGGGCGAATACAACTTGGTGTTCACGATGGACGGGCTGTACCTGGGCCACGTCGATCTAATCGCCCGCTCGGCGGACTAGGCCAGGCCTTCTGGCCCAGCCTGAGCGGCCCTGGATGAACCTGGAGCGACCGGACCCGCAGACCATTGTCATCTTCGGCGCGTCGGGGGACCTGACCCGGCGCAAGGCCATGCCTGCGCTCTACAACTTGTACAAGGAGGGCCTTCTTCCTCGGGACTTCGCGGTGGTCGGCTTTGCCCGGTCCCCGCTGGCCGCCGATGCCTTCCGCAAGTCGGTGAGAGAGGCGGTATCAAACCACAGCCGTTCCGGGATCAGCGACCGCCACTGGCGGCCATTCGAAGAGCACCTCGAGTACTTTGCCGGCAGCTACGACGACCCCAACGCCTGGGTAGACTTCCGCAAGTTCCTGGACGAGGTGGATTCCCGTTACCACACCGAGGGCCGCCGGCTGTTCTATTGCGCAACCCCGCCTTCGGTTTTCCCCGTAATCGCCGAGCGGCTGGGCGACGCGGCGCTAAACAGCCGCTCACGGGTGGTGGTGGAGAAGCCTTTCGGGCACGATTTAAAGAGCGCAGTTGAGCTGAACGCCTGCCTGCACGAGGTGTTTGACGAGAAGCAGATTTTCCGCATCGACCATTACCTGGGTAAGGAAACCGTTCAGAACATCCTGGTATTCCGGTTTGCCAACGGCATATTCGAGCCGTTATGGAGCCGTAACTACGTCGATTGCGTGCAGATCGACGTGGCCGAGTCGGTTGGCATCGAGGGCCGGGGCGGCTTCTACGAGGAGGCTGGAGCGCTCAGGGACATCGTCCAGAACCACGCCATGCAACTGGTGGCCACGCTGTCCATGGAGCCCCCCGCCGACTTCGAGGCGGAGGCCATCCGCAATGAGAAGGTAAAGCTGCTGAAAGCGATCTCCCGGATCGAACCCTCCGAGGTGGTGCGGGGCCAGTACACCGCCGGAGTGGTGGATGGTCGGAGCGCCGCCGGGTACCGGGAGGAGCCAGGTGTTGATCCGGAGTCGTGGACCGAAACCTATGTGGCCATGAGGATGGAGATCGACAACTGGCGCTGGGCAGGAGTACCCTTCTTCCTGCGCAGTGGCAAGCGCATGCCCAACCGGGCGACTACCATCACCGTTTTTTTCCACGGAGCACCACACGCTCTGTTCGACGCCTCAGGATTGAAAGCTCCCGAGCAGAATCATCTGACGATCCGGGTTCAGCCGGACGAGGGGATCACCCTCACCTTCGGGGCCAAAGCGCCCGGCCCGGACATGAAGGTAGCCCCGGTGGACATGCACTTCGATTACGACGAGTCTTTCATGAGCGCCCCTGCGGAGGCGTACGAGCGGCTGATCCTGGACGCCATGCTGGGCGACGCCACCCTGTTCACCCGTGCCGACGAGATCGAAAAGTCGTGGGAGATCCTGGACAAAGTGCTGGAGCGCACTGCGCCTTTCCTCTATCAGGCGGGCACCTGGGGCCCGGCTGAGGCCGACGAACTGATCGCCCCGAGGCACTGGCACTAGAGAGGTTTCAAGGCATCGTCGTTAGAGTAGCAACTTTTCCGGTCGAATCCCTCGCCCAGTTGGTGCGAACACGAGATCTGCTTCGAGCGAAGGGCATCGATGTTCAGCTGACTCAGGTCGCCCGGCCCCCCGGCGTCAGGCTTGCGCTAGGGCTACTTTGTCGCCCTGCTTCACTCCTGCTGCCCGGAACACCCCGCTGCCGACTTCCAGGGCACCGACGTAGTCGGAAGAAGGCACGTAAAGCTGGCACGGGTCGGCGGTGCATGGGACCATGGCCAGGATCTCCACAATCGATCCTTGATCGTCCCAGAAGGCGATGTCCAGCGGGATCAGTGTGTCTTTCATGAAGAAGCCGAAGCGCACCGGGGTGGACCACAAGAACGCCATTCCCTGGTCCTCAGGCAACGACTCCACCCCCATCAGGCCCTTGGCCTGCGCGGGAGCGGTAAGTGCGATTTCGACGTCGATCGACAGCAACTCTTTGCCGTCCCGGGTTATCACGAGTGCCCCCTGGGGTAGTCCAGACTGCAATCTGCTCGACTCCAACGAGTTGCCCCACCACGTTGGCGCTGCCAAAACCAGTGCAACCATCAACAGGATCCGTTTGCCCGGTTTTGCTTTGCTCCTCACCGCTCTATCCTATGTTCCGTGAACCCCAATCCTGACCGAGCCATCTGACGTGCCGGCAGGAGCTCGCGGCGAGAGCAGGTATCTGGCCCCAGGTGAGGCGATCCAGCATGTCGCCCGCCGGCACGTGGTCGTGCTGATCATGCCGATGCTGGTTTGGCTGACGACCCTGGCGGGAGTTGCCTGGATCAGTTTCCTGCTGACCGAGAGGGATCCCATTCCGCTGCTGGACAACATCGGGATTGGCGTTGTCCTGGTGGTGACCTTGTACGCGTTGTTCCGGTTGGTGCAGTGGTGGAAGGACCGCTACGTGATCACCGATCAACGGGTCCTGCTGATTGAGGGAATCATCGCAGTGAAAGTTGCGGCAGTCTCACTGGGCCGGGTGACCGAGACCAGCTTCACCCGGAGCCTGTGGGGCCGTTTGCTCGGCTACGGCGAGCTCAAGCTCGATTCAGCGGGCGAGCAGCTGGGTCTGGCAAGCCTCGACTACTTGCCTAAACCGGTGGCGGTGTACCGCCTGGTGACCTCCTTGCTCATCGAGGCCCGCTCGGAACGTCCACGGTCCGCCGACCCCAGGAAGGACGACACCGGGCCGTTGCCCCCGGTAGTGCTGTGAGTGGAACCGGGCGCCGCATCGGGATCATGGGGGGCACTTTCGATCCCATCCACAACGGACACCTCGTGTGCGCTCAAGAGGCCGGGCACCAGTTCGATATCGACGAGGTGATCTTCCTCCCCGCCGGTTCCCCGTGGCAGAAGTCGAACGTCACCCCGGCCGAGGATCGCTACCTTATGACCATGCTGGCCACCGCTTCCAACGAGCACTTTTCGGTGTCCCGGCTGGAGATCGACCGCTTGGGTCCTTCCTACACAGTCGACAGCCTGGAGGCATTCCGCCTGTTCTATCCGCAGGCCAGCCTGTTCTTCATCACCGGTGCGGACGCAGTGGCCGAGATTCTCACCTGGAAGGATCCAGAGGAACTGTTGAGCAGGGCCCACTTCATTGCCGCCAGCCGGCCGGAATTCGAACCACCCGATCTGGAACACGAGCCGATCAGGGGCCGGGTGAGCCTGATGCATATCCCGGCACTGGCGATATCCTCCACCGACATTCGCAACCGGGTGAGCCGGGGTGAGCCCATCCGCTATCTGGTTCCCCGGGAGGTGGCCGACTTTGTTGCCCAAAGGCAGCTTTACCGCTCTACGGCCGGCTCCGGGGCTATGATTTAGTGGTCCGAAGCACACCGTTGGGTAAGAAATCGACAGGCAGGAAATCGACAGAAAGGGTGATGCCAATCACAGGAGACGGTTCACGCGCCAATGCGCTCTTAGCAGCGGAGGCAGCGTCGTCCAAGAAGGCTGGCGACATCGTAATTCTGGAAGTTGGACCGCTCATAAGCATCACCGACTACTTCGTCATTTGTTCGGGAAACACCGAGCGCCAGGTGAAGACCATCGTCGAAGAAATACACAAGCGGCTTGCCTCACACGGTGAGAAGCCGTACCGGATGGAGGGGGAGCATGAAGCGCGCTGGGTGCTTCTCGACTACCTCGACTTTGTCGTCCACGTATTCCACACCGAGGAGCGTGAGTACTACGGCATCGAACGGCTGTGGGCCGACGCCCAGACGGTTCCGTTCGAGGAAGATGCTGTCGTTGCCCGCGGCTGAACCGGGCAGGTTGATCGATGTCTAGGAGTGGCCGGCGCCGGCGAGCAAGGATAGATCGTCCGGAGCCGTCGTCCCCAAGCCGGGGCACTCCAGCACCGGCCGACCCTGGAGGCGGGGAAACGGAGCAACGTACCCGCACCGCGACCCGAACCCGAACCCGGGAGCCGGCCATGCGGGCTTCGGTCATTGTCGACCAGATGCGCACGCTTCCGGCCCAGGTCCGTACACTCCCCCCCGACGGCCTGGTTCTGGAAGAGTTGATCTCCACAATGCAAACCGAGTACGGGACGCCGAGCACTCCCCAGGAGTACCGGCTGATAGTAAAGGTGCCCCCGCCGGAGGACATCGCCTCCCCAACCGCCCCTGCCGAGCCGGCCGCTGAAGTGAAGAAGGCCGACCCGGAGGAATCCGCCCGCCGCACCAATTCTCGCAGGAGGCGCCGTGGGAGGCGACGTTCGCCCGGCGAGACAAGCGGCCCGGTGGATAGTGAGGTTGAGGGTGGCCCCGCCCCTTGAGCGCCGGCACCCCCGAAACAAGAACCAGCCGTCGCCGAACACAAAACAGCCACCCCGAAGGGTGGCTGTTTTGTGGGAAGCGGGTTAGCGGTTTGCGATGGAGGCGAAGCCCGGGCGGGTCCGGTTGCCTGCGCTTAGCAAAACGAATCCCAACAGCATCACCGCTGCCCCGGAGGCCGCCAGCGGGAGGGCGTCCACGCCGGTGCGTACCAGTGTCTGCGGGGGATTCGGGGTAACTGCCACACCGCCTCCGGCAGCTGCGGCAGCGCTGGAACTGGAGGAGGAGCTGTTGTTGTTGTTGATGATGATCGGCCCCCTGCTGTCGCTGCCGCTGCCGGGTACCGGAATGACCTGGTTACCGAACGGGCTGCCCAAGCCAGGGTTGAGGGTGCCGGCGCGCTGGACCAATATGTTGATGCTGCCCTCGTTGGCGATGGCTACTTGGGCGATGCTAAATCCGGCTGCAGCGGACTGCAACGCGAGCACAGCTTGCACCGCTACCGCACCGCTGCAGTGCGATCCGTTGGCGGCCGAGATTGTGATTACCTGTCCGGGTTCTACTGTGGTGTCGTTCACGGCGACCGGAACCGCCGGGGGTACCGGGTAGCTGAGGGCGGTGCACCGGGCGGTCAGCCGGTAGATTCCGGCCGCCGTATTGCTCGGAATTGTCCCCGAGAAGCTGAAGCCGCCTCCGGCGTTGGTAACCGAAGATGCCAGCACGGTCTGAGCCGATGCCGGGCTAACCATCATCATCACTGCCGCCAGCATGAAGGCGGTCACTTGTGTTAAGCGCTTCCCTGTTGTCCTGAGATGCATCTTTAGGTTCCTCCGTCCCCGCTTCGGATGCTCAAATGATCAATCGGGCCGGTCACAGTAGGACCGAGCCCGGGCCCAGCCCATCAGGCTTATCTGACCCATCTGGCTGGAAGCATACTTGGTCGCATTTCAATAGTCCAAGAATTACTGCCCGAATGGCGAAAAAACACCACAGAGAGCGGTTGCTCATAAACTATGCGTAATAAGTTCTTGACTGATGGCCGTAGTGATTGATAGTTTCACATGCAACCGCAAGCTTCCCGAGAGGAATTTTGCGGTTGATAAGCACACGGGCGGGTATGCTGACTGCGTTAAGGTGCTGATTTGATCGGGATTTGTTGAACTGGCAGTGGACTCGTGACAGAATCAAACTTCATCGACGAATAAGTTTGACGAATTTTGGATGGGTGCCCTGTAGGGCCCCCGGGGAGGTATGAGCGAATGAGGGCAAGAAAGAGACTGGCAGCGCTTTTGGTTGCGGGAGCCCTTTCGGCGCCCATGCTGGCCCCGGCACCGGCGCATGCGCAGCTGGGCGGTTTGGGGAGCCTTTTGGGGCTGGACCTGAGCGGTTTGCTGGGAGGAGGCACCGGTGGTCAGTCCGGGTTGGGTGGCGTTCTGGGTGGCCAAGGAGCACTGGGCAACGTCCTCGGGAACCTGCTTCAGGGCGCTGACCTGCTGAACAACTGCGCACTCGCACTCGGTCTGCTGGACCCGGCCACTTGCGTCACCGCGTCGCAGTTGCCCACCACCACCACAACCAACCCGTTCTTCCCCGGCTTTGGTGGCCTGCCTAACTTTGGCGGTCTGCCCAACTTTGGCGGTCTGCCCAACTTCGGCTTCCCGCAGGCACAGTCGCAGGTGATTCCGGTGTTCCGCAACCTGAACAACGACCCGATCGTCATCACCAATAACAACGCCAGCAACAGCACTTCATCGGCGGTTGCCTCGGCGGCTCCGGGCGGCGGTGCCTCGGCTTCGGCCAATGGCAACAGTGGGTCCTCCCAGAGCCAGACGATCGTTATCCCGTAGTTCGCACGCTCAAGCACTGAATCAAAACGTGCAGCCCTTTAGGGGGCTGCACGTTTGTATTTTGGCGGAAGAGTTGGAGGCTGTGATCTGATGATGCGCAAGCTCTGGTGTTTGTTCGCCCTGATGCTGGTTCTTATACCCGCCTGCTCCACTCAGGACGATCCCGAAGACCTGACCATCGACGCGTCCGATCCGGCGCAGGGGAGCAGCGTTTCGGTGGACCCCAACGCGGTGTTGAATCACCTGAAGGCGGCCGGGCTCCCAGTGGGCCGTGTGGATGCCTACAACGCAGAGAACGATCCGTTTAAGTTGGCGGGAAGGCCTGATCGGTATATCGCCAAGGTAGTCTTCGCCGACACCAGGCACAACGCGGAGCCCTGCCAGAAGATCGAGGTACTGCCCTGGGACGAGTGCGGCGGGACCATCGAGGTGTTTGCCAGCGCAGGAGATCTGAGCAAGTGGAAGGCGGCTATTGTGCTGGCTCGCGAGGGAACACCCAATGCGCCACCCGAGTACCGCTATGAGAAGGACCTCTCACTGCTTCGCTTGGGCCACGTCCTCACCCCGGAGCAGGCCAAGGCTTATGAAGCGGCTTATCTGAACTTCCCGGGATAGTGCAGCGCCCCGCAAGTCCAGCGGCGTTAGTGCGCCCGGGGAGTACTCTGGCGGCACTCACGGGGAGCGTTCGGCATCACGAGATGGTGCTTTAGGGAATGTCCGGACTGCCCGGAGGGGTCATCGTGGCGGTGGCCGTTCTGCAGGTTCTGGTAGCTATCGTTCTGGTGGTCTTAATGGTCAAGATGGGCAAAGCCATACGCGCCCAAGGCAGGCCCATCGTTCCGCCGGAGTTGAAGGCCAGGCTCAGGCGCTTGTTTGGCGGCGGCCGGTAGGACCCTATTCGTCGCTGGTCGGATCTCCGTGGCAGCTGGCACGGTCTTCCAGGTCAGTCTTGCCGTCCCCGTCGTTGTCTATCCCGTCGCTACATTCGCCCAGGACCTGACGGATGGTCCGGGTAACCGGAGGCTCGCTCGGAGCCGCGGTGGTGGGAGGCGCTGCGGGCGGCAGCGTTACCGTTGTTGTGGTGGTGGGAAGCGTGGTAGCAGGCGGTTGTGTTGCGGGCGGTGCGGTGGCGGGCGGCGCTGTGGCAGCCGCCTGGAACTCCGAGTTGTCGTTGCGTGATGAGCATCCCGGGTCCGCCATGTCGATCCTGCCGTCCCGGTCGTCATCCAGCCCGTTGTTGCATTGGCGGGGTGGGGCGGAGGTAGTGACCCGTAGGCTGGTTGTCGTCGACCCGGCGATGGTGGTGGTGGTGGGTTCGAGCGACGGCTGGGGTGTGCCGAACGGGAAGGCAAGCGGTACGCTCTGGTTTACCGGGAGCTGGACTTGGGCGGCGACATTTGTTCCTTGAGATCGGCCGCTGTCCGGCTGGAGCATGACAAAGGCGGCGAAAGGCAGTATCCCGGCTGCCACGATTCCTCCGAACTTGATGAACGGAGGGACCCGGCGGTATGCCAGTAGTATGCGCATGGCCTCCCATTTGTCGCTCAGCCAGCCGGAATCTCTGATCATCGGCGCGTCCTCGTCGATTTCCCGGTGCGTGCTTCCCGCGCGTTGCCCGAGGTGGAGGAATGTGTGGTCGGGGAGGCCGAACGGGTAGGCGGTGTAGGCCCGATGCGATTATATCCGGCCTGTCCCGGCGTGCCGGGCGGGCTCAGGGCAGGAACAGATCGAACTGCTCGTCCAGGGGGTCCGGCGGGTTGTCCTGCCCATTGCCCAGCGGGTCTCTTCCCGCTTCGGAGGACTCCCCAGCGGCGCAATTCGGGTCGCGCCCGTCTACCAAGCCGTCGCCGTCGTCGTCCAGGCCGTTGCTACAGGGCGGATTGTCGGCCTCGCTCCAGTCGTTGGGTGAGCTGCAGCCGGGGTCGGCCATGTCGATGCCACCCTCCCCGTCGTCGTCGATCCCGTTGCTGCACGCCGGTGGCGGGGCCTCGAAGCTGAGCCTGTCCTCCGGAGTAGGGGCGGGGGCCAAAGTGGGTGCGGGGGCCGGTTCCCTCACGGCAGACGGCGCCGGGCTGGACTGTTGGTTGCGGCCTGGATCGGGCGATGCCCCGACTAGCAGCGGTGCCGAGGGGCCGGGGGACGGATTAGCGGAAGAGAAGGCGTCTTCATCGGGAAATGGGAAGTTGAGCGGTACGGAACCGCCCACCGCAGCCGGCAGGGCTACGGACTGTGCCTGCTGGAGCGTTTCGCCCGGTGGGAGCAGTGCAACGAATAGCAAGAACGGAGCCAGCCCCAGCGCCAGCAGTGCCATCTTGCGGGCCAGCGGATGGATCTTGGAGGCGATCAAGGTGATGATCCCGGACGAACGTTCGGACTCCGCTGAAGGCCGGGCGGGGGTCTGGTAGTCCAGGTTGGGAAGCGAGTCGTCCATCAGGTGGTGGTCGTGGTGGTGGGATCGGGCGATGCGGTGGGCGGCTGAGGAGGTGTGGTCACCGTGGTGGTCGTGGTGCCGCTTGGCCGGCAGCCGGGGACCTCGATTTCGTCGCACGCACCAGGATCGTTCCTTCCGTCAGAGAAATTGAAGGGCAGTTCGTTGCCGTCGTCGGCGCAGCCCGGGTCGGCGCCGTCGGGTAGGCCGTCGCCGTCATTGTCCAAGCCGTCGTCGCAGTTAATCGTCACCGGCTCGGGTGACGCTTCCGGAGAGGGTGAGGGGGTAGGTGAAGCTGCCGGCGACGGGTCTGGGGCCTCAGAGTTGTCGCTGCGGGAACTGCACCCCGGGTCGGCAGCGTCGACTTTGCCGTCGCCGTCGTCATCTCGGCGGTTCGAGCACTGGCTGGCGGGTGGCGTGGACGACGGCGAAGCGGCGATGACCGGCACGTCGTTGATCGGAAAATCCGAGGGGCTGCTGAACGGGAAGTCCAGGGGCACGTCGACCGATGGGCCGGGTGGAGCGGCGGCGGTGGAGAGTGCAGCTTCCTGATCGCCCTCGGGCAGGAGCAGATAGGCAACCACGAAGGGAGCGAGTCCGATCAAGACGAAGCCGGTGATCTTGAGGGTCTTAGGATTAGTCCAGCGCACCCGAAACCGCGACCTTTCTGGTGGGGGCCAACCCCGATTATAGGCTTCCCGCTCGGCCGGACCGGATTTCGCCGCCTCCACCGCGCCTTCTGCCGGTCTGCCGGAGTGCTAAGGTGGGAGGGCGATTCCGGGGCTGTGGCGCAGTTGGTAGCGCGTTTGACTGGCAGTCAAAAGGTCAGGGGTTCGAATCCCCTCAGCTCCACCCTTGTGTACTCCGGCACAGTTTCGCAATTTGTGCCGTCAGGGCCAGAAATCTGGCACAGCACAGATGTACCGAAGCGCAGGGCTAATCCCGATCGTTGTGGTGGCGGGCCAGGGCCCACCGGCGAACCAGCCATATGATCAACCCGAGGGCGAGCAGGGCAAGCCCTCCGACGATCCTTTGGATCGGAAGAAAGGCCGCCAACACCAGGCAGCCGGCCAGGCCAACTCCTGAGACGGCGCGGGGCCAGCGTCGCTGCTCGGGGGGCAACGTCCAGGCAGAGGCGTTGGCGATCGCGTAGTAGGCGAGCACCGCGAACGAACTGAAGCCGATTGCCCCCCGGACATCGGCAAATAACAGAGCAGTCGTAACGATTGCCGCGACGGTCAGCTCGGCTGTTTGTGGGACCTTCCGAGCCGGATGGACCGTGCTCAGCCGGTGCGGAAGGTCACGCTCGCTCGCCATGGCGAAGGTTGTCCGGCTTACCCCGGCAAGCAGCGACAGAAGTACTCCGAGCGACGCCACCGCGGCTCCCACCCCCACTACCGGGACTGCCCATTCCAGGGTGCCGGCCCGGACGACTTCCGCGAGCGGAGCCGTGCTGGCGGCCAAAGAGTCGGGTCCGGCGGCCAGCAGGGCTACGGATGCCACAACCGTGTAGACGGCTAGCGTTATCCCCAGCGCCAGCGGAATCGCCCGGGGGATCGTGCGCTCGGGGTCCTTCACTTCTTCGCCCAGGGTCGCGATACGGGCGTAGCCGGCAAAGGCGAAGAACAGCAGCCCGGCGGCCGACAGGATCCCCGGGATGCCGCCGGCGCCCATCGATCCAAGATTGTTCGTCGACGGCTGGGCCGTGAGCCCGGCGCTTACCACCACTGCGAGCGCTCCGAGCACGAAGATCACGATGAATCGGGTGAGCCGGGCGGTCTTGTGGATCCCGGACAGATTTACTGCTGTCAGGGCGACCACTGCTCCGATAGCAAGGGGTCGGGTCAGTTCGGGCAGAACGTAAGCACCAAAGGTGAGCGCCATAGCCGCGCAGCTGGCGGTCTTGCCGATTAAGAACCCCCAGCCGGCCAAAAAGCCCCATAGGTGGCTCAGCCGTTCCCGCCCGTAGACGTAGGTTCCCCCGGAGGCCGGGTAGAGCGCGGCGAGCTGCGCCGACGATAGGGCGTTGCAGTAGGCGATTACCGCGGCAACTGCGAGCCCGATGAGCAATCCGGCACCGGCTACCTCGGCCGCCGGGCCGATGGCCGCGAACACTCCGGCGCCGATCATCGATCCGAGGCCGATCACCACGGCATCGGAAGTGTCCAGCCGCCGGGCGAGCCGGCTGGGAGGCGGCCGGTCGGGCGCGGTCACGGTGTCTGACCTCTACTGGCCCAGGACCGCCCGGGCTCGCTCACCGCGGCATCCGGCCGGTGAACGGCGTCCATCTGCCGAGGACCGGCCGGGCTCGCTCACCGCGGCATCCGGCCGGTGAACGGCGTCCACCTGCCGCAGGGCCGACCGGGCTCGGGCGGGCCGACGGTCGGCGGGGCCAACTGAGGGCCAGGACCGAGCTCCGGCCAGCGAAGGCAGCCGGCTTGAGAATTCGTGCCGGCATCAGGCAGAGTCGCTGTCCATAATCACCCCGGCGGTCGGTGAGAGCTGATGCTCCGTGGTTGAATCGTAATGGTTGGCCGTGGTGCTGGTCGGCCAGTCAGTCCTACCCGAACGGTGGAGAGGAAGCGATGTTCAAAGTCCTATCACGGCTTGATCGGAAGTGGATTCTGGTCGGCGCGGGTGCGGTGGTGATCGCAACGATCTTCTTGGCCAGCCGGGCCGGTAGGCCTGGCGTAGAGCCGGTGTTTGCAATCGACGCCGGCGCCCGGCCCAACGTGGGCAACTCCGTACGCAACCGGGCTGGAAGTGTGCTGGTTGGGGTTGTGTCGGGTTCGGAGGTGCTGGTCAAGCAGATCGACCCGGACAGCAACGAGGCGAAGACCGTTGCTACCTTTACCGCCGGAGCGGGCAACCTGATCAGGGGGATCACTCTGGCCACCCGGGTGGACGACGACCGGAGCATCACCATGGCGGTGGTTTCCTATTGCGCTACGGCTTTTAACAGTCCCAGGCCGGGCTTCGAGGGTGAGCGGATCTGCCCGATTCCTCTGCAGTTTGTTTCTTTCGAGCTGGACAGCGATGGTAAGCGTACCGGTGAGTTGGTGGCCATGCCCTCCGGGATAGTCGACGGATTCTTGTTCGCCGGCCGGTCGGTTTTTGTCTGGCTGAGCAGTGAGGGCCGCTTCATCTATCAAGACGGCCGATGGGGATCGGTAGGCGCTGAAGTGGGACTCGAGACTCCTGGGAACCAGTGCATTTCCCGGGGCCACCTGTGGGTCCTTCATCAAAACCAGCCTAACGGTGGCAACGGCGAGCCGCTCGGGCCCGGCTACTCCTTGTTCCGTTACCCTCTGGACGGTGCTTTGGACCATTCCTGGGAGCGGGTGGCCGTGCCGCCCCTGGACGATGCCGGATTCGGGCGTTTCGCGTGCAGCGAAGACGAGGTGTACTTGTGGGACGGCACCCGGATCTTTTCAACTAAGGATCCTTCGAAGCCGCTGGATATGGGCGGCGAGGTTTACCGCCTCCGGCCCAACCCAGCGCTCAGGCCGGTGGCCTTCCTGCGTACCGAGGCCGGGCAGAGCAACGGCCGCAACGTCTACGAGGACTTTCGGTGCACAATCCTGGCCCCCGCAGGCGTCCTGGTCCCCTCGGACACTGAACTGCCCGGGCAGGACTCGGACGTTCCCACCATCTGCGATGCGGTTCCCTGGCCCGACGGCCGGGGTGGCTACACCGCGATCATCCGGGAGCCGTTAACCGGCCGGCTGGACGTCCAGGACTGGCGTTAGAGCAGGTCGGGCCGGCGTGGGCGAGTTTTTGGGTGATGGAATTCGAGAACCAGGAGTTGCCCGGGGCGAGGACGTCGGCACTCAGTTTTGGTCAAATCTTGACTTTGGCCGCGCGTAAGGATTAGCTAACACAGGAAATCTGTCGCAGCCGCATCGGATTTAAGGAGGACCCAAACGAAATCAACGCACGGATTCAAGGTTGGAAGGTTGTTGGGAGCCGGCATGCTTATGGTTTTCCTCTCGGCAGCCGGCTGTGCGCAGGACGAGGGGGCCGGGGTTCGCGACATCGGCGAAGCTGAGGGATCCGGAAGCGCTTCGGGTACCGGTTCGGCCACCGGTTCGGCCACCGGTTCGGCCACCGGTTCATTGGCTTCTGTTGCCTGTGCCAACGTCGGCGACAGCGCCGGCGCCACCTCCACGGTGATGGTGAAGCTGAACGAGTGGACAATCGAGCCGAGCGTCGCCCAGGTGGGCGCAGGGAAAATCAACTTCAAGCTGAGCAACGAGGGTGCGGAGCCGCACGAGATGGTGATCATCAAGGCAGACACAATCGAAAGCCTGCCGGTCATCGAGGACGGCAGCTTCGATGAGGGTGGGGCCCCGGCGGGTTCCTTAATCGGCGAGGTAGAGCCCTTCCCGGCCGACAGCACCTGCGAGGGTACTTTCGATTTGCAGCCGGCCAGCTACTTGCTTATCTGCAACATTGTGGAGAAGGAGCCCGACGGCACGATAGAAAGCCATCTCAAGGAGGGCATGGCCACCACGTTCACGGTCGCTTAGCGGCCGGTTTAAGCCAGCCGGCCCCGAAGGCAAGAAGGCCGGCGCACACCACCAGCCAGACCATGTGAAGCACCAGAGTGCTCCCCGACATCGCTTGATAGTCGGGGAGCACTCTCGCGATCGACCGATAGATCGGGTTGGAAGTATTGAAGAAGTCGACGACCATTGTCAGCCGGCGTTGCCAGCCCTGAGCGAATAGCCAGGCGAGGTTAAAGATGCCGATCGCCCCCAGGGCGCCGGCTAATGCCAGGCGCCGGCCGGAGCCGGTGGCCCATACGGCCACCGCCAGCGCCGCCAGCGGCAGCACCACCACCACCTGGCGGCCGGGCCACCACCAGCCGTGCATGGTCAGGGCTACGAAAGTGGCGTTCAGCCAACCGGCGGCCAGCGGCGCTAGGAGCAAGGGCCAGTTCGCCGGCCGCCGGCGGTGCAGGGCCCCGGCAGCGGGCAGGGCCAGCAGCCAGGCAGGTTGCCAGGCGGCCAGTCCGAACTTGGCGTCGGCCAGCAGGCCGACCAGCCTCACCGACCGGGCCGGAAAGTTCGGGTTGACCCCTACCACGCTGAACTCGCCGGTTTCGGCGAAGTGCGCACCGACTGCGTAGACGGTCAGGCCTTGGTACCAGGCCAGGTGGGCAGCCACATAAGCTACCGCGCACAGGGCAAAAGCACCGGTCACCCACCTGAGCTCGGTCTTGCGGCTGCCTTTCCACAGTTTGCGCAGTCCGATGATCGCCACCACCGTTGCCACCGGGATGAACTTGGTCCCCAGCCAGACCAGCCCGACTATCCCCGCCACAAAGCCAACCAGCCCGGCAGGGCGCAGGCGGCCGGTCAGGACTGCCACCACGATAGTCAGGGCCAGGGCGGCCGGAATCTCCGGGTAGACCTGCGAGCCGTAGACCGCCAGCGGGGCGGAGGCCCCGAATACGGCGCTGGAAAGCGTAGCCGCAGGCAGGGAGGCGCCGAACCGCCGGACCGCACACCACAGCACCAGCCCGGCCAGAATCCCGGCAAGAACGGCCAGGGTGAGCCGGGCTGCCATCCAGCCGCCCAGTTTCATCGGCACTGCGAGCAGTGCGGGCAGCCCCGGGTCATGCGGAGCTACTATCCGGCCCCCGGCAAGCACCTTGCCCTGGGGTTGAAGCCGGATCTCGTGAAACGGGCGATAGCGTTCATCAGCCTGCTCGTCGGACAGGTCCAAAGACCGGTCCTGCGCCAGGCTGAGCGCGGTCAACAGGTAGTGGGGTTCGTCTCCAGTGGTGAGGGCGTAATAGGAGCTGCGAATCGGCGCTCCCAGGGCCGCCATTCCAAAGGCGAGGAGCGATACCGAGATTACGGCCAGCCGCAGCCGGCGCCCTGCGACCGGGACGCTCACCGGCGCGCTGTGCTGGGCATCCCGGACAAGAACGGTCATCAGGATATCCTAATGGGCAGGAATAGCGGGGCCTACGCGCTTCCACTATCGAGCCAGTGCCGGGAGGACGGATTTGAGAAGGTCGAAGCTGCCGGTGGCTATTGTTTTGTTGCTGTCATTGCTCGGGCCGGCATGCAGGGTCGCCGACAATTCGGAGAAGGTAGTGCGCGTTTACTCCGGCCGGCATTACGGGGAGGAAGCGGCGTTCGAGCAGTTCTCCAAAGAATCCGGTATCTCCGTTGAGTTCTTGTTCGGCAGCGACGCCGAGCTTCGGGAGCGGATCAAGGCCGAAGGGGAGAACACCTTGGCCGACGTCTACATGACGGTCGACGCAGGCAACCTCTACCTGGCTGCTGAAGAGGGCGTTTTCCAGCCGGTGCAGTCCCAGGTGCTCAACGTGGCTATACCTGAGAACCTGCGCGACCCCAGCGGGCAGTGGTACGGCCTTAGCCTGCGCGCACGCACGCTCGTCTACAACCCGGCTGTGGTGGATCCAGACGAACTAACCACCTACGAAGCTCTGGGAGACCCGAAGTGGCGAGACCGTTTGTGCATGAGGGACTCGTCCAACGTGTATACCCAGTCCATGGTGGCCAGTCTGATCGCCCACCATGGGAACGACGAAGCGGCCAAGATCGTCAAGAGCTGGGTGGCCAACGACGTAGACATCTTGGGCAGCGACGTGCTGGTGCTCAAGACGATCGCCAAAGGGGGCTGCGACGTAGGGCTGACCAACCACTACTATCTCGGCCGGCTGCTGCAGGAGGATGGTGCTTTTCCGGTCAAGCTCGCTTGGGCGGATCAGCAGGGCCGGGGGGCACACGTCAACGTCTCGGGAGCAGGTGTCACCAAGCACGCAGACAACCCGGATCTGGCCGTGGAGCTGATCGAATGGCTGGCCACCCGGGGGCAGAACGTCTTCGTCGACTCCAACCACGAGTATCCCGCTAACCCGCTGGTCCGGCCGGAACCGCTGATTGCCAACGAGTTCGGTACCGATTTCAAGAAGGACGTGTTGAACGCGGCCGAGTTCGGGTCACTTAACGCCGACGCGGTGCGGATCATGGACCAGGCGGGCTACGAGTAGGCCGATGAGGGGCTCCGCCGGACGGGACGCGCGGTCTTGGACTGCTCTGGTAGGTGTCATCGCGCTGATCACCGCGGCACCGGCGGGCGTGATCTTTTGGAGCCTGTTCACCCCCAGTGGCGACGTCTGGCGTCATCTTTGGCAGACCCGGCTGCCCGAGATGATTCTGTCGACATTCGGGTTGCTGGCTCTGGTGGTCACCGGGACACTGATCCTGGGCGGCGGCTTGGCCTGGCTGGTGTCAGGCTACGAGTTTCCCGGCCGCAAGGCGTTCTGCTGGATGCTGGTGCTCCCGCTGGCCATCCCCGGCTACATCCTGGGATTCGTCTTCATGTCGGTTTTCGGCTTCACCGGGCCCATCCAGGGGGCTTTGAGGTCGGTGTTCGGCTCGGATATCCGGGTGCCGGAGATTCGATCGATCTGGGGGGCGGCGCTGGTGCTCTCGCTCTGCCTGTACCCATACGTTTACTTGCTGGCCCGGGCGGCGATGCGGGAACAGGCCACGGCCGGCTACGAGGCGGCTCGTTCCTTGGGCTACAGCCATCTCAAGGCGGCCTACCACGTGGTGTTTCCGATGGCGCGTCCGTCTTTGGTGGCCGGGCTGTCGCTGGTCTTGCTGGAGACATTGACTGACTTCGCCACAGTCATCTATTTCAACGTGCAGACCGTGTCGGTGGGGGTCTACCGGGTGTGGAAGGGGATGTTCGACCGGGCGGCGGCTGGTGAGTTGGCGTCGCTGGTGCTGGTCTTTGCGCTGGCGGTGTTCGGGCTGGAGCGAGCTTTAAGGGGGAAGGCACGCTATGAGCAGCAGGGTGGGGCCCCCCGTCCTTTGCCCCACAAAGCTCTGCACGGGCGCCGGGCCTGGCTGGCCACCGGCACTTGCTTGGTGGTTCTGGCCGCCGGATTCTTCGCCCCGGTGCTGCAGTTGATCTTCTGGGCGGTATCTGAAGCTCTTGCCGGCCGGCAGGGCTTCGACGTCGATTTCTTGAGCTATCTGGGCAACAGCGCGCTCTTGGCGCTCATTGCCGCCGCACTGGTCGCTCTTATTGCGGTGGCCGTGGTGAACGCCCGCCGGATTGCCGGCAACCGTCCGTTAAAGGCGATGGCGCAGCTGACCCTGACCGGCTATGCGCTGCCCGGGCCGGTTATCGCAATCGGCGTCCTGTTGGTGCTGGCCGGACTGGACCGCGGCCTGGTGGCGGTGGGCATCCCTACTCCCGGCCTGCTGGTCACCGGTACGATTGCCGGGGTGGTCTACGCCTACATGGTGCGCTTCCTGGCGCTCGGGGTTAACTCCGTGGAGGCCAGCATGCAGAAGGTCCCCCAGGAGTTGACATTGACCGCCCGGACGCTGGGCGCCGGACCGGCGGCGGTGATGGCCCGGGTGCACCTGCCGCTAATGCGCACCGGGGTGGTCACGGCGCTTTTGCTGGTGGGCATCGACGCTTTGAAGGAACTCCCCATGGTCCTGCTGCTGCGCCCGTTCGGCTTCGATACCCTGCCGGTGTGGGTATGGCAGCTGGCCTCAGAGTCGCGCTGGGAGTCGGCTGCGCTCCCCGCGCTGGCGATCATCCTGGCGTCGCTCGTCCCGGTGGTGCTGCTCACCCGGAGTATGAGGGGTACCTCCGCCCCGTCCATTGCCCTGCCGGTTCCCACACCTCCCTTGGGAGCCGATGAGCTGGTGGGAGGTAGGGTCTGAGGATGATTAGGGTGGCGCAACCTCGTAGAAACGGGCGCCGAAGCCCTCGATCTCTTACAAGCTCCGGTCCGGCGATGATTCAGGCCGTGCAAACCCGTGGAACGGACGCAGCGCAGCTGCCCGGCGCTTCTGCCGTGGAGGTCCGGGGCCTGAGCAAGCGGTTCGGTGCTGCGCCTGCGGTGGACAACGTCGAGCTGGTTTTGGAACCGGGCGACTTCCTGACGCTGGTGGGACCGAGCGGGTGCGGCAAGTCGACGCTGCTGCGCATGATCGCCGGCCTTATAGAGCCCGACCTGGGTGAAGTGGCGCTGGCCGGGAAGAAGGTGTTCGCCCCGGGGGTCTGGGTGCCGCCCGAGGAGCGAGCAGTCGGGTTGGTCTTCCAGGAGAACACCCTGTTCCCGCATCTAAGTGTTGCTGCCAACGTCAGCTTCGGCCTCAAAAGGCTCGAGGCGGCTACCCGGGACCGGCGCATAGCCGAAGTGCTGGAACTGGTCGACCTGCCCGGCTACGGCAGTCGTTTTCCTCACGAGCTCTCCGGCGGTGAGCGTCAGAGGGTGGCCCTGGCCCGGGCGCTGGCTCCGGCGCCTACGGTGCTGCTGTTGGACGAGCCGTTCGCCAATTTGGACCCCAACTTACGGAGCCAGGTGCGCTCCCAAACGGTGCAGATCCTGCGCCGGGCGGGGGCATCGGTGCTGTTCGTCACTCACGATCAGCAGGAGGCGATGTCCGTGGGCGACCGTGTGGCGGTGATGCGCGGGGGCAGGATTGAGCAGATCGGACCGCCCAAGGAGGTCTTCCATCTGCCGTGCAACCGGTTCGTGGCAAGCAGCCTGGGGGAGGCTTATTTCCTGCGGGCGCACCTGTCGGAAGGCGGTTTCCTTACGACCGAGATCGGCACCTGCGAGTGCGCCCGAGAAGTCCCGGCGGGACAGATTGAGATCATGGTCCGCCCTCACGACGTCTCATTCGACTTGCACAGCGAGGCCAACGCCGAGGTGGTCGGGGTTGAGTTCCAGGGAGCCGTGATCCTCTACGACGTCCAGATGCCCTCCGGCAGGATGGTCCGGTGCCAGTTGCCTCACACAGTGGACGTCGAGCTTGGGACCCCGGTGCGGGTGAAGCTCGCCCATGGGCACGACCCGGTGATTTTGCCCGTCAGCAGTTGATGGTCTCTCGGGCCCTTAGTCCTCTACCACCTGCAGGGCGAAGCGGGTGCGGGCTGCTTGCCAGATGCCCCGGTCGACAGTTGCTGAGCCCGACAGCGCCTGCGCCGCCGCCCAGCCCATCTCAAGGGCATGGTGCGAATTGTTGTGGGCGAACGAACCGTGCCGGCCGAAGCTGAGCAGTCCAGGGATTGTGTCCGCCCAGGTTTGCAGGATCGTTAGGTTGCGTTCGTAGTCGAGGTCATAGACCGGGTATGCGGCAGGCAGCCGACGCACCGCGACCGATATCGGCCGGGCTTCGGGTAGCCCCAAGCCCCGCAACCCGTCTAGCACCAGAGCCTGCAGGTCCTTTTGGGGCGAGTTCCAGATCCCGTCTCCAGCGGAGCACGGGATTTCGAAGCACAAGACTGTGGTGCCGGTGGGATCGTCGCCGTCCCGGTAGTTCTTAGGCTCCGAGATTCTGGTGATTGCAGTCAGGGATCCGGGGACGTAGTGGGCGTCGAACGGGGTGTATCGGTTGACCGGAAGGGTCAGGTAGACCAGCATCATGGCACGGGAGCGCAACCTTGCCGCAGCTTCCATCACCTCTGGCGGCGCGGCCGGGTGAACCAGGGCCGGCAGCCGGGCGATGGGAATGGTCGACCACAGTAGCCTGCCCTCCAGCTGGTCTTCGCCCGCCGACACCAGGAAGCCCTCCGGGGTACTTTCAATAGCGTTTACCGGGCAGCCGCACCGGATGTCCACGCCCCGCTCGAGCGCACCGGAGGCCAGCCGGTCCCAGAGCTGGCCGAACCCGCGGCGGGGATAATAGAACGTGCCTTTGCTCCCCCGGCGAGCGATCCTGCCCAACAGGGTCTTGACTGAGCGCCCGCTCACCCGGCGCAGTGCCTGCTCGGCATGGATCTGCTCCGGCTCCAATCCCCAGAGTTTCCGGGCATAGGGGAAGTAGAAGCGCCGGCACATCGTGGGACCCAGGCCGGAAAGGAGCACTCCGGCGAAGCTGGCGTCATCGGCCGGGCGGCGCCGGTTTACCACGGCGTCCCTCGCAGCACTCAGGGCGAAGCTCAACGGGAGGTGTAGGAGCAGGTCCACCGGGTTGAGCGGGAAACCGATCCAGCGGCCGTCCAGGTGGATGCGGCCGTTGCGCCGGCGGGTTTGCAGATCGTCACCGAGGAGCTGCCGCAGTTCGCCCATGATCTCGGGCGAGGTGGCCGGGTGTAGCCGGTGGCTTCCGAAGTCTACCGGGTGGCCGCCCACATCGAAGCTGCCTGCCAGCCCCCCTACCGAGTTCGCTCGCTCCAGTACAACGATGTTTCTACCCTCGGCGGCACGGTAAGCCGCACCCAGGCCCGCCGGGCCCGCCCCGAGAACGATGATGTCGAGCATAAACCCACCTTACGAAAGTAGTTAGGTAAAGATAAGCTACGCCTTCGCGTATGAACGATCCCTCTACGGTTGCCCCCGGGGCTGACAACATAACCCAATGCTGAAGCGCCTGCGTCGAAAAGCCTCGCCCGCCGCCCTTGTGGCAGTGGGGGCAGCCGCCCTGCTGATCGCATTTCTGGGTATCCGCAGTCAGCTGGATCCGGCCGCCCTAACCCGATCCTGGGAACGAATTCGCCAAGCTCCGGAGGGCCTCGCCGTTGTGCTTGCGGTCTACGGCACCTCCTTCGCGGTTCGTGCGGGGCTGTGGCGACGAGTGTTGCCGTCACTCAGCTTCGGCCACTCGCTGGCCGGTATCCACCTGGGCTTGGCGGCCAACCATCTGCTCCCTCTGCGCTTGGGGGAGGCGGGCAGGATAGTCAGTGTGGTTAGAAGGGCCCGGGTGCCACTCTCCGCAGCCACAGCCTCCACCGCCAGCCTTCGGGCCGCCGATCTGCTGGCCTTGATGGGAATCATCGCGGTAGTTGGCCCCGGTTTGATCACCGATCGGGTGTTCGTGGCGTTCGTTTTGCTGGCCACGACCCTGCTGGTGGTGTTCGGCGCCGGGCTGGTTTGGATCAAGGCGATCAGAGCCGCCGGCCGAGCCGAACTCAATTTACCCGGACCGTTGGTGGCCGGAGGCTGCATGCTGGCGTGGGTTTTGGAATCGGTGGTTGTGTGGCAGGCTACCCGGTGGGCAGGAATCCCGGTGGAGTTCCGGGAGGCGTTGTTGGTGACCTGTGTGGCAGTGCTTTCGCAGGTGGTGGCGGTTGCTCCGGGCGGTTTCGGGACCTACGAGGCTGCCGCCGCCGGGGCGCTGGTTGCCTTCGGGGCGCCTGCTGGTCCGGCAGTGGCGGCGGCACTGGTAACCCATGTGGTGAAGACGCTCTACTCGTTGGGGGCCGGGGGAGTTGCTTTGTTCTTCCCGGCACCCGGCCTGCTCGGCCGGTTCCGCATCCCACGAGCACGGCCGCCGGCGCCTTGCCCCCCGGCCCCCGCCCAGCAGAAAATCCTGCTCTTTCTCCCCGCCCGCAATGAAGAGCCGAATATCGCAGCGGTCATTGAACGGCTACCCGCCGAGGTGCTGGGCTGCCCCACCCACTGCCTGGTCGTCGACGACGGCTCCACCGACGACACCGCCGCCGTGGCCCGATCCACCGGGGCTGAGGTGATCTCCTGGCCCGAAGGCCAGGGTCTGGGAGCAGGCGTCCGGCTCGGTCTGGCCGAGGGGGCGGCCCGCAGAGCTGCGGTGATTGCTTTCTGCGACGCCGACGGTGAGTACGATCCGGCCGAACTGGACCGTCTGGCCGGCCCGATTCTGGCCGGTAACGCCGACTACGTGGTGGGCTCCCGATTCGCCGGTGGCTCCTGCAAGATGAAACGGCACCGCAATGTGGGCAATCGAGCGCTCTCAGTGATGGTCTCGGCGATGTGCCGGCGCCGGATCTCCGACGGTCAAAGCGGCTACCGGGCGTTCTCGCTGAGTGCGGCGTCCGCTGCGGAAGTGATCCACGACTACAACTACGCCCAGGTGCTTACACTGGACCTGCTGGCCAAGGGTTTGCGCTACCAAGAGGTGCCCATAAGCTATGCCCATCGCTCACAAGGCCGTTCTTTCGTCAAGCTGATCCCGTACCTTAAAGCGGTCCTTCCGGCAATCTACCGGGAGTTGAATTCGCCGGATGGGGCTTCATCGAAGATTCCTGCGTCTCCCGAGGGCGCGGCGCCGGCCATCAAGGCATAGCCTTGGCCCCGCGCCGGCGCTAGCGCCGGCATGCCGGTTGGGCGGCTTGGTGCCACGCTAATTGAGCTTGCAGTCCAGCCCGCAGATCGACCGACGGCTTCCAACCCAGTTCCCGCTGCGCTGCTGAGGTGTCTGCCCAGGTGTGGGCGACATCGCCGATGGCAACTGCGCCCCGGTCCACCTCAAGCGCCGTGCCGGTCAACTCCCGGATCGTGGCCAGGACCTCGTTGAGACTGGTCGGATGGCCGCCGCCGATGTTGTAGCAGGAACCGCCCGGAGCACCCAAAGCCTTGACGGTTGCGTCGACTGCGTCCGCCACGTAGGTGAAGTCCCTGCTCTGCCGGCCGCTGCCGAGCACCTGGACTTGCTCGCCGTTAAGTGCCGCCCGGATGAACCGGTGAAACGCCATGTCCGGCCGCTGGCGGGGGCCGAAGACCGTGAAATAGCGCAGGATGACGACTCTCAGCCCGTACTGGGAACAGTAGGCGGCGGCGAGTTGCTCCATCGCCTGCTTGGTCACTCCGTAGGGCGACAGCGGCTGCAGGGCCTCCCCCTCGCCGACGGGCAGGTGGGCGGCGTTGCCGTATACCGACGAGGAGGAGGCGAGAACCGCCGGGAGCGACCTTACCCGCAGTGCTTCCAGCAGGCGCTGGGAGGCTAGGACGTTATCGTGCAGGTAGTCTTCAAAGTCCTGCCCCCAACTTGGCCGGACCCCGGGCTGGCCGGCTAGGTGGAAGACCCCGTCAATTCCATCGAGTAGCTCGTGCGGATCGGCCTCGATCAGGTCGGCTTGCCGTAACTCGAATCCGGGTGCACCGTGAAGGCCGCTGAGATTGGCGAACTTGGTCGCCCGGTCGTAGAAGGGGGAGAAGCGATCCAGACCCACCACCTCATGGCCGTCGCATACAAGCCGTTCGCACAGGTGGGAGCCAATGAACCCGGCTGCGCCGGTGACGAGCATTCGCATGGGAAGATCCTACGGATTGAGCAGGCTTAGATCGATCTCGGCCGGGGTGGCGCAGCCGCACAGCAGCATTGCTTCTTGGAGCTCCCGGCGAAAGATCTCCAGCACTGCGGTTGCCCCCTGTTCGCCGGCGGCCACCAGCCCCCACAGGATCGGCCGGCCGATCAACACCGCCCGAGCACCGAGCGCCAGCGCCTTCACCACGTCGCTGCCCCGGCGGATTCCGCCGTCGACGTAGACCTCACACGCTCCTCCTACTGCATCGACAACCGGCTGCAGAACCTCGCAGGTGGCCGGGGCGGTGTCCAGCTGGCGGCCGCCGTGGTTCGACACCACAACTGCCTGAGCGCCTAACTCGGCGCAGTGCCGGGCATCGTCGGGCCGGCACACCCCTTTGACGATCACCGGCATCCGGGTGATCTTGCACAGCCAGAGCAGGTCATCGAAGCTGAGTGACTCCTCGAAATGGGCGCGCACGTAGGCGGCCAGTCCTGATCCCTGAACCGGGGGGAAGTCGCCTTTTCCAGCCGGGGCGACGTTTTCGACGTGGAGTCCGGGCGGGAGACAAAATCCGTTTCGGGCGTCCCGTTCACGGTTGCCCCAGCCGGGCGCGTCGACGGTAAGCACAATTGCCTCGGCACCAGCCCTTTCCGCCCGCTCCACCAGTGCAGCAGTCAGGCCCCGGTCCTTGTAGATATAAAGCTGGAACCAGCGAGGGCTGGCCGCCTGAGCAAAAACCTGCTCCATGGCGGTGTTGGATAGTGAACTTAAGATAAACGCCGTACCCGCCTTGGCGGCGGCTCGAGCGGTGGCCGGTTCGCCCTCGGAGCACGCCAGCCGATGGAATGCAGTGGGCGCTACCAGCACCGGCATGGAGACCCGCTGACCGAGCACAGTCGTTGACAGGTCCCGGGGACCCACGCTAGCCAGGACCCGGTAGTGCAGTCTCAGCCTCCGCCAGGCGGCGGTGTTTTCCCTCAGGGTGATTTCATCGAGCGCTCCGCCTTCGTAGTAGTCGAATACCGGCCGATCGAGTTGCTCGGAGGCGGCACGGGCGTAATCGGCGATGTTGATGAGTTCGCTCATCGGGCCATTGTAGGAGTGGAGCGGACACTGTTCGCACCGGAACCGGCGCGCCTAGGGCCATCCTGTGGGCAACCCGCTAGGCCTGCGCTCCATCCAGCGCGCAAAGGCGAGCCCAATTCGGGGGGATCCGGGAACTGGTGGCCCCGGTGCTCGAAGTGAAGCGGATGCTGTTTGCGGTGGCCGTCGCACTAAAGGCCCGGCCTCCCGGGCAGCAAGGTTGCTCGCAGGTGCCGGAGCCTGGGCCCGGCAGCAGGGGCCCGTCCGGCGAGCCCCGGCGGCCCCTGCTGCCGGCGGCGGATCCTTTCGGTGCAGATCATCCCGGTGCTCAGCCAGCTCAATAGCGAAACCAGGAAGAAGCCACCCGACCATGCCGCCGCCTTGTTGTGCGCCACCGGTCGGGCCGGCTCCATCTCGATGGGCCGGGGCTCGGCTGCTCCGGCAGTTTTCTGATCCTTCGGTTCATCGGCCGGTTCATCATGCTGCTGCTCGAGGCCGACCTGTACGGCAACTACTGGAGGTGCAAGTGGTACCGGAGGCGCCGGAGGGGGCACGTATGCCGGTGCCGGTCCCGGTGGCGGAGGCAGGGGAATGATCTGTGGCTGAGGAGCCGGGGCAGATCGGGGAGCCGGGACCAGAGCAGGCGGGACGGGCGGAGCAGTGCGAGCCGGCGACTGCGGAGCGGCGACCAGCGGCGCAGGTGCCGGCGGAGCAGCGTAGCCCTGGCAGGTGACTGCCTCGCCGGAGTACTGGTCGTCACCGATCACCCTCGGGTCCAGCGGGGGAACCGAGGTGCTCGGAGACCTGTCGGCACCGAACTCCACCACCGCAACGGTGAAGGATCGTCCGCCCACCGTCGCGCACGATACCCCGACGCCGGCGTGCGAGAACGCCGGGTCGAGCAGGTTCTTCCGGTGCAGATCGCTTTTCATCCACTCGATATGGGCGTACCTTGCAGTCATCGACGGTACCCGGTAGACGATGTTCTCTCCGCCCGCCCGGAAGCCGAGCCCGCGAGCCGGCAGAACATCGATGTGGTAGATGGTGCCCTCGTTGGCCAGCTTGTGAGCCCAGCGCCGGGCAGCTTGCTGGAGGCGCCCTTCGGCAACGAGTGACCGGATCCCCCGGGCGGCCCGCTCGGCATTGTGAAAGTCTAGGATCTGGCGTTCCAGGGTGGCGGTCAGTGCCGGGCTAGCGTGGGCGGGCGACACTTGGATAAACATCAGGCCCAAGGCCAGTATCAAAGCTGTGCCGGTGGTCCGGACCGCGTTTAAGACGAAACGAGCCTGCCGCATGGGAGAGCCTCCGTTTAATTCCGCCCCCACGCCTCGAACCTGAGTACTTATCGGCAGGAAGTCCTCGTGTTTAAGCAGATGTTTAAAGACTTAGAGAACGACTTAAGAATGAGCACGTGCGGTGGTAAAAGTGCGATTGTTGTGCGTACGGATTGCCACCTACGGTGCAATTGGCATCCCCATATCGGCCGTTAAGGCGTTAACAATGTGGGCGAGAAGGCCCGGATACGACACAGAGTCCGGGCAACAGCCGTGCCCGGGCCGGCACGCTATCCCGGGGGCGGGAGCCGAGATCCAGCCACCCGGCTGAGCACGACAGGCAGCTTTCGGCACTAGACTGGCGGAAGCCGGTTTGGACCAGCTCCCAGGATTCCCATGCGATTGAACCTTACAATCCTTGATCCCCTTGCCTCGGTGGCCGAACATGTGGTCCTGACTGCGGAAACCGAAACCCCCATGGAACCTCTGCTGCGCGCGTTGGGGTCGATCGTTCCGGGCCCTTACTACCTTCGGGGCATGCGGCTTGACGGCTGGCCGACTTTGGGAGAGGGCGAACTCAAAGACGGCGACGTCCTGACCGTCCGGCCGAGCCCGACCGGCCGCTTTCGAGTTGACTCCCGCTTGGAGCTGGCCGCCACCGGCGGGCCGCTGAGTGGGAGGCGTTGGCCGCTTTCGAATGGCGCCACCGTTGTCGGGCGGGCCAAAGAGGCCGACTTGCGGCTGGAGGACCCCCGACTTTCTCGCCGGCATCTGCGCCTTACGGTAACGGGAGAAACGTTTTCAGTGGAGGACCTGGGTTCTACGAACGGCACCCTGGTAGAAGGCAGGCTTGTGCAGGGAACCGCCCCGGTTGCCCTTGGCCAGGCAATCGAGGCTGGGTCTACCTTGTTTGAGCTTCGGTTGGTAGAGCGGGCAGACGCCGACATCTGCAGCGACGGATCGGGCGGGCTGGAGTTCAACCGTCCGGCCCGCATCCGGCACCACAGCATGGAGCTCAAAGTGGCAATGCCCGCGAAGCCGGGCGAGTCCGATCAGACCGTCCCCTGGGCCCAGATCGGGGCTCCGCTGGGGATGGGTGTGGCCGGTGCCTTTTTATTCGGGCCCTCGTCGCTGCTTTTCGCCGGCATGAGTCTGGGCACCACTCTTGCTCACCGCCGGATTCAAGGTAAGCGGTCCCGCAAGGAGCAGCAGACATACCTGGCAGAGTTGGCACGCATTCAAGCGAAGATGGTGGAAGCTGCCGCTCGGGAGCTTGCCGAACAGCGTCGCCAGTTCCCGGACCCGGCCACAGTATCCACCATCGCCACCGGCCCCGGCCGGCGACTGTGGGAACGCCGGCATCATGACCCGGACGCCTTCCTGCTTCGTGTGGGGATCACTGACCGTCCAGCTTCGGTGATGCCGTCGGGGCGCGGCAGTGGATCAGATACACTGGAATCTCCCAGACTGGCTACCGTGCCGGTGGGCATTGATCTTGCTTGGGCCGGGGTGCTGGGAGTGGCCGGGCCGGTGCAAGCTACCCGTGGCGTTGCCCGCTGGCTGATCGCCCAGTTCGCTACGCTGCGAAGTCCCCGGGATCTGTCGATCATCGTCTTGACCCAGAGTGCGGCCAAGGACGACTGGGATTGGGTGCGCTGGCTACCGCATGTCCGGGTTGACGATCCGCACTACCCGGTCGCCATGATTGGAAATGACCAGTCTTCTCGGCAGGAGCGGATCCGAGAACTCCTCAAGCTGGTGGAGGTGCGAACTGAGATGGCCCGGGAGGAGCGCGTCACCCGGTTCATCCCATCCGTTCTGGTGGTGTTAGACGGGGTAAGGGCCCTCAGGGCCATCCCCGGAATGCCCCGGCTGCTCAAGGAGGGTCCTGCGGTTGGGATCTACATGATCGGGCTGGACGATGACGATACTCGCCTGGCTGAGGAAGGCCGCGCCCAGCTGGTGTTCTCCCCCGACCATTCCGCACTAGCGACGCTGGAGGTGGACGGCGCGGAACCGCTCACCAGGGTGTTGCTTGACCAGGTCGATCCGTCGTGGGCCGAGGAGGTAGCCAGAGGTTTGGCGCCAGTCAGAGATGCCGGAGAAGACGGCGAGGGCGAGATCCCCAGGTCTGTGCGCTTCGTCGATATTTCCGGGGTTGACCTTGACAACCCTGAAGAGCTCGCGGCCACCTGGTCAACAAGAGGACGAACCACCGAAGCGCTGGTCGGTGTGTGCTCTGACGGGCCGTTTACCGTTGACCTGAGGCGCGACGGCCCACACGCGCTGGTCGCCGGAACCACCGGGTCCGGCAAGAGCGAGTTTCTGCAGACGCTGGTGGCCTCGCTTGCCCTGGGCAACCGGCCCGATGCAATGAACTTTGTGTTGATCGACTACAAGGGGGGCGGCGCGTTCCTCGACTGCGAACATCTTGTCCACACGGTGGGAATGGTCACCAATCTGGACGGGCACCAAACGGAACGGGCCTTGGCGTCCCTGGACGCCGAACTTAAGCGCCGGGAGCGGCAGCTCAAACAGCTTCGCAGCCCGGATATCGAGGCGGCCTGGGAGCAGGATCCAGACGGTTCCGGACGGGCGGGTTTGGCCCGCTTGGTGATTGTGATCGATGAGTTTGCTGAGCTTGTCCAAGAGTTGCCGGACTTTGTTGCCGGCCTGATACGCATTGCTCGGGTGGGCAGATCGTTGGGAGTGCACCTCATTTTGGCCACCCAGAGGCCGGCCGGGGTGGTTTCGCCCGAGATGAGAGCCAACACCGGCATGCGGGTGGCGCTTCGTATGGTGGACAAATCTGAAAGTAGCGAGGTTTTAGAGTCGCCGGTGGCTGCCGGGATAGCCAGGTCAAGCCCCGGGCGGGGATTCGTCAGAACCGGCGGGCGGAGCGCGCTCGTCGAGTTTCAAAGCGCCAGAGTTGCCGGACGCCGCAAGGGCAGCACCGAGGCGCTGCCTCCGCCCAGGGTGGATCGAGTGACTTGGAGCGAACTAGGCTATTCGCTGCAGGAACCGGTGCGCGCCCAAAAGGACGCCTCTGCTGCTACCGACCTGCATGCGTTGGTAAAGCTGGCCCAGCGTGCAGCGGAGAAGCTCGGGATCGAGCGCTCACCCAGCCCCTGGCTCCCGGAGTTGCCTTCCGCCCTGACCGTCCAGGAAGTACGGGCCGCCGGCGCAGCGGCTCAGGTGGGTTTGGCCGCGCCCTTTGGCCTGGAGGATCTACCAGAACAGCAGGCCAGGCGAGCGGTCTTGTTTGATCTGGCCGGCGGCCAGCACCTGCTGATCGCCGGGTCGTCCCGGTCTGGGAGGTCTACCGCCCTCAGAACCATCGCAGGATCGCTCGGGCAGGAAGTGTCACCTTCCGATCTTCATATGTACGTGCTTGACTTCGGAAACGGATCCCTGCTCAGCGTGGGTGACCTCCCGCATTGCGGCGCGGCGGTTTCCCGATCCGAGATCGCTCGCGCAGAGCGGTTGATAGAGCGCTTGAGTGAAGAGCTGACCCGCCGCCAACAGACCCTTGCCGAGGCCGGGTGTGGCGACATCCTGGAGCAGCGGGCTACTGCCGACCCAGCCGGGCGGTTGCCCTACATTGTGATTCTCGTTGACCGCTGGGAAGGCTTCACCGCCCAATTCCCCGCCGACTCGCCTTCTGATGCATCAGCCGCCCTCATGCGGCTGGTTCGCGAAGGCTTGGGAGCCGGCTTTCGAGTGGTGGTGAGCGGGGACAGGAGTCTGCTGAACGACAGGATGGCCAATTTGATCGAGAGCAAGCTGGTCCTGCGTCTGGCCGACCGCAACGACTATCGCTTGGTTGACATCAACCCCAAGTTCGTTCCCAATGAGGTCCCACCGGGCAGAGCGTTTCGCGGTGACATTGGAACAGAGGTCCAGTTGGCCCTTCTCGACGGGGATCCTTCCAGCCAGGGCCAAGCAGCGGCCGTCCGAAGACTTGCCGGGCAGACCATCGCGCGCTGGCCCGAGTCCGAGCGCGCCAACCGGCCGTTGTGTGTGGAAACCCTTCCGGCCGTGATCAGCCTGAACCGGATCCGAGAGCTCGTACACGTCCGACAGCCCGCTCTTTGGATGGCAGTCGGCGTGGGGGGAGACGAGTTGACTGCCTGCGGTGTGGATCTGTCCCGTTTGGGGGGTTTCGTGGTGGGCGGTCCTGCGCACTCCGGCCGGAGCACCGCACTGCTCGCGATGGCCAACTGGCTTGTGTACAGGCAAATCGCTGTGCTCGCCTTATGCCCCAAGCCCTCTCCTTTGGGAGCGCTGGCGGGGGCAACCGTGATCATCGGCACTGCCGGAATTTCGGACCGCATCGAACAAGAGCTGGCCGGGCTGGTTCACCCGGTTGTGGTCTTCGTGGACGATGCCGAGATCCTTGCTCGCACTCCAGCCGACGATGCCCTAAAACAGTTCCACCGCGCCCGGGGGCCCGGGGAGGCGGCAGTGGTTGTGGCCGGGGTCATCGACGACCTGAAAGCCGATCTGAGAGGCTCAATCACCGAGGCCAGGAGGGCCAAAGCGGGGCTGCTACTTTCCCCTTCGTCGACATTGGACGGCGACCTGGTGGGTGTGCGTCTTGCCCGCAACCAGGTGGGCAGGACCTCGCCGGGCCGGGGCATCCTCGCAGTTGACGGTAGAACGATCTTGGTCCAGGTTCCGGGACCATGAGTGAGGCCATAGCGGAGGCCGGTTACGGACCGGCAGTGCCGCGCCCGCCGATCGGATTCTCGATAGATGTTCCCGACCACTGGGTGGTACTCGACCTAAACCCGGCAACCTGGGAGGGCTGGCTCCACTCCTTCTTGAATCAGCGTCCAGGATTTAAGTCGGTTTCCGAGCTTGAACGGGACCTAGCGCGGGCGGCCTTGCTGAATCTTTTGACCAAGCTAGAAGAAGACCGGGTGTTCATGGCGGCCATCCTCCCCGCCCGGGTGCAGCGGCAATCGGTGTCCGCCAGCGGTACCCTTGCCTGGAGGAAGATGGAAGGGATCGAAGCTATCCGTGTCGCCGGCTTGAAACAGATCCTGCTCAGGTCCGCGGATGCACCGCCCTTGGCGGTTGAGGAGGTATCGCTTCCGGTCGGCCCGGCGGTGAAAGCAAGCTCTCGTGAGTTGGTGCAAGGCCGGTCGGCGGCTGTCTTTCAGTATTTCGTGCCGGTGCTGGATTCTCAGTGGCTGGCGGTAATCACCTGCAGTACTGGGAACGTCGCCTTGGAGAAAGGAGTTGAGGTAGTTGCCCGTGGCATGGCGTCCAGTTTGCGATTCAAGCCGGAGCAATAGCCTATTCGGCTGGGTCGCCATCGCTGTTCGCCGGGCTGGCGGGCTGCACTTGAGCAACGTAGTTGGGGTTGGGAGTGAATTCGCCGGTGGGCCTTCCGTCGTTGCCGATTTTCCATGCGCCCGCCACCCCCTCCGGCGGAACCCGGCCGCGCGGGTCGTACGCCGGATCGATTGCATAGACCCAACCGCCGGGGGCCTCAGCGGCTGCCGCTTTGAGCTCGTCCGGAAACTCCGGTGTTGTTTCGATCATGCCCGTGGGCCGTTCATCCACTCCCGCCAGAACACCTCTTGCTCCTTTACCGTTCCAGCACGCCCACTTTCGATGGGCGCCAGCATGTCTACCAGATCCTCCATCCTGGCATGGTGACCGCGGGTCAGCAGGTAAATGCGGTTTCCGCCACCGCCCCGACCCATCCGGCTCGGCCAAGCGTCTTGTCGGGCGGCGTTGATCTGGATCAACCACCCCCGTTTCTCAAGGGCCAGCCGCAGACTTTGAAGTGCGGCAAACAAGTCATGGCCTTCTCCCCGGAACCGCCCCGCAGGCCCATCTACGATGACCAGGCGTCCATCCTCGCTCCATTCCAGCGCCATCTCAATGCGGCGAGCCTTACGCTCCATCCAAACTCGTCTGCTGTTCACGGCGCGAACCCCGGATTGGGGACAAATTCGCCGAGGGTGCCATCAGGCAAAACCCGGTTGACACCGGAGACATGGTTGGGCTCGATCCCACCTTTGAATACCACTTCCAACTCATCGGGGTAGGGACTACGACTGCCCAGCGTAGCGTTGACATCGATTCCTCCCGGCTTTTGGACTACGTAGTGGTAGCCCCCCGGTCCGGCGAAATCCTGCGCAACCAGCGAGGATCTTGAGGTGCCCACGTATGCGCTGGGCTGGTTGGTTGTAGCGTATTCAAGCAAATCGTCGCTGGTCCCGCGTGGTTGGAAGCCCTCCTTGAAGATGACCTCGGGGGTGCGCTGGTCTCCCCGGAAGACAAGGGGTGCCTCATCGGTTGATCTGGCGACCGAGTTCTCCGGAAAGACTCGAAGCGCCCGTGCCGGTGTTCGTGCACTACCTATTGCTCCAGAGACCAGCTTCCCCGCGCCTGGCAGGACCATAAGGGCGACATCGACCGCCAGCATCTTCCAATCACCGTTGCCGGTAGCCGCCAGGGCGGCATCGGTAAGCAGAGCCAGCCCTGCCGCAGCCAGAGCAATCGGAGCGCAGATCGGAGCAAGAACCGGGATGAATGAGAGCAGGCCGGCAACCGCGGAAACCACTTTGAGCACGTTCGATACAGAGCGCAGGAAGTCCGCGTTGTCGTCCACCCAACGGTCGACCGCACTCCAGGCCCGATTGTACCAGGGGTCGTTGCGGATGCCCATTTCGCCGGCTGTTTGGAGCCGGTCCAGAGCCCGCCTCTCGGCCGAGAGTCGGCGACCCCGCAGATCGTCGATCTCCCCCAACAGGCGATCCAGCCGAGCCTGGACGTCGCCGGCCGGCTGATCCGCCGGAAGGGTGTCTAACTGCTGATGGGCGGCTTGGGCCCGGCTCAGCAGTCCCGACGCCTCCGACTTGAGCCCCGCAAGGGCTTGTCCGTAGCTACCCACCCCCTCGGCTGCAGCGGCGTAGGATTCGTGCAACTTGGCCAGTTGCGGGGGGAGTTCACCGATCTTCGCCCTGAAAGCCTCGGCGGCCTCTCCTGACCACACCGCTGCATCCACCGATCCGGAAAAGCTGTTGAGCCGGATATGAGCCGACGCTGCGGTCTCGGCGGTATGGGAGAAGCTCCGGGCGACTCTCTCGAATGCGCCAGCTTCCCCCGGAACAGGGTCCCCTCCCAGAGCCGCCCAGGTAAGGGTGGTCAACGTCGCGCTCCGGCCGCCTCCGAGAGAACCCTCTCCTGTTCCAGGTAAGTGTTCACGGCGCCTTGTATCCGGCCCAGCAAGCCTTCAATCGCCTCGATAATCCTTTGCCGCCCGTCTCGCCAGCCCCCTACAAAGTCTTCCAGGGCGCCGAGGAGCTTGCCTGTTCCGAGGCCAACGGGATCCAAAGCATCGCTGACCTGTTCGAGCGAGGAACGTATTTCGGTTAGCTGGCGCGCCAGTTCAGTCAAGGCCTCGACATCAACGTACAGCTTCATAGGCGGGGGCGGGTCCGGGGTCAGCCTCGCATCTGGCGGGCTATCTGGTCCTCGGTGTCCTGGTAAGTCTGCGCGGCCGTCGCTAACATCCGGGAGATTCCGTCGAGCGCTTCTTTCACCTGACGGGCGCCTTGGTTCCATTGGTCATACATGTCGCGGAAGGAATCAGAGGCGGCACCCGCCCAGTCGGCGTCGACCAATCCCTGAACTTGAGAACGCATCGACTCCAGCCGCTGCGATACCTCTTCGGACCCGGAGCGCAACTGCCCGGACACCGAGTGAAGTTCCTCGGAGGTGACCTTGATCATAGGCATAGACTTCCCCCTTCTTCCGGCATGGTCTACCCTGAGAGTTCAAGTATCGCCACCAGCGATAGTCCGGTCAAGGAACGGGCTCGGACAACTCCTGGCGGCACGGCTACCTTGTTGGAACGAATCGCCAAAGCGGGAACCGATTATGAACGAATCGAAAACCCTCGGCAGCTCCTACCTGCTTCACGAGACAATCGGGCGCGGCGCCATGGGGACGGTTTGGCGGGGCTCCCGGCGCCTGGACGGCTCGCAGGTGGCGGTCAAGATTCTCAATGCTCAATACATGTCGGACCCGGAGACCGTGGCCCGATTCCTGCGTGAGCGGAGCATCCTGACCAGTCTGGATCACCCCAACATCGCCCGTTTAAGGGATCTGGTGGCGGAAGGCGACACCATCGGATTCGTGATGGACCTGGTGGAGGGCGGTGACCTTCGGGACTATCTGGCGGCACAGGGTGGTTCGCTCCCCGAATGGGAGGCCAAGGAACTGCTGTCCCAGATCCTTGACGGCTTGCAGGCCTGCCACGCCGCAGGGGTCATCCACCGGGATCTCAAACTCACCAACATCCTGGTGGATCGAAGCTCCGGCAGCCCGGTTGCTCGTATCACCGACTTCGGGATAGCCCGCTTGGCTCAAAGCGGCCAGACCATGACCGCCATGGGTTCGCTGGTAGGAACCTTCGAGTACATGGCCCCCGAGGTTGCCGAAGGGAATCGAGCCACCGCCGCCACCGATCTTTATTCGCTGGGGATCATCGCTTACGAGCTCTTGCGCGGAACAACGCCGTTCGGGGGCGGCTCTGCGGCTGCTGTGCTGAGAAGACATATAAGCGAGGAGCCCGAAAAGCCCGAGGGGATCGGGCCGCCGATGTGGGACTTCATATCTGCGCTGCTTAGGAAGGATCCGAAGGCGCGCCCGGCCGGCGTTGCCGAAGCGCGCCTTCTGCTGGATCGCATGCCCGGCGACAGAAGGATGGCTTCGGAGGGACTTTTCCGGCCGCCCAGCGGCGGGCAATCAAGCAATGCCTCCCAGGCCACGCTGGCGGGATCGAGACAGTGGCAACCTCCGTTGCTCCCCCCCAACCCGCCTCAGGCCGCTGCCCAGCCAGCCACCCACCGCCCTTCTCAATCCTTTCCCCCACCGCAATCAGCAACCTGGACCGGTGAGGCGGGGTTAACAAGGGCCGGGAGTCAGCGGACGGTGGCCGGAGGCAGGTACGAAGCCTCCCTTCCGCCTGTGGCGCCCGGGCCGGTTTCCGGCGGAACGGACCCCCAACAGCCCGGGCGATTCAGCAGCCCGGCGGCCAAGAAGGGCCTGATCGGTGGAGGGGTACTGGCTGTTGTGGCGGCAGTTGCGCTCGTCTTTGCGCTGATTGGGCCGGAAGGGGTGGAAATCCCGGATGTTGAAGGCCTGACCGCCAGTGCGGCAAGGATCGCGCTCAGCCGAGCGGGACTGGGAGACAAGATTGTGGAACGCGCGGACCTAGACGTTCCTCGGGGAGAAGTGATTGAATCGGAGCCCCCGGCCGGAGCTGAGTCCAGCGAGGGCGACGTGGTGGTGGTACTGGTTTCCAGCGGTCCGCCCGTTGTGAGTGTTCCAGATGTGGTCGGATTGGAAGCTGCCGTGGCCAGGGATCGGATAGGGCAACAGGGGCTGGAGGTAGAGGAGGGACCGGCCGCTCCCAGCGAAGAGCCGCTGGGCACTGTCATCAAAGTCGACCCGGCCCCCGGCACGGATGCCTCGTCAGGCTCAACGGTAAAGATCCAGCTTTCAGCCGGGTTGGGACCTGTTCCCAAAGTTCCGAACTGCGAGGGCTTTTCGCCGGACGAGTGTTCATCCAGGCTGACCGCGTTGGGTTACAGAGTTGTCCAGGTGACCGAAGCATCGCCAGTTGCCAAGGGCAAGGTGGCCAGAACCATACCCGCATTCAATACCGACCTCCCCGCCGCGTCGGAGGTGACCATCTACCTGTCAACCGGCCTTGCCGGCGCGGAGGCGGCCAATGCGCCGGGCCCCGCGAGCGCCCCGGCCGTCACCCCGGCTGTGCCGGTCGTGCCAGGTGCGCCCCCGCCCGCACCGGCGGCGCCGGCGCCGCCGGTGGTGACGGCGGCCGAACCGGCAGCGCCGGGAATTGCGGCGTGCGACGCCACAAAGAGCACGCAGGCAGGGCGCTCAGTGCAGTACTGCTCCGTGCTGGCCGGAAATGTCCCGGTCTTCGCCACTCATACCAACGGACTTCTTGGCGAAAAGGTGGGGGTTCTTGAGCAGGCCAAGGCGCCCCATTGGTTTGTTGGTCAGATCGAGAGCTCAAAATTCTCCGCCCTGGTGCTTGAGTCCACCGCCTGGGCCTACACCCAGGCGGACAACGGCAAGTGGGGATGGGTTCCGGGCGTGTTCTTCCAGGCTAAGGGAACCCAGACCAGTCCTTTGGCGAAATGCAACACCAGCGGGAACAGCTGCTCAGAGTAGTGGAGCCCAGATAATCGATTGGTCCTGAACACTGCGCTGTCGGCCCCCCGGGTGGAGAGCACTTACTTCGGACTGGCTGCGCCGGGTTCGAAGTGCACGGTGACCCGTCGCACCTCCGGCCACCGGATGTAGGTGGCAGTCTCGATCCTGGTGGAGGCCTGGTGCACCGTGTCGACTGATAGACCGGGCGCCGCATCGCAGTGGACCACCAGAGCCAGGCCGCCGGGGGTAGCGCTAACCAGCACCTCGTGGCACTCGGTTACCTCGGGCAGGGACTCGGCCAGCCCTATCATCCAGCGCACCAAGCCTTCCCGCTGCTCGGTCACGTCGGTGCCGGCGAACCGTTCGCCCAGCGGCTCCAGATGGGTATCAACCCGCACCACTTCGTCCACCTCCTCGAAGATCTCCCGTTCCAGGTTCTCGGCAGCGGCGTGCGCGTCGTGCAGACTCATTGAACCGGGAAACTGCGCATGAAGTGAGATATGGTGCCCCTCCGGGTGCGAGGTCACGAAGATGTTGTGAACCTCCGTGGCCACCGGCTGGCGCAGGGCCACCGCCTTCACCTGTTGGGCGACCACCGTCTCATCGGCCACCGGCTCCACGTGGACCACCACGTCGGCACCAGGTTCCAGACCCCGGATCACCCGCTCGACCTCCTCGGTCAGCCGGTGAGCGGTCTCCAGCGGGACCCGCCGGGAGATCCCGACCACAACGTCGGTCTGGGGCTCGCCGCCGACATAGCGCACCCGCACCCGGCGCACCTCCCCCACTCCCTCTACGCCTGCCGCCAACTCAGCAATCCGCTCGATCGACCCGCGGGGCGCCCGATCCATCAGGGTATCCACACTCGCTCGCCCCAGCCTGATCGACATCACGCCTACGTAGCCATGACCAGGCTGGCCAGCGCGTCCACCCCGCTGTAGCCCAGGCGCACCAGCACCAGGCCGAGCAGGACCGCTGCGGAGGCCATCAGATCGGCCCGGAAGTTGAGCGCATCGGCCAAAAGAGCCGGGCTGCGCTCCTGCCGCCCGATCCTGCCCAGGATCCAAGAGCGGTTGGCGTCCACGATCATTGAACCGATCACCACCGCAAAGGCGTACCAGGTGGCCTCCACCTGGTCCGAGCCGGTCCGCAGGCGCTGGATTGCCTGCACGGCGATGTACATCGCCAAGCCGAGTAGCGCCATGGTCTGGACCAGCGCCGCCAGGTTCTCCGCTTTGCCGTGGCCGTAGGGATGGTCCTCATCGGGGGGCCGGGCGGAGATGCGCACCGCGAGCAGCGTGATGGCCGCGGTGCCGGCGTCCAGTGCGGAGTTGGCCGCCTCCGACAGTAGCGCCAAGCTTCCGGTGGCCAGGGCGACGGCAAGCTTTGCCGCCAGCAGCACCAGGGTCACGCCAAGGGAGACCAGTGCCGCCCGGGCGGCGCGTCTGGAAACCGACGTCGCAGCCATGGGCCAGCAGTCTACTTGCCTCTGCCCGGGCCGGCCCGTGCATCTGGCGCCGACGCTGTTTTGGTGCGCAGCGTGGCTTGAAAACTCCAGCAACAGCTTCGCCAGCGCCCGCTGTGAAATGATCATGGTCACATGACTATGATAATCTTGCGGCAGTGGAAGAGATCGCGATCGCCAAGTTCAAGGCCACCTGTCTGGCGGTCCTTCGAGAGGTGAACGAAACGGGCCGGCCGGTTCTGGTCACCAAAAGGGGCGTTCCGGTAGCGCAGGTCGTCGCTCCGAGCAACCGGACCGGCAAACCAAGGGAACTGGGCACGATGGCGGGTCGGATCGCTACCTTAGGCGACATCGTTTCTCCGGCGAGCGATCCTGAAGACTGGGCGGTGTTCGGGGAGTGAAGCTTCTTCTGGACACCCACATCTGGCACTGGATGCTGGGCGAGCCAGACCGGTTGGCAAGCAGCGTTTCAGACCGGCTGGCAGATCCGCACAGCGAACTATGGCTCTCGCCGATCAGCACTGGGAGCTGCTGGTTCTTGAACGGAAGGGCAAGGTCGATCTGGGTCAGGACCCCCCAGCAATGCTCAGCGCCATGCTGAAGGAGATCGAGGTGCGGGAAGCTGTTGTGGATTTCACGATCGCGATGGAAAGCCGCCGGATCGATCTGCTTCACAAAGATCCGGCTGACCGGTTCATCGCTGCAACGGCCAAAGTTTTGGGCTTGACTCTGGTGACCCAGGACGAGCGCCTGCTCGGTTCATTGGATTTTAGGGTCCTGCCCAACCGCCGATCTTAGGGCCCGAGAGGCAATTGGATGCGCGACCGAGAGTGTCCTTCACGCAGTTGAGCGAAGCGAATCAAAGCTTTGCCAAGTCCCGTCCGTTGCGGCGCAGCCGTGTAGGCCGTGGCGCGAAGAGAGGCACATACCGCCTGCCGAACGTGGCTGACCGGCTCACCCCGCAGAGCCGGGCAGCTGCCGGAGTTGAGCACATCCGGCAGCGGCGGGCAACCCAAGCCTGAAGCTACCCCGGAACGCATCCTCGCCTTCCTGGCGATCGAAGCGTTTGCTGCCCGCCCTGCGGTACGTTATTGCCCATGGCGCAACCGTACGACCCTAATTCCTTTGAAGCCCGCTGGGCGAACCAGTGGGAGGCCGAGCGCGTCTTCCGGGTGGCTGACGACCCGGGGGACAAGCCCAAGCGCTTCGTTATGGAGATGTTCCCTTACCCTTCGGGCGATCTGCACATGGGGCATGTGGAGAACTACACCATCGCCGACGCCATGGCCCGATACTGGCGCATGAAGGGCTTCGCAGTGATGCACCCGATGGGTTTCGATGCTTTCGGCCTGCCTGCTGAGAATGCGGCCATCAAGCGGGGGATCCACCCAAGGGAGTGGACGCTTGGCAACATCGCCAAGATGCACTCCTCCTTTGTGCGGCTGGGCTACTCCTACGACTGGGAGCGAGAGGTCATCTCCTGCCTTCCGGACTACTACCGCTGGAACCAGTGGATCTTCCTGCAGATGTACCGGCGGGGCCTGGCCTACCGCAAGACCTCGCCGGTCAATTGGTGCCCGGTGGACAAGACCGTACTGGCCAAAGAGCAACTGTCCACCGGCGTGTGCTGGCGCTGCGGATCGGTGCCCGAGGTGCGAGACCTTGCGCAATGGTTCCTCAAGATCACCGACTATTCGGACCGGCTCTTGGACGACATGGACCAGCTGGACTGGGCCGATTCGCTGCTCACCATGCAGCGCAACTGGATTGGGCGCAGCTACGGCGCTGAGGTGGTCTTTCAGATCCGCCGGGTGGGCAGCGATGCCACCATCGACTTCCCGGTGTTCACCACCCGCCCGGACACGCTGTGGGGCGCTACCTTCTTTGTGCTGGCGGCCGAGCACCCGGCAGCGGCCGAGATGGTCGAGGGCACTGACCAGGAGGAGGAGTTCAAGCAGTTCGTGGATCGGGTGCGCCGCCAGACCGAAATCGACCGGCTGGGGGCCAAGGGCGCCAGCGAGGGTTTGCGCCTTCCCGCAGTGGCCGTCAACCCGGTCAACGGCGAGCAGATCCCGGTCTTCGCAGCCGATTACGTGTTGATGGGCTACGGAACCGGGGCGATTATGGCGGTCCCCGCCCACGACCAGCGCGACTTCGACTTCGCCCGGCGCCATGGCATCCCGATTCGGGTGGTCGTTAGCCCGGAGGGCGAACCCGAACCTGATCCAGCCACGATGGCCGAGGCCGCCTCCGGCCGGGGCTTGCTGGCAAACTCGGGCCCGTTCACCGGCGCCAAGGTCGATCCGGCCACCCAGGAAGGGATCGTCGAGGTAATCGAGTGGCTGAACGAACAGGGAAAGGGGCGGCGCCGGGTTAACTATCGCCAGCGGGACTGGCTGATCTCCCGCCAGCGCTACTGGGGTACGCCCATCCCCATCGTCTACTGCGCTCTGTGCGGCGAGGTCCCCCTAGCGGAGCGGGACCTTCCGGTGCTGCTGCCCCCGCAGGCCGACTATACCCCCACCGAGCGGGCGGTCAGCCCGCTGGCCAACAACGAGGAGTTCGTGAACGTCGCCTGCCCCCGGTGCGGTGGCCCGGCCCGGCGGGAGACCGACACGCTGGATACCTTCTTCGATTCCTCGTGGTACTTCCTGCGCTACTGCGACCCTAAGAACGAGTCGGCGCCGTTCGAGCCGGGCAAGGTGGCCGCCTGGAACCCGGTGGACAACTACTTCGGCGGGGTGGAGCACGCTGTGATGCATCTCATCTATGCTCGGTTCTTCGTCAAAGTCTTCCAGGACATGGGAATGGTCGGCTTCAGCGAACCGTTCCTCAGCTTGTTCAACCAGGGCCATGTGAGCTGGGACGGCAAGGAGATGTCGAAGTCTACCGGGCATGTAATCGAGGCGGCAGCCGTGGTGGACACCTTCGGCGCCGACTCCGCCCGCGCCTTCATCCTTTTTTGCAGCCCACCGGCTGCCGACTACGACTTTCCCGCCGACGGTTTCGGCGAGATCGGCCGGGTCGCCCACAGCTGGCTGGCCCGGGTTTGGCGGATCTTGTCCGAGGTGAGCCAGGAAGCGGTGCCTGAGGAACTCAAACGCCAGGTTCACCGCATCGTCAAAGGGGTGACCCAAGACTTCGAGGAGTTCGGCCTCAACACCGCAATCGCCAAGATGATGGAACTGATGAACGTATTTTCCAAACTGGAAGGTGCAGTCCCCCGGGATGCAGCCGAGAATTTCCTCAAGCTGCTGGCGCCGGTTGCTCCGTTCATCACCGAGGAGCTGTGGCATCGCTACGGCAACGAGGGCTCGATCCACCAGCAAAGCTGGCCCATCTTCGACGAAGCACTGGCGCAGGCCCGGCGGGCGGTCATGGTGGTGCAGGTGAACGGACGGGTCCGGGACCGGATCGAGGTTTCTCCGGACATCTCGAGCGAGGCGATGAAGGACCTGGCCCTGGCCAGCGACCGGGTCCGCCCGCACCTAAATGGTGGGGAACCCCGCAAGGTCATAGCAGTGCCACCCAAGCTGGTCAACATCGTCGTCTGAACGGATGGCGCCGGCGGCGGAGCGGGCGCCAATCGCTAATCATTCTCACCACTGGGGCTCAGTCCGATCCTGGGCGTTCGGTCATTGTGCCAAACGATGGGACCAAGTCTCGCTGGGTTACTATTCCGGCCATGAGAACGCTAGGCAGCCTGGCAGGGCTGCTGTCGAACAAATCGCGCCGGAGGCGCAGCTTTTTCCGGGGGGATCCGGGGGCGCCAGGCCCCGGACTAGCGCTGTTGATGGCCGTACCACTGCTTCTTACCGCTTGCGGTGGCGGTGAGAGCGGGCGGGCCACCCGGAAACCCTCGGTGGTGACGGCGGTCTACCCGTTGGAGTTTGTTGCCCGCCAGGTGGCCGGGAACAAGGCCTCGGTGGAGAATCTCACGCCCGCCGGCGTGGAGCCTCACGGCCTGGAGCTGACCTCTGGCCAGCAACGCCGGGTGCGGCAGGCAGATCTTCTGGTCTACCTGGGCCAGGGTTTCCAGCCGGCGGTGCAGGAGCTTATTGCAGACCGGGACGCTCGGTCGCTGGACGCCATCTCCCTCGCTCAGCCGGCGCTGCCCGGCGATCCGCACGTCTGGCTGGACCCGGTTCTCATGGTGGCGATCACCGATGCGCTGGCCGATGCGCTCGGCAGCTTGGATGAGCCCAACAAAGCGGTCTATCAACGCAACGCCGGTGCGCTGATCGAGGAGCTAAACGATCTGGATGACCGTTACCAGATCGGCCTGACTCGCTGTGACCGCCGGCAGGTGGTGTCCTCCCACGCGGCGTTCGGATACCTGGCGGAGCGCTACAACCTGGAACAGGTGGGCATCGCAGGTATCAGCCCGGACCAGGAACCTTCCGCTCGCCGGCTGGCCGAGGTGGCCGGCTTGGTCAAGCGGCAGGGGATCACCACGATCTTTTTCGAGTCGCTCCTGCCCCCTGATCTGGTGGAGACCGTGGCGCGGGAGACCAGCGCACAGACCGTCCGGCTGGACCCGATAGAATCCCCGCCTCCGGGCGGCGACTACCTCAAGGCAATGGCCGACAACCTCGCGGTGCTGCGCCCCGCGTTGGGGTGCCGCTGATGGGTACCGTTGCCGAACTGGCCGGGTGCGACGTACACCTGGGCGACCACAAGGTCATCGACGCTTTGTGCCTGACCATCGAGCCGGGTGAATTCGTCGCCCTGCTGGGGGCCAACGGGTCGGGTAAAACCACCATGGTCAGGGCATTGCTCGGCCTGGTGCCGGTGTCCGCCGGGGAGGTAAAGCTGTTCGGAACGCCGCTAAAGCAGTTCGACGAGTGGGGCAGGATCGGTTACGTGCCTCAGCGGTTCGGTGCGCTGTCTGCGGTGCCGGCCACGGTGGAGGAGGTAGTGCTGACCGGCCGGATCGCAGTGACCCGGCGCCTCCGAGGTTTCACGAAGGCTGATCGGGAGGCGGCCGCCCGGGCGCTCGACTCGGTGGGCCTGCCTGACCTGCGCAAGCGCCGGGTCACTGCTCTGTCGGGTGGCCAGCAGCAGCGCGTCCTGATCGCCCGTGCGCTGGTCAACGACCCGGATTTGCTGGTGCTCGACGAGCCGGTCTCTAACGTGGACCTGGCCTACCAGCAAAGCTTTGCCAGCGTGCTCTCCAGGTTGGCGGAACTCAATCGCACGATCCTGCTGCTGGCACACGCGCTGGGGGCGCTGCTTCCCTTGGTGGATCGCACCGTGGTGCTCGATGCCGGCCGGGTAGCCTACGACGGCCCTCCGGCGGGCGTCGAGCACAGCGACGACCACCCCCATCACCCACTCGACCACCAGAATCACTGACGTGGGTCCGTTCGAACTCGAATTCATGCGCCGGGCGCTGCTTGCGGCTTTCCTGGTGGGGATAGCTGCCCCGTCGATCGGGGTTTTTTTGGTCCAGCGACGGCTGGCGTTGATGGGCGACGGCATCGGTCACTTCGCTTTCATGGGAGTGGCCGCCGGACTGTTCTTCGGCACCTCGCCGCTGGCCACCGGCATTGTCGCCGCGTCGGCTGCCGGAGCCGGGATAGAACTGCTGCGGGAACGGGGGCGTACCGCCGGCGATGTCGCCCTTGCGCTTATCTTTTACGGTGGGCTGGCGGGCGGAGCGATCTTCACCTTTAAGTCGGGCCGGTCCAACCAGGTGCTCGGCTACCTGTTCGGCTCGGTGTTGACGGTGACCGAGTTCGACCTGCTCCTCTTGGCCGGGGCCGCCGCTTGCGTGGTCGCGGTCATGACCCTGTGGCGCAAGGAGTTCTTCGCCCTGTGCTACGACGAGGAGGTGGCCAGGGTGAGCGGGCTGCCGGTCAGGCAGATGAACTTCGTGCTCGCGGTGTTGGCTGCAGTGACCGTGGGGGTGACCATGCGGGTGGTGGGCATCCTGCTCGTCTCGGCCATGCTGGTACTCCCTGTGGCGATTGCCCAGCAACTGGCGGGTAGCTTTCGCCGGACTGTTGCCACCAGCCTGGGGCTCGGAGCTGGGCTGAGCGTGGGCGGCGTTTTGCTCGCCTTCTACCTGGATACCTCGCCCGGTGCAACCATCGTCCTTTTGACAATCGGAGTTTTCTTCCTGACGGCCGGGCTGGCCCGCAAGCTTGTACGCAAGCCGGCGGAGGTGGGTCCGTAGGGTTGCCGACTAGACTGCCTCAAATGCGTGACTTAAGGCGCCTTCCAAGTGATACTCGACGCGTGGGAGCACGACCACACACCGGGCCACTCGACTTCGGGCCGGCCCATCGGAGCACTGCCGTCCCCGAGTTGATCGCTCTGGGCCTGCTCGCGCTTGTCCTTTTGCCGACCCAGTTTCGCTGGTTGCTCGAGAGTCCGGGGATGCGTAACTGGGTCACGGTATTCGTGGCCATATTCGTCCAAGCTTTGCCGTTCTTGGTGCTAGGCGTGCTGCTCTCCGGTGGGATAGCTGCCCTCGTTCCCCCCGGCTGGCTTGCCTCCCATCTTCCGAAGAACCCGTTGCTGGCGGTTCCAGTGGCCGGCGTTGCCGGGGTTGCCCTACCCGGCTGCGAATGTGGATCGGTGCCCATTGCCGGGAGGCTGATGGCCAGCGGCGCCCCTCCGGCGGCGGCGACGGCCTTCTTGCTCTCAGCTCCGGCAATCAATCCGGTGGTGCTTGTTGCCACTGCGGTGGCCTTCCAGGGTCAGCCTCAGTTCGTGGTCGCGCGGTTTGCCGGCTCGCTGGCAACCGCAGTAATCACCGGCTTGATCTGGGCTAAGGTGGGCAAGCCGGTTTTCCACGAGCGAGCGATGCGCCGGGTGGTGGACGGTGGTTCCCGCTGGGCAACCTTCTCCGGCACCGCCCAGCACGACTTCCTCCACGCCGGAGGCTTCTTGGTCCTCGGAGGGATGACCGCAGCCACGCTGCACACTGTGGTCCCCAAATCAGTACTCGACGGGCTGGCCGGTTCCGGCTTCGGCGCGGTGCTCGCGCTGGCTGTTCTGGCGTTCGTCCTGGCGATCTGCTCCGAGGCGGACGCATTTGTTGCCGCCAGCCTCAGTCAGTTCTCGCCCACTGCCCGGCTGGTGTTCATGGTGGTCGGCCCGGCGGTCGACGTTAAGCTGGTTGCCCTGCAGGCCGGTACTTTCGGAAAGTCGTTCGCAATTCGCTTCGCGCCGATCACTTTCGTGGTGGCCATCGCCTGCGGGGTCATCGCCGGGAGCCTGCTGCTGTGACCCGCCGGTTTTCCTGCCTGCTCACGATCGTTCTCGGCGTGCTCACGTTGAAGGTTGTTTTTTCCGGCGAGTACCTGAATTACGTGAGGCCGGGAATGCTGCCCTGGCTGCTTTTATCGGGCGCGGTTCTGATTTTTCTGGGCGTTAGTGGCTGGCTTGCCTGGCGCAAAGATCTGTCGTCCATGCCTGAGGATCACGGCGATTGCGCTCTGCACCACCATCATCCGCTCTCCCAGGCGTCCTGGCTGCTGCTGCTCCCCGTGGTCGCCGCAGGCCTGATCCTTCCCACCCCGCTCGGTTCCTTTGCGGCTGACCGCCAGGCGGTGCGCCCGCCCCGCCCTCCGGCTAAAGTGGCCGACCTGGCCGACCTGGCCGAGCAGCTGGCGGCGTTGCAACTGGCGGCACCGGCCGGGCTTGCGTCTGTCCCTGACGGCGTAGCCGACCCCGCTGCGGGCGCTGGCGCTGCCGGTTCTACGCAAAACCCCGCTGGCACGCCCGTTGACCCCGCTGCCGGCGCTGCTAGCGCTGCGCCTCCCGTTTCCGGAGCGCCCGGTGCCACCGATGCGAAGCCGGCGGGCGACAATCCGGCCGTGCCGGAGATGTCGCTGCTGGACTTCCTGGAGATCACCTACTACGACGAAACCCAGGCGCTGGCTGGAATTCCGGTCCGCTTGGTGGGCTTTGCGATGCCGGGTCAGGGTCTTGCCAGGGACAGGTTCCTGCTCAGCCGGTTCATGATTTCCTGTTGCGCAGCCGATGCTCAACTCATGCAGGCTGCGGTTATCGACCCGAAGGAGATCTCGCCGGGCAAGGACGTCTGGGTTGAGGTGACCGGCACCTGGGATCCGGCAGGCGCTGGGGAGACAACCGTGGACGGATTCCCGGTTCCGACGTTGGTCGCTTCCCGGATCCAGGTCATCCCGGCCCCCGAGATTCCGTACTTGACCCTTACTCTGTAACGCAGGCCGGAAGATCTGCTTAAGCGATCGACTCAATCAGCCGATGATAAGTGGGATGATTCATAGATCGCCCGGGGACGGAGTTGACGATGAGCCCTTGCCATCACGTCGAGTTCTACGAGTCGGAACCTGCGCTGTTCGAGGGTGTCGCACGCTTCTTGGCCTGCTCCCTAAACGATGGCGGCGCTGCGGTTGTGGTAGCCACCGAGCAGCACCGGGCCGGCTTCTCGGCCGCCCTCGCCACTTTGGCCGACACCTCCGCCAGTTTCGTCTCGCTGGATGCCCCGGCGACCCTGGACCGGTTCATGGTCCAAGGGCGGCCGGACCGGCTTCTCTTCCAAGCAGCGGTCGGTGGCCTGATCCAGCAGGTCCTGGCGGACGCGCCATCGGTACGCATCTACGGCGAGATGGTTGCGGTGCTCTGGGAGCAGGGCAACCCGGGGGCTGCTATCGCGTTGGAGGACCTGTGGAACGAGTTGGGGGAACGCTACCCGTTCGAACTGTTCTGTGCCTACCCCATGAGCGCGTTCAATCTCACCCATCGAGCCTCTCTGTTTTGGAAAGTGTGCGACCAGCACACCAGTTTGAACCTCACGTTCGCAGGCGGTGGCGGACCCTAGCTGCGCTGGGACGCACCGCAGCGGTCCGCAGGCAATTCAGCCCGGCTTAGCCGGCATCCCGCCGGATCCCGTTGGTGAGCCGGCCCCTGTAAACAGCCGGCCAGGACGGTGTCAGTGCCGGCAGGCGGCGCAGAGGCCGAACAGGCCTACCGGGCGCTGGTGAAGCTCGAAGCCGAATTTCTCCAGAACCGTCGCTTCCAGCGGAGCCAGGTGGTCCATTGGCAGTTCCTGGACCTTCCCGCACTTCTCGCAACACAGATGGTGGTGTTGATGGTCGCGCAGGTGATAGACGGTGCTCCCGTCGGCAAAGTACACCCGGTCCACCACCTCCAGGTCTCGCAGCGTCTCCAGCGTGCGGTAGACCGTGGACACGTCCACGGAAGGGAAGTCTTTTTGGACCTGTTGCGCGATAGCGTCGGCTGTGATGTGGCCGTGGCAGTCGACGATTACCCGGATGACCGCTTGCCGGCTCATCGTCCGGCGACCGCCGTTGGCCACTATGCGGTCGAGGATCTGCTCGACCCTGGAGCTTGACGAGGTCTGCGCCAAACCCGTCCTCCTTTGCTGTTGCTTCCCGGTGTTAATTATTCCTCAGTCCTGGATGTCAACCCGGGATCCGTCTCTCGGACCTTAGATGTGCGACGGATGGAAGCCGAACGGCAGGGCCAGCCGGTTGGCGGACATCAGCTCGGCGTTGCTCAGGATTTCCGAGGTGGAACCGTCGGCGACAATACTCCCGCCGTTCATCACCAGCGCCCGGGGACACAGTTGCAGAGCGTAGGGCAAATCATGGGTGACCATCAGCACCGTGAGGTCCAAAGTCTTGAGAATCTCGGCTAACTCCTCCCGGGCGGCGGGGTCCAAGTTGGAGGACGGCTCGTCGAGCACCAGGATCTCCGGGTCCATCGCCAGCACGGTGGCCAGGGCCACCCGCCGGCGCTGGCCGAAGCTCAGGTGGTGGGGTACCCGGTCGGTACAGTCCTGCATCCCCACTTGGGCGAGCGCGGTCTTCACCCTGAGCGCCAGATCCTCGCCCTTGACTCCCAAATTGGCCGGCCCGAAGGCTACGTCTTCGCCCACGGTCGGCATGAATAGCTGGTCATCGGGATCCTGGAATACGATTCCCACTCTCCGGCGGATCTCCCGGAGGTTCTGCTTTTGCACCGGTAGTCCGCCCACTACCACCGAGCCCCGGCCGGCGGTGAGTACCCCGTTGAGGTGCAGTACGAAGGTGGTCTTGCCTGCGCCGTTGGGTCCGAGCAGAGCCACCCGCTCGCCCCGGGCTACTGTGAGGCTACAGCCGAACAGCACCTGGCGCCCGTCGGGGTAGGCGAAACACAAGTCGTCCACCTCCAGCGCGTCGCCGATCATCGGGTGAGCAGGACTGCGCGGTGTTCCGGATGGGCGGGCGCAGGCGCCCGGCCTGCACGGGTGTCGCCGGTCATGGCAGGGTAAGCCACGCGGCAGCGGCCACAAGGGCGCTGAGCGCCGGAACCGTTAGCGTTGCGGCCCACTGGCCCCGTCCGGCCTCCTGCTCGCCCAGCACCGGCAGTGCGCCCGTAAAGCCTCGGGAGACCATCGCCAGATAAACGCGTTCGCCTCGTTCGTAGGACCGGATGAACAGAGTGCCGGCGGACCAAGCTAGCGCCTTAACCTGCCACGCCCAGCGCGGGTCGTACCCCCGGGACGCCCGGGCGATACGCATTCGACGCATCTGATCAGTCACCACGTCCAGGTAGCGCACCATGAACCCCGCCACCGCCGTGAACGCCTTCGGGAGACGCAACCGGTCCAGGCCCTTCAGGATCTCAGGAACCGGCGTGCTGGCGGCCAGGATGATTGAGGCTGCTACCCCCAGCGTGCTCTTGGCCAGGATGTTCCACGCTGCCCACAGCCCGTCGACCGATAACGATGCGCCGGCCACCTCGACCCGCGGACCACCGGCAACCAGGGGCAGGAACAGCGCGAAGGCTACGAAGGGAAGTTCAATGGTCAGCCGGCGGGCGACGAAGCCCAACGGTACCCGGGCGGTGCGGGCCACCGCCGCCAGAACCAGTGCGTGAGCACCGAACGCCCAGAAGGCCTCCCGAGGGGTGGCCACAACCGTGAGAACGAAAAGAACCGTGGCCGCCACCTTGCACTGGGGCTTCAGTCGGTGGATCCGGCTGTTGCCGTGTACGAAAAGCAGGTGGCTGTGGGCTACTCCGCCCACGTTAAGTTGCGGACTTCGAACGGCCGCCCGCTTTCACCGCGGCGAACAGGACCACTCCCAGGCCGAAGGTGATCAGGATCCCGGCCACGCCGGCCAGGCCGGTGGCGATATTGGGGTCTTCCACGCCCCGCACCCCGTAATCGGCCAGCGGGCCTTCGGCGAAAGTGTGATCTTCGGCGGCCTCAGCGAATCCCTGGTCCTCGGCCACCTTTTCCAGCCCATCGGGGGAACTGCTGGCCCGGGGGCCGACGAAGATAACCAATGCCGCGCCGATCAGCAATCCGGCGATCACAAACAGCCGGGCGCCCGCCTTCATGCCGTAGCTTTCGGATCGGGGGCGCTGAGCAGTGCTCCCGCGTTGAGGTGGGTAGCCCCGTAGACCAGATCCGGCCGGACATTTACCACCGCGCTCACCACCGTGGCGGTGATCAACGCCTCACCCACGCCGATCAGCAGATGGGTGCCGACCATTGCCGCCAAGACCCGTCCGAACGGCAACTGGACCGACCCGCCGAAAGCGAACAGGAGCGCGAAGATCGCCGCGGCGACCGGTACCGAGAGGAAGGCGGCGGTGGCCGAGCCCGCTACTACCGAACCCTTGCTCTTGGGCAGGACGCTGGTAACCAGGCGGTAGATGGAGAAGCCGAGCAAGGTTGGCGCCACCGCCAGCAGCAAGACGTTGACCCCGTAAGCGGTGAGGCCGCCGTCGGCGAAGAGGAGGCCTTGGACCAAAAGCACGATCGCTATGCAGATCATGCCCACCCACGGGCCCACCAGAATCGCCGCCAGCGCACCCCCGAGAAGGTGCCCGCTGGTGCCCGCGGCAACCGGAAAGTTGAGCATCTGGAGAGCAAAGACGAAGGCGGCCACCAGCCCCGCCATCGGGGCAAGCCGTTCGGTCAGCTCGAGGGCCGCCTTCTTGAGTCCGATTGCGAGCGTGCCAGCGCTGGCGGCACCTGCCGCAAGCGAGGTTGCGGCGTTGAAGAACCCGTCGGGAACATGCATCCGCGCCCTCCTCCAGGTGCGTCGATGGGAGCCCGATCTTATCGCATGAGGCTATAACTTGCACCTCAGTCGCATTAGCTCATGGGCTGAAACGGAGCTTTTTTGTCGTACCCGAGCCCTAGGGTTTGGGTGCTTTAGGAATTGAACCGGCCTCGGCCGGTCTGTAGAACTAACTGAGTTCCCCACTTCCCCAAACTGTTGGCGAATAGCGCGGAGGTCGGGATGGAATCTGGGGCACTTCAGCGGTGGGCGGAGTCGGCGCGGGCTTCGCGTTCGGAACTGGGACTACTTGCCCTGCTCGGGTTGGCGGTGGTAGGGGCGGGATTGGTGGTGATCCTGCGCACATCGGATCCGCCTGCTCCGCCGGTGCGGCGGGAGGCGGCGGTGGACGCACGGCCCAGCCTGCAACCCAGCGCGCAACCCAGCCCGCAGGTGTTCAAGGTGCACGTGGCCGGGCAGGTGGCGCACCCGGGCGTGTACACGCTGATCGAGGGGAGCCGTGTGGACGACGCAGTCGCCGCCGCGGGCGGACCGCTACAGGGCGCGGACGGCAACTCATTGAATCTGGCTGCACCAGTGGTGGATGGACAAAAGATTCTGCTTCTCAAGCCCGGGGAGGCAGTACCTCCGGAACAGCCGGCCTTCCAGGGCCCGGATGGCGGCGGTGGCCCGGGTGTCGGCCCTGGCAAGATGAACATCAACCTGGCCAGCCAAAAGCAGCTTGAAGAACTTCCGGGTGTGGGACCGGTGCTGGCGGAGCGGATCATCGCATTCCGGCAGAACCGTAAGTTTAGCTCGCCCCGCCAGTTGCTTTAGGTGAGCGGCTTCGGTCCGAAGAAGTTCGACGGTCTCAAGGATCTGATAACCGTCTAAATGAAGGCTTACCTGCTGGGCGCTTGGTTCGTGCTGGGCGTCTTGTTGGCCGATGCCCTGCGGCCAACGGCCGTTGTCGCACTTGGGATAGGCGGGTTGGCGGTGGGGCTTCTGGGCGCCGCCTGGTGGATTCACGAAGGGGAGCGGGGCGAGGGCCAACTCCTGCCTTGCGTTAAGCCACTGGTCGCCGGGATGGTGCTGGTGGGGATGGGGGCGCTCGGCGTTGCCGACTTGGGGATGAAGGAGGCGCTGCGCCTACGTTCGCCCCTGCCCGGCTTGGACGGCCGGGTGCTGGAGGTGACGGGAGTGCTGGCTACCGACCCACAACCTAGAGGCAGAGCCTGGGGGTTCAATCTCCGCTCGGTTTTTGTCTCCGAGATCGGCCAGGTTGATGGACGGCTGGCGGTGCGGGCATTCGACCTCGTGCCGAAGGCAGCGCTGGGGGATCGGGCGAGGATGGAGGTGAAGATCGAGGCCCTGGACCCGGACGACCCGTTCGATCGGGCGCTGGTACGCTCGGGAATCGCCGCCGAGGCGGCGCTGCTCACTCCGGTGGAGGTGCTGGGGCACTCGGGCAACCCGTTGGTGATCGCTTCTAACTTCTTCAGGGAACGCATGGACCATGCCGCCGCCAGGGCGCTCGCGCCCAACCGAGCAGCGCTGGTGCTCGGGTTGGTCATCGGCGACGACCGCAAACTTGGCTCCCAGGTGAGGGATGACTTCCGGGCATCGGGGATGTCGCATCTGACCGCGGTGTCGGGGGCCAATCTGGCGATGGTGCTGGCGGCTTTCGGCGCGGTCCTCGGGCTGGTGCGGGTCTCCCGGCGCACCAAGGTGGCGCTCGGCCTGATCGCGATCGTGGTGTTCGCCGTCATCACCCGCTGGGAACCATCGGTGCTCAGGGCAAGCGTCATGGCCGCGGTGGCCTTGGCAGCATTTTTGTTCGGGCGCAAAGCGGAGTCTCTGCACACTTTGGCCGTCGCCTTCTTTGCATTGCTGCTGTTCGACCCGAGGCTGCTGTGGTCGATTGGGTTCCAGCTTTCCTTCGCCGCCACCGCTGGCATCTTGCTCTTACGAGCGCCGCTGGTGGAGCGGCTGGGGCCGGTGCCCCGGTGGCTCAAAGAACCGGTGGCCATCGGACTGGCGGCGCAGGTTGCCGTATTCCCGTTGATCGCGATCCATTTCGACAAACTCTCGGTGGCCAGCCTGCCGGCCAATCTGGCGGCGGTCGCCCTGGTGGCGCCGGTCACGGTGATCGGCTTTACCGGCGGGGTTCTCTCGCTGTTGGGCACTGCACCCGCCTGGCCGGTGATGAAAATCGCCGGCGTGCCGGCCGGCTTGCTCGAATGGATTGCCCGGGTGTTCGGCCGTTCGGATTTGTCCGAGATCAGCCTGCCGAACTTCCATTGGCTGGAGTTCATGGCAGCTTGCCTCGGCCTGCTGGCGCTGTGGATGTGGCTCACCCGCCGGGGCCGCCGGGCGCGCTGGCCCGCCCTGCTGGCAATCGTCGTGGCGCTGGGGACGATGATCGCCCCGGCCGCCCGCTCGGCCGCTCCCGGAGGGCTCCGGGTTACTTTCTTCGACGTTGGCCAGGGCGACGCAGCCCTGGTTGAGAGCCCGGGGGGAGCCCGGGTGCTCGTGGACGGGGGCCCGGATCCGCACCTGCTTGCCACTACCCTGCGCCGGAGGGGAATCGGCCGGATCGATTTGGTGGTCGCCAGTCACCTTCATGCAGACCATGTCGTAGGCCTGGCGGAGGTGATGAAGGACGTGGACGTCGGGATCGCCCTGCATCCGGGGATCGAACTGAACCTGCTGCGTCACCTGAACGTCGACGAGCCGTTCGTGCCCGCGATCGACGGGGATCGCATTGCCATCGGGGATCTGGAGGTGGAGGTGCTCGCCCCGGCGATTGACCAGATTGAGACTGCTGCCGCCGCTTCCGCCGGAGTCTCGCCCGAGGGGTCGGCGCTCAACGATGCCTCGATCGTCCTGGCCATTCGATGGGCCGGCGAGTGCATTTTGTTCACCGGGGACCTGGAGGAAAGCGGCCAGCAGGCGCTGCTCGAGCGGCACCGGGACAAGATCGATTGCACCGTGGCAAAGGCACCACATCACGGTTCCGCCCGGCTGGACCCTGAGTTCATGGAGGCGGTGGACCCCGAATGGGTGCCGGTTTCGGTGGGCGATAATGACTACGGTCATCCGTCGGCGAAAGCGGTACGAATCTTCGAAGGGGTGGGCGCCAAAGTTCTACGGACCGACGAGTTGGGCGATGTAGTGATCGAGATCGACCGCTTCGGCGTGGTCTCGGGTCCCTAGGTGGCGCCGGCCCCCCGGCACAGGGACCAACCAAATAGGATCTTAGAAGTGCCCCCGTCCAAACCCCCCGCCGATGCGCTGCCCGCCTACCTGATCGCCGGCGACGATCCGCATCTGGCCGGAGTAGCCCTGGGAAAACTCGTGGAAAATGTCTCCGAGGAGTCGATAGACCGGTTCGGTCCGGCGGACGATGTCGACCGGGTGCTCCAGGCGCTGGTCACGCCGTCGATGTTTGGAGATCGCCGGTTCGTGGTGGTCAGGGAGGTCGACCGGCTGGGGGCCGAGGCGCTGCGGTTGCTCGCTGCCTACTTCGAGTCCCCTTCGCCGGACGTCACCGCGGTGTTAATGGGTGCCAAGTTTCCGGCGCCGCTGCTGGCGGCGGTGCGAAAAGTCGGGCATGTGGTCGATGCAGCCAAAGGCAAGCGCTCGGATCTGCTGGTGTGGCTAAAGCAGGAACTTCGCGCCAAGGGTTTCAGCGCCGGAGGAGACGTCATGAACGCTTTGGTGGAGGCGGTGGGCGAGCAGCGCCTGGCACTGTCCCGGGCAGTGGAAGAGCTAGGTTTGGCTCAGCCCGAGGGAGGCCGGCTGACCGGCGCCCGGGTGAGCGGCCAGTTCCAAGGCCGGGCCGACGCCAAGCTGTTCGGCTTCATCGATGCTGTTGCCGAGCGGCAGGGGAGCCTTGCGCTGCAGACCCTCCACCATCTGGTCCGCCAGGGGGAGTCCGAGCAGATGCTGTTTTGGTCGCTCACCCGTCACTTCCGGATGCTGGTTCAGGCCCAGGGGCAGCCGCCCGCACTGATCGCTAAGGAACTCGGGATTCAAGCCTGGCGGGCGGAGAAGCTGGTGCGCCAAGCGCGAGGGTTCAAGCCGGGCGCGCTGGTTGCCGCTTACCGGTTGCTTGCCGAGGCGGACGTAAAGATCAAACAGAGCGAGGAACCGGAAGGGCTGACTCTGGAGCGGGTGGTTGTTGCTATTTCTGCGAGGAGTTGAGCCGAAGCGCCATGGATGACTTCTTGTTGGCGGCGTTGTTGGAGTGGATGAACCCCTTGGACACCGCCTTGTCCAGCGCCCGGCTGGCAATTTGCAACTCGGTTTGCGCCCGCTCACCATCCCCGTTGGCCAGGGCGGCGTTGAACCGCTTGATGTAGGTCTTAAGAGCGGTGCGGGCGTCACGGTTGCGCATGCGACGCTTCTCATTGGTGAGGATGCGCTTCTTTTGAGACTTGATGTTTGCCATGCGTGAACAGACCTTCTAAGAGGGATTGACACAGCACTCTAGCACGCTAGGGGCCGCCTTGACCCCCCGGCTGGTTCGGCTGCTACATTCGAACTATGAAAGATCGTTCGTTGACCCGCGCCTTCAGCTTGATCGCCCACGTGGACCACGGCAAGTCGACCCTGGCCGACCGCATCCTTCAGATATGCAAAGCCGTGCCCGAGCGGGAAATGCGCGAGCAATACCTGGACAAGATGGACCTGGAGAGGGAGCGGGGGATCACCATAAAGGCACAGGCCATCCGGCTGAAGTATCCGTCGGCCGACGGCCGGATCTACGAGCTGAACCTTATCGACACCCCGGGCCACGTCGACTTCAGCTACGAAGTGTCCCGGGCGCTGGAGGCGTGCGACGGGGTGATACTGCTGGTGGATGCCGCCCAAGGAATTGAGGCTCAGACCCTGGCCAACCTCTACCTGGCAATGGAGGCAGACCTGGAAATCATCCCGGTGCTCAACAAAATTGACCTTCCTTCGGCTGACCCGCACCGGGTGGCTGAGGAAATGTCTAACCTGATGGGTATTCCCGCCGACGAGTTCCTCCGGGTGTCCGGCAAGACCGGGCAGGGGGTGATCGAGTTGCTGGAGGAGGTGGTCAAGCGCATCCCACCACCCAAGGGCGACCCCAACCAACCCACCCGGGCGCTGATCTTCGACTCAACCTATGACAATTACCGGGGGGTGGTTACCTTCGTGAGGGTGGTCGATGGCACGCTCACCGCCCGCCAGAAGATCAAGATGATGGCCACTGGAAGCTCGGTGGAGTCGGAGGAGGTGGGGGTATTCGCCCCCGATATGCAGCCGGTGAAGATCCTGGAAGCCGGCGACGTCGGCTACTTGATCCCGGGCGTGAAGAATGTCCGGGAAGCTACTGTCGGCGACACGATAACCGACCATCAGAACCCGGCAAGCAAGCCTTTGCCAGGCTACCGGGAGCCCAAACCGATGGTCTGGGCAGGCCTTTACACCACCAACTCTGACCAGTACCCGCAGCTAAGGGAGAGTCTGGAGAAGCTGCAACTCAATGACGCCGCCTTGGTGTTCGAGCCGGAAACCTCGCCCGCTTTAGGGTTCGGCTTCCGGGCCGGCTTCCTGGGCCTGCTTCACATGGACATCATCCGGGAGCGCTTGGAGCGGGAGTTCGACCTTGACATGCTGGTAACCATGCCCAGTGTCGCCTATCAGGTGGTCATGCACTCCGGTGAGGTGCTTCAAGTGCACAGCCCGGCCCAGATGCCCGATCCGGGCAGCTACGAGCAGATCCAGGAGCCGGTGGCCTCGGTGATGATCATCACCCCAACCGAGTACATCGGCACGATCATGCAGCTGTGCCAGGAGCGGCGGGGTGAGCGCAAGGGGATTTCGCATCTGTCCAAGCATTCGGTTGAGCTAAAGTACACTCTGCCGCTCGCCGAGATGATGGTCGACTTCTTTGACCAGCTCAAGAGCCGCACCAAGGGCTACGCTTCGCTGGACTATGAGCCCATCGGCTATGCCGGCGCCGACTTGGTGAAGGTGGAGATCATGCTGGCCGGACAGCCGGTGGACGCGTTCAGCGCCATCGTCCACAAGCAGAACTCCTTCTACTACGGCCGGCGGATGACCGAGAAGCTAAGAGAGCTCATCCCAAAGCAGCAGTTCGACGTGGCAATTCAGGCGTCCATCGGTTCCAGGATCATCGCCCGTGAGACAATCAAGGCCTACCGCAAGGACGTCATCGCAAAGTGCTACGGCGGCGACATCACCCGGAAACGCAAGCTGCTGGAGAAACAGAAGGCCGGTAAGGCACGGATGAAGCACGTCGGCTCGGTGCAGGTGCCCCAGGAGGCGTTTATGGCGGCGCTGAAGCTGAACGACAAGACTTAGGAGGTTGTAACGCTCAACGCATCGTCGCTGCCTGGGGCAGGGGGAAGGTCACTGGATGCCCGCAAAGCGGCCATCATGCGCGCGATCGTTCGTGAGTATGTGAAGACCGGCCAGCCGGTGGCTTCCAAGACCTTGGTTGACCGCTACCGCCTTCAGGTGTCGGCGGCCACCATCCGCAACGACATGGGGGTCCTGGAGGAGTTGGGCTACATCGTTCAGCCCCACACATCCGCCGGGCGCATTCCAACCGATCAGGGCTACCGCTGGTTCGTGGACAACTGGCCGGGACACACTTGGCCGGAGATCTCCGAGCACGAGCGCCGGGCGATTGACCTGGTGCTGGATGCGGAGTTCCGAGGTCTGGACTCGACGTTGGACTCCACTTCCCACGTCTTGTCCCGCCTCACCGAGGCGGCGGGCATCGCCCTGGCTCCCCCTTCTCGGCGCAACGTCTTACGGCGGATCGAGCTGTACTCCCGGGACTCGCGCCGGGCAACCATGTTGTTGATTGCCCGCAGCGGAGAGGTGGACCAAGGGGTGGTGGAGTTCTCCGTGGAAACCGGCGAGGACGATCTGGCGTTGCTCACCGAACAGTTGAACAAGCTGCTGGAGGGGGTAGATCATGCGACCCTTGCCGACACGGTGCGTGCGGTAGCGGACGCATCGCCCGGATTGCTGAGCGTTGCTGCTGAGATGGACGAAGTGATGGAGGCCGGTGCCAGCCAGCGCATCTTCCGGGGCGGCACCGCGAACATGCTGTCCGGCCGGCATTTCTCGGATCTGGAAACGGTCCACGAGATTGTCGACGCGTTGGAGCACCCCAAGGTGCTGGCCTCCCTGCTGAGCGAGGCATCGGGCTCCCCGGCGATGGTGATGTTCATCGGCCGGGAGGTGCCGGTAGAGCAGATGCGCACCTGTACGGTCATCTTTGCCCCCTACGACGCCGGGGCCGACCGCCAAGGCAGCATCGGGATCATCGGCCCCACCAGGATGGACTACCCTCATACCATCGCCGCAGTTGAGGCGGTTGCCCGCCGGCTGAGCGCTCTGCTGGAATCGCTTAACTAAGCTAAGGAACGTTTGTGGCACGCGACTACTACGAAGTTCTGGGCGTCTCCAAGGACGCCTCCGAAGACGACATGAAAAAGGCGTACCGGCGGCTTGCCCGCCAGTACCACCCGGACGCCAATCCGGACGATCCGTCAGCCGAGTCCAAGTTCAAGGAGCTCGGCGAGGCCTACGCGGTGCTTTCCGATCCCGGCCGCAGGAGCAATTACGATCGTTTCGGCACCGCAGGCGGGCCCGGCATGAACTTTGACCCGTTCGACATTTTCAGTTCGTTTTTCGGTGGAGATCCGTTCGGTTTTGGCCGCCGGGCCGGGCCGGAGCCCGGGCGCAACCTGGCGGTGGCGGTGGAGGTCACGATGGAGGAAGTGGTCAACGGGGTCACTAAGACCTTTCCGGTGCGCAGCTTGCGCACATGCGCCCGATGCAGCGGCTCGGGATCAGAGCCGGGCATTTCCCCGGTGGCTTGCTCCCGGTGCAACGGCCAGGGCACCATTCGAACCATGCAGCGGGGCTTTTTCGGCAACATGGTTTCCGCCTCCACCTGCCCCGATTGCCAGGGGATGGGCGAGCGGATCACTTCCCCGTGTATCGAGTGCCGGGGCGAGGGTCGCTTGGAGCGGGAGGAGGAGGTCCGGGTGGACATCCCCGCGGGCGTAGAAGACGGCATGCAGCTACGGGTAAGCGGCAAGGGCGAGGCCGGCCCCCGGGGCGGCCCTTCGGGCGACCTTTACGTTCAGCTTCGGGTCAAGAAGATGGCGGGGGCCGAGCGCAAGGGGGAAGATCTGATTTTCTCGGTCGACGTGCCGTTCACTCAGGCAACGCTCGGGGCAACCATCACCATCGATTCGTTCGACGGCAAGGTTGAAGTTGAGCTGCCCCTGGGTACCCAGCCGGGCGACATTCTTCGGGTTCGCGGGGCGGGCCTGACCCGGCTCGGCCGGGGCGGCCGGGGGGATATCTTGGTGCGGGTTAACGTCGTCGTTCCTACCGGTTTGAGCAATGAAGAAGACCAGTTGGTACGCAAGCTGGCGCAGCTTCGGGGCGAGGACGTCGCCGAGCACCAAGGGTTCCTGGGAAAGATCAAGAGCGCCTTCCGAGCTTGAGCTCGGCGCCGTTTTTCTTCGCCCGGCCGGAAATCATCCTTGAGGGCAGTCTGACCCTGGACCCGCAGGACGCCTATCACCTGAGGGTCCGCCGTTGCCGCGCAGGCGACCGGATAACCGTGGGCGACGGCTTCGGGCGGCTGTTCGAAGCCCGGATCGAGAACCTGGCGCAGGAGGTTACCGCCCGGATCGAATCGGTCAGCCACGTGCCTGCGCCGGTACCCCACCTGAGCGTCTTCCAAGGCCTGGCGAAGGGGGCAAAGATCGATTGGCTTATCGAGAAGCTGGTGGAGCTAGGGGTGGACCGGGTGGCGATCTTTGCCGCCTCCCGAAGCGTCCCGACGTGGGACGGCCCGAAGGCCCAAACCCAAAACGAACGGTGGCGCCGGGTGGCCCTGGCTGCGGCCAAGCAGTCGAGGCGTGCCTGGTTGCCCAAGATTGAGGGCCCCCTGACGCTGGATCAGGTGGCTGATCTGACGCCGGGTTTCGACGCAGCCTTCGTAGCCGATCCGGGCGCCCAACGCAGCCTGCGGGAGGAGCTACCCGCCACCTCGCCCGATACGGTTGCGGTGGTTATCGGCCCGGAGGGAGGCTTGGGTCCAGCCGAGGAGCTCCGGTTGGTGGACGCCGGAGCGCACGCGGTGAATCTCGGCCCCCAGATCCTGCGGGCGGAGACTGCCGGCTTGGCGGTTGCTTCGGCGATCATGTTCCACTATGGCCGGTTCGGTTAAAGGCCCCGGGAGTCGGGTGGATCGTTTAAGGGAAGTTTGGGACTTTGGGCCCAATCGTCTCCACGACATCGCTGCCCACCCCGGCCTCAGGTTCGCCGAAGGTTCCTACCACCAACCCTCTTTCGTCGTTTTAGCGGCTTAAGTGATTCCCGAACATGGGCGTCAGGCCGGGCAGCCGGTGGTTTTCGACAGGAGCCTGACCGCCCGGATTCCGGTCGATGTTGAATCCCCGGGCACCAGGCAGAACGCGTCTTCCAGAAGCCGAAGGTAGTCGAGTTGGAGCGCCAGGAGGCGTTCGGGTCGGTCGACGAAGGCCCAGCTCCCAGCGGCCGGCAGCCTTCTGAACCTGGCGTCGGTCGGTACCTCCTGCCAGACCAAGGCGTCTTGCAGCGGGTTGTCGACGAGGAGGAAGTTGCCCTTGCCGGCCATCATCATCGTTTCGGTGTAGGCGGAGTCGTTGACCAAGACCGGGACGTGCTTTGCGCTGGGCGCGTGTTTGACGATGAGCGCCGCCGCCTCCCCCGACTCCGGATTGTGCGCCGGCGGATCGGACAGGGCGCCGAGGTCGGCCAACAGGCTGCCGGTTGCCAGCGAGCCTATCGTGGTCAGCGGCAGGTTCTTCACCAGGCCCTGCGCGCTGTTCCAGGCGAGCGGCACGGCTACCAGTGCCGCCAAGGCGAAGGCAGGCCGGCGCGCTCGACCGTCCCGTAGCCAGAAGGCCAAGATCATCAGAGCTGGGGCGCAAATGTGCCTCAGGGCAAACGGGTGCGACCGGCCGATGAAGTAGGAGAAGGTGACGATCCCTAGCGCAGCCAGTCCGGACACCAGGCGCCACTCGACAGTGTCCAGCGCCGGCCGGTCCCTGCGCAGCATTACGCCAGCGCCGACTGTTCCCCCCAGATACACCGCCGCGAGAAGCGCCCATGGGGTCCAGGTGGCGACCGGAAGGGCGCCCACCTCGCCCGTGGTGTAGGCCCGGAGGAACTCGGCATAGATCTCCCACTGCGGCCAGTGGCCGGAGCCGGCCCGTGTCGCCAAGGCCAAGATCGTGTGGGCAACGGCGATTCCTCCTGCCGCCCAGCCCATCGGTTTGACGAACAGAGCCAAGCGTCGTCCGCGCAACGCCTCGAACAAGACGATGCCGCCCAGAGCCGCCGTCGTATAGACGAAGGTCTCGGCGCTCCACACTGAGGCGACGCCCATGACGGCCGCCCGGATGGGGTTGCGCCGTCCCGGTCGGACCAACTCGGCCGTCAGCACCAGGTAAGGTACGAAGAAGCGGAGCGCCCCAACCGAGGGGTGCGAGTGACTGGCATAGTCGGTTGTCCAAACGCTCAGCCCGATTATCAGCAATGTCAGGCCAAGCGCCACCGTCCGGCGGCCGGCAAGCCGCTTGAGAAGAAGGTAGAAGACGGCAAACTGAAGGAACGACACCAAGCTGACCAGCAGGCCAAGGCTTAGGTAGGAGGGCCGGAAGACCCTTCCCCACCAGCCGATCAGGTAAAGGGGCAGGATCCCGTACTGGCCGAAGGTCTCGACGAGCAGGGTCTTGCCGTGCAGGATCTCGTTGGCCGGGGCCAGGAAAAAGTCGGAGCTGACCGCCTCGATCGGTACCCGCAAAGACACCACGAGCAGGCCGATGAGCGCCACAGCGACGGTGTCGAAGCTTGGAAAGGCTACCCGATCGGCCAGGCCCAGGCATACAGCCACCAAGAGCGAGGCGATTAGCAGGACCGCCCAATCGAATCGGAACGTCGCCCGCGCTGGTGCGAAGATCAACAGCAGAGCGGCGACGAACAAGGCCCCGGCGAGGCGGGCAACCCGGCCGGGAACAGGGAGCCTGCCTGCCGGCGATGACGCCAGCACCACCAGCGCACCGGTCGATAGCAGGACGTTCACTAAAGCCGACCCCCCGCCCATCCTGGCGAAAACGAGCCCGGCCAGGCTCAAAAAAACGGCCAGGAGCGCGGCCGACTCCAAAGAGCCCCTTCGGGCGGCCGCCAGCGCGTAGGCGACACCCAGAACAGGAGCCAGGGATCCGCCGAGCAGGTAGACCGCCCACTCCAGGGCCTCGCCGTCAGCAAGTGGTCGCAAGAAGCTGACGAATGAAAGGAGCCACAACAGCGTCGCTCCGGCCCCGACGGTCAGTCCGAGTACTGCTCGGTCGGAGAAGTGCTGGTCGTCAGATGCCATTGGAATCGGTGGCAGTCTACAGGCCCGGGTTCCCCCTAGAGCCGTCGTGACCGAACCCGAACTCAAACCTTGGAGTCTTCATCCCAACCCGGCCACCGAAGATTGCGGTGTGAGTGATGTCTCATCCAGCCATCGCCCGAACCGTGGCCATACGGCGCCGGATTGGGTTCATACCGGGCAGCGATGGTAATGTACCGCCCGTGCAAAGACGACTGCTGAATCTGCTCTTGGTGTTAGTAATGCTGGCGGGCGCGTGCACCCAGAAGGAGGATCCGCCGGAGCCGACTCCGCGCCCTTCGGCCACTGTCGCCGAGTTGCCCTCTCACGAGCCCTCTCCCGAAGCCCGCCCAACCTGCCCGCTCACCGGCCAGGAGTCGCCTGAAGGACTCGAAGTGAACCGGCCCGCCCTGGCGATCAAGATCGACAACCATCCCCGCGCCCGGCCACAGGCGGGCCTCGAGTCGGCCGATATCGTTTACGAGGAGTTGGTGGAGGGGGGCCTCACCCGCTTCTTGGCGATCTACCACTGTGGCGATGCTGCCCGCCTTGGTCCCACCCGTAGCGCCCGTCTGGTCGATCCGGACCTGCTGGTCCAGTACCAGCCGGTGCTGTTCGGCTACTCAGGGGCAGCGCCGCCGGTGCTGGCCAAGGTTAGGTCGACCGCCGGCGTGGTCGATCTGGTGCACGGCGCCAACGGCGCCGCCTACTCCCGGCAGAGCGGCCGCCCGGCTCCGCACAACCTGTTCACTTCGAGCGAGCGGCTGAGGGCAACCAGCAGCGCCCAAGGCATCGTCGGGGCGCCGAAGACCGGCCTGGTCTTCGACGCTGCGGTGGCCCAGCCGGCCCCCGGCTCCGCCACCCCGGCCCCCGGCTCCGCCACCCCGGCCCCCGGCTCCTCGCCGATCGACGTGGTCGTCCCTCCCGCACCGGTCGTTCCGCCTGGAAGAACGGTGTCGTTCGCCTACTCCGGCGGCAACTCGGTGAGCTACAGCTTCGACGACATCACGCAAAGATATCTGCGGTCGATGAACGGCTCCCCGCACCGAGATGAGAACCAAAATCAACTGAGCATGGTCAATGTTGTGGTCTTGAAGGTCAACATTCAACTGGCAGCGGGAACCCCGCACATCACGGTCACCGGAGAGGGCGAGGCAACGGTGCTGCACAACGGCCGGGTGGTGACGGGCCGCTGGCGCCGTTCCGGCTTGGCCGACCAGATCACTTTGGTAGACACCTCCGGTCTGCCGATACCCCTGGCTCCGGGCAACACCTGGATCAATCTTGTCCCCTCCACCCAGGCCGTCACCGTTCAGTAGTGCGGCTACTTGCCAGCAAAGTTTTCCGAACTGGCGTAGAGTCACAGAGGGTGGTTAAGATAGTTTGAGCTGGTCACGCACCGTGAACAATCTGTAAAGAGGGCGGGGGGAGTTGAAATGAGCTATGCCTCACTGGTCGGGGAGAGGCTGAGAAACATCCGGCTTCAAAAAGGTTTGTCTCTTCACGATGTACAGAGCGCCTCGAAGATGGAGTTCAAGGCCTCGGTGCTCGGCGCCTACGAGCGGGGGGAGCGGAGTATTTCGGTGCCTCGCCTGGAGCGGTTGGCCCGGCTCTATCAGGTCCCGGTGGACCACCTGCTGCCCCGCACCGACGGAGTGGACGAGCAGATCCCGCTGGAGGTGAGCCTGGCGAAGTTGAAGATCGATTTGCGCCAACTGGAACGCAGCGACGATCCGGACGGCGTGGTTTTGCAGCGCTACCTCAACCTGGTGCAGATCCGGCGCAACGACTTCAACGGCAAGGTACTGACCATCCGGGGCGAGGATCTTCGGGTGCTCGCCAGTGTCCTGGACATGTCCCTAGAGAACCTGGCGGCCAAGATCGACGAGTTGGGGGTTCGAGCAGACGCTTAGTGACTCTGCCGCACAATTCCCGTACGCGCGAGCAGTATTGCGCCCGAAGGGGTAAGTTCTAATCGGTGCAGGAAAGAACGCAAGTCAAGATAACCGTTCCCGGAGACCGTGAGATGGTCTCCTTGTTCGGAACCCGAGATGAGCTTTTGAAAGTCATCGAGAAGGGGTTCGAGTCGACCATCCTGGTCCGGGGGAACGAGATCACCATCTCGGGTGAACCACAGGAGGCGGAGCTGGTTGCGCGCCTGTTCGAGGAGTTGATCGAATTGCTGGGCCAAGGCCACGTCCTCACCGCCGATGCAGTCGGCCGGTCGATCGACATGGTCAAGGTCGGGCAGCACCGTCCCTCGGTGGTTCTGTCGGACGCCATCCTGGCCACCAGAGCTCGCTCTATCCGGGCCAAGACCGTGGGCCAGAAGCGTTATATCGATGCTATTCGCAGCAACACCATTGCCTTTGGGATCGGTCCAGCCGGTACCGGTAAGACCTACCTGGCGGTTGCGGCTGCGGTGCACGCGCTGCAGTCGAAACAGGTGCAGCGGATCATCCTGACCCGTCCGGCGGTGGAGGCGGGCGAGCGGCTTGGCTTTTTGCCCGGCGACATTGCCGCCAAGATCGATCCCTATCTCAAGCCGCTCTACGATGCCCTTTACGAGATGCTCGAGCCCGACGCTTATTCCAAGGCCATGGAGCGGGGGATGATCGAGGTTGCCCCGCTGGCCTTCATGCGAGGGCGTACTCTTAACGACTCGTTCATCATCCTCGACGAGGCGCAAAACACCACCGCCGAGCAGATGAAGATGTTTTTGACCCGCCTCGGCTTCGGCTCCCGGGCGGTGGTCACCGGCGACGTCACCCAAATCGACCTTCCCCGGATCCAGGTTTCCGGCCTTACTTTGGTGCAACAGATCCTTTCTGGCATCAACGGCGTTGCCTTTTGCTACCTGGACGCCAACGACGTGGTCCGGCACAAGCTGGTCCAACAAATAGTGGAAGCTTATCGGCTATACAACGAATCGCCGGACAGTTAAGTGGACTCTGACCCCCCGGATACCAGGCTCGATCTCAACATCTTTGTTAGCGACGAGCAGAACATGCCGGTTGACCAAGCTCTGGTGAAATCGGTGGCTCAACGCACGGCAGCGGGCGAGGGAGCGCACGGAGAGCTATCGATCACCCTGGTCGACGCCAAGAGAATGGCCGAACTGAAGGTCCGCTACCTGGGCGGATCGGGACCTACCGACGTGCTCTCGTTTCCCATCGACGGGCCGGATGATCCTTTCGGAGGTGCTCCCCGGATGATCGGTGAGATTGTGATTTGCCCGGAGTTCATCGCCTGCCAGGCTCCGGAAGACTTTGCCGGCGAACTGTCCCTGGTCACCGCTCACGGGGTCCTCCATCTCCTGGGGTACGACCATGACACCGAGCAGTCCGCTGCGACTATGCGGGCGCGGGAGCAAGAGCTAACCGGGCGGGCGGGAGCGCGAGCTTCGTGACCACCATCCAGAGCTACCTGTTGGTGGCCACGCTGGCGCTGGTCGGAGCCTTCTTCACCTCGGCTTGGGTGCATGCCATGGTCTACCTGTCCAAGGCCCGGGCGGAACTTCTTCGGGAACGCTTCCCGAAGAAGGCCAAGATCCTGATCAAGATCGCCGAGGATCCTCCGCCCTACCTCACCAGCGTACTGTTGGTGATGCTCATCTTGCGGGTGAGCGCGACTGTCGCAGTCACCACCGTGATCATCCGGCTGGAGGCCGCAGCCTCCGAGCTTGTGGCCATAGCTTTAATGAGCTTTTTGCTGTTCCAGTTCGCTGAGATCGCGCCCCGAACCTGGGTGCTGGAGCGTTTGGACCGGGTGCTGCTGCTCTCCGCCCGCCCGGTCTACCTGATCCGCCGGATGCTCGGCCCACTGGCCACTATCCTGATTGCCATGGGCCGGCTCATCCTGGTCATTTTGCCCGGCAAGGGTCTTCCCAAGGGCCCGCTACGCAGCGAGGAGGAGATCAAATCGATCCTTGACGTCGCCCATTCTGAGGAGGTCATTCAGGCTGACGAACGGGAGATGCTGCACTCGGTCTTCGAGTTCGGGGACACGGTGGTGCGGGAGGTAATGGTTCCCCGGCCGGACATGGTGGCCATCGAAGCGTCGGCTACTTTGGAGGAGGCGCTGGATCTCACCCTCAAGAGCGGTTTCTCCCGAATCCCGGTCGTTTCCCAGAGTATCGACAATGTCGTGGGCATCGCCTATCAGAAGGATCTGGTCGCGAAGCTCCACAACGGTTCCCGGGGGCGGGCCCGCCTGGCGGCTGACCTGAAACGAGAAGCCACCTTTGTACCGGAGTCGAAGAAAGTGGCCGAGTTGCTGCGCGAGATGCAGTTGACCAAAACTCATATGGTGATTGTGGTCGACGAGTACGGAGGCGTGTCCGGTCTGGCCACGCTCGAGGACCTGCTGGAGGAGATCGTCGGGGAAATTTCCGACGAGTATGACCGGGAGGACCCCAACGTCGTGGTGGTAGATGATCACACCCTGAGCGTCACCGCGCGCCTGGGCATCGATGAACTGAACGAGCTTTTGGGAGTGGAGCTGCCGCACACCCAGTGGGACTCGGTGGGGGGTTTGGTGGGCGGGATGCTCGGCAGGTTGCCGGTGCCGGGGGATCTGGTGCACCATGATGGCATCGAGTTTGAGGTTCAGAAGATGAAGGGCCGGCGGATCGACCATCTGCTGGTGCGATCAGGTACGGTCAGCGCCCGGCAGGTGGGCCAGGAACCTTAAGGGGGAATGATGCCGCAGGGATCGGTCAAGGAATACCACGTTAACGAAAAGGTCGGCATCATCGTGAGCGACGACGGCGCTACCGAGTGGGCCATAGATCCAGTGGCCATCGATCAGGGCATGTTCCGCTTCTTCCGGCTGGGCCAGCGGGTCACCTTTGATTTGATCGACGAGGACGGCCAGGTGCGGGCACGCAACCTGCGCATCGGGGTTCTTTAGGCCCAGCCCTACCTTACGGATTCCCCAGTCTGTCGGGTGAATGAGGTGTTTGCCTTAAGGATCCAGTCCGGCGACACTCTTTCAGGCAGCAATGCCGTCAGGTGGGGTCAAGTGACCGCCCTCCACCTGCCAGATACCCATTTGGGGAGCGGCGCGCTTCACGTCCGGGGTGATCCAGGTGCCGGCAACCACGGCCAGCGCTTTCAAGCCGGTCCGCGCCAACAGGTCCGCCCGTTCCTTAGCCCGTCGAGCATCTTCCAGGCCGACTCCCCAGGACGCCTCCACCACCAAGAAGACCTCGCCGTCGGGCCGGCGGCCGCATACCACTGCATCCGCCAGCCGCAATTGCTGGGCCTGTTCCTCGGAGATTGCTCCGGCTTCCACCGCTTTTTCCAGCAAGTCCTCGAGCTCATCGGAAGTGAGGGTATGTATCCGGCGAGCGATCCGGCCGAAGTAGGCTGCTGCCCGCTCCCGGAAGCGGCGCTCCATGGCGTCCCCCCTGAGCCACTCCACGTGCCCGGCCATCTCCGAGACTTGCTGTACAAGAGCGTCCATCCGCTCAGTAAGCGCGTCCATCCGCTCAGTAAGCTTAAGGACCTGCTCGGCGGTACGAGCCTGTACGGCCGCAAGGCGCGCGGTAATCTGGGGAAGCTCCAGCAACTCGGCGGTCAAAACCAGCCGACGCAGATCTTCCCGCCACTCAGGGTGGCTCCGCACCTGCCGCAAAAAGTCGTCCAGATCTTCTACAGCCATCGCATCAACGATGATAGTTCAAGGAGATGACAGTTTCCGTTTCGGGTTCCGCGAGCGTTTTGGTCGCCCGAATGCCACGGTGCTTGCGAGGTGGGCCACTAGTATCGCCGGGTGATCTACAAGGACGAAGCAGTTGTCTTGAGGACGATGCGCTTGGGCGAAGCGGATCGGATCGTCACTTTGGCGGGTCGACACAACGGCCGGATCAGAGCGGTTGTCAAGGGGGTCCGGAAGACCAAGAGCCGGTTTGGTGGGCGGTTGGAACCGTTCTCCTATGTTTCACTGGTCTTGTGGCGCGGTAAGTCCGGTCTGGATACCGTAACGCAGGCAGAGGTGCTGGATCCGTTCCGGCCGGTAAGAGAGGACTTGGACCGGTTCGCTCTCGGTGAGGTGATGCTGGAGGCTGCCGACCGGGTGATCCAGGAGTCCGAACCGTGCGCGCAGGTGCTCAATCTGCTGCTTGCTTCGCTTGAGCGGTTGAGCGCCGAAGCTTCGCCCCAGGTGCTTGCCGGTTACTTGCTCAAGCTGTCGGGTATTGCTGGCTTTGCCCCCTGCCTGGACGGCTGCGCCGGGTGCGGGGCACCGCCGGCGTGGTTCTCGCCCGGCCAGGGCGGGGCGGTGTGTCCGGATTGCCGGTCATTCGATGCCGAGGAGGTTGGCCCCTCTCCACTTGAATTGATGAGCGACATGTCCCGGGGCCGCGGCCCGGCGACGCCACGCCGTTCGGCGGCGGGTGAGGTGGCGATGGCGTGCCGTCTGGCCCGTTACTACACGGAGTACCACCTGGAGCGGCGCCTGAAGTCGGCAGCCGCTGCCGAAGCTCTGGCCCGCTTCTAACGATGGCCTTCCTGATCGATGGATTTGAGCTCAGGAATCGTCGGATAGCATGAAGGCTGTGACTTCCCCTTCTTTAGACACCATCGTCGACCTGGCCAAGCGCCGGGGTTTTGTTTACCAGTCGGCCGAGATTTACGGCGGGCTGCGTTCGGGATGGGACTATGGCCCTCTCGGCGTGGAGTTGAAGGAGAACTTAAAGCGAGCCTGGTGGCGCTCGATGGTGCAGCTTCGCGACGACATGGTTGGCCTGGATTCCTCGGTAATCCTCAACCCGAGGACCTGGGAGGCGTCTGGCCACCTTGAGGTGTTTACCGACCCACTGGTCGAGTGCCTCAATTGCAATACCCGCCACCGGGCAGACCATATTGCTGAGCGCTGCCCGGCCTGCGGGAGCGACAAGCTAACCGATCCCCGCAACTTTAACCTGATGTTCAAATCCCACATTGGACCGCTGGAAACCGACGCAGCAGTGGTCTGGCTGCGGCCGGAGACTGCTCAGGGCATCTTCGTCAACTTCACCCAGGTTCAGAGTTCGATGCGCCGCAAGCTTCCCTTTGGCATCGCCCAGCAGGGCAAGGCGTTTCGCAACGAGATCACTCCGGGCAACTTTATCTTCCGCACCCGGGAGTTCGAGCAGATGGAGATGGAGTACTTCGTGAAGCCCGGAGACGACGAACGGGCTCACCAGATGTGGATCGACGAGCGCATGCGCTGGTATCTGGATCTGGGCATGCGGGAGGAAAACTTACGGCTGCGGGAGCACACCGAAGACGAACTGTCCCATTACTCCAAGCGGACCGTAGACATCGAGTATCGCTACCCGTGGGGTTGGGGTGAACTGGAGGGCATAGCCAACCGGGGTAACTTTGACCTCACCCAGCACCAGAAGTTCTCCGGCGAAGACCTGTCCTACTTCGATGCCGAGGCGGGCGAGCGGTACCTGCCTTATGTCATAGAACCGGCGGCCGGCGCCACCCGGGCGATGCTGGCGTTTTTGACTGACGCCTACCGGGTGGAGGAGGCTCCCACCGCCAAGGGGGGAGTGGAGAAACGCACGGTTCTAAAGCTGCATCACAGGCTGGCACCCCTGAAAGCTGCGGTTCTTCCCCTGTCACGGCATGAGAACCTGGTCCCCCTGGCCAAACAGGTGGCACAGTCGCTCCGGCCGCACTTTTTGATCGATTACGATGACGCAGGTTCGATCGGCAAGAGGTACCGCCGGCAAGACGAGGTGGGTACCCCGTTTGCGGTCACGGTCGACTTCAATTCACCGGAGGATAGGGCAGTGACGGTGAGAGATCGAGATTCGATGGCGCAGGACCGGGTGAAGGTGGAAGCCCTGCCCGACTACCTTAAGGAGCGGCTGGCATGATTCACCGGCTGACCGGCAAGATCGTTGTTGACGGGGCCCCCCGTGAAGGTGCCTACCTGCGGGTAAACGGACCCTCCGGGGACTTCGTCTGGGAGGCTCGGACTGACGAGGACGGAATTTTCGGCTTCAACCTGCCTCCGGGCACCTGGACGCTGCTGGCGTTCGCTCCGGGCGCCTCGGATCAGGCTCAGCAGGTGGAGCTGTTGGAGGACCGGTCGGACGTTCTCATCGACCTGCAGCCCGCCAATTGATCGTGACAACAGCCACGTCCTTGCGCCACGTCTTCGACTTCGAAGAGGGCGATAAAGAGAAGAAGGATCTGTTGGGGGGCAAGGGGGCCAACCTTGCCGAGATGACCAACCTGGGTTTGCCCGTCCCGCCCGGCTTCACAATAACCACCCAGGCCTGCCGGATCTACATGGAAACCGGCTCTTTCCCGGAAGGCCTGATGGAGCAGGTGGCAACCCATGTGGCCACCCTGGAAGCCAAGATGGGCAAAAAGCTAGGCGACGCAGCCAATCCGTTGCTGGTATCGGTTCGATCGGGGGCCAAGTTCTCCATGCCCGGCATGATGGACACCGTGCTCAATCTGGGCATGAACGACGATTCGCTCGCCGGCCTGACCGCCCAGTCGGGCAACGAACGTTTTGCCCAGGACGCCTACCGGCGGTTCATCCAGATGTTCGGCAAGATCGTCATGGGCGTGCCCGGAGACGCGTTCGAGAAGGCACTGGAAGCTGCCAAACACCAAGCCGGCGTGACCGAGGACACGGCGCTGGGCGCAGGAGACCTGCGCGATGTTGTGGGCGTGTTCAAAGGGATTGTCGAAGAGCGCACCGGTACCACCTTCCCCGCCGACCCTACCGAGCAGTTGCGGATGGCGATTGAAGCGGTTTTCAAGTCCTGGAGCGGGGATAGGGCGAAGATCTATCGCCGGCAGAACAAGATCTCCGACAGTTTGGGGACCGCGGTGAATGTCCAGGCGGTGGTGTTCGGCAATCTGGGCGAGGATTCCGGCACCGGCGTTGCCTTCACTCGTGATGCGGCCAACGGTAGCAAGACCTACCTGGCCGAATACCTGCCCAACGCTCAGGGGGAGGACGTGGTCTCCGGTGCCCGGACGCCGTTGCACCTGGACGCCCTCAAGCATTCCGACCCCGCCTCATACAACAAGCTCACCGGGATCATGTCCAAGCTGGAGAACCACTACCGGGACATGTGCGACATCGAGTTCACTGTGGAGAAGGGCAACCTTTGGATGCTCCAGACCCGCATAGGCAAACGCACTGCGGGAGCGGCGGTAAAGATCGCAGTGGATCTTGTGGCCGAGGGTTTGATCTCCCGCCGGGAGGCGGTTATGCGGGTGGAGCCCGCTGCCCTGGACCAACTCCTGCACCCACAGTTCGACCCAAAGGCAGGGATAGATGTGGTGGCCAAAGGCCTGAACGCCTCCCCCGGAGCGGCGGTGGGCAAGGCGGTGTTCGATGCCCGAACCGCTGAGAAATGGGCGGCTGCCGGAGAAAAGGTCATTCTGGTGCGCCCTATGACCGAGCCTGAAGACGTCGGTGGGATGTATGCGGCTCAGGGAATTCTCACCTCTCGAGGGGGTAAGACCTCCCACGCTGCTGTGGTTGCTCGGGGAGCGGGCAAGCCGTGCGTTTGTGGCGCGGAGGCGCTCAAGATCGACTTGGATCGCAAGCAGTTTGTCGTGGGCGACACAACGGTGGTGGAGGGCGACATCGTGGCGATCAACGGCACCACCGGAGAGATTGCACTGGGCGAGGTACCCCTGGTGGAACCGGAGCTTTCGGAGGACCTGAACCAGATCCTTGAGTGGGCCGATGGGATTCGCCGGCTGAGAGTGCGGGCCAATGCCGACACGCCGCAGGACGCGGCGAAAGGGCGCTACTTCGGGGCGGAGGGCATAGGCCTGGCCCGGACAGAGCACATGTTCTTGGGGGAGCGCCTGCCCATCGTCCAAAAAATGATCCTGGCGGGCAATGAGCAGGAGGAGAAGGCGGCGCTTGACGCCCTGCTGCAAGTTCAGCGGGAGGACTTCGCCGGCATCTTCACCGAGATGAGCGGCCTGCCGGTAACCATCCGGCTGCTCGATCCGCCGCTTCACGAGTTCCTTCCCTCGTCCAAGCAGCTGGAATTGCAGGTCCAGTCTCTGGAGATCTTCGCCAAAGCCACCGCGGTTACGGAGAGCGCCCTTACCCACTTCCACTGGGAGGCCAGGGACGCCTGGTCACTTGACCCGGGAGACCGGCCGGGAATGCAGATGGTAAACGATGAGATCGAGGCTAAGAAGAAGCTGCTGGCCAGTGTCTTGCGCTTGGAAGAGTCGAACCCGATGCTGGGCATGCGGGGAGTCCGGTTGGGAATAGTCAAGCCGGGGCTGTACGCCATGCAGGTGCGGGCGATCATCGAGGCGGCGTGCATTGCCCAAGCGGCCGGCATGCAGCCGGTGGTGGAGATCATGATCCCGCTCATCGCAGTGCAGGAGGAGTTGGACTTCATGTACCAGCAAGCTCGAGGCATCATCGAGGAGGTCCTGGCGGCTCAGGGTCAGCAGATTGACGTGATGCTTGGAACCATGATCGAGTTGCCCCGGGCGGCGCTCATTGCCGGAGAGCTGGCGGCCAGTTCCGAGTTCTTCTCCTTCGGTACGAATGACCTCACCCAAACTGTGTTCGGGTTCTCCCGTGACGACGTGGAGGGCAAGTTCTTCCCGGCTTACCTGGACCAGGGCATTTTGAAAGTGAACCCGTTCGAATCGATCGACCAGCCCGGCGTGGGCCGCCTTATGCAGATCGGTGTTCTGGAGGGCCGGGCGATCCGCCCGGATCTTAAGATCGGCATCTGTGGCGAGCACGGAGGGGACCCCGCTTCGGTTGAGTTTTGCCACCGAACCGGCTTGGACTACGTCTCCTGCTCACCCTTCCGGGTGCCGGTCGCCCGCCTAGCAGCTGCTCAGGCGGTGCTCAAGGAAGGCGAAACGGCAGGTTCGGACACCAGGTAGGCGGGACGCCGATGCCTACTATCGATTGCTCCGCCAGCCCACCGACCTCCGGCAACTCGCGTACCGAACCGACGGCGCCATTGCGCTATAATAGCGCAATGGCGACGATCCAGGTCCGGGAAATTCCCGAGGAGGCTTACGAGATTCTTCGCCGCCGGGCCCGGCTTGCCGGCCAATCCATTCAGGCCTATATGCGGGACCAGATCGTTACCATGGCAGGCCGGCAGACCAAGGACGAAGCGGTAGCTGCCATCGAGGCGGTTTTGACCCGCACCGGCTTATCGAAAATCTCCGGCCAGGCCATCATGGATGATCTCGACGCCGGCCGGCGCTCGTAAGACTTTGACCGTGGTTCCGGACGCCTCAGCATTGGTATGGGCGGTTGTTTCACCCAGCGCGGCCGCTCGCGCCCTGCGTCATCGTTTGGCGGAGCAGCAGTGTCATGCCCCCCACCTGGTTGATGCAGAGGTTGGAAACGTCTTACGACGACAGGTACTTAGAGCGCATCTGAAGCCTTTAGATGCCGAGGTTTTGCTGGAAGCGGCCGGCCACCTCGTTGACCATCGGTATGAGATGACGGGCGTTTTGGCGCTCGCGGCTTGGAAGCTTCGCGACAATCTGACTTTTTACGACGCGCTGTACGCAGCGCTTGCTGGTGCGCTGGGCGCGCCGCTGGTCACTTGCGACCATCGGCTGGCCAACGCCCCCGGATTGCCCTCGGCGGTCGAACTCATAGTCACCGGATAATCCGCCGCACCCCCGAACAGGACCGAGCCTGCGAGAAGCTTTCGCCTTCGGCTCCGTAATAAGTTGAAGTCTTGGAGATAGATCGAACCCTCAGCAAACGTACTGGCAGAACTGCTGGCAGCACCAAGTCGTCCCGCAATCACTCCCAGGCCGGCAGCAGCTACTCCAGCACTTGCGATACTCAGCTCACCACGTTGGGCGTTCAGAATGATGCCCAAGAGGACCAGCGCTAAGACGATCCCGCTGCCCAGCCCACTTAAGGCCGCGAATCTGGCACTTCGCTTCGAAAGCTCCCTGAGACTTCGCAGACGTTGGCTGCAAAGCTCCAAATGGATTGAGCGCAGATATGGGGCCGTGTCAAAAGAGCGAATCTCCTTAGCTTCGTTTCGCCCGGACAAGAGTCCGAACAGGTAGTGCCGCTCTCTATCCTGTGGCGTCGTTTGCCACATAAACCGCATCAAGAGCTGCCCGCGCCTTGATTGAACCTAACCAAGCGGGAATGAACAAGAGTACGATGACGGGCGTCACCGTTGGCGCAACTGAGATAAGTGCCAAGCTGACCCCAGCTACCCCTATTACCGCTTCGACCAAGCCGGTGATGCCCCAGACAACGTCCAAGGGCAGGTGACCGTTCTGCTGGATTCGCTGAATGAGATTATGAAATTCAGGGTCGTCGAAGGCCAACAGCTCGACCTCGGTAGCGACGTCTAAAACCTGTCCCTCCAAGTACTGCGTGACAAGTTCGCCCAGGACCAGTTGACGTTCGATTTGGAGAGCAGCAAGAAGACTGTGTAAAGATACAAGTGCGGCAATCCCCAGTACCCATGGGGCTAGTGAAGAAAGCGGATCCTGCCGCCCCACTGCTCGCAAAAAGTACTCCAGTCCACTCCGGGCGGCGAGCAACATCACGAAAACGCTGGCAACTGTAAGGAGCTGAAGGATTAGAATCAGGATGAACTCAGATTTACCTGACGACCAGACGATCCTGAGACCTTCCCGAACTGTCCCCGGAACTCTCCCCAAACGCATTCTGTAAACTCGGTCGAAGGACGCCGAAACTTCTCTGGTTGAACTCATTTCAGAGAACCTGTCGTCGGACGACCGATTCAAGAGGCGCTATCCAGTCTCAACGGAAATCATCAAGTCCATAACTGTTGTACATAATCATTACGTACTATCGCCCATGGTCTTGGTGTCCGCTGCATGGCGGGACGCTTGATAAATTCCATTTCGTAGTCAAAGACGCTAGGACATCCAATGTCTTGCCATTCCGTATAGAGCCTACCTAGCTCCGACAACCAGTATTTGTCGTCTGATGTCCATATTTCGCTGTCGGAAAGCAAAGCAAATCCACCTTCTTGGCCGGCAAGTCCGATTCCCCATGGACTCCAGCAAACGTTCGAACTTCGGATCGTGAGGAAGAAATAAAAGTCCCGGTATGGTGGCTGGGTTGGATGTTCATGTGCTGCCTTAGCTGCAATTCCCGGCCACAAAGGAAGGCTAGAGACCCCTACTCCTAGCTCAAGGGCATCCAAACTGTCGCCAACCAGCCGACCTTCTTCCCAAAGGCGAGCACTTGCCAACTCCCCCCTTGCTCTCATGAAGTTGGTCCACGTTACGACTTTCCCTCGCAACGTTGACCCAACGTAACGCAATCGGATAACTGGGTGGCAATCCCCGTGTTCCAATGGAACAAGCATTTGTCCTGTGGGGGATAGCTGCTCTAGCCAAGAATCGGAAAGATCTGTCATTCCGACCGTTGCAATAATCCGATCGAACGGCGCATGCTCTGGAGCCCCGTAGTATCCGTCTCTGAGTAATACTCGGACTTGCGTGTAACCCGCCGCGGACAATGATGTTTTGGCCGAGCACGCCAACGCGCGATCGAATTCCAGGCTTGTGACGAGACCCTGGTCTCCCGTAATCTCTGCCATCAGTGCAGCGTTGTACCCCGTACCAGTACCAATCTCCAAGATATTCATCCCGCTTTGGAGTTCCAGCAACTGCAACATTTCAGCAACAAGACTCGGCAAAGAGGCTGAACTCGTGGGTAGGCCGTCTCGAACCTGAACTACCAATGCAACGTCCGAATAGATCGTTCGGAGAACGTCGATTTGCGGGGGATTAGACACTATGTTGCTTTGAAACGAGCCGTCCGACAAGTCGGGGCCACTAAAGAATTCCGTTAGGTACTCATGTCGACGGACTCGTCGGAACGCCTCCCGTACAGCGCCGTTTCGAATGCCGCCGTGCTCCAGGATTTCGTCAACGTACGATGATGGCACCGGAAAGGTCAATGATTCGGCAACCGGAAATGTCGATCGAATTCGTTAAGGAGGGTTGCTATAGAAGGACAGGTTGATTCCTGTCGCTAGCAAGAAGATCCACCAAGGCCTCGCAGATCGGCATTCCAGTTTCATCTTCTATCCAACTACCTTCGATTACGGGCCGCCCATTCGCTCGCTCGTCCGAAGGCACCGCCAAGAGTGTCGAGTTAAACACTTTTGGCTCCGATATGGTTTCTCCCAATTCTGACCTCCATGTGAAAATCGCCTCACCCCTGCCCTTTGTAGCGCTGGTTCATTTCTAGCAAACGACAAGCCCATCTTGAAGGACCCAGAAGAAAATGCAACTAGTCCCTCTGGGGCAGATTTCTCGATAATTGCTTAGCGGGGGACCCGACCGATCCCCTTTCGCTCGTTGAATCCAACGCCGCTGTTCGCTTGTTCCACCCAGGCCGCCATTCCTTTGTCATCACCGGCGGCTAATCTAGACGCCAATGAGCATCAGGGAGAAGATCGAGCACAACGAGAGTCTTTTCCTGGCTTCCCAAGCCGCCCGGTCGGCCGGCTCGCAGAGCCGGCGCTTTCCCGAACAGCCGCATCACCTCCGTACCGCCTACCAGCGTGACCGGGACCGGATTGTCCACACCAAGGCGTTTCGCCGGCTGGCGCACAAGACCCAGGTGTTCCCGGCGCCTCAGGACGATCATCACCGAGTCCGCCTAACTCACACCCTGGAGGTGACCCAGGTGGCGCGCACCGTCGCCCGGGCGCTGGCGCTCAACGAGGACCTGGCAGAGGCAATCTGCCTGGGGCACGATCTGGGCCACACGCCGTTCGGACATCTGGGTGAGGAGGTGCTGACCGAGTTTCTCGGCCGGCCGTTCAGGCACAACGAGCAGTCGGTCCGGGTGGTCGACCATCTCCAGTGGCGGGGGGATAGCCGAGGGCTCAACCTGACCTGGGAGGTGCGAGACGGGATCCTCAACCACACCTGGTCCATGCCCGTGCCCGGCACTCTGGAGGGCCAGGTGGCCCGCTTTGCAGACCGGATCGCCTACCTAAGCCACGACATCGACGACGCGATCAGGGCCGGCGTCCTTACCCTGCATGACCTACCAGACGCCGCCAACCAGGTGCTCGGTACCTCCTCCTCCAGCCGGATCGATGCGATGGTCAACTCCTTGGTTGCCGCTAGCGCCGATCTGGAGGCGATCCGGGTGGAGCCGCACATTTTCGAAGTGATGGCGCAGACCCGCCGGTTCATGTTCGAGCGTGTTTACCGCAGCCCGATGCTTCTGAACGACCACATCCGGATCCGCAAGCTCCTGATGGAGCTGTTGTTTTACTACCGCGACCATCCGGGAGAACTCCCAGGCGAGGGGAGCGCGGATTTCCAGACTCGCCTGGTGGACTACGTCTCCGGCATGACCGACCGATTCGCCATTCGGGAGCACCAGCGCCTGTTCGCCTCCGAGCGGGTGTGATGCCGGTCAAGGGCCGGATCGTACCGGAGGACATACAGGAACTGCGCCAGCGGGCGGACATTGTGGAGGTCATCTCCGGCTACATGAAGCTGCGCAAGGCCGGCCGGGTATTCAAAGGGCTGTGCTGCTTCCATCAGGAGAAGACGCCTTCGTTCACTGTGGATCCGGCCAAGGGCCTGTACTACTGCCACGGTTGCGGCGCCGGCGGCGACGTGTTCCGGTTCACCGAACAGATGGAGGGCCTGAGCTTCTCCGAGGCGGCGCAAAAGCTTGCCGACCGCACCGGTTTCACGCTTCGTCTGGAAGGTCCGGCCGAACCGGCAGGGCAGCGCCTGGGTATGCTGGTGGCCAACAGAAGTGCTGCCGAGTTTTTCGCCTCCACACTCAAACTGTCGCCGGAGGCCGAGGTCGCACGCAAGTACTGGGAGTCCCGAGGGTTCAACTCGCTGGACGCCGAGCACTGGAAGGTCGGCTATGCCCCCCGGGGCCGGGACGTGCTCTACCGGCACCTGCTCAAGGAGGGTCTGAAGTCCGGCCCGATAGTGGACGCCGGCTTGGCCAGGGTGGGTGACCAAGGGGACCACCGGGATTACTTTCGCGGCCGGGTTATCTTTCCGGTTTCCAGTCTGACCGGCGAAGTGGTGGGCTTCGGGGCAAGGGCCTTGGGTGATGACCAGCCCAAGTACCTCAACACCTCGGAAACCCCACTGTACCAAAAGAGCCGGCTGCTCTACGGTTTAGACCGGGCCAAAGTGGAGATCGTGCGCTCGGGTACAGCAGTGGTGACCGAGGGGTACACCGACGTGATCGCCCTTCACAAAAGTGGCCTTACCAACGCGGTGGCCACCTGCGGGACCGCGTTGGGAGAGGAGCACTTCGCGCTGCTGAAGCGGTTCTGCGAGCGGGTGGTGCTGGCATTCGATGCCGACGCCGCCGGTTCGGTGGCCTCCGAGCGCGGGTTCGGAATTCACGCCAAGGTCGGGCTTGAGGTACTGGTGGCGGTGATGCCCTCCGGGAAGGATCCGGCCGACGTCGCGCTGGCCGGCGGTAAGGGATCTTTCGACCCGATCCTGGCCGCGGCCCTGCCGCTGATGCACTTCGTGCTGGAGCGGGAGGCCCGTCGCCACAACCTGAGCACCGTGGAGGGTAGGGCTCGGGCCGCTCAGAGCCTGGCCAACCTGATCACCTGGGAGCCCAGCGGCGTGGCCCGGGGGGGGTACGGGATGTGGGCTGCCGGGCGGATCGGCATTGCCCCGCATGAGATGCTGCGCGAGATTGCCGACCGCACCGGGGGGGCGGGCAGCAACACCCGGCGCCGGTCATTGGAGCGCCGGCCGGGCCACGTTAAGGTGGAGCGGGAGGCGCTTGCCATCCTGCTTGACTCGCGGGCGGAGTTGGCCCGCGCCCTGCAGGTGGTCAGCGTTGACCACTTCACCCAGCCGGAGCACCGGGTCCTGTTCGATGCGCTAGTCCGCTCGGCTGGCGGGAACGGTCCGGCGGCCTGGATGGACGGCCTGCCCGACCAGGACACAAAGCGCCTTGCTGCCGAACTGTCGCTGGCCCCCAGCTACTCCTCCAACCACGAAGACGTGTTCCTCCGATTAGAAGAGTTTCGAATCCGAAGGCGGATCGACAGCTTAAAGGCTAAACTCGACGGGCTCGACCCCGAGGGCGACCCTAAGACCAACGACGCAACTTTTGAAGAGCTAATGCGTTTGAACATCGAGCTGAGAAGGTTCGATGACAAATGAGAGGACTTCAATGCAATGGCAAAGGACGCAGAGCTAGATGACGTAAAGGAGCTTGTCTCCCGAGGCAAGGAAAAGGGCTGGCTTACCGGCGACGAGATCGCCGATGCGCTGGGAAATCTGGCACTAACAGCCGAACAGATTGATGGCGTTTACGCCCTCATCGCCGAGGAAGGCGTTGAGGTCATGGACCACGAACCGGGCACTCCCGAGGACTCATCGGAGGATTTCCGCCGGGACTCCGAGTTGCTGAAGGCTCCCACCAATGACCCTGTTCGGATGTACTTGAAGGAAATCGGAAAGGTTGCGCTGCTCACCGCCGATCAGGAGGTGGATCTGGCCACCCGTATCGAGGCCGGCCTGTGGGCGGAGGAGATGCTGTGTGACCCGGGCAAGCTGGATCTGGTTAGAGTGGAGACGCTCGCCCGGCGCTCGGGCCTGGACGTCCGCCCGACTCCGCTGGCTGCGGACAAAGCTCGGGAGATCTGCCGGCGGATCGAGTTCGACGGTGTTCAGGCTAAACGCAAGCTCGTCGAGGCGAACCTTCGTCTGGTGGTATCCATCGCCAAACGTTACGTGGGCCGGGGGATGCTGTTCCTCGATCTGATCCAAGAAGGCAACCTGGGGCTGATCAGGGCGGTCGAAAAGTTCGACTATGCCAAAGGATTCAAATTCTCCACCTACGCCACCTGGTGGATCAGGCAGGCCATAACCAGGGCCATTGCCGACCAGGCCCGCACCATCCGGATCCCGGTGCACATGGTGGAGACCATCAACAAGTTACTGCGCATCCAGCGCCAGCTGATGCAGGACCTGAACCGGGAACCGCTGGCAGAGGAGATCGCCGAGCAGATGGAACTGTCTGCGGACAAGGTGCGCGAGATCATGAAGGTCAGCCAGGAGCCGGTATCGCTGGAGACCCCGATCGGGGAGGAGGAAGACACTCATCTGGGCGATTTCATCGAAGATTCCGACGCCGTGGTCCCGCTGGACGCGGCGTCGTTCATTCTTCTTCAGGAACAGCTGGAGAGTGTCCTGCACACCTTGTCGACCAGGGAAAAAAAGGTAATTCAGCTACGCTTTGGGCTGCACGACGGAACCCCGCGAACACTGGAGGAGGTGGGCAAGGAGTTCGGCGTGACCCGGGAGCGAATCCGGCAGATCGAGTCGAAGACTCTGTCCAAGCTGCGCCACCCCTCCAGATCGCAGAAGTTGCGGGACTACCTGGAATAGCAGTTAAGTTCCGGCGGGCCCCGCACCATTGGCGCCGCCGGAACTTGAGTGGGCGCCCGATCCGACCTTGTCCTTTATCCCACCGGTCTTCTCCATTACGGAGGTGAGGGCCACTTTGCCTTTGGCCCGGATCGGCTCCATAGTCTGCGGGAGGTTCATCTTCTGGACTTTCTGCGTGATCTGCTCGTAGCGCGGGCGCCCGGCTTTGGCGCCCCTCAGGTATCCGACACCAAATCCGATCAGCGCGCCCCTGCGAAATGCTCCCATGAGAAAGACCTCCTTGGAATCGATTGTCCGGGTTATGCCCCCTTCGGCACGGTTCATAAACCTGGAGGGGTTATGCTCGCAGCCATGAAGCTGGAGCAACAGGTGGGCAGGATCTTAACGAAGGCAACCAACGCCGCCGCTGACGTGGTAATCGCCCGGGCGCAGATGGGCCGGACCCACGACGAATCGGAGGCGCTGGAAATGCTGAAGATCAAAATGTCCGCCATAGAGCAGGCGGTGCTGCTGCTGGCCGGCAAGTTGGACGCACTGACCGGCCCGGACGAGGATATCCAGGCCCCCAGTCCGATCGGTAGCTGAGCTTGGTCGGCTTCAGATGCTATCTTCAAAAGAAGAACCACCTTCGGGGGTGGCGCAATTGGCAGCGCGGTTGACTGTTAATCAATAGGTTGCGGGTTCGAGTCCCGCCCCCCGAGCAAGAGATGTGCATGTCATCCCTGTTCGTCTTCCGATAGGCAGCGGGGACCAGCGGAGGCGAAATTTGCCCTCGGAAGCTCGGGCGGCGATATGACCTCGCTGTATAAAGCCCAAATATCCCGCCGCGCGTGGGGAGGCGATAACGCCGAACCGATGGCAAGCGCCTCTTCCTTTTCGGGATAAACAGCGTCAACCTCGTCGAAAACTTGAGCCTACGTGGACGCGCACGTTCGAACAACCGGTAGTTTCCAACGGACGGCCTGAGGGAACAAAGCGCGAGCAGCCCGTACAGGAAGCGGGTCGCGGGGAGGAACCATGGGAAGCCTTGACGAGAACAATCCCTCATTGTGGGTGGCCACGGGCGAGTCCCGTATCTACCCCGAACTGCAAAGCGATCTGGCCGTGGACGTGGTGGTGGTGGGCGCCGGTATCACCGGATTGACCACTGCGCTGCTCTTAGCCCGGGCGGGGGCGAGTGTGGCCGTGGTGGAAGCTGATCGGATAGCTTCCGGGACCACCGGGTACACCACCGCCAAACTGAGCGCACTCCACGGACTTACTTACCGATCTATTGCCGAGGATCACGGCGAGCAGGCTGCAAAAAGCTACGCCACCGCTCAGCAGGAAGCGCTCAGCTGGGTGGCGGGTCTGATCGACTCGGAGGGGATCGAGTGCGACTTTGCCCGGCGCTCAGCGTTTACCTACACCACCGACCCGGCTCGAATGGACGAGATCCAGGCGGAAGTGAGCGCAGGACAAGCCGCTGGGCTGAATCTTCAGAGCGTGGCCGGCACCGAGCTGCCTTTCCCGGTGTCCGCGGCAGTCCAGTTGGATGATCAGGCCCAGTTCCACCCTCGTTCCTACTGTGCTGCCCTGGCGGACTTGGCTCGCCAGGCGGGTGCTCAGATTTTCGAGATGTCCCGGGCGCTGGAGGTAGGTTCGGGCGAGGTCTGCACTGCCCGCGCAAAGGTTCAAGCTAGGCATGTGGTCCAGGCAACGCAGCTGCCGGTGCATGACCCGGCCGGCTTTTTCGCCCGCACGTCGCCCACCCGCTCCTATTGCGTGGCGCTGGCGGTAGCAGAACTCCCGTTCGAGGGGATGTACCTGGGGGTGGACACCCCCGGTCGGTCGCTCCGCACCCACACCGAAGACGGCCGGCATTTCCTGCTGGTCGGTGGCGAGGGCCACAAGGTTGGGCAGGACCGGTTCACCGGCCAGCGCTACCAGGCGCTTGAGCGTTGGGCAGCCGAGCATTTCGGCAACCATCCGGTGGCTTACCGATGGTCGGCTCAGGACTATACCTCGGTGGATGGGCTGCCTTTTGTCGGGCCGCTGGCGGGAACCGACCGGAGGTGGACTGCCACCGGATTTAAGAAGTGGGGCATGACCAACGGTACGGCGGCCGGGATGATCCTTTGCGACCTCATCCAGGGCAGGCCCAACGACCTGGCCCACACGTTCGATACCGATCGGGTCAAGCCGGGCGTGTCGGCTACTAGACTCATCAAGGAGAACCTCAACGTTGCTTCGCACTTCATCTCCGATCACCTGGAGCGGCTCACTGCCCGGCACCTTCAGGACCTGGCTCCCGGTAGCGGCGACGTAGTGCGGGTAGGGGGCAAGAGTGTGGCAGCCTTTCGCGATGACCAGGGAAAGGTGCATGCTGTTTCACCGGTATGCAGCCATCTGAAATGTGTGGTCGGGTTCAACGAGGCCGAGCGGTCCTGGGACTGCCCATGTCATGGCTCTCGCTTCTCGATTGACGGGAAGGTGCTCCAAGGCCCAGCGGTGCAGGACCTGGAGGTGGTGGAACTGGCTCCGGAAGCTGTCCGATAAGGCAGACAGTTTCCGGTTATGCCCTGTTGAGAACGATCTGCCGGCCGGGGGGAGCTTGGGCCAGCAGCCGCAGATCCTCCGAGTGGATAATGCCGCCCAGGGTGTAGCCGCCCACCGTCGGGCATTCCGCCATGAGCACAATCGGGCTTCCGCCTGGCGGGATCTGGATGCATCCGGGCATCAGCGGTTCCGAGGTCAGGTCGGACCGGCCTCCGGCGATCTTCCGGCCTTCCAAAACGTAGCCCATCCGGTCCACCCGGCTCCCCACCGTCCACCCGCCGCTCAGCCCGCCGGCCGACACGCCGCTCAGCAGGCCGAAGATTCGGATCGGACCCTCCATCGGCAGCGGTGGGGCTGGCTCGGGGGGGACGGTATCGTCTCCTGGTTCCAGCAGATCGCCCGGCGCCAGCCACGAGCCGATTCCTTCAGCGACGGTGGTAGACCGGCTGCCCAGGACAACCGGGGCAGCCAGTCCGCCGGCCACCGCCAGGTAACTCCACATCCCGTTTAACGGTCCGCCCAGCCGGAAGCGGTCTCCCGGTGCCACCGTCAGCGTCTGCCACCAGGGGGCGCCGCTGCGCCGGGCCCCGGCGAAGGCGAGCGTCCCAGCAGCGACCACCTCGATAGCCATCGGGCCCGGTCCGAACTCCACCCCGGCGCTGCCCCGGTCTGCTCCGGCCAGCCGGTTCGCCGAGGCCAGCGACGCCCGGTCCATCGCCCCGGAACGGCTGAATCCCAGCATCCGGTGGCCCAGACGCCCTTGATCCTGAACGCTGGAGGCTATCGCCGGGGTCAGGATCCGTATCATTGGGGCAGGAAGCGCACCCGGTCGCCCGGGCGAAGCACCGGCAGCTCAGCGCAAAGGGTGGCTACGATTCTCCATCCGCCCGGCCGGACCCGTCCATAAATGCCCGCCTGGGAGCCGCCGATTCCCACCGAGCCCGCAGCCACGGCCGGCCGGGGCTCGGCCAGCCGGGGCACGGCAATGAGCGGGTTCACGTCGGACAGGTAGACGAAACCGGGCGAGCCAATCAGCCGGACATCGTAGTTCGGTGCCGAGTGCGCTGAGATGAGCTGGGCGCGTGCCATGGCCAGGTGATCTAAGACCCATGCCAGGTCGGCCCCGTCGTAGCAGACCGGGAGTTCGTGTTCGTCCCCCCGGAGCGGCTCGGTTGCCGACAGCAACTCAGGCAGGCGGTCCCGGATGAATTCGGCGCCTTCGCTGTCCAGTTCGATCAAAACCGAGGTGAGTCCGGGGGCCGCGTCGACAACCTCGGGCAGCCGGCTCGCCGCCGTGGCCAGCCCGGCTAGAAGGGCGGTAAGTTCTTGAGACGGCGATACGGCGAAGCGCACCACAACCCCTTGATCGCCGAACGGCTCAACTGCCGGTTGGGGGTTCATCGCTGCGAAGGGGACCCGGCCGTGCGCACCGGGCTGCCTCGGACCAACCGCTGCCCGGCCGGCGTCATGGCCCTATGACGAAGCCGGCCTGTTCCAGAGCGCTGCGGGCTGATGAGATCAGCTCCAGGGCCCCCGGAGTGTCGGAGTGCACGCATAAGGAATCGACCTTGCCTGCGAGCGCAAGCGCCTGATGGGCCGCCCCCGCCGGATCCAGGATCATCGCTCCGGGCAGGCCCCGTGCCTTCAGGGACCCGTCGGGCATGTAGGCTCGGTCCACGAAGCCTTCCCGGATATTGCCCTGGCGAGCACTGGCCAGCAGCATTACCGGCAGGTCGAGCTCTTCGGCGGCTGCGAAGAGTTGGTCGGCGATGGCTGAGCTGCCCACCGCGTCGTTGTAAAGGGCGCCATGCGGCTTTATATAGGCGATTTCCGCTGCTTCCCGACCGGCCGCCTCAATTAGGGCTCGCACCTGATCGACAATCGAGCGCCTGAGCGCCTCCGGCTCCATGGACACGGTGAACCGGCCGAAGTTGGCCCGGTCTGGGTAGGAGGGATGCGCCCCGAGCCGCTGCCCGGTGTTTCGAGCGGCGGCCACGGTGCGGCGCATGGAGGCTTGGTCGCCCGCGTGCCCGCCGCAAGCGATGCTGACTGAGGTCACGACCCCCATCAGCTCGAGATCGCTCCGCTCGCCTTCGCCTACGTCCGCATTAAGGTCGACGTGCAAGGACATGCGTAGAAGCTTACCTGTGCTTGACGAAGTCCCGCAGCACGAACTGCCCGAGGTCCTGCCCGGCCGCCTGGAGCACCCGGCCCCCGGTTAGCTGGGCGACTTGCGTCATGAACCGGATCAGTCCGGGATCATCCTCCAGCATGTAGATGTTCAAAATGACGCCTGATGAGCTCAGGCGGGTTGCCTCGGCCAGCGTCTTGTGGATCGTTTCCGAGGTGGTCGGCCACTGGAAGAAGGACTCGGTGCTGCCGTCCCAGCCGGTACCCAGGTGGGCGGTGGGCTCGCCGTCGGTGACCATGATCACCTGCCGGGTAGCCCAGGGACGCCCGGCGAGCAACCGGCGGGCGAGCAGAAATGCATGCTGCATGTTCGTCCCTTGCACCCGCTCCATCCCGCCCTCGGCGGTTAGGTCTTTCAGGTCCAGGCGGCGGGCGTAGTCGGAGAATCCGATGAGGTAGAGCTCATCCTGGGGGTACTTCGCTTCGATCAGTGCGTGCAGCGCCAGTGCCATGCGTTTGGCCGGCACCCAATGCCCGCGCAGCGGCATTGAGAACGACAGGTCGATCAAAAGTGCGGTGGCCGTTCGGGTGCGGGACTCCGTCTCAATCAGCTCGAAGTCCTCCGGTTCGATCTTGACCGAGCCGCCCACTCCGCCCGGTCCCAGCCGCCCGGCGCTGCAGGTCACCCGGCTGCCCGCTCCGCCTGGTGCGCCCGAACCCACCGGTCCCAGCCGCCCGGCGCTGCGGGTCACGGCGTTGAACACCGTCCGCTGGACCGAGATCTGCCCGTGGTCCTCGAACCGCCACGGCCGGGTGGCGCCGGTGGGTTCGGCCGGGCCGCCGGTGGACCGATCGTCGTGACCGCCCGGCCGGTCGTGAGCCAGTGCTTCGAACACCTTGACCAGTGCCCGTTCGGCCAGCTTGCGGATTCCCTTGGCGGTCAGCGCCAGCTTGCCCTCCTGCCGGGCGAGCATACCGGACTCCTCCAGTGCCCGCTCAATCCGCTTCAGCTGGCGCAGGTCCCGCACGGACTGCTCGTCGAGTGCCCGGCGCAGTGCGTCCTCGTCGACGTCCAAGATCCCGGCTCCGGCGTAGCTGCCTTTGAGCGCACGCTCCAGGTCTTCCAACTCGCCCAACCGTTCGAAGGCGTCGGCGGTCCGGGCCAGGCCCAGCGGTTCGCCCGGCTGCCCTTCGGCCGCCTCGCCCCAAGGCAGGTTGGGGGCGAGGATTCGAAGCTCGTCGGTCAGCATTGCCATCTCGAACTCCATGTCGGCATCGTCCAGGACGGCCTGGGTCAACTCCTCCAACTCCGCCCGCTGCTCGGGCGACAGGCTGGCCATCAACCGGCTCATCGCCGCCTGGCGCCGGGCCAGCGCTTCCAGCAGTTCATCGAGGTTGCCCGGGCGCTCAGGGAACAGATCGCCGAAGCGGGACATGAAACCTTCGAAGTCGTAGGTATCGCCCCGCTCCCGAGCCTGGACCATGCTGTTGATCTCGGCAATCATCAGGCGCATCCGGGCGAGGTGCTCGGGGGTCATGTTGCGCATCGAGCCCATCATCCGGCCGAACTGGGCCTGCAGAACCTCCTCGCGGACGTCTTGCACCAGTTGATCGAAGGCGGCTTGGGCCTGCGGGTCGGTGAAGCGGTAGTTCTTGAGCTCGCTAAGGGCCCGGGCGGTGGAGCGGGGGAGCAGGTCCAGTTCGGTCTGCTTCATGCGGGCGGCGTCGCTGTTCTGTTCGGCGAGCGCCGCCTTCTCCTGATCGAGGATCGAGCGCAGCCGGGCGGCAAACTCGCCAACAGCTCCGTTGACGTCGGTCTGTTCCGCCCAGCGCCAGCGTGCCCCGGCAATCCGGCGGGCCAAATCGTCCAAACCGGGCATCCGCCCGGAAATGCCCCGGCGCATGAGCCGCCCCAGCGCCCGGCGGGGGCTCGTCCCGGCCAGCAGGTCGTCGGAGATCTCATCGATCAGATCGGAGTCCTCGATAGGATCGTCGTCGAACTCCTGCGAACCGTCCCAGCGGCTGAATCGGGAGCGCACGTAGCCGGAGTGGGTCAGGTGGCCGAACGCAACATCAGCTGCTGAACTTCCAGGAGCCCCGGCCCCCGCCGTACTTGTTGACCCGGCGGGTCGCGTGCAGGCCCTCCAGCACGAACTCCACTGCCGACGCTGCCTCGCCCGGGCTCTCGTCGTTCAAGCCCAGCGTCAGGAGCAACTCGGGGAGCCCGGGTACCGGGCCGAACTGCGCCATGAACTCGCCGGCCGGCTGGGTGTCGAAGGTCGATACTTCAAGGCCCTGCTCAAACCGCTCCAACCAAGGCGAGAAGTCCTGGCCGCCCAGGTGCCGGCGGAACACCTCACCGATGGCCGCCTTCATCGCTGCCAGCAGGATTCGGGGCTCCCGGCCCTCTTCCATGGCGTCGAACTCGATCCGCCCCATCGAGGATTCCAGCAGGCCCCACAGATCCACCGGTCGAGGTACTGCGAGCGGTTCGGGAGCTAGTACGGCTCGACGGACGGCCGAGGCCATGAGGGTCTGGAGATTGCCGATTGAGTAACGCACCGACACGCCGCTGCGCTGGTTGATCTTCGGGGAGCAGCGCAGCTGGGACGTGAACTCCGCCAGCACCTGCTTCATGAACTGCGGGACGTGGACGGGCATGCCGGCGTCCGGCGTTTTCGCCTCCTGGTCCATGATCGCGATCTCGTCGGCCGGGTCCTCGGGGTAGTGGGTGCGGATCTGCGATCCGAAGCGGTCCTTGAGCGGAGAGATGATCCGGCCCCGGTGGGTGTAATCCTCCGGGTTGGCGCTGGCTACCAGCATCAGGTCAAGTGGGAGCCGGACTTTGAACCCGCGGATTTGGACGTCGCGCTCCTCCAGGATGTTAAGAAGCGCAACCTGGATACGCTCAGGCAGGTCGGGCAGCTCATTGATCGACAAGATGCCCCGGTGGGTGCGCGGGATGAGGCCGTAGTGGATGGTCAACTCGTCCGAAAGGTAGCGGCCCTCGGCCACTCGGATCGGGTCCACGTCACCGATCAGGTCGGCTACCGAGGTGTCCGGCGTGGCCAGCTTCTCGGAGAAGCGGGCGTCCCTCTCCAGCCAGACTATAGGGGTCAGTTCCTTCTGCTCGTTCACCCTTTCCCGGCATGCGGCGCAGATCGGGTGGTAGGGATGGTCGTTGATTTCACACCCCTGAATTGCCGGTAGGGATTCGTCCAGCAGTTCCACCAGGCTACGGATCAGCCGGGTTTTGGCCTGGCCGCGCTCGCCGAGCAGGATCAGATCGTGCCCGGCCAGGATCCCTCGCTCCAGGACCGGCAGGACCGAGTCGTTGAATCCGATGATCGATCTGAAAATCGGCTTGCCACCCCGCAGCCGCCCGGCCAGGTTGGCGCTCAACTCTTGCTTGACCGTCCGGTCCGGGTAGCCTGCGGTACGCAACTCGGCGATGGTGCCCGGAATGGCCATCCCTAAGGGTATCCGGGACGCCGTTGTTGCGCCCAGGCCTTGTTCACCGCCCGGGTGGAGGACCTGCTGGGGTAACAGGGTCGCTCTTGTTGCGCCCGGCCCCTCGGCGCTAGGTACTTCCGGACGAGCTGGCGCCGTTGTTACCCGTCTTTGGCCTGGTTCTTCCTACCCGGCCCGGCGGTTTGTATGATCCGCGAAGCAGAGCACCGGCCGTCCAGGAGGCTGCAACCATGAGCGATCCCACCCATCAGGTAGTCGAGTTGCTGGTGCACGGGGTGGGTGGGACCCTGCCCGAGGATATGCTTCACGACCCTGACCTGAAGCGGGTATCCGGGGACGATGTGGTCAGCTTTTGGCGCCCGCGCCGGCCCCCGCCCAGCCAGGACACCCGTCACCTGCGTGAGGCGCTGTCCTGGGGCAAGCTCACCGCTGCCGGCGCCTCCCGGGCTTTGTGGCTGTTCCTGCTGCCCTTTGCCCTGGCCAACTTCGCCGGGTGGACACACCTGCCCAAGCGCTCGTCCCAGGACTGGAGCGAGCGCACGGTGGCTCGGGCCACCAAGCGGATGGTCAGGGTGTTCAGCCTGACCATCACCGCAGGGTTCGTACTGATGGTGGCTAACGTCGCCTACGATTTGTTGGCCTATCAATGCGGGTCGCGCCCGCCCGCCGGAGCCGGCCTTGATCCGTGCTGGGAGAGCCGCTGGTGGCTGGGGATGTTTAAGTTCGACTTTTTTTCCGCATCCATCTCTCGCCGGCTCGCACTGGCCACCTTGGTGCCGGTCGGCGTGCTGGCAATTCTTCGCTTCTCCAGCAAAGCAAGCTACTCCGACTTCGAAGAGTTCGACCTCAAGCAGGATCACGCCGAAGACGAGCAGCGCCGGGAGGAACTGGGTAAGGATCCGGCCAACGTCCCGCTCACGCACCCTGACTTCTGGCGGGGTCGGCAGGCGGTCTCCCAGGTCAGAGACGTCCACGCAGCCGGGGGCCGGGCGGTGATCGCCCTGGCATTGTCCGCCTCGCTGTGGTCGGTTGCCGGCGATGCCAGCGTGCTGGGACGGTTGGACCGGGGAATTGCGCTGATCCTGTTCGGCTTGGCCCTAGCCCTTTTGCTGATGTGCTTGGGGATCTGCTTCAACCGCAACCTGACCGCGAGGCCGAGCGCCGAGGTCTACACCGAAACCTGGCTGAGCGCGTCGGCCCGAGCGATGAAGCGGGTCACCTACGTTGCGCTGCTGGTTACCGTCTTGTACGCCTTGCTGCCCCGGAAGGGGCCGGCGGGCCGTGCGCTCTACCTGACCGGCTTGGACCTGACAATCATCGGCTTCATGATTTTTCAGGCGGGGCTCCTGTTGGTGGTGTTCGTCCTCAGCCTCCACCAGCGCCGGGAGTGGCGGCGTTCGCCCAAGTTGCCGCAGGACGAGGTTTACCAGCCGGCTTTCTATGGGCTGGCCACGTTCGCGGTGTGCGCAATGTCCTTGTTCGTCCTGACTTCCATGTGGGGTGGAGTGGTTATCCGTATGGCCGACTCTCTCGGCTGCCCCCAGGTGAGCCTGGATGTCGGCACCGGCTGGGACCGCTGCCCCCGTCCGGTGGCGCCGCCGGCCGGCGCGGCCTCTACCGCCGGCACCCTCGATCAGGTGGTCTACTTCAGTGAGGTACACGAGAAGACTGCGATGGTTGCCCTGGTGGTCTTCTTGTCATTTCTGCTGCTGGGGGTGCGGGTCCTGATTCTTTTGCGGCAACTGACTAGATCCAAACTGGAGCGGGTGATGAAGGACTTCGGCATTCAGCCCCGCGATGTGGGTCTGACTCCCCGGGATCTGGGATTGCGGCGCAAGGATCTGGATTCCGAACTCAGTCTGGCCTATGCCGAGGAGCGTTCGGGGCGCAAGCGGGCGCCCAACCGGCTGCTTTTGAAGAGGTTGAAGTCGGTTGCCGGAGCCTACAGCCATGCTGAACTGGTCCGCCGGTCCGATGGGCTGCTGATGGGATCGGTGATCCTGGGCTCGGTCGTTGCTCTGTTCCAGCATCTGGCCCCCGAACTCGAGCGTACCTTCGGCTGGGAAAACCGGCTGTTCGACTGGGTAACGCTCGAAGGCTTGAGCGCGAGCCAGCGGGTGATAGTGGCGGGGCTGGCGGTTGCCCTGGTCCTCGGCCTGATCACCAGCGTTGTTTGGAGTGACCGGTCGGCGCTGTGGAAGCGTTGCCTGGCAGTGCTCCCGGTTGCCCTGCTCAGTTTGGGGTTCCGAGAATTGTCGTTCCTGCTAACGCTGAGCACCTGGGCGGTTCTGGGGACATCGGTGCTGCTGAGCGCCGGCTTCTACGCCGCCTGGCGCAAACCCAACGCCCGCAAGAGCATCGGTATCATCTGGGACGTTGTAACCTTCTGGCCCCGCCACAACCATCCCTATGCCCCGCCCTGTTACGGAGAGCGGCTGATTCCCCAGTTGCGCAGCCGTTTGGAGGCGCTGGTAGGGGAGCGGGGCAACCGGGGCCGGGTGCTGCTATCGGCCCACAGCCAGGGCACCGTTGTGGCCACCGCTACGCTCATGACCCTGCCCGAGGATTACAGCCGCAGCGTCACCCTGTTTACCTACGGCTCGCCTCTGGAGATCATCTACCGCAGGCACTTCCCGGCCTACTTCGGGGGAGGGATTCTCACCGACCTGTCCACAAAAATGTTCACCGACAGCGGGATGCCCGGATGGCAGCACTACCACTGCCCGACCGACCCGATCGGAGTGACCATGACCGAGTTGGGCGAGCAAAGCGTCTGGGCGATCCCCTCCCCGCAGATCGGCCACCCCAACACCCAGTTGCTGGACCCCCGGGTATGGCAGGCACCTCCGGGTGAACCGCCGTTTGCCAAGCGTGGCCACTCGGCATACCTGGAGCACCCGTCGTTTCAGGAGTACGTCGACTACGCAGTGGGCCGCCTGCTGGCCACCCCAATTGAACAGCGCCCCGTGACCGAGGCCCCGGAGGTCTCCGCTGAGAAGGAAGTTCTGGAACGGCTCTCCTGAGGTTTGCCCCCACGCTGCGGTCCCCATTGTGCTACAGGTAACCTTCCTTCTTGCTTGCGATGATCTGTCCGGGGCGATCGGTTGCCAGCGGAGAAGATGAGCCTTCGTTTATCTGCAACTGGGACTGGGCCTGGAATGACGCCTGAAGCCCCTGGAACAGGCCTCCCAGCCAGCCGATAAGTCCGGAGTAGGCCAGGCGGACCTCGTCGGCGGTGGCGCCGTCGGCGAAGGGTAGGTCGAGCTCGATTGCCTCCAACTCCTGAACCAAGAACTGGGGCAGCGCGTCCTCTAACTGCTTTTTCACCCTGACGTAAAGGGCCGCCAACTCAGCCGCCGCTTCGGGGGTAGGGGGAACCCGCCGGGCTTCGTCCAGGACTTCTCGCACCAAGCTGGCGATGCGCATCAGCTTGGTGGGGTCTACCGGCCGCTCTTCGGCAGCGTCGGGCTCCAGCGGTTCCGCTTCCAATTTGTCTCCCTTCCGGCCGACGATGCTTCGTTGAAGTCTACCCAGAGCCGGGGAGAGAAAATAGTTCACTGGTCAACGATTCATAATGGGAGGGATGTCCCACGAGATCTGGCGGCTGATGCAGCCGCGCGACGATACCAGCGACGTTAAGCTTCCAAGGGGCTTGATCAAACGGATCTACCGCTTTGCCCGACCTTACCGCCTCAGGATTCTTTCGCTAATGACAGTGATCCTGCTGATGTCCGGGCTGGCAGTGCTGAACCCGCTGATCATAAAGGCGATCATCGACGATGCCCTTCCCAACCGGGACACCGGGCTGCTAGCCGTCTTGGCGCTGGCGATAGTCGGGCTGGCGCTGGTCCAAGGACTGGTGGCAGTGGGGATGCGCTACCTCACCTCGCTCGTGGGCGAGGGGCTGATCTTCGACCTGCGAGTGGCATTGTTCAATCATGTTCAGCGGCTGCCCATCGCCTTTTTCACCCGTACCAAGACCGGGGCGCTGATGAGCCGGCTGAGCAGCGACGTGGTGGGCGCCCAGCGGGCGGTCACCGAGACCACATCGGGCACCCTTTCGGTGGTGGCCGACCTGATCATCACAGCGGTGGTGATGTTCAAGCTGGAGTGGCGGCTCACCCTGGCATCACTGGTGGTGGTTCCGTTGTTCGTGCTGCCCACCCGGAAGGTGGCCAAGGTCATGCAGCGGCTGGTGCAACGGCGCATGGAGTACGACGCGGCAATGAACAGCCAGATGACCGAGCGCTTCCACGTGGGCGGAGCGCTGTTGGTGAAGCTCTTCGGCAGCTATTCCGCCGAACACAAGACCTTCTCCGGCAAGGCCGCCGACGTACGCGACATGGGTATTAAGACCGCGATGTACGGGCGGGTGCTCTACATGAGCTTTACGGTCGCCGCGGCGCTGGGGACCGCCTTCGTTTACTGGCTGGGCGGCGGCATGGTGATCCGGGGGACGTTGGAGTTGGGCACAATCGTAGCCTTCTCGCTCTACCTCACCCGGATCTTCGGCCCGATCACGGGTCTCAGCAATATTCCGATCGAGATCAAGACCGCCATGGTCTCATTCAACCGGGTGTTCGAAGTCCTCGATTTTCCCAGCTCGATCCAGCAGCGCTTGGGGGCGGTGGATCTGGTCGACCCGTTGGGCAGGGTGGAATTCAACGATGTCTGGTTCCGTTATCCCGCTGGTCCAACCGTGTCGATTCCCTCGCTTGAGGAAGGGTGGAGCGATTCGGAGGCGGCTGAGCAGGACGACTCGTGGATTCTCCAGGGCGCTTCGTTCGTTGTCGAACCGGGCCAGATGGTGGCGTTGGTGGGCCCATCCGGAGCGGGAAAGTCGACCATCTCGTCACTGGTGTCCCGGCTGTATGACACCGTGGAGGGGTCAGTGGGTATAGACGGGATTGACGTCAAGAACCTCACACTGCACAGCCTTGCCGCAGCGGTGGGCAGTGTTCCGCAAGACGTTCATCTGTTCCATGACACCATTCGGGCCAATCTGGCTTACGCCAGGCCGGGGGCCACCGAGGAGCAGATCGTGGAGGCCACCAAAGCGGCACAAATATTCGACTTGATCCGCAGTTTGCCCGACGGCCTGGACACCATGGTCGGAGAACGGGGGTACCGGCTCTCAGGCGGCGAGAAGCAACGGCTGGCGATCGCTCGCCTGCTGCTGAAGGATCCGGCAGTGGTCATCCTGGATGAGGCCACCGCCCATCTGGACTCCGAGTCGGAGGTACTCATCCAGCGAGCTTTTGGCGAGATGCTGGAGGGTCGATCGAGCCTGGTGATCGCTCACCGGCTCTCGACGATTACCGGTGCCGACCAGATCCTGGTGGTCGACGGGGGGCAGATTGTGGAGCGGGGGACCCATTTGGAACTCCTGAACGGCGGTGGTCTCTATGAGGACCTCTATCGCACCCAGTTCCTGGGCAGCTCAGCTGGTCTTGAGGTGATTTCTACCGTCCTGCCCAGAGCCGTCGGCGAGCCGTGAGGTTAAGCCGGGCAGGCTGCGACCGGCTTGCGCAGGTATTCGCCGGCACTGCGGCCTGCTCTGCGGCCTGCTCTGCGGGACTTGTTTAACACTCAGGGTATCCGCCTGAGCGCTCCGGGCGTTTACGGGGGAAAGTTCGTCCCCTAAAAGCGCAACAGGAGATCCCCATGCTCGCTGATCTTGACCGCTTCGCGTCCCGCCCCCAGAGCCGCCGCTCCATCGATCCTTTTAGCTTTAGCCTCCGGCCAGGCGTTGTTCTGGCTGCGATTTTTTTGATCGGATGCCTGGGCGCCATGACCGGGAGCGCGGCCGGCCTGGGCATCAAAGCGTTCAGTTCAGGCAAGCCGATGGTAATCGCTGCTGCCTCGGAGCTTCCCGGCGCGGTTAAACCCGAGATTGCCCAGGTAACGCCGGTTCTTGCACCTGAGCCTCCGCCGCCGGCTCCGGTTCTTGCACCCGTGCCGGCACCGCCTCCGGTGGTTCAGCCCAAGCCGGTGGTCTTGGCTCCAGTGGTGATCCCGGCCCAAGTTGTGGTGGCTCCGCCCCCGGTCCCGGCTCCGATAGTTGCCCCGCCAGTACCGGCCTGCTCCGCCGACCAGCGCTTGGACGATGCCAAGATCCACTGGCTGCTCGAGCAGTCGGCCAAGGCTCTGGCCGAAAACCCGGCGCAGGCGGCCGGTGCTGCCAGGGTGGATGCCGGGCTGCGCAGCGCTTTGGGCCAGAACATGTGCGCTTCGGAGGCCAAGGCGCTCATAGCCAACACCTGTGCCGACGCCACCGCAGCTCGTTTTCTTCAGACGATGGTCAACCGGCTACCGTTCTTTATCAAGCCGATGATCGGCAACCCCTGTACCGCCGACATCGTTGCGGTGCTGAACCGGCTCGGGTCCTTCATCAGCTGAAGCCGGCATAGCGGGCTGGCGGCCCACAACCGATCGCCGCCTGGGCGGCGCCTACCGGCTCTGACCGATCCGCCGGCCGTTCCGGTGGGCAGGTCGACCGGGGCTTCCCCGGCCGGTTGAACACAGCCGTACGGTCGCGAAATCGGTCAGCCGAACAGTCGCTGCATCGCCTCATGGCGGTAGGCGAACAACCGGGTGAGGTTACGCCGGACCACCAGCTCATGAACCGGCGGACCTCCGGGCACCCGGTAGGAAATGTCGTCTCCGGCAATAGTGCCTCCGCCGGCGCTTTCGAAGGTGTGCCGGTGGACCCAAAGGGCGAACGGGCCGCTCACCTGCCGGTCCACGAACGAATGGGGCGGGTTCCACTCCAAGATCATGCTCCTCCAGCGCCCGGGCACTCCGTTTACCCGGAAGCGGTAGTCGAAAAGCGTTCCGTCATGCATGTCCACCGGGGCCGCGGTCACGACTTTTAGACCCAGCCAAGAGGGCGTGATCCTCGTCAGGTTGTGGGCGTTGGAGAAGAATTCGAACACCTCCCCCAAGGGGCGTTCGAGCAGCAGGCTGGTGGTCAGGCGGTAGCCACCTGCGGCGCCGGGGCCGATGGACAACAATTTTGGGTCGGCCATGGCTCGAAGTTAACCGAGTTCGGAACATACGATGGGGTGTGGGCAACGTGGTAGTGCTGTTCAACCGGGACCTGAGGGTGCACGACCACCCGGCGCTCACTGCCGCCGCCCGGGCGGGCAGAGTCGTCCCCCTGTTCGTTTTGGATGAAAAGATTTTCTCAGCGGACCCATCAGCCAACCGGACCGCCTTCCTGCTCGCCTCGCTTCGGGACCTTGACCGCTCCCTAAAGCAGGCGGGTGCCGGTCTGGTTGTGCGCTGGGGCGATTGCGTGGACGAAGCGCTCGCCGTGGCCGCAGAGGTTGGGGCGAGCGCCCTGTTCGCTTCCGAGGACTCCAGCGCATTCGCCCGCGCCCGGCAGCGCCGCCTAGGAATCCGTTGAATAATTCGTCCGTAGGTGCTCGCGATTGCGGTCCGGATTCTTCAGACTATGGGGCATGCTAGGAAAACATGATCCCAACGTAGAACTGCTGGACGCCGCGGCCTACTGCCGC
>JBQTHR010000033.1:0-19135 GCA_052389675.1 Actinomycetota bacterium
CGTAAGCGCGGGCGCAACCTCAAACCGGGCACGGTCGACAAATGGACGCAAGACTGGTTCAAGGAACAAGGCCTTCATCGTTTGCGTGGAACCATCCGCTACCCAGGAGCTGCGTAACTATGTTCGAAAGACCATCGGTAAGCCGTGTGCGGGAAAACCGCACGCACGGTTTGAAAGGGGAATGCGGAAACGGGCTCGCAAGAGCACCGCGCCGCTGACTACCAATGAAAAGGCAGAAAACCGGTGGGCGATCATCCGCCCACCGGTCCTGAATCTTAGCGCCGGCGCTTGGGCCTGCCGCCGCCGCCGGCGCCGCCTCGTCTGCGGGGTGGCCCCCCGGGACGGGCCCGCTTGCGCTGAGCGGCTGGTGGATCTTCGGGCGAAGCTACCGGGCGCCGGTTGGCAAGAGAGAGCGCGACCGCGTCGGCCACTTCTTCGCAGACCTTGTTGCCACCTTCGGTTCCTACTATCAACTGAAAAAGCACGCTGCGCTCCAGTTGCTCGATCGAGTCCACAACCTTGCTGCGCGGACCGGCCGGTGTACGCCATTCCGCATGGATGCGGCCGGACGGTGGGATCTCGATCTTGAGGTCGGCGTTTCCTATCCTACCCTCCCAAGCAACCGTCGAGGCTAAATTCAACCGTTGTCCACCGTACGTACCGAGGAAGCTTGAAGACCCTTGGGGCCCTGCGTCACCTCAAACTCCACGGCCTGTCCTTCCTCGAGGTTGCGGTAGCCCTCACCGTCGATGGCGCTGAAATGTACGAAGACATCGTCCCCATCCGAGCGGGATATGAAGCCGTAACCCTTCTCTGCGCTGAACCACTTAACTGTGCCACTGGCCATTTTGCAATGCCCTCCCTCCGGAGCTTCCTCTACTAGCTGCACTAACCTGGAGGGACTGCTGGGAACTGCGTGGCGCATGGACCTGACCGTGCCCTCAATAATCAACTCTATCATTTGGGAAATGGCCGAAGGGAACCTCAGGCCAGCTGATTTAACTGGCGTTCAACGCGAATAAGGGGCCGTTCAGCGGCCCCTTATTCTGTGGAAACGTTTTGATCAGGCCAGCGCCAGCTTTCCAGTCCCCACCGCCAGCGACAGCGCGCCGGTGGCCAGGTGCAAAATGTTGTCTGCGGTGTTGATGAACAGCAAGTCGTTGATGACGTCGATGCCCAAAAGGCCCACGACCCCGACCAGCAGGTAGACCACACCGATGCCGGTTGCCGTCTTAAGTGCGTTGTCCGGAGAGGTCGACCCCAGCAGGAACAGTGCGCCTACGGCCAGATGCACCACATTATGAAGCAAGTTGACGCCGAAGATGCCGAGAAGCGCGTTCCCGGTCATGTTTGACGACCCACCGAGTTCACCGATGAAGCCGATGACGCCGACCAAGATGTAAACTGCCCCGAATGTACGGGTAAACTTTTGGGCGAAACTCAAGCTCATCCCCTGCCTCCTTTGAGAAGTCCTGCCACCTGGATCAGAATTCATGAGTATTCTAAAGCTAGGGATCGGTAGGATTGCATCTGCCTGGGTAAGTTGTGTCCTCCCGAGTTTCAGCCGCTCCAATCCGTCGAGCCGTAGGGAACGAATAGAGCCATGAGAGGAAGACCATCCAGGCTCTCGCCGGTTGACGAGCCGCTCAGCGACGAACAGCTGATCGGCGGAATTGCCTCCGGGGACCAGCGGTGCTTGGGCACCTTTTATGATCGATACGCCAGTGCGGCGTTCGGCTTGGCGTGGAGGATTTGCAACAACAAAACACTGGCGGAGGATGTCGTGCAGGAGGCGTTCTTATCTATATGGCAGCGGCCCGGGAGCTTTGATTCCCGCCGGGGTAGCGCGGAGGCCTTCCTGCTGGGCATCGTCCACCATAAGGCGGTAGATGCGATCAGGCGGGAGGCATCGGTGCACCGGCGCGAGCAACAGGCTGCTCCGGACATGCCGTACATCTCGGACAGCGAGGTTGTGGAAGCGGCGTGGCTTTCCATGCGCCGTGACCGGGTGCGGGCGGCCTTGCGCCAGCTTTCCGATGTGCAAAGGGAGGCGTTGGAACTCGCCTATCTGCACGGGCTCACCTACAGTGACGTGGCTGCCCGCTTGGGTATCCCGCTGGGCACCGCCAAGACCCGGATGCGCGACGGGATGATCCGGATGCGGGCGATCCTTGCATCTACCGAGGGGGGGCAGGCATGACTCATGACGATTTGCGGGGCCTGATTCCCCTGCTGGCACTTGCCTCGTTACCTTCGGACGAAGAAAGGGAGCTGATTGCTCACTTGAAGGTTTGCCGGGATTGTTCGGAGTTGCAGGCAAGCTTTGAGGGCACGGCGGGTTCGCTGGGCATGTGGGCGCCGCCACTGGCGCCGCCGGTTGATCTCAAAGACCGGGTTATGCGCCAGGCGGCGCAATCCTCCCAGCTGACCGCCGGCCGGACCTCTGACAATGTCGTCGAGCTAGCGCGACGCCGGCCGGGTATGCGGGTTGCCGCCGCCCTTGCCACTGCGGCAGTGTTCGCGTTCGGTGGTTTCACTGCCCGTCAGTACAACCTGCAATCCGGCGAGATCGAAGAACAGCGCCAGTTGTTGGCCGCCCAGCGCAAGGCGCTCTCGGTGGCCGGTTCCGGCCGTGCAGTTGTCCTGCCTTTGAAGCCAACGGGTTCTTATGAGCAGGTGGGTGGAAACGTGGTCATCTCGGACAGAACTGCTGAGGTGGCGGTGTTAATGACCGGACTGGATGTTCCCAAGAGCTCGGTCTACACGCTGTGGCTTATCCACGACAACGAGGCGCCGCAAAACGTCGCCGATTTTGTGCCAGATCAATCCGGGCTGGTGGTTGTCAACCTCAAGGCTGCGGTGGGGGACTCCGATACCCTGGCGGTGACGCTGGAGCCTCGAAAGGGTGCCACCATGCCCAGCGGACCGCTGATCGGTTCAGCCGAGCGCGATGGCGAGAGAAGTACGCTGACCTTCGCTTAAGGACTCAGGCTACTTCCACCCGGCTTATCCATAGTTCGGGCCGGCTCAGTTCCTCAATCGAAGGCAAGTTTTCCGGCTTGCGCCACAAGACCTCGAACAGCGCGGCGCCGGCGACAGTCCCGACGAACTTTTCGCCCAAGCGGCGGTTCCGGTTGCTCAGATCCAATCCGAACAGCTTCTCCAGCATGCGCTCGGGCGATGATCGCTCGGCGCTACGCCGGCTCATGCCCTCCCGGATCTGCTCGAAGGTGTCGATCAGGCTCATCCCGCCCCGGCGCTGGATCCACGAACTGTATCCCTCGGTCAGGCTGAGAAAGCACTCGATCTTCTCGGCAACCGTTTCCTGGGCACCGTTGCGCAGCATGGGTAGCAGATCCTCGGGTCGCTGAAGTGTTGAGGCCAGCGCCTGAGGATCGGTCAGTGACCCGAACTTGCTTGCCAGCTCCGTTGGGTCGATGCGGGCAGAGTCAATGTAAGACTCGATCAGCCCGTTGAAATAAGGTCCTGCCCAGTCAACGGCCTGGAAGAGCAGCTCATGGGTAACCTCGTGCAGGACCAGCCACATCCGGAACTGCTTGGCATCAACCTGGAGTTCCTGCTCAAGCTGAACTATGTTCGGGAAGTTGAATAACAGCCGCCCCGCCCCCTTGGTGGGGTCCCGAGGCAATCCGAAGTCCCAAACTCCCAGGGCCCGATGCGCCAGGAATCCGAAGGTCATCCCGAATTGGGCCCCCATCACCAGCGGAGCCACCGAGTCCAGTACCGGGCGTACCGGCGAAAGTTCCTGTTCGGGCAGCGCAGAACTGGCAAGGCGGCCGGCCAGGCGTTCCACCATCGGCTTCACTGCCAGCAGGGTCTGCTCGGCCCACTCGGTCCGGTTGACCACGCGAACTTGCGAGACGCCCCGTACCGGTCCCAAACCAGACTGCCCGAGAACCGCCAACTCGGCGATCCGGCAGGCGGTCTCAAGCTCGTCCTGATCGCGCCGCCCGACCTTGGCGGAGGAAGTTCCGGCACCCGCCACCGCCCGGCAGACCTGTCCGGCCAGACCCCAGTCCACCGGTCTGGTGGCATTGTGCAGCAGGTTGCTCAACTCCCGGACCACCGGAATGTCCAGAAGTCGCCGTACCACTTCGCCGGTGTCGATCCCCTCCATGCACCTATCTTCCCATCCCGCCCGCACGGGGTTGTCCACTGGAAGCGCCGGAGGTCGATCATGTAGAATTCGGGCGTTCGAATTACCCGTGCACCTCCTAAGGGGGAACAATGGAAGGTCTGACCAACCCGATCAACTTTGTGATTCTCATCGTGCTTGGCTTGCTTTTCGCAGTGCTTTTGGCCGCACGCAACTAATCATCTTTTACAAAGGGCCCCTACCGGTCGCTCAGTAGCGGGCAGATCGAGAACTGAGCGCACCGCAGATCTAAGCACCCCGTCGCGGCATTCAGTCGACCCGGCGGGGGTTGTAGCCGTGGATCCCATCGCTTCCGAAGACTGTTAACCTTGCTGTGTCCGGCGTTCCCGCCGCGCGCCCGAGCCCCCGTTAGCCGAGGAGATTTCGATTGAGCGAACAATGGCCTACTTAATCTTCGCGTTCGTTATGGCGGCGACCATCATCGGCTACCTGAGCCTGCGAGTACGCTACAACTCAGACCCGTCCAGGACTGTGGACACCTTCCAGCGAGCCATCAAGGCTCTTTCGCCGGAAAGGGAGGACAAGGGACACGGCAACTGATGGGCCGTGACCTCGCAATAGACCTCGGTACCGCCAACACCCTGATCTATGCGAGCGACCGGGGGTTGATACTCAACGAACCCACCGTAGTCGCCTTGAACCGGGAGAACGGCCAAGTCTTGGCCATGGGGAAGGAGGCGTACCGGATGATCGGGCGCACTCCGGGCTACGTGGTGGCCGAACGCCCCTTGCGCCGGGGGGCAATCAGCGATTTCGAAATGACTCGACGCTACATTCGCATGTTGATGGAGAAGGCCGGCGTGCGCAAACGCACCGGGCGGGTTCGAGTTTTGATCTGCGTTCCGTCGGGGATAACCGGCGTGGAGCGACGGGCGCTCCAGGATGCTGCTATGGGGGCAGGGGCTCGCTCGGTTTACCTGATCGAGGAACCGCTGGCGGCGGCAATCGGCGCCGGGCTACCGATACAGGAGCCTACCGGGAACTTGATCGTCGATATCGGCGGGGGCACCAGTGAGGTGGGCGTGCTGTCGATGGGTGGAATGGTGGTCAACAAGTCGATCAAGGTCGGCGGCTTCGATATCGACGATGCCATAGCCCGCTACATCCGTGACGAGTATTCGATGGTTGTGAGCGAGCGAACGGCTGAAACGATCAAGATCGCCGTGGGATCCGCCTTCCCGCTTGCCGAAGAGGAGAAGGCCGAAATCAAGGGCCGGGATCTGGGAACCGGCTTGCCCAAGGTTGTTCAAGTAACCTCTGAGGAGGTCCGGGAGGCCATCCGGGAGCCTATCGCCCAGATGGTGGGCGCCGTAGTCCTGGCGCTGGGCATGACTCCGCCGGAGTTGGGGCAGGACATCTTGACTCGGGGAATAGCCCTGACCGGAGGGGGCGGGATGCTGCGCGGGTTGGACATGCGCATCGCCGAGGAATGCGATGTGCCGGTCCTGTTGACCCAGCGGCCGCTGGAGTGCGTGGTGTACGGCGCCGGCAAGTGTCTGCAGACGCTTCCCATGCTAAAAGAACTGTTCGCCGACTCCACCTCGTGAGAATTTGAACGCTTTGGAGAACCTTAACTGGGTTGATCTGGTTATCCTTGCCCTGGTGGTGGGATCGGCCGTCCACGGGCTGCTCCAAGGGGCAGCGGTGCAACTGTTCTCGTACGTGGGGTTCGGCATAGGACTGTTCGCCGGTGCTCAGCTCGGCCCGCTGGCCGGCGATTTGGTGAGCAACCCGGCGGCCAAGATTGTGGTGGTGACGCTGACCCTGTTCGGGACGGCGTCGTTGCTGGGTACCATCGGGCGGTACGTCGGCGCCAAGACCACCTGGGGCGTGCTCCAATTGCCACCGCTGCGCACGGCCAACTCGGTTGGCGGGCTGGGGGTGGCGGTGATAGCCACCCTGCTGACGGTCTGGCTGATCGGCGGGATGCTCGCCCAGGTCGGTCTGGGGGAGGTGACGGTTGCCTTCCAGCAGTCGCGCATTATGCGGGAACTGACCGAGCGTCTGCCGCCCGCCCCCTCGGTTTTCTCGCAGATCCAGCGGACCTTCCTGCCCTCGGGATTCCCTCCGGTATTCGCCGAGTTGGAGCCCAGCCCGGGACCCAGGGTGCCGGTGCCCGGTGGCCCGGAGGTGCAGGCGGCCATCGCGGCCGCGGGCGACAGCGTGCTCAAGATCAGCTCGCTCGGCTGCAACCGGCTGACCACCGGCTCGGGCTTTTTGGCTGCCGAAGATTTGGTGATCACCAACGCCCACGTGGTGGCCGGAGTGGAGCGCCCGATTGCCCAAGATCGGCGCGGGCGCAGCGCCCGGGCAACCGTGGTGTTATTCGACCCCAAGCTGGACTTGGCGATCCTGCGGGCGGAGGGCTTGGCGGGCACGCCGTTACCGCTTCTCACCACCGACGTGGCGCGCGGTGCGCAAGGAACCGTCTTGGGCTATCCGCAGGGAGGGCCGTTCAACGCCCAGCCTGGAGCGGTGAGGGGCAAGTTTGACAGTGCGGTGGGCCGGGACATCTACAGCCGGCAACTGGTCAGCCGGGATGTATACCAGCTGGAAGCCCAGGTGCGCTCGGGCAACTCGGGCGGACCCTTCGTCCAGTCGAACGGGCAGGTTATCGGTGTGATCTTCGCCTCCTCACTGGTCAACGGTGACGTCGCCTATGCGCTTACCTCGGCAGAGGTGGCCTCCAACTTGGCCGCTGCCCGGGCGCGCACGGCTCCGGTTGATACCGGGCCGTGCATTCGCTGAACCGTCCAACCGCGCCGCCCTCCAGGGATTCGTGATGCCGCTGCCGATGCGCCGTAAGCTTCTCGCTCTGCTGTTGCTGGCTGTGTTCCTGGCGCCGGTGGTGGTGGCCGCCTTTCTGATCCGTTTGCCCCTGCTGATCCTCGAGCCCGGGCCTGCCCCCGACGTGGCGAGCCTGACTGAGATTGTCGCCCGCACCTATCCGTCGGAGGGCGCGATCCACCTGACAACGGCTCAGGTGCGGGAACCGGAGGGGAGCACGACCGTGGAGATCCTGCAAGGATTGGTGGACCCGTTCAAGCAGGTCCTGCCCCGGGAGGCAGTCTATCCATCGGACCGCTCGGAGGGTGCAACTGTAGAGGTCCAGGCTGCCCAGATGGCGCAGAGCGAGTCGGCGGCAACCGTGGCCGCGCTCAGCGAACTGGGCATGTCTTACGAACCGGATGGGGTGTTCGTCAAGGAGGTGGACCAAAAGGCCCCGGCGGCCCGGCGGATAAAGCCGGGAGACATCATTTTTGAACTGGCGTCTGCTCCGGTGGCCACTGTCGAGCAATTGGAGCAGATCCTGAGACAACTCCGCCCGGACCGGGAGGTCTCTTTGCGCCTGCGGCGGGAGGGGAGGCAGCGGTCGGTCCGTACCCGGACGGTGGCGGGTTCGCAGGAAGCGGCGCTCGGCCTATCGGTCAGCCAGAGCCACCGGGCACCGATTGAAGTCGATATTTCTGCCGAGGAGATCGGCGGACCGTCGGCAGGTTTGATGTTCGCCCTGTCGATCTACGATCAGCTGATTCCCGAGGACCTCACCGCCGGCGCAACCATTGCCGGTACCGGAACGATCGACAACCTTCCCGGCCAAGACGGCGTGGTGGGCGAGGTGGGAGCGGTGGAGCTTAAGGTACGGGCGGCACAGCGCATCGGTGCAGAAGTCTTCCTGGTTGCAAGTAAGGAAGCAGCAAGGGCCCGGGAGGCGGCGCCCGAGGCTATGGTGGTGATCGGGGTGTCCAGCTTGAAACAGGCAATAGCCGAGTTGCGAAGGCTTGCGGAGCGCCCTTAACAAATAGCCGCTTTGTGCCGATTAGATACAAAGCGCTTATTCCGAAGCGTAGATTGAGGAGTATGGACCTACTACCTGCCCCTTTTCACTTCGCAGCGACCTTTCTGGTCACGGTGGCAGCGTTCGGGGGTACTTGGGTAACGATCTATCGCCCGAAGTTCGTTCCGCAGGGCGCGGCCCGCCGGTTCTTCTTTGGCGCGGGCTGGCTGCTGCTTGCGATAGGAGAAGGCCTTCACGGCTCGCAGATCCTGGCGTCCGAGCAAGGCGCCGGGCTCACGGTATTCCGCTTAACTGCCTACGTGATGATCGTCGCGGGCCTCCAGCCGCTGGTCCGGGGTAAGCCGCCCGAACCGGAGCCCGCTCCGGTGGCCGTCGAGGGCGGCCGGCTCGGGGCGGAAGGACCGACTCCCGCCAAGAGCCCGGTGGTCCCGGCAGTGCGCCGGCTCATCCTTGCGCTGACCCTGTTCGCCGCCTCCGAGGTCATGTTCACCGCAGTGGATTCGATCAGCAACGACGCTCCAGGAACCCTGTGGTTGGTGGCGCACGGCCTGCGCTTGGCCGGGGGGCTAGCGGTGCTCGCCTGGCTGGGACAGGTGGTGCGCACTTCCATCCAGGCACGGGTGGTGGCGGTGTTCATCGGTCTTATGCTGGTGGTTGTCGTAGCAATCTCCGGATCATTGACGCAGATTTTCACCGCCAGTATCACCGAGGAGTCGCTGCTCCGGGCCCGGCGGGAGGGTGAGGTCCAGCAGCGCTTGGTAGATGCACAGACCAAAGACGTGGTTGCCCAGGCACAGCGCATCGCCCGGCTGACCAGCTTCCGGGAAACGTTCAGTACCCGCGCAGACCTGCTCCCGCCATTGCTTGCCAGCATTCAGAACTCGGGAGGTACCTTCGACACGGCCGATTTCATGGCCTGCCTCAACGCCGAAGGTGCTCTTTTGGCGATATCGGCCACTGGACCGGGGGGGACCACCACGCTTGAAGTCGCCGATGCGGTTGCGCTGGTCGGCAGCCGGGTGGTGCAGGACGCGCACACCCTGCAGCAAGGATCGGGGGCGGTGGACGCCCTCAGCCCGGGGCGACTGGCGGCAATCGGCGCGGTTCCGGTGACCGCGGTGGAGGGCGGGACGCAGATCGGGGTGATGATAGTCGGCAGACTGCTTGACGCTGAGTTCCTAACGCCGCTGAAACCGGCCGCCGGCGAGGTGTTCCTCATCGATCGCAACCGGGTGATAGGCGGGACCGCACCGGACTTCGATGCGGTGTTTCCCAGCCGGCAGAGCCAGCTCAACGCCTTGTTCGGCTCAGGTGTCCGGCTGGCCCTGGAAACCGAGATCCGGGGTGCGCAGTACTTCAGTTCCTACGTGCCGCTGGAGAAGGCCGAGGGAGAGGTGGTGGGAGCGCTGGTTTTCAGCAGCCCATCGGACGTGGTGGGCATAGCCCAGCGCAACCTGGCGACGCCGCTGTTTTTTATCGCGCTTTGGGCCACTGTGATGGGGATCGGACTTTCCTTGCTGTTCGGCTCCCGGATCACCCAGCCCATCCGCGACCTGACCGACGCCGCAGAGAAGGTCCGGCAGGGGGACCTGTCGATTCGAGTTTCCCCCAAGACCTACGACGAGGTGGGCGTGCTGGGCGAGACCTTCGACCAGATGACCTTGTCGCTCGATGCTCTTGCTAAGGACCTGACCAACACGGCCGAGGAGCAGATGCGGCTACGCCGGCAGCTTGAGACCATCTTGCAATCGATGACCGAAGGCATGCTGGCGGTTGGCAATCAGGGGGAGATCTTGGCCTTTAACCGGGAGGCTGAGCGCATCCTGGAGGTCAAGCAGAGCGACGCTCTGGGCCAGCGCATAGACCAGGTCCTCAGGCTGAAGGACGCAGGCGGGGCGCCGATATTCCCCTCCATCTACGACCTGCGGGAGGGATCGGTGAGTGGCATCGTCGCAGATTCCGAAGGCAGCCGGCCGGTGGTGGTCACCTCGGCCCCGGTGGCAGACGAGTCGGGCGAGGTGCTAGGCGCAGTGGCCGTGGTGCGTGATCTGACCCGGGAAGTGCAAATCGAGAAGATGAAAACCGAGTTTTTGGCCAACATCTCGCACGAGTTGCGAACGCCCATCACCCCCATCAAGGGCTACGCCGATCTTATGCGCCGCAAGGAGGTGCCCCGGGCTCAGGCAGTAACCTTCCTGGAGGGAATTTTGGCGTCGGCGGAACGGCTGGAGCGCATCGTGGAGATGCTGGTCGACTTTTCCGCCATGGAAGCAGGCCGTCTTTCGCCCAACAAGGTCAAGGTCGATTTCGACCAGCTAACCGCCGACCTGGTAGAGAAGTGGACCCAGGCGGCGCCCCGGCATGATTTCGAGCGGCACGGCTTCGCAGAGTTGCCCGAGGTGCGTGCGGACAAGCGGTTGGTCGGGTTGGCGATCGGCGAGTTGGTGGACAACGCGGTGAAGTTCAGCCCGGAGGGCGGGAAGGTCACGCTGGCCGCGGACCACCACAGCCACGGCAAGAAGCCGGGAACTGTACAAATATCGGTGACGGACGAGGGCATCGGTATCGGCGAAGAACAGTTGCACAAGATCGGTCAGAACTTCGTGCAGGCCGACGGGTCGGAGACCCGCGCCTATGGCGGGCTCGGCCTCGGGCTGGCGTATGTTCGCCGGATAGTCGAGGGGCATGGCGGGCGGCTGGAGGTCAGTAGCACACCGGCCGAAGGCTCCCGTTTCACCCTGGTCTTCCCGGCGGCGCCGTGACTTTTTGCAACGGGAACTGGCGACGCGCTGTTGTTATCGGACGGCGGCCGCTTCCCGGCCGGCCGCCGCCGATGCCACCGGTATCCTCAGCCGAACCTCGAAGCTTCCCCGAAGCAACGGCCCGGACGCTTGGTTCGCCCGCACCTCAGTCAAGGCCATCGCCCCGGCACACGTTGCTGGTGGACCAGACTTAGCTATGGGGCCCTCGCGCCGGACCACGCTGCTGCTTGTACTCGCGATGGCGGTGGCTACGGCGTGCGCGGGCGCAGATCAGGAGCCGGCCCCCGAACCGGTCGGGAAGGCAACCCTGGTGGAGGGCCCTGCGAGGGTCGAGCGCGAGGGCAATTCCCGGCCGCTGGAGCGACAGATCTCCCTGCTGGCCGGCGACACGATCATTGTTGACGGAACCGGTGCGGTGGATGTAATTCTGACCGGAGGGCGAAGCCTGCGCTTGGTTGGGGGATCGCTGGAGATGCGGTCAAACGGGATGGTCGAGTTGTCGGGCGGCAGCCTTCTCGCCCGTTCGCGGGCTTCCCTGCGGGTCCGGATGGCCGGCGTCAGGGCATCGTTCGAACAGGGGGCGGTTCGCTTCGACGATTCGGGATCGGCGCCCCGAATCGGGGCCTATGAGGCGCTTGGATTGAGCGTACGCAGCGGTACGCTCGACGTGCCGATTCCCCGGTACTGGCAGATATCAGTGGTGGGCGACGGGGTACTGGACCAAGCCAAACCACTGCAGTTCAACGGTGCCGACCGGTGGGACAGGGAGTTGCTGGGTCCTGCGCTCGAACTCGATGCGACAATCGCCAACCTGGTGCGAGGCCTTTCCACGCAACTGGGCGGCACCACACCAAACTACCTGGTGGAGCGCTTGGGCGGGCTTGGCGTATCCGCCGCGGCGCTTGAGCCGTTTTCCCGGTCGGCCCCTGCGGAAAAGATCGTCGCTGCATCATTCGCCCTGGAGTGGAGGAAGCAGGCGCCGCCGGAACTGGCCACGGCGTTTTCTCACGCGCTTGCCCTTTACGTGATCGGGGCCACCTGGGGGCTTTTGGTGCAGCAGTTCGAGGTCGACGAGCCCCGATTCGTCGCCCGGCTCCAAGAGGAGATCAATCTGGTGCCGCTGCCGGGGTCCGCTGCGCTGACCCCTGGCTCCTCCCGGCCCACCCGTCCGAGTCAGCCGGCAAACGGCCCCGCTCAGCCGCCCGGCCCGGAGCCCGCTGAACCGGGCAATGCTCAGCCTGTCCTACCGGTGCCCTCGCCCGGCCCGACGCCCTTGCTCGAGGCCCTGCCCAGGGAGCTGCAGCGAATAATCGACGAGCTCTTCGGTATAGTCGACGAGCTTTTGGCACCGATTGTTTGAGCCCATTCGGTGGCCGGGGATCCGGCAACTTCGCCTGAGCGGCGATTAGGCTTTGTCCGTTATGGAACCCGATGAAATTCTCAATCGTGAGTTCCTCGTTTCCCTCAGGGGCTACGCCCGGGATGAGGTCGAGGCGTTCAAGAGGGAGGTCGCCGGCGAGGTGAACGAACTTCGTGCCCGGTGGCAGCAAACCGCCTCCGAACTCAGGGCCGCCCGGGACGGCTACGACCAGGTCAGGGGCGAACTCGAAGAGTTGAAGCGCGAACTCAGTGATACTCGGGCGCAGTTGCGAGCCGCTCACGAGCAATCCGATCAGGCGGCTGCCGTGCCGCCCGACGACCGGGGTGCCGGATACCGGCTGGTGGCTCAGGAAACCGAAAGGATCCTGATGGCCGCCGAGCAGGTGGCCGACGAGATGCACGAGCGGGCCATTCGGGACGCTGCTGAAATAGTTGCTGACGCCCGCATGTCAGCAGATCGAACTTTCGGTGAAATCGATGCCGGACGGCGTGCTGCCGAGGAAGAACTCGACAATATCCGGGAGGCCAGGGGGATGATCGCCGGCCAGATGGAGGACATCGGACGGCGTCTGGCCGAGACAGTTGCTCGACTGAGGGTGCCGGTCGAGTCCCCGGGCGGTCGCCCGGGAGGTCGAGCCCGGTCGGGCAGTGTCGATCCGCAAATGCTTCGCGAACGCCAGATTGCCGAGCGCAGGGGGATGGAGCGCTCGGCCGGCACCCGCCCGGCTGCGCCGGCGGAGCGGCAGGTTTCCGAGCAACAGGTTTCGGAGCGTGAGCGCCCGGTCGAGCCAGCAGCGAGGGAGCGCCCGGTCGAGCTGGTTGCGCGGCAGAGCCAAGTCGAGCCAGTAGCGAGGGAGCGCCCGGTCGAGCCGGTTGCGCGGCAGAGCCAAGTCGAGCCCGTAGCGAGGGAGCGCCCGGTCGAGCCGGCTGCGCGGCAGAGGCCGGGTGGGCCGCTTCGGCGGGAGAGGACGGGGCAGGATCGAGCGAGCCGGCCAGGCGAACCCGCCATCGGCCGGACGGGAGCGCAGGCCCGGGCTTCCGGCGCTCGTGATGCTGCCGAAACAGCTGCGTTCAACAGAACGGCTGCTGCGGAAGCAGCAGCCGCCGAGCAGGCAGCGGCGAATCGCCGTATGGCGACCGATAGAGCCGCGGCCGAGAATGCAACCGGAGCGGCCGCGGTCACCAAACTGGAGGTGCCACAGCAGTCGGTGACCGAAGGGCCAACCAGCAACGATGCAGTCGCCAGCAAAGCTTCTGCCCCAGCGGCCGGCTCTCAGGACGCCGCGGTCAAAATGGCCCTCCCCAAAAATCCCTCCCATCAGGCCGCAGCGGACGAAACGGCCGCCCCTCCGGACGTTGCCCCCTCTAATGACCTGGACGAGGCGGCCGCCCCACCGGATGCCTCTTATGGCGCTTCGGTGCCGGCCAGGGCCAAGGAAGCACAAGGTCCGGGACAACAGGCCGCTGTTCAGCTCAGTCCACGAGAGTCCCCGGCGCTCGCAGGAGTCAACTCCTCGTTGAGCGAACTGCTGGAAGAGATCCGGCGCAGCCGGGAGAGCGAGAAGACCTCGGATAATCCGCCAACAGCAACACCAACCCTAACTCCAACACCAACTACTCCAGTGGAAGCCGGCAGATCGATGCTTGAGCGTCGCCGGGAAGCCCTGGACGAGTTGCCGCTGCAGACCGCCCGGCGGCTTAAGCGGCTGCTCCAAGAGGACCATAACGACTTGCTGGACCGGGTGCGGACCCAGCGTGGCAAAGGGGTGCTTGAAGAGCATCTGGCTCCGCTGCCCGAACAGTTTGGACGGTTCCAAATTGGGTTGAGCGACAATCTCAGTGCCGCCTTCGCTCATGGCCGGGAGGCCGGAGGAGCCGCTTCCGCTTCCGATTCAAGCAAGGCGGTAAGCAATCTGGTGGCCCGGCAAGTGGTCAATCCCCTGCGCTCGGAGGTCTCCAAGGCGATCCAGGCAGGGATCGACGCCCAGGAGAGCGCCTCCGGTATCGCCGAGCGGGCAAGCGATGTCTTCCGGGTCTGGAAGGGCGTACGTACGGAGATGCTCGGGGAGGGCATGGTGTACGCGGCCTTCAACCAAGGCCTGGTCGACGCCTGGAGCGCACGGACCAACGCCCGCAAGCTCTGGGTACCTTCCGGCGAGGGGGGCGAATGCCCCAGCGAGGTTTGCCGCAAGAACGTCGCTGCCGGCGCCCTACCGCTGCGGGCGGCGTTTCCCAGCGGGCATCTCACCCCGCCCGCCCATGGCGGGTGCACGTGCACACTGAGTACCGCCACCGATTAAGCTTTGAGCTAAGTGGTCACCAGGATTCCCTCCAATTCAAGCGGCCGGCGCCTGCGCCTGGCGCTGATGGTCGTACTTTTCTTCGGCATCATCAGCATTTCCACCCTCGCCGCGGTCTATATCGACCTGTTGTGGTTCCGCGAGGTGGGATTCGGCGACGTGTTCTGGAAGATCCTTCGCTCGCAGGGGGCGCTTATTGCGGTATTTTTCGTTATTTTCTTCGTGCTTTCGGCAGCTAACCTGCTCGTGGTGGGCCGTGGGATGTCTGCCTACCGGGCGGCGCGAGACTCGCAGGACCCACTGGAGCGCCTTCGGGAAGCTTTCATCCCGCTGTCTCGATGGATCCCATTGGGCGTTAGCGCCTTCCTCGGAGTGTTGTTCTCATTGCGCATGGGGCCCCTTTGGGATCGCTTGATCCTGGCTACCAACGCGGTCCCGTTCGACGAAGTGGACCCAATTTTCGGCCGTGACATCAGCTTTTTCGTCTTCCAGCTGCCGATGTACCAGGTTATCTACAGCTGGCTGTTCTCGGCGCTGGTGGTGGTGACGATGATGGTCGTGGCCACGTATTACCTCATCGGGTCGATCCGGCCGCAGGCAACGGTTGACCGAGTATCAACGCAGGTCAAGGTGCACCTGTCCGTCTTGATCGGCCTGATGGCCCTGTTGAGGGCCTGGGGTTATCGGCTGAACCAGTTCGAACTGGTCTACTCTCCCCGGGGAACGGTTCAGGGGGCCTCCTACACCGACATCAACGCCGAGCTTCCGGCGCTCAAGCTCCTGGTAGCGATCTCGATAATCAGTGCGATTTTGTTCCTGGTCAACATCCGTTTCCGGGGCTGGACGCTGCCGACGGTGGCAGTGGGTCTGTGGCTGCTCACCTCAGTGCTGGCAGCGGGCGTCTTCCCGTTCATCGTGCAGCGCTTCCAGGTGGAGCCGGCCGAGTTGCAGCGTGAGCGCCCGTTCATCCAGCGCAACATCGATAACACCAGGGCGGCCTTCGGGCTGGAGGGGATGGAGGTCACCGAGTTCCCGATCGAGCCCGGGCTGAGCGCCCAGAGCGTCGCAGCCAGCCAGACTGCGCTGGACAACGTCCGGCTGTGGGATCCGGAGACACTCAAGACCGCTTACCGGCAACTCCAAGAGATCCGCAGTTACTACCAGTTCCAAGATGTTGACGTGGACCGCTACAACATCGACGGGCAGCTGCGCCAGATCATGCTCTCATTGAGGGAGCTGGACACCGGGGGGCTGGAAAGCAACACGTGGCAAAACGACCACCTGGTTTTCACCCACGGTTACGGCGCGGTGGCCAGCCCCACCAACGAATCGGCCGGGGCTGAGGGCAGGCCGCAACTGCTGCTGCAAGACATCCCACCTCAGACCGCCAGCGAAGCGCTCAAGATCGACCAGCCCGGCATCTATTTCGGCGAGGGTCCAAGCCAGTACTCGATCGTTAAGACAGATGAACCCGAGTTGGACTACACCGCGTTGGGGGAGAACAAGACCATTACCTATTCGGGGGAAGCGGGTGTACCGGTAGGGGGTTTGCTGCGCCGCCTGGCATTCGCATGGAACTTCCGGGACGTCAATCTGGCCATCAGCGGTCTGATCGACTCCGAGTCGGAGATCATCTACAACCGCCAGATCCGCCAGCGGGCGGCCAAGGCGGCCCCCTTCCTGGAGTTCGACGGTGATCCCTACGCAGTGATCGCCGAAGGCCGGATCGTGTGGATGCTCGACGCCTACACCGCCTCGCCGATGTACCCCTACTCCCAGTCGCTCGATTTCCAGACCCGTACCGTAATGAGGAGGGGTCCGCAGGAGGGGGCACCGAGCATCTTTGGGCGCAACAACTACATCCGCAACTCGGTAAAGATTACTGTCGACGCATACGACGGCACCATGAAGTTCTATGTCTGGGACGAGGATGACCCGCTGATCCAGGCATGGCGCAAGGCCTTCCCGTCGTTGTTCGAGGACAAGTCGGCAATGCCCGCCGCCCTGCTCGCCCATGTGCGTTATCCGGAAGATCTGTTCAGGATCCAGTCGTTCATGTACTTGCGCTACCACATGACCCGGCCGACCGACTTCTACCAGCGGGAGGACGAATGGGTGATCCCGGACAACCCGGAGCGGACGAGAGTTGCCGGCAACGCCGAATTGGAGCCCTACTACGTGTTCATGCGCTTGCCGGGATCAGACAAGGACGAGTACGTGCTGATCCTACCGATGAACCCGCGCAACAAGGCAAACATGATCTCACTGATGGTGGCCAAGTCTGACCCAGACGACTTCGGCAAGCTGGTAGACCTGCGCTTCCCCACGGGCAACCAGATCTTCGGCGTGGGCCAGATCCATTCCCGCATAAACGCCAACGAGGAGATCTCCCGCACCATAACCTTGCTGGACGACGCCGGATCTAACGTCATCCTGGGCAACCTGCTGGTAATGCCGGTGGGTAACTCGCTGCTTTACTCGCAGCCGCTGTTTCTGCAGGCGAACCAGGAGGCAATTCCTGAGCTAAAGTACGTGATTCTGGCAAGCTCGGACCATGTCCAGATGGCGCCGACGTTCGATCAGGCGTTGGATGGGCTCCTGCGCCGGGGCCCGGCGGTAGTACCGAGCGCACCGGACGGCGCTCCAGTTCCAGTTCCAGTTCCGGTCCCGGTCCCGGTCCCGGGTGCCGTTCCTGACCCCGTGCCGGTTGCGCCGGGGGCTTCGTTGACCAAGGACCAGTTGCTGCAAGAGGCTGCCGAGAGCCTCAATGCTTCGGAGCAGGCCGCCCGTGCCGGGGATTGGGCCACCTACGGCCGGGAACTTCAGGAGGCCAAAGAAGCCCTGCGAAGAGCATTGGAGACGCCGGGGGCCTAGCGGTCTGTTGGGCCGCAGGTTCGGTCGGAGCCAACGGGGCGCCGCCGCTGGGGCCAGCCTTCCGAGCGTTCAGGCTGTGTTAACCTAGCTCCGCGAGGTGGAGCAGTCTGGTAGCTCGTCGGGCTCATAACCCGAAGGTCATAGGTTCAAATCCTATCCTCGCAACGATTTTTCAGGCACAAATGAGGCCCTCATGGCAGTTCCGAGGGCCTCCTGTCTGTCTACCCAGCGTCTACCGAAGCGCAAACAGCTATGGGACGCTTCGAGCACGGCTTAATGCAATCTCATGGGTTTTCCTCTCCGGCTGACGGTAGAGCGGGACAAGGCTGCCTCATCTCCCAGGGCGTCGGCAAGAGTGGCTTCCACGTCTCTGGTGGACAGACCCCGAACATATTCGGCAATCACCAGCGATTCCTGGGCGTTGGTCCGGGTAACTCCTTTGCCGAACAGCCGAGAGACGAACGGCTCCTCGGTGGCCCTCAGTTTGGGTCTCGCCAGCTCGATCGGCCCGGCGGTGGTTTTAACCGTGGAGGTGCTGTGGCCGTTGCGGGAACCCTTTCTTACCCGAGCGCCACGGGAGTAGCGGTCCCGGCCCAAGAACTCGGTGACCTCAACATCCACCGCGGTTTGCATCAGCAGGCGCACACCGAGTCGACCGACCTCCTCCAGCACGCCTACGAGGTCACGATCGGAAGAAAACAGCTGATCAATCTGGTCACGGACACGGTCCGCGGGGGATACTCGTTTCGACACGGGCGTAGTCTCCTTTTCTGAGTTTGGACACTCTCGAATTTGGAGCCTACGTCCGTTGCCTTTTCAGGCGGAGCTTTTACACCAAATCTGGGACGCCACCGACACCGGCGACTTGTTGCCGGACAAAAAGGTCCTAATATCACCCAATTCGCTCCAGGAGCCGGAATGGAGCCAAAGGCGGCTCAACCTCTCACTCACCCGCCAGCAGGTCAAAGACAGCCCGGACATCGCTGCGGACAAGCCGGACTCCGGCAGCATGAAGCGGCCTACTTTGACTACTACGGTTGGCCGTACTATTGGGGAGCCGCCGGGGCCTGGGGTGCAGCACCCTACTCCCCTCGGTTCGATGGACCCATGCTGCCGGAGTCAGAGACCGAGCAAGAACACCAGGATGACGACACTCACCTGCACTCCATGAAAGAGGTACTCGGCTATCACATCCAGGCCACCGACGATGAGATAGGCCACGTCGAGGACTTCATCATCGACGATGAGAGCTGGCGCATCCGCTACATCGTCGTGGACATCAGAAACTGGTGGATAGGACGCAAGGTTCTCATCTCGCCCGACTGGATCAAAACATCGACTGGTTTGAGCGGCTGGTGCAGGTGGACCACTCCAAAAAGCAGGTCAAAGACTCTCCCGAGTGGGATACCACCGCCCCGGTCAACAAAGAATACGAGGAGCAGTTGTACGACTACTACGGCCGGCGGGTCTACTGGCCTTAGGTGAGATCGCAGAAAGTGCGTTTTTCAGCTCAGCTCTGACCGATGGTAGGAATCTGAAGAATCGGTCGCTAGGTGCTGGTCGGCCGGTATGAGGCAATGTAGTTATCAGGTCGGCAGATTCTTTGGCTCTGGGTTGTCCTGCGCAATCTCCTCGACCATCAGTTACCTATGATTCTTTCAACCCCCAGGCCAAATCGCGAGCTTTGCGCCCGATTTTCTGCTGGGTCACCTGAGGAACAGCTTGCACCAGGACCTGCGACCCAGAACCTCCCCGGAAATCCATCAGCATTTGATCACTCTCTGACACCCTCCAGATGCGGGTGGTATACACCCGTAAGGAGGGTCTCAAATGACCGAGGAGC
>JBQTHR010000034.1:0-7898 GCA_052389675.1 Actinomycetota bacterium
GCACCAGAACTACGTAAGGCTCTGCGCACGATCGATCAGGCTGTCGATAGCTTCGCCAGACAGGCTCGGATAGCTGCGTAAAAACTCCAGAGAAATTCAAGAGCCTGAAACCCGAAGGAGCCCTAGCGCTTACCTCAATGATTCAGGGTTATCAGGGCCGACCAACCCTGATTCCTCAGCTCGCTCATTTATCACGCTTCTGCCACAGCTCGTAGTACAAGCCCTTCTGAGCAAGCAGCTCGGCATGGGTGCCCTGCTCTCGAAGGCGCCCTCGGTCGAGCACCAGGATCTTGTCGACATCCTGCACGGTGGCCAATCGGTGTTCCACGATTAAGGTCGTCTTTCTTGCCCCAAGTCGTTTGATGTTTTCCCGAACTTTGGCCTCCGTCCGATGATCGAGGTGGGACGTGCCTTCATCGAGAACCAAAATATTGGCATCCTTTACTAACGCCCGCGCAATTGCGACACGTTGACGCTCCCCACCGGACAGTCGTTGACCACGTTCACCGAGTAAGAATCCCGGATCGCTCCGCAAGGACTTGGCCAACTCGCTTGCTTCGGCGGCCGCTATGGCCGCGTTGACGGTCTCTTCCGGAGCATCGGGCCTGCCGTACTTTACGTTTGCATCGAAGGTGTCATCGAACAGATAGGTCTCCTGACTGACCAGGGTGATCGCCCGGCGGAGGTCGCCAACGTCAAGTTCGGTGATGTCATGACCATCCACGGAGATTCGGCCCGATGTGGGGTGGTAGAAGCCCAGAAGGAGTGCTAAAAGCGTGCTCTTTCCGGAGCCGCTTGGTCCGACGATTGCGAGGGTCGAGCCCGGTCCAACATGAAACGACACGTCGCGAAGAACGGGCCGATCGTCTTCGTATCCAAATGAGACGTTATCGAAGACGATGTCGCCATTCACGGCCAACCAGTCCAGCCTGGTGGAACCGCCCGAGAACCGTGGCCTCGTTTCCAGTACCTTAAGAATGGATCCGGCCGCAGCCTTCGCCGCGTAATACGTCTCCAGCAGCAAGACGCCGCTCGTGAACGATGTCGCAAGCATGGGGAACCACAGAAGAACGTCCATGTAACGTTCGATCGGTACTCGGTGTGTGGCTACAAGCCCAGCACCATAGGCGGCGGCGACCGTAAACACCGACGTGAAGGTTCCCTGGGTGGTCGTCGACTGAAGGGTTGCTGCGTTACCTGCTTTGACTGATGCCTCAGCCAATTCCTTACCGGCCGCATCAATCCGCCGCTTCTCGAATTCCTCGGCCGTGAAAGCCTTGACCTCGAACATGCCGGTCAACACGTTCGCCAGCACACGGCTGAGCTTCCCCGATGCTTCGGCTCTTCCCCTAGCAGCGGCGCTGGTTCGGGCGCCAAGAATGCGGGAGGGCAAAGCGAGTACGGGAAGCGTCGACGTGGCGACCAATGCGAGGCTCAGCGCGTTCCTGGCCAGAGTTAGCTCCCCGATGGCGAACGTGACTCCCGATTCGACGAGCTTGTCGGTGGCCTCAACCATATCGCCCACTCGGGCGACTTCACCGAGAAGAAGATTGGAAAGACTGCTGGTACGACTCTTGTCGAATACATCGATGTCCTGATTGGCAAGGTGAGCGAACAGCTCCTGGCGTAGATTCGTCTGCGTCAGTTCTGACAATCGGCGCCAAGCCTGATCACGATAGTTCTGGAGGATCAACTGGGCGACGTTAAGGCTGAGCGCCCCAACCGCCAAAGCCGCTAGCTGGGATCGCGATGTAATGAACCCGAGTATCCTCAGCAGGCGGGAGGTCCGACCGCTGGCTATGCTGATGAAGCCGGTGAAGGCCTTGACCTGAAGCAATCCCATCGTTGTCGCTATGCCGGTCAAAGTGACCGGCAAAACTCGGTTCCGTGCACCCTTCGGCACTGCCAACGCCAAGACTCTTCGGAGCTCCGACTTCGACCCGGTTTGAATTACCGCAGGGTTCCGGCGGAGGAGGTAGGCGACTTCTCCCCCGAACGCGGATGGATCCTTCTCAGCATCGAACATAGCCAGAACGCTGCCTGTCGAAGGATTGACGTTGACCCAAGTGACTCCTTTTAGGTTTCGTAGAGAGTCCTCAAGCGCTGCCGCGCGTGATGGGTTGAAGAGCACCGCTGGCACGTCGAGGCGAATGCGGTTCCACATGCTGGACCTTATTGAGATGGGCCGCAAACAGCCTCCGGAAGCACCAAGGGGACAAGCGTCGCCTGCATAGGATAGGAAGAGCTTACCGGACCGGTGGAATCTGTCAACAAAGATCGAAGGGAGCGTGGTCCGGCTCGGGCGGGAGGAGCTTCCGGCGCCGCGGATATCGAAATGGGGTTCGAGGCCGACCTGGAGCCCACCGCGGCCGGCCGGTCGGGTTCGATTGGGACGACGAGGCGGTCTGCTTCATCCCGACGCGGCGGTCACGGGGGCCATCCACATCGTGTTCGAGCGCTTCGCCGAGCTCGGCTCGGTCCGGCAGGTGTGGCTATGGTTCCGCCGCGAGGGCTCCTGTCATTTCTGTGCGTCCAACCTGCTGCCCGAGATCGCCTGGGTGGCGCGGACCAATACGAGAATCCACCACGTGTTCACCAATCCGATGCACGACGAGTAGCAGGTGAGCCGGCGCTACATGAGCTCGGAGTCGCCGGGAAGGGTTGGAGGTCCCGCCAAAGACGATCTAGACAACGACCTCAGGGAGGTGAGAGAAGGAATAGTGGCGAACCAAATTATCCTCAAAGCAAGACCGTTTCACTAATACTCACGCCCGAGGGCGGCAACTTTGGCTACGTCTTCGGTCGTCGGCGGCCAGGCAGATTCGCTGCTTTGTATTCCTAGGGGTGTAGCGGAGAGGGGCAGTCGATTCAGCGGTTGATCGAGGAGGCAGGGACATGCCATGTGTTCACCGCAAGGCTCTCTTCGCTACGGGCGGGTCATCTAGCCCTTCCGGACCGGGGTTGGAGGAAACACATGGGTCCTTTGACTAACGATCATGATGCCAGTCTTTTCTGGTGTGCTTCAAGCACCTTCTTGGGAGTACGTCCCTTCATGAAGTCGCCGTGATTGCGTCGGCGGGTGTTGTAGTCGACCAGCCAGGCGTCGGCCTCTGCCTGGAGCTGAGCAACGCTGATGAACAGTCGGCGATGAAACGCCGGCCTCCAGCATTCCTGCAAAGCGGTGCCCTGGAATCGTTCGCACACAGCGTTGTAGTTGGGGGAGCGAGCCGGGATGCGGATGTGAGTGAACCCGTGACCACCGAGGGCTCCTTTGAAGGTGAGCGAAACCCATTCCGGTCCGTTGTCGGTCAGCACATTCCGGAACTGGATCCCGAGCCGACCAAAGCGCCGGATGGCGTAGGCCAGGAACTTCACCGCCAGCTTGCCGTCGGGTGGTCCCAGGGTGAGCAGCACCACTGCCCAGCGGGTCGCGGTGTCAACTGCGGTCATCTGGTAGACCTTTCCCACCCCCTTGAGATGGCCGATGTAGAAGCTGTCCATCGCCACCAGGTCACCTGGATTGGCGGCGCAGTGGCAGAAACCGAAGATCGCATCGTCTCGAGCGGCCTCGGTGACGATGCCGCTCACCAGGGTGGCCAGGGCGGCGGCCCGAGCCAGACGCTGGGCTCGGGTTCCCAGGTTGTGATCGAGAAGGATCTTTTGAACCGTGGTCTTGGAGATCTAGTGGCCCTTGTCGCCCATCCTGTCCGCAAGGGGTCGGCACCCCAGTGTGGGTCTTTGGATCGCCAGCCCGATAAGCTCCTCAACCACCCAGGTGGGGGTGGCGTTGGGCAGCTGGGGGGAACGCCGAGTCTTGGGCAGCAAAGCCTCGATGCCGTACTGCTCAGCTCGCAGTTGCCACCGGTAGAAGGTGGTGCGGGAGATTCCGAAGATCCGGCACGTCTCGGCGACGTTGTTGCTATTCGCGGCGTGTGCCATGACTCTTTGACGGCGCTGGTAGATGATCTGCTCTGGGGTCACGGTGATGGCCTCCTTCAGCTTCTTGGTGGAAGTCAAAGGATCCATCACCGTCCCCTCCAAACTGCGGATCTGCAACCTGATCCCCCGGACACTAAGCCCTAGGGGGCGGCGCTGGCTCCCCGAGCGCCTTGTGCCTCAATGGTTCAGAAATCCCAATTCCACGATGTGCTCTCGCCAATTAGCATGCGCCCTTTCAACCCGAAGAGATTGCATGCTGTTTTCGTCTTTACTCGTTCTGCGACGCATCCTGAGCTTCGGCATCGCCTCGATAGTTCCTTTTCGACGCACCGATTCCATTAAGAGCTTTCCTTAGTTGGTACCAACCAGGCTCGGCAAAACCAAGTCACGGAACAAGCTCCACTCAAAAGCGTGCCGCGAAACCTGCAAACGACCGAGCTGATCGAACCGAATCAGGTGTGAATTCGCCATCGCAGACAGCTGACTCTCCAACTGTGAGTCTCCAGGCGCCAGGTAAACGAGTTCAATCGTTGCCTCGAGTGGCAATGAGCGCTCAAACAGGCGTCGATTTTTGGAGCGGCCGACCAGATTCGAACTGGCGACCCTCACCTTGGCAAGCCGTCCTCCGGGGCCAAAATCTACGTACGAAGTCGCGAAGACGCGCCCGTTTACGCACAATTTCACGTGCCGTTAATGCTCGTTGGTTGCCGTTGCTTGTGGCTGTTCGTCAACCTGAGACGGACTCGCGACGGACTTTCGGGCGGCCCCACTGGCAGCCGATGAAGTAACTCAGGCACCCGAAACACCGTGCAACCTGTCCGACAAGACGGGTCAAGCTTTCTGGTACTAAAAAACGATGACGAGCTCCGACTGGCGGAACGCTCTGAGTGCAGGATCGCCCATTCGAGAACACGCTGAGGAAGATGATCAACCAATACCTCCCTATTCGAGCCGCGGTTCAGACTCCAACGAGACGAATGAGTTCTGGCACCCCACAACCCAAATACTCCCAGGCACTGACCCTGCCTGTTTCTAAAGGGCCCGCGGTCCCACAGCTGGCCGAGCCCGCCCGTGACGGTTTCGCATTTGAGGGAGTCGGGAGGACACGTGGTTAGGCCGAGCGATTGGCTCGAATTGAGATGAACTTTTCGAGCGTTCGTGCGTCAGCGGGAGAAGCGGCGGACCGAATCCGCCTACAGTGCGTGCGGACGTTGGTGCGCGATGTAGACGAATAGAAACAGAAATCAGCGACGAACGAAGTCGAATAGTGCACCACGCGGCGCGATTCGCCTGACTCGTGACCGAGAGAGCGGTTCGAGTCGCTCACTCCTCCCAATTCGCTGCCGTCCAGATCTCGATCTGATTCTCATGCCAGGCCAGACGGCGACTCCCTGAAGCTGTCGTCTCGACGGGGCAGTCGCTCTCCGCGTATTGATCGATCACCCTGATCCCGTTTCTGTTGCCAGCCGCATCGGTCGTGTACCTCACGAACAGCGGTGAGTGGCCCTTCCAGGGAGGGAGACGGAACTCCTCGAGAGAGCCGGCGGGATGCGGGCGCGTCTTCGCGTACTCGAAGTAGATACTCTGGCGCCAAAATTGTAGCGCGGCGCCCGGCCGCAGGCCTCCGGCAAGCATGTCGCCCACGACCCGGTCGCAGTAGGCGTCGTCGGTCTCGCCCGCACCTTGAGAAGGGTCGATCTCGAAGTCGCCACCGAGCGTGAGGTTGAGGAAGACCAGAGCCCCCGCCGCACCCCGGCCGATTTGAGCGTCGTTGAAGTTTCCTTGCGTGGCCGCTGCACTGAAGACGTCGAGGTTCGATTGCCAGATGTTGTAGGCGATCTCCCCGTCATCAAGGGTGTGGCCCGGCTGCGTGTCGGGGAAGAAGGCCGAGAGGATCGGCTCCAGATGCGTCCTCGCCAACCCCGCCGGGCCGCCGCTCGCCGGCCGGTTGTCGGCCACCATGTTGGCGGTCGCGGCCGTGCCGGCCCAGGCTGCCGTCATCAGATCACGGGTCGGCTTCGACGTCGAACCGACGCCGAAACTCAGCCGGCCTCCGCAGATTCGGTTATCCACCAGCGCCCGCACGGAGCGCCGCATGGACAAGTACGTGCAGAGCGCCCCGCCCGGCCGCACGTCCGGCTCGACCATGATCTCCTCGCTCATCGGCAGCCGCAGGCAGATGTGGGGAGGCGGAACGGCCGACAGGTCGAAGTCGACGGGCTGCGTGGCCCCCTTGACGCGCCAGCTGTCGGCGGTGGCTCCGTCGAGCCAGCGCATGTCTCCCGCAACCCGAACGCGCACCTGCGGAGGGTTCGGAACTAGCGCCGGTGGCGGAGGTGGCGGATCCTGCTTAAGGTAGAAGACCCCGTGGGCGGGCAGCCGCTGCTCCGCCAGAAGCGCGCCACCAGGCCGGGCGTCTACACGGACGCGCTGCGCGGGGAAGTGAACCGAGCAGTTCTCTATCGCCTGCCATGTTCGCATGAAGCGGAACGCGAAGTAGCGCGGCCCTTGGCCCCAGTCGGCCAGGACGGTGGCCGCCGCGGCGGGCGTAGCGTCGATCAAATGGTTGCGGGCCATGCGGTATACGTGACGAGCCGGCAAGACCCCGTGCGCCGGATGCGCCGGGTTCTCGCGGCCTACGCCGGGGGCAAGTGCGTCGAAGTTGCCGTCCGGCGCATCTTGCGGGGTGCGCGTGAAGGCCGTCGTCACGACGAGCTCGGCGTCGCCCGTCATGACCGCCGTGGGCTCGATCGTCGGCATGGCGTGAGCTGCGACGTCATCGGCCGCCGCGTTGGCTCCGAGGCGAAGCGACGGCTGATAATGTCCCGCGAGGAACCCGGCGACGGCATGCTTCGCCCAGTCGGCGTGGCCGGTGGCGATGGACCCGCCAGCGACCAGCGGCACGGGCTCCCTGCGCAGGCCGTTCCGCAACGTCGTGAACAAGAAATCGCTCGTCACCCGGACGGGCGAGTACCACACGATGTTCGGGAAGACCTCAAGGCCGGCCGCGTGGGCCTTCAGGTCGCCCTGTCGGCGCGGGTCGAGCGTGACCTTCAACATTCCACGCGTCCGCCATCCCGCGTAGGCAGCCGGTGTGAAGTCGACCTCCGCCGGCGATGGCGTCGCACCCGGTGCCGCAGCGTCGGCGATGAACTCCAGCTTGCCGGGGAATAGGGGGCGGATCTGCGGCCACGGCTTCGTAGCATCGCTGCGCAGCGTGATCCGGAGCGACTGCGGATAGGGCTGGGCGGGGTTGGGCGCAGCGGCGTACGCGACGTCCTGGACAACAAGCGAGGCTGGATCGATGTTGGCCTGGTCTGCAGCGGAGAAGACGAAGCGTAAGAAGTCCCTCATGGAACCACCACCTGGGCGTCGGCCGGCGTGCGCGTCTCCCGCGAGACGCCCTTCGCGCGGAGCTGGTAGAACCAGGTACCCGCTACGAGTCCGGGATCGATGAACGCCGAATCGGTCCCTCCCACGGCACCGGCGCGGAGGTGGGTGAACCGGCCATCCTCTCGGCGCCAGACCTCGACCGATTCGTAGTGGTCGGCGTTCTGCCAGCTAACCTGCACCGCGCCCGTCGCGTGCTCATAGACCGCAGTGAGGTTCGTCGGAGGCGCGAGCGGCCCCGCGGAGATGGCGCGGCCAACTCGCGGCTCCGAGGACAGACTCGCGATGTCCCGGCGTCCGGCGCCGGTGTCGTCGATCGGGTCGCGCGCCTGTCGGACGGCGACGACCTGATAGGTATACGGCTTTCCGGGCGTTCGTCCAGCGTGGACGAAACGAAACCGGCCGGACTGGTCAGGAGCGGTTCCCGACGCGACGCTGCCCGCTAGTCCGAAGTTACCCCCCCGGTCCCCGACCAACTAGGCCTTTTTAGGCACAAATCGGTCCTGGTACGCTCCTGGCTACATGCCTACGAGAAGCCGACCCGGTGAGAGAGCTTCAGGAGCTTGAAG
>JBQTHR010000035.1:0-52584 GCA_052389675.1 Actinomycetota bacterium
CGTAAGCGCGGGCGCAACCTCAAACCGGGCACGGTCGACAAATGGACGCAAGACTGGTTCAAGGAACAAGGCCTTCATCGTTTGCGTGGAACCATCCGCTACCCAGGAGCTGCGTAACTATGTTCGAGAGACCATCGGTAAGCCGTGTGCGGGAAAACCGCACGCACGGTTTGAAAGGGGAATGCGGAAACGGGCTCGCAAGAGCACCGCGCCGCTGACTACCAATGAAGCTCGACGACACCCAGCAGTTTTCAGCCGAGCCCACCCGCGAGTTCAAGCGGGTGACCGCAGTCAAGCAGACCCGGCGGGTCATTGTGCTGGTTGCGGGCAGCACCTTGATACTGGCCGGAATCGTGCTCATCCCGCTTCCCGGCCCATTCTCCATCCCGCTGGTCTTTCTAGGCTTGACCGTGCTCTCCTGGGAGTTCCCGGCCGCCAAGCGCTTGCTGCACGGAATGAAGGCCAAGGTCAAGGAGTTTCGGGATTCCCGGAAGCTGCGCAACAGCAGGTAGTGCCCGAAGGCCAGGGGCCTTTTGAGGCCGTAACTCAGTTCTTCCACCGGGCAGCCGACCTGACCGGTCTGTCCGATTCCAAGAGGGCCATCCTGGCCGGGACCTATCGAGAGTTGAGGGTGCAGGTCCCGCTGCGCCGGGACGACGGCAGCCTGGATGTCTTCGTGGGCTTTCGCATCCAGCACAACGGCGCCCGCGGCCCTTACAAGGGCGGAGTTCGCTACCACCCAAGCGCGGTGGCCGACGAAGTGCGCGCCCTGGCTGCCCTGATGACCTGGAAGAGCGCGATCGTCGATATCCCGTTCGGCGGAGCCAAGGGGGGCATCGAAGTCGATCCCCGGGGCCTCAGCATTGCCGAAAAGGAGCGGATGACCCGGGTGTACACCAATCAGATCAGCCACCTTATCGGTCCGCACCGGGACATCCCGGCACCCGACGTAAACACAAACTCCCAAACGATGGCCTGGATGATGGACGAGTACGGCAAGCGGCACGGTTACACTCCCCAGATCGTCACCGGCAAGCCGGTGGCCTTGGGTGGGTCCTACGGGCGGGAGTCGGCCACCGGGCGGGGTGCGGTTGTGGTCATGGACCAGGTGGTGGATGACCTGGGGCTGGACCGGCGGGAAACCTCGGTGGCAATCCAGGGGTTCGGTAACGTGGGCAGCTGGGCAGCCCGGCTGGCTCACGAGTTGGGCTACAAGGTGGTGGCCATCTCCGACTCGCAGGGCGGAGTCTTCAACTCTGCCGGGATCAACATCCCGGCTTTGGTAAAGCATCGCAAGGACACCGGTTCGGTGAGCGGGTTCTCGGACGCTGATCGGTTAACCAATGATGAATTGCTTACCCTGGATGTCAACGTACTGCTTCCCGCCGCCCTGGGAGAGGTCATCCACAAAGGAAACGCCGAAAAAGTCCGGGCCAAGATCATCGTGGAGGGGGCCAATCACCCGGTCACGCCTGCCGCAGATGAGATCCTGGGCAGCGATGGAGTGCTCATCGCGCCGGACATCCTGGCCAACGCCGGGGGGGTGATCGTCAGCTACTTCGAGTGGACACAAAACATCCAGCAGTTCCGCTGGCGCGAGGAGGAGGTCATTGAGCGGCTGAACCAACGCCTGATCGACTCATACGAACATGTGCGCACCGTCGCCCAACTGCAAAACGTCTCGATGAGGGAGGCGGCATTCGCCATCGCAGTCCAGCGGGTTGCCGAGACCTCCCACCTGCGGGGGTATATCTGATCCGCCACCTCCCGCAACGGCCGTCCTTCCTGCGCAGGGCCAGATGAGCGCGGTTTCCCGGCGGATGGAGTCGGCCGGGAAGAGCCTGAGCAGCCTGATCCAGCTGCTGGAAGCCGATTACATGGCCGGCCGAAGCGGACCGGAAGCGTGCGACTTCCTCTTCGGCAACCCACAGGAGCCAGCGCTTCCCGGCTTTGTCGATGCGCTGCGCAGCAACGCGGTCCCGCAGAACAAGGACTGGTTTGCCTACAAGACCAGCGAGCCGGATGCCACCGCAGTGGTAGTGGGCACACTGAACGCCTCCATGAGCCGGCAGTTCCGGCCGGAGCATATCCTCATGACCAACGGTACCTTCGCCAGCCTGGCTCTGTGCTTGGCGGGGCTGGTGGACCCGGGCGACGAGGTGATCTTCGTCAGCCCGCCCTGGTTCTTCTACGAGGCGCTGATCGGCTCGGTGGGGGCGACGCCGGTCCGGGTGCTTGCCGACCTAACAGCTGGGATCTAGACATTGCTGCACTTGGTAGTGCACTTACGGAACGAACCCGGGCCGTTATTGTCAACTCGCCCAACAACCCCACCGGACGGATATATCCCGAAGCCACCCTGATGCAACTGGCCACCGTGCTGGATGCTGCCTCCTGCATAAACGGCCGGCCGATCTACCTGCTATCCGACGAGGCGTACAAGCGGATCTTGTTCGACGGCCGGCGGTTCCCGAGCCCGGTGGATTACTACGACAACTCGTTGCTGCTCTACACCTACGGCAAGACACTGCTCACCCCCGGCCAGCGGCTGGGCTACGTCGCACTCAATCCGGCAATGCCCGAGGTCTCAGAGGTGGCGAGGGCGCTGTTCGTCGCCCAAACCCTGACCGGCTGGGCCTTCCCCAACGCCCTGCTCCAGCACGCTTTGGCGGACATCGAGCCGCTGTCAATCGACCTCGGACTGCTCCAGCGCAAACGGGACGGCATGGTAGGCGAGCTGAGACAGATGGGTTACGAGGTGAACCTGCCCGAAGGCACTTTCTACCTGCTGGTGCGCTCGCCCCTGACCGACGACATCGCATTCGCCCGGGCGCTTGCCGGGCGGGGCATCTACGTACTGCCCGGGACAAGCTTCGATATGCCCGGCTACTTTCGGATCTCGCTAACCGCCAGCGCACAGATGATCGACCGAGCCCTGCCCGGATTTGCTACGACAATCGGCGAAACCGGGACCTGAGCCTGGCTCAGGGAGAGGCCAGCGCCTCGGTGTTCCAAGAGGCGAGGAACAAAAGCCCCATCATGACCAGCGGAATCATTGTCCAAACGACCTCCACCGCCAGCACACGCAGCCGGCCCGGTGAGCCGGTCGGCCGGCGATAACCGATCACACCGAACAGGATCGCCGCCGAGCAGACCAGGAAGGTGATGGCCGCGGCCAGCAGAATCGGCTCGTACAAAGACTCGATGGCCGGTGCGCCGATCAACCTGTCGGCGGCCAGCCCGACGAACAGCAGCACCAGGTAGCTGATGGAAAAGTGGAACAACCCCATCGCACCCTTGGCCTCCGGTTGGGCCTTCAGCCTGAGCGCGTAGAAGACGAATGCCGCTCCTAACGCTACTGCCGAGACCAGGTAGATCAGACCCAACCGGCCAACCGGGTAGAGCAGGAGGCTCACTGCCCACAAGGCTACCGCGTAGAGCAGGATCTGCCGGGTGGTTTCCTCCACGCCTCTAACCACCGGAAGCATCGGAACGCCCGCAGCCCGGTACTCGTCGCAGTAGCGCAGAGCCAGCGCCCAAAAGTGCGGGGGCGTCCAATAGAAGATGATCGCAAACAGCACCCAGGCCGGCCGGCCGACCGTCCCGGTGACCGCCGCCCAACCGATGAGCGCCGGTGCCGCCCCCGCCGCCCCGCCGATGACGATGTTGGAGGGCGTATAGCGTTTGAGGCCGATGGTGTAGACCACAATGTAGAACAGGATTGCCGACATCGATAGAAGTGCGGCTAGCATGTTCACCGCAAGTGCCAGGAAGGCGAAGCTGACCACCCCCAGCACGATTCCAAACACCAGCGCGTTCGCCGGCTCAACCTGGTGCTTGGGGAGCGGGCGGATAGAGGTGCGGGGCATTAACTCGTCGATGTCCCGGTCCAGGTAGCAGTTGATCGCGTTGGCCGAGCCGGCGGCCATGCTCCCGCCCACCAGCGTGGCCAGCACCAGCGACCACGGCGGCCATGCCCCGGCGGCAGCGATCATCGCCGGCACCGTCGTGATGAGCAGCAGTTCAATGATCCTCGGTTTGGTCAACATGAAGTAGGCCCGTATCCGGGTGAAGCCCGCCGGCCGCTTTTCGACGGGTGAGGCCTTCGGCCCCCGGACCGGCCCCGGATCACCCACCCCCGCCGTCACGGCCGCCCGCCGGTAGGACAAGACCCCCAGGAAAACCATCACCACCCACAGCATTGCTGCGGTGACCACGTGGGCTACGACCGTCCACGAGGGGGACCCGGAGAGCACGTAGGTCGCTCCGATGAGCACCTGGACCAACCACAGCGCGACCGCACTGCGGGAAAGCATGAGCAGGATGCGGTCTTTAGGCTCCCGTCCGTTCACCCGGATGGCCAGACGGATCAGGGTCACTCCCAGCAGGCCGGCAACGATGCGGTGAAGGTAATGGACCAAGGCCCGCTCGCCCTCGGGAGGAAGCAGCGAGCCGTTCATCAGCGGCCAATCGGTGAACGCGCCGCCGGCGCCTCGCTGCACGACGAATGCGCCGAACAGCAACACGGCGAAGGTGGCTCCGGTAGCGAAGGCGGCCTGGCGGGACAGCGCATCGAACCCGCCGCCCCGGGGCTGCAGGCTGTTGGCCGTAGCCAGCGTCAGCAGGCCCAGCAAGGTCAGGGAGGTGAGGAAGTGGGTGATGACCAGATCCGCCTGCAGGTCGCCCAGCACCACCTGCCGCCCGATCCCTGCTTGGACGATCACCGTCACCAGGGCGAGGAACGATGGCCAAAACACCACCCCCACCGACCGGTGCTTTAGCCAGGCCATTATGGCCATGGCCAGCACCAGCATTCCCACGATCGAGGCGGCAAGCCGGTGGCTGTACTCAATGATCGCTTTCTTCTGCATCGGAGGTAGCCAGCTTCCGTGACACCGGGGCCAGTCCGGGCACCCAAGGCCCGAGCCGGTTGCCCTGACCAGCGCCCCCACCATTACCAGGACCACGGTCATTCCAGTAGTGAGCAGTGCGAGTTTTTGGAACCTGCTCACGGGCCGGCCCTTAGGGTCCACATCATCATCTTCCGGCCCAATCGCATGGCAATAAGCTCAGCCACGGGCTAAGCCGCAGTGAGGGTCCCGGCCATGTTGAGATGCACGTCGCACTGGAAGTGGTAGGAACCGGCGGCCAGCGGCGGAACCCGGTAGTCAATGGTCTTCGGCCCGGTGATGATCGTGCCGCGGTACTTTACGTCGGCCGATCCGGCAGCGGCCAGGATTGCCACGTTGTGTGGCTGCGCCTCTTGGTTGTTGAAGTGGATCTCGAACTCGGTGTCCGCCGCCACTTCCAGGGAGGCCTTGTCGAACACCAGGCTATCCGCGGCAATCTCGATTCGTTGCAGCTCCTCTTGTTCGCCATGCGCGTCGGGAAAGCTGACCGCGCCCGAGGCGGCAGCCGCCCCAAGCAGCAGCGGAACAACCGCAACTCCGGCCATGACGGTGGTGAGGAACCTGCCCAAATCCGGCTTGAGCGCGACTACCGAGAAGGCCACCAGCATGTTGAAGGCGATGCCCATGGCTATCGCGGTGGCCACCGAGTGAGGTACGTTCAGCAGGATCTGAGCGATAGAGACGGCCAGAAATCCGATGAACGCCAGCGCCCCCACCGGTATAAGCACGGGCAGGATCAGGCGCTCCCTCAGGTCCTTGTCGTTCACTTCGTAGCCTCCACCTTGTTTAACTCCCTCTCAAGATCCTGCCAACTCGTGACGTCAGGCGTGCCCTTCTCCTGCCGATCGGCCCATTTGAAGAACAGGTAGCCGATTATCGCCCATAGCAACATCCCGCCGCCCAGCTTCATCACCACACCGGCCACCCCTTGGTCGGCCACCGCAGAGAATCCGGAGATCAGGCGGGGCGCCCGCTCGTAAAACGAGTACAGCGGGAACTCGGCGAAAGTTAGAAACGATGCCGGCACGGTCGGCACTATTGTCTGCCCGAAAAGGTACAGCATCTGCGCCGGCGGCGAGATCCGAGGCAGTTCCGGCAAAGGGCTGCACACCGGCCACCACATAACCAGCGCTAGTACCACCAGCACCGCGTGGGCGACGAAGTGAAGCCCGTGGCTGGACAACGTACCGTTGACGAAACCCGGCCAGTGGCTGAAGACCAAAAAGCCGTTGAACAGCAGCAGGGCCGGAATGGGCCGGGTTACCCTACGCATCACCGCCATAATCCAGCGGGGCCTGAGCAACTTGCGCGCCAGCCAATCCGGCGTCCCCAGCAGGAGCAACGGCGGCCCAATCAGCGAAAAGATCATGTGCTGGAACATGTGCACGCTGAACAGGTAGCTCTCGCTGATTTCGTGGATCGGCCAGTCCGAGCCGATCCACAGCGCCAGAACCCCCAAGGCGAAAAAGCGCACCTGGTTCCTACTCACCGGAGGCTCCCCGGGGGAGGTATGGGAAGGGCCCCAGGAACGCACTGCGATGACGTAGAAAGCCAGCAGGCCCGCCATGAGAAGCCAGACATCGGCATGGGGGGCCCAGATCCACGGCCCACCGACCTGGCCATGGGCGAAGATCAGCGAATCTGACAAATCCTTAGCTGGCGGCGCCGGCCAGGCGTTCGGCGAAGGTGAAGGTCCACAGCGCGACCCCGAAAACCGCCAGCGCCAGAACTATGCCCAGAATAAAGAACCGGCGGAAGACCCTGCTGTCGAACTTCAAATGCATGAAGTAGGCGCCTACCAGCACAAACTTCACCACCATCATGATCCCCAGCACCTCTCGCAGGATCCCGGCCCATGAGGTGACGTAAACAACGCCCACCTCGGCCGCGGTGATGATCATAAGGATCACCGCGATTTTGACATATTTCATCTCGTCCGGATGTTCGTGGGCGTGCTCTTCCATCACTTCTCCACTGGTCATGGGAACAGGTAAACAATAGTGAAAATTACGATCCAGACGATGTCGACGAAGTGCCAGTACAGGCCGACCATCTCGATTTTGCTCGCGTCCGCCGTTCGTAACCGGCCGATCTTATCCAGCGCATACATCGACAGCAGCATCAAGATCCCGATGGTCACGTGGGCTCCGTGGAAGCCGGTCAAGACAAAAAAGCTCGACCCAAACGGACTGGTGGTCAGAGTCAGGCCTTCGTGAAAGAAGGTAGTGAACTCGTAGACCTGACCGCCGATGAAGCTGGCCCCGAGCAACGCGGTGGCCATCAGCCACACCCGCATGCGCCGGTGGTCGCCCTTTTGAATTGCCGCCAGAGCCAGCACCATGGTCAGCGAACTCATGAGCAATACGAAGGAGCTGACCGAGGTGTACGGGATGTCGTAAATGTCGTGACGGGTGGGACCGTCGCCGGTGCGATTGCGGTAGAGCAGGTGAGCCGAGATCAGCGATCCGAAGAACAAGCACTCCGAGCCCAAGAAGGCCCACATCGCCATCTTGACGTTGTCCAGGCCGGTGTAAGTAGCGTGGGGGTCGTCGTGACCGTGCTCAGCTTCTGCCACAGCAGCGTCGGACATATCAGTGCTCCTCCGCCGTGGCCGGCTCCAGGATCCACCCGTAAAATCCGGCCAGCGTGATCACCGATCCGATGATTCCCAAGGTGAACGAACGAAGTATCACCGCGTAGGCCATAACCGGCATCCCCAGCGCTGCAATCAGCGGGAAGTAGGAAGGGGAGGGCATATGGATGCCGTGGCCATCGTCGGTGTGGCCATCGACATGGGTTTCCGAACCGCCCGTAGGCACAGCCAAGGGCCGTCCCTTCTGGTCCTCCTTGTACTTGCGGTGCCAAAACTCATCCCGCTCATGGACCAGCGGGATCTGCTTGAAGTTGTACTCCGGTGGGGGGGAAGGGATGGTCCACTCGAGCGTCCGGGCGTCCCAGGGATCGTCCGATGCTACCTCGCCCTTGCGCTTGCTCTTGGCGAAGTTGTGCATGAAAACCAGGGTGGACAGGGCGATCAGGAATGCGCCGATGGTTGAGACCATGTTCCACAATTCCCAACCGAGGCCGGGCTGGTAATGGTAGTAGCGCCGGGGCATCCCCTTTAGGCCCAGGATGTGGAACGGTCCGAACGTCAGGTTGAAACCGATCATCATGATCCAAAAGTGCAGCTTGCCCAACCGCTCGTCCAAAAGGCGGCCGTAGATCTTCGGGAACCAGTAGTAGATGCCCCCGAACAGGCCGATGATCGCACCGCCAAACAACACGTAGTGGAAGTGGGCCACGATGTAGTAGGTGTCCTGCTGCTGGGCGTCGTGGGGCACTATCGCGTGCGTGACCCCGGATAGGCCACCGATGATGAACATGGCGATAAAGCCGATAGAGAACAGCATCGGAGTCTTGAAGCGCAATGATCCACCGGCCATGGTGGCCATCCAGTTGAAGATCTTCACGCCGGTGGGCACCGCGATGAACATGGTCGATACTGCAAAGGCGGCGTTGGCCGCCGGTCCCAGGCCCACAGTGAACATGTGATGCGCCCACACCCCCCAGCCCATGAAGCCGATGGCTGCTCCGGAGAGAACCACAAAGCTGTAGCCGAACAGTGGCTTGCGGGAGAAGACCGGCAGGATCTCAGAAACGATACCCATGGCGGGCAAGATCAGAATGTAGACCTCGGGATGGCCGAACAGCCAGAACAGATGCTGCCACAGGATCGGGTCCCCCCCGCCGGCGGCGTCGAAGAACAGCGTTCCGAAACTGCGGTCAAAGGTCATCATGAACAGGGCCACTGCGATGATGGGCATCGCAAACAGCAGCAGAAAGTTGACCACCAGCGACATCCAGATGAATACCGGCATCTTGAGCAGCTTCATGCCCGGCGCCCGCATGTTGAGGATCGTCACGATGAAGTTGGCCGACGCCACAATTGATGCCACCCCCAGGATCTGCAAACCGAGCGCGTAAAAGTCGAGCCTGTGGTCGCCGGGCAGAAAGCCAGGCTCGCTGGTCAGTGGGGCGTAGCCGAACCATCCGCCGTCCGGCGCACCGCCCAGAAACCAGCTGGAGTAGAGGAACAGCCCGCCGAACAAGAACACCCAATAGGAGAGAGAGTTCAGGCGGGGAAAAGCAACATCTCGGGCGCCGATCATCAGCGGGATCATGTAGTTGAAGAACGCTGCGCCCATCGGCATGACCACCAAGAAGATCATTGTGACGCCGTGGGTGGTGAACATCTGGTTGTAGAGATCGGCACTCAGCACCTTGCCGTCGGGCACCGTCAACTGGGCCCTGATGAGCAACGCCTCCAAGCCACCCAGGATGAAGAACACGAAGGCGGTGTACCCGTAGAGAATGCCGATGCGCTTGTGGTCCACGGTGGTCACCCAACTCCAGATCCCCGTCTTGGCCTTGGGCCGACGGATGAACCAGGGGGTGGACGCTACGGTTGACATCGTCGCTCTCCCATCAAGTCAAACTCTGCAGGTAGGACACCAGCGCGTCGATCTGGCTTTCGGTCAGGTCCAGGTCGGGCATCAATGATCCCGGCTTTTGAGCCGGAGGGTTTTCGAGCCACGCCCTCAGGTCGTCGTCGGTCCGCTCGAACATCGATCCAGCGAAGCGGGAGCGGTCGGCAAAGTGGGTGAGATCGGGACCGACCACGCCCTGCGCGGGAGTGCCTTTGATGGCATGGCAGGCGATGCACTGCTGCCCGCCCGCGAACTTGCCGTTCATGAACAGGTCCTCGCCCTCGGCGGCCAGCGGCGCGGACACCGCATCTTGAAGCTGGTCGTCCACCCAGGCATCGAAGTCGGCCGGCTCATGAACAATCGCCTTGGCTCGCATGTTGGCATGCGAAAGGCCGCAGTATTCGGCGCACTGACCCAGGTACTCTCCGGTGGAGGAGGCTTCGATCGTCAGGTAGTTAACCCGGCCGGGTACAAGGTCCTGCTTGCCGGCCAGCTTGGGGATCCAGTAGCTGTGAATGACATCGGCCGACTTCAGTTGCAGGTAGACCGGCCGGTTGACCGGGATATGCAACTCATTTGCGGTGACCACACCGTTGTCGTAACGGTACTCCCACCACCATTGATGACCGATCACCTCAACTTTGAGTGCCCCGGCGGGTTCGCGGGCTTGCTGGAAGATAACTGGAACCGTCATAAAGGCGATGCCGGAGAGGATAAGGACCGGGATAATCGTCCAGAGCAGTTCCAGCCGGGTGTGGCCGTGGACCTGCTTGGGTTCCGCCGGGCCCGCGCCCTCCCGGAACTTGAACAGGATGAACACCAAGGCACCTTCCACCAGGAAGAAGATGACCACCGCCACCATGAAGGTGACATCCCAAAGCCGGTCCGCCTGAACCGCTTGAGGACCTTCCGGGCGCAGAAAGTTCATCGGGGAATCGGCCGAACAGCCGCCCAGCAGGAGCAGCCCGGCGAAAGCCAGGAACTTCGTTGCTTGCCTCGATTCCCTGCAGGCGCGAAGGCGCGGAGAACTCACGCAGGGGATGCTAGCAGATAAGGTGAAAGGACCCCTTTGATAAACGCCTCTTCAAATACGAAAATGACCCACCTGAGCTCTTCGGACTTGCTCGGGCGCCTGCGTTCCCTGATCGACAGCGCCCTGGCCGGTTGCCTAGCCAGCGTCCGAGCGCGCTATCTATCTAGCGCCAGCGAGGCAATCGTCGAGGTCGTAGAACGGGCGACCATGCCCAAGGGCGGACGCATCCGGCCGCTGCTGTGCTGTCTGGGGTACGCCGCCGCGGGGGGCCCGGGGGGAGCGACGGAGCCCCGACTGGTGCGGGCGGCGGCCAGCCTGGAGTTGCTGCACAGCTTCGCCCTGATCCACGACGACGTGATGGACGGCTCCCCAACGCGCCGGGGCGAGCCCTCGATTCACCGGGGCCTAGCCGACGAGCGCCGCCGCTCAGGCAGAGCCGATGCGGATCTTCACGGCATCTCGCTGGCCATCCTGGCCGGCGATCTGGCACTGGTGCTCTCCGATCTTTTGTTCAGGGAGTCGGGCTTTCCGCTACAGATTCTGGATGCCGCGTACGAACCGCTCTCCAGGGTACGCCTGGACGCCATCGCCGGGCAGTATCTCGACCTAACTCACAGCGGGCCGGCCGGGCACGACCTGGATCTGGCGGTGCGGATCGCCCGTTTGAAGACCGGAAGCTACAGCGTGGAAGGCCCGCTTCTGGTGGGCGCCGCGCTGGGAGAGGGCTCGCCCGAGGCCTGCGCAGCCTTGCTCGGATTTGCCCGGCCACTCGGCGAGGCGTTTCAGTTGGCCGACGACGTTGCCGGGCTGTTCGGCAACCCCGAGCACACCGGCAAGGATGCTGACAACGACACCCGGCGGGGCAAGCCCACGCCGCTCATCGCCCGGGCAGTTGCCATGGCCGGAAAGACCGATCGGGAGGTGATCGAATCGATCTGGGGCAATCCCGGGGCAGCCGGCCGCCAGGTCGAATTGCGGAAAGCGGTGAAGCGCTCGGGCGGGTTGGACGCTACAATCGCCGAGATCCATCGGTTGGTGGGCAACGGGTTGACTGCGCTGGAAACCGGCTCGCAACACCTGATTGCCGAGCCCTCAAGCTTGCTGGCAGACATCGCTTCCCAGGTGGCGCGGCGAGCGGCGAACACCCAATAAGGTGAAGCGGGCCGGGCCGGGCCGGGCCGGGCCGGTGGGCGAGGCACGCCTGCTCAGCTCCCAGTCGAGTTACCCAGGGGAGGATCCTGGCCGCGGGCTTGCTGCGGTGCCACAATACGAGGATGAACAGGGGTGCTCGGAGACGGTGCAGGATCGTCCCTTTATGCCTTGGCCTCGCCTCGCTAACTATGGCCGCTTGCTCCGGCGACGCCGCAGAACAACCGGAAGAACCCACAGACACCGCTCCGCCGGCTGCCGCGGCATCAACGTCGCCCGCCTCGACAGTGACCGTTACCGTGACCATTCCGCCGCTTCCCGCAGCTTCGCCCTCCCTACCGGCCGGATCCGCTACTCCAGCCTCCGGAGTCAGCGGAACCGCCGCCCCCGGAGCGGCCGACGGGAACCGACCGGTAGCAACAACCCGGCGTAATCCAACTACCACCCGGCCTGCAGTACCCCAAACCGCACCTTCGCCGGGTGCCGGCCTGGATGCCGGAGTTGCCGGAACGGTGACCTCGGCCGGGCAACCGGTACCGGGGGCCCGGGTCCTGGTGAAGGCGCTGAACGGCTTTACCTCCGGGGCAACGCAGGCCGACGCACTGGGCAAGTTCCAGCTCATGCTTCCGGCAGGCCGCTACAGCTTCACCGTCCAAGCCCCGCCCACCTGCGCTGCGGTGGAAGCGACCCTCGTCTCAGGAACCGCTACCCCGGTCGGCATAGCCTGCAGTTGATTAGTTTCCCCGGCTAGCGCTGAAACAGCACTGCGCGCGCCAGCACCCCGGAAGGTTCCCGGGGTGCTGGAGCAAAGCAAGGCCTTTCTAGAAGTCCATACCTCCGCCGTCGGGCATGCCGCCCGGCATGGCCGGCTGGTTCTTCTCCGGCTTGTCGACCACCACTGCCTCGGTGGTCAGGAACAGCGCCGCGATAGAAGCTGCGTTTTGTAGAGCGGACCGGGTGACCTTTGCCGGGTCTACAATGCCCGCCTTCATCAGGTCCTCGTACTCGCCGGTCGCGGCGTTGAGACCCAGGCCGTCGGGGAGGCTCATAACCTTCTCCACGACTACTCCGCCCTCCAGGCCGGCGTTGGTCGCGATCTGGCGAAGCGGAGCACCCAGCGCCCGGCGGACGATTTGAACACCGGCCAACTCGTCACCCAGCAGGTCCTCCTCAAGCTTCTCCAGTGCGGCTATAGCCCGCACCAGCGTGGCCCCCCCGCCCGGAACAATGCCTTCTTCGACCGCCGCCTTTGTCGCCTGTACGGCGTCCTCGATGCGGTGCTTCTTCTCCTTCAACTCCACCTCGGTGGCCGCGCCCACTTTGATCACGGCGACGCCTCCGGCCAGCTTGGCAAGGCGCTCTTGGAGCTTCTCCTTGTCGTAGTCCGAGTCGCTCTTCTCAATCTCGGCACGGATCTGGTTGACCCGCCCCTTGATCTCCTCGGCTGAGCCCGCACCTTCAACGATGGTGGTTTCGTCCTTGGTGACAACCACCTTGCGGGCCTGGCCCACCAGGTCGAGCGTGGCATTCTCCAGCTTGAGACCCACCTCTTCAGAGATCACGGTACCGCCGCTCAGGATGGCGATATCGGAAACCATTTGCTTGCGCCGGTCCCCGAAGCCGGGGGCCTTGACCGCAACGCTGCGGAAGGTGCCCCGGATCTTGTTGACCACCAGGGTTGCCAGCGCTTCTCCTTCCACGTCCTCGGCGATGATCAGCAGCGGCTTACCTGACTGCATGACCTTCTCCAGGATCGGCAGGATGTCCTTGACCGCCGAGATCTTGCTGTTGGCGATCAGGATGAGCGGGTCCTCAAGGACTGCTTCCATGCGCTCCGGGTCGGTGACGAAGTAGGGCGAGATGTAGCCTTTGTCGAAGCGCATCCCCTCTACGAGTTCCAGTTCAAGGCCGAAGGTCTGCGACTCCTCCACCGTGATCACGCCGTCCTTGCCAACCTTGTCCATTGCCTCAGCGATGATCTCGCCGATCTCACGGTCGTTGTTGGCGGAAATGGAGCCGACGTGAGCGATCTCGTCCTTGCCCTCTACCTCCTTGGCCATATTGCCGATGAACTGGACCACTGCCTCAACGCCGGTTTCGATACCGTGCTTGAGCTGGATCGGGTTGGCGCCGGCAGCCACAACTCGCAGTCCCTCCTTGGTAATGGCGTGCGCCAAGACCGTAGCGGTGGTGGTACCGTCACCGGCGACATCGTCGGTCTTTTTGGCAACCTCCTTCACCAACTCGGCCCCGATCTTCTCAAAGGGATCCTCGAGCTCGATCTCCTTGGCGATGGAAACACCGTCGTTGGTGATAGTGGGAGCACCCCACTTTTTCTCCAAAACAACGTTGCGGCCCTTGGGCCCGAGGGTTACCCGTACCGCGCTGGCGAGTTGGTCCATCCCCCGCTCCATAGCACGCTTGGCCTCTTCCCCAAATGCAATCTGCTTTGCCATTTGACCTCCTAGCTAGGCTGGCAACTTCCTCGGCAGCACTCAACGTTTGATCACGTTGATTCAAAAACTGGCTGGCACTCGTACTTACAAAGTGTTAGCACTCTTGAGTCTAGAGTGCTAATGCGAGACTGGCAAATGGCCTTGCGACGATTGGCTCGACCTATTGAGATTGCCTTTAACCCTATTTCGCCCTTACAATTGCACATTAAGGTTAGTCAGCCTCATCCACATCGTCTCAAGCAGGTTGCCCAAGGAGGACCGTTGGTCAAGCCAGCCATAGTCGACTCGTCCGTGCCCCGCGCCAAAGCTTTGCTCCACTCGCTCTTTCCTCTGGCCGCCTACCTGTTAGGGTGGCCGGTCGCTCCTTACCTGCTGGCGGCAACCGGCGCGATCATGGCAGCAAGCGTGCTGGGCGGCCCTAGGTTCAGCCTGTTCGGGCGAGTGTTAAAGGCACTGCGCCCGGTTCTGCGGATAAAGCCGGGCAAACCGGAGTACGTGGCTCCCCATCGCTTCGCCGAGGCAGTGGGATCCATCGGCTTGCTCTGTGCGGCGGCGCTCTACCTCGTCGGCCTCCACGGTCCGGCGGAAACGATAACGCTGACGGTGGTAGCGCTCGCCTTCGTTAACTTTGCCGCCGGAATCTGCGTGGGCTGCCAGATCTACACCCTTTTGCGAGGTTCACGCAAAGGCGCAGTCGCCTGACCCGCTTGCTGATCGTCTTGGCCGTCCTTTCAATCGCCGGATCTGCCGGGGCATCACTGCGCCGCTTCGTCCGGAAGGCTCCCATACCCACCCGGTTCGATCGGTCCGACCTTGACACCGCCCAGGCCGGCCCACTGGTTATCGAGTTCACGAGCCCGATGTGCTACGAATGCCAGCTGGCCTACCCGGTACTTCAGGCGGCTTCGGCGGCCCACGATGTTGCCTTCGAGGTTATTGACGCCAAGCAGCGCCCCGATTTGGCTGCTAAGTATTCGATCCGCACCACCCCCACGATCTTGGTGGTGGACGGCCGGGGCAGAGTCACCGACGGCTGGTTCGAGAGCCCAAGCCGTCAGGATCTGGACTCAGCTTTACAACTTGCCGGAGCCCGTTAGCAGCAGGTCCGCGCCGTCAGGCTGAGTAAGCAATGCAGTGGCGTGCTCAGGAAGGGGAGTCGGTGTCGTCGTCATCGTCACCGTCACCGTTGGAGCGGATGCCGGACCCTCGGTCAAGAGCTCTTGGCTCGGAGCCGGCGGAAGCGCTTCCACCAGATCAATCTGAGCAACCGGGACGCTCAAGCCAGGAACCTCTGACGGCAGTTGAGTAACACCACGTCGCGCGGACACGCGACGTGGTGTGCCCAGACCGTTCTGCTGATCACCTTCGTCATCGGCCCGAGCGGGGCAGCGCCCGCCCGAGCGCAGGTCCCGCTACTTGCGCCACGGCCTACTTGCGCCTGCGCAACTTCGGACCGGACGCAGCAAGGCTTGGAAACGCTCCGCTCAACTGCTTCTGGAGGCTGCCGGTCGTACACCGAATTACCTCTCGGACTTTGGCCCCGCTCAGGGGCCCACGGTCCAACCGAACATCCCGCAAAAGTCCCGGAAGCAGTCTTCGCAAATCCAGTGGTACTGATTGGAGGTGGTGTAGCCGACGTGGAGGATGTCGGGAAAATTGTCGGCCATGAACTGAGCCTTACAGAACTCGCAGTGGTCGTCATCCCAACGGGAGTCGATGTGCTCCGAGCGGGTGTAGTTGCGACGCTGGAGCCGGGCCCCCGAGAGGTACTTCTGTTGACCGGACAGACGCCAGTCGGTTGAGTCGACCGTGGTCAGCCCCCGGCGACCGCAGGGAGAATTGACACCTGTGCTTTGTCGTCCAGCAGGGTCTGTAGCCCATCCAGGAAGCGGACGTCTTCGTCACCCACGTAGATATTAACGAAGCGCCTGATGTCACCGTTCTCGTCCAGCAGGCGCACGGTAAGCTCGGGGTGCGTGGCTCCGATCTTGTCGAGCAACTCCTGCACGCTGGCTGCTTCCACACTCACCTCAGCCTGTCCGCCGGTGAAGCTGCGCAACTGAGCCGGAATCTTCACTTTCACACCGATAGCAGCCTCATCTCCTCTTCGAACTCCTCGATGTCGCCTGAAATACGTATGTTCGGACCAACCCGCCCGGTCAGCGCCTCGGCCGTCTTCAAGCCCATGCCGGTGATCAGCGCCACCACCGCCTCATCCTTGCCGAACTTGCCCTGCTCGGCCAGCTTGGCCAGTGCTGCGATGGTAACTCCGCCAGCCGTCTCGGCAAAGATACCTTCGGTGGAAGCGAGCAGCCTGATGGCGTCGACGATCTGCTCATCGGAAACATCCTCGCCAGCACCCCCGGAGTCCGTAACCGCCTTCACCGCGTAGAACCCGTCGGCCGGGTTGCCGATGGCAAGCGATTTGGCGATGGTATCCGGCCGGACCGGTTTGATCACTTCCCGCCCGGCCTTCAGCGCTGCGACCACCGGGTTGCATCCCAGCGCCTGGGCGGCGTGGATTTTGGTGTGAGGCATCTCACTCAGCAGCCCCACCTTGTAGAGCTCGCCTAACCCCTTGCGGAACTTGGTGAGCAGTGACCCACTGGCCACCGGGACCACCACGTGGTCGGGCGCCTGCCAGTTAAGTTGCTCGGCCACCTCGAAAGCCAGCGTCTTGGAGCCTTCCGAATAGAACGGCCGCAGGTTCACGTTGACAAATCCCCACTCACCTTTTTGCGCAATCTCCGAGCACAGCCGGTTGACATGGTCGTAGTTGCCGTCTACGGCCACCATATTGCCCCCGTAAATCGCGGTGGTAATGATCTTGTTCGTTTCCAGATCCGCCGGAATGAACACGTAAGATTTCAGACCCGCCCGGGCGGCGTGAGCAGCCACCGAGTTGGCGAGGTTCCCGGTTGAGGCGCACGCAACTGTGTCAAAGCCCATGTCCCTGCCCACGGTGAGGGCCACGCTAACCACCCGGTCCTTGAATGAATGGGTGGGGTTGGCGGTGTCGTTTTTGATGTAAAGGTTGTTGAGTCCCAACTCTCGCCCCAGCCGGTCCGCTTTGAGCAAGGGGGTGAGACCGGCGCCGATGTCGATGCGGGGAGTGGCCGAATCCACCGGAAGCAACTCGACGTAACGCCAGATCGATAGGGGTCCGGCGGCGATCGACTCCCGTGTTGCCAGCCGGGCAACCTCTTCGTAGTCGTACACCGGCTCCAGCGGGGCAAAGCAGAAGTCGCACACGTAGATAGGGGCAACCCGGTAGGTCCGGCCGCACTCCCTGCATTCCAGCTGCTCGATCCTGGCCACCCTGAACTCCCCAAGAACAAAAAAGCCTGCCGATGGGCAGGCGATCAATGCTCCTGCTCATCTTCCCCGGTCTTTCCGGGCGGGAGTTAGCACCGTTCAACCGATTCTTGCCGGCTGATGGCTGCCGAGGCGTCACAGGGCCCGTCCCTTAGCCTCTCTTGATGAGGACCTAACCATCGCACCACCGCATGGCACTGTCAAACGAACCGGCTTAGGACCCGAGACCGGGCTCTGTTTCGGCTCCCGCCCGAGGCGCCAACCCTTCCACCTGAGCATCCTCGGGACCGGGGGGGATCTCGGGCTGTTCTCCCAACTCCTTGACCAGCCCCTCCCCGCTGGCCACCGCCCAGTAGTCCCAGTTTCCCAGCACTCGGGTCTCGTAGTAATGGACCGCGACGATTTTGATAACCCCGAGCGCCGGCACCGCCAGAAGCATCCCCAAGAGCCCACCGAACGAAAGACCGAGGATTAGCGCCAGCATCACAGCAACCGGATGCAGGCGCACCGCCCAACCCATGACCTTGGGGCTGATGAAGTGGTTGTCGATCTGCTGCACAACGAGCATTGCAATTCCCGCCTTGACCGCCAGCCCGGGGCCATCGGTCACCGCGCCCACCAGCACGGCCACTCCTCCCCCCACGAACGGGCCGACCAGCGGGATGATGTTGAAGAAGCCGGCCAGCAGGCCAATCGGCAGCCAAAACGGCAGGTCGATGATCAAAAAGCTCAGACAGGACATCACTCCGACGATGAGCGCCACCAGCAGTTGTCCCCGGAAAAAGCTGCCCACGGCGTTGCCCGATCGCTCGAACAGCGGCAACCACTCGTCCCGATAGCGGGGCGGTAGGTAGTGCAGGAATGCCTTGTGGATCTTGGGCAAGTCAATCAGCAGGTAAGCGGCGAACACCGGGGCGAGGATGAAGTTGATAACCAGGTGCAGCGCTCCGGTGGCGAACCTCCCGGCTCCGGCGAACAGCCGGTTTCCCAGGTCGCTGACGAAATCGGGCACACCGGAGGGTTGTGGCGCACGGGGTACCTCCGGATCCCGCGGCTGGGTGCCCAGCAGCGAGTCGATCCCGAGTGCTTCCAACGATATGCCGAACCGGTCGGCCAGATTCTCGATTGAGCGAATAGACTCTTGCCTTATTTCGGGAACCCGGTTGACCAGGTCGTTAACCTGACGGCCGAGCGGCGGGATCAGAAAAGAGATTGCAACCCAAAGGATCAACAGGAAAAGCAGGTAGATCGTAAGAGTGCCCAGACCCCGGCGAACTCCACGCTTTTGCAGCGCCGTGACCATCGGATTGAGCAGGAAGATGAGCACAAGGGCGAGCGCCAAGGGGGGGAAGATGTCCCGCATAAACGCCAGCACCCACAGCACAACTCCGGTCAGCAGCAGCACTCCAAGCAGCGACCACGAGACAATCCCCGCCCGCTGGATGCTGTCGCGCTTGGGCCGACTTTGAGGACTCCGACCGGTGGCGGGCACGAAATCAGTATAGGACGGGTGCTTTGAGCGGTCCCGGCAACGGGTAACCTCTAGGGCGTGCAGCAAAACGACGTGGCCACGCCTGACCCCGGGTTCTCTCTGGCCGAGATCCTGAAGGGCCGCTCCTTTTTGATCGCTTCCAACCGGGGCCCGGTCAAGTTCGACGAGGACGAACGGGGCGACCTGTTACCCAGCCGAGGGGCCGGGGGGCTGGTGACTGCCCTATCGGGGGTTGTTAAGCAGGCCTCGGGGCTGTGGGTAGCGGCGGCGATGACCGCAGGCGACCGGCGGATGGTGAAGGAGAACCCAGGCAAACACGTCTTCGCCGGCCTGGACGGCGAAGACTTGCGCATCCGCTACCTTTCGTTCGACCGGGATCTGTTCGACCGTTACTACAACCGGATCTCGAACTCGGTGTTTTGGTTCCTCAACCACAGCATGTGGAACCTGCCGATGCACCCGCGCTTTAACGAGAACATCGAGCAGGATTGGGAGAGCTACAAGGAGATCAACCGCCGGTTTGCCGAGGTGCTGGCGCAGGAGATTGCCGGTACTCAGACCACCTCTGCGGTGATGCTTCACGACTACCATCTAGCGCTGGTCGCCGGCTATCTGCGCCAGATTGATCCCGCCGCCTTCACCTACCACTTCACGCATACGCCTTGGGCCCAGCCGGACATGATGCGGGTGCTGCCGGGCGATATGGCCAGGCAAACGCTCGAAGGGATGCTGGCCAACGATCTGGTCGGGTTCCAGGTACGCCGCTGGTCCCAGAACTTCATGTGGTGCTGTGAGCAGTTGCTCGATGCCAAGATCGATCTAGACCGGGGGGTGGTAACCCACAGGGGGGTGAGCACGGTGGTGCGCGACTATCCAATATCAATTGACGTCCCCGCGGTGCGCAAGCTTGCCTGCTCTGAGGGGGCCGAAACGCACCTGCGCTGGCTGGAGCGGATTCTCAAGGGTCGCAAGCTCATCCTGCGGATCGACCGGCTGGAGTTGTCGAAGAACGTGGTGCGCGGGTTCACCGCCTACGAGAAAATGCTCATCGACCATCCAGAGCTGCGCGGCAACGTGGTGCACGTCGCCCTGCTCTACCCCTCCCGGCGGGCGCTTCCCGAGTACCGCCACTACGAGGCGGCGGTGTTCGAGGTGCATGATCGGATCAATGACGAACTCGGAACCTACGACTGGCAACCGATTGTCCTGGTCAACGAGGACAACTACATCCGGGCGCTGGCGTGCAGCCGGCGCTACGACGTGTTAATGGTCAACCCGATAGTCGACGGCATGAACTTGGTGGCCAAGGAGGGCCCGGCGGTCAATGAGGTTGATGGGGTGGTGGTCCTGTCCCGCAACGCCGGCGCTTGGACCGAGTTGGAGGTGGGCGTCCTGGGGATCAATCCCTATGACATCCACGAGATGTCCGAAGCGCTCTACCTCGGCCTGACAATGGACGACGAGCAAAAGCGCCTGCGGGCGACGTTCAACCGGGAAGTCATCGAGCGCAACACGCCCAGCAAGTGGGTGTGGCGCCAGTTGAAAGACATCACCCGGCTCCACGAGAGCACGTGACGGAGTTGCTTAATCGACGCGGCCTCGTTCCCCCGTGACCCTGCGTGGAACGAGCAGCCTGCTCGGCGGGGCGGCCAAGTCGGCCCGGCTAATTTCTGGCAGGAACCTAGAGTGGGACGAGCAGCCTGCTCAGCAGGGCGGCCAGCTCTGCCGGCGTATCCAACTGGACATCGGTGACCGAGGCCAGGCCATCCGGCTCTTCGGCTGAGCGCATGCCGATCCCAACAACCGCACCGCCCAACAGGTCCCGGGCCGCCCGAATCATCGCCACGTCCTGCTCGTCGTCGCCTGCCACCAATGCGTTGCTGATGCCGGCCGTTCGGGCAAGGGCGAGGAACGTGCCCGCCTTGGAAGCTGCGGCCGGCCTGAGTTCCACTACCTTCCGGCCGGAGCCGGCTTGAAAACCGCTCCGGGCGGCGGCGGCCCGTGCCCAGTTCATCAACTCCTCTGGCGGTTCCGGCTGGCCGGTCTGGCGATAATGAACCGACGTAGCAACGTCTTTGTACTCCACCTGGCACCCAATCAGGTGATGGGTCTCGATCACCTCGGCCGCCTGGTCTGCCAGCACCCGGGCGCTGCGCCGCCATGAACCCGCCTTGGGGTGCTGGCGAAGCCCGAGCGGGGTCATCTCCTCAGCCCCGTAAACGCCGAAATACCTGACTGCGGGGGCGCCCACCCGGCGAAACAGATCCCCGGCCCGGCGACCGGAAATCATCGCGACGATCCGGTACCGATCCGCCAGCCCACCCAGGGTATCCGAGGCCCCCGCCACGATCCGGGAAGCCAGCGGATCGGGGACGATCGGGGCCAACGTACCGTCGAAGTCAAGAAAGATGCCGGTGCGCTCCGGCTGGGATCGGAGAAAGGCGAGGGCCTCTTCAATCTCCACCGCACCACCCTAACGGGCCAGACGCCCGATCCTTTAGACTCACACGCTATGAAACTTGCCGTCGGCCTGATCGCTGCGCTTAGCCTGGTGCTCACCGGGTGCTCAAGCGGCGAGGTAGACCTGGAGTACGCTTTCAACCGGCAGGAAGGGATCCGCTACCTTTGGAGCATCGACTCCACCACTGAGATCAACTCGAGCACGCAGTCCAGTATCGACCGGGTGGTGATGACCGTCGATGTGCTGGAACAGGTCGAGGAGTCGAGCGACGGAGGGGATTCGATCCTGACCGTGACGCTGACGCCCAAGAGCCTCAGCCGGGGGGGAACATCTCAGCCGACCTCCGGGCCTTTAAAGGTCCAGTACCAGTTGGACCCCAAGGGTCAGATCGTCAAGCCGATCACCAAGGATCTGGAGACCAGAGCAGCCTCGGCACTCGAGCTCGGAACGATCCTTTCGCAGAGCCGGCTGGCGCTGCCCGGGCGGGCGGTGGGCATCGGGGACACCTGGGACGCCCCGCTCAAGCTGGACGGCGACACCGGCACCATCAACCTTTCCGGCACCGGCAAGCTGATCGGTTTCGGGCTGAACGGCCGGCGCAAGCTCGCCCGGATCCAGACCGAGCGCACCGGGGACATCACCGCCATTGAGCCCTTGGCGGGCGTGCTGGTGGAACTGAAGGGCAACACCAAGAGCAATGCGGTGTCGAACCTGGACATCGACAACGGGTTGCTCTTCTCAACAGTGTCCAACTTCGTCTCCGACTTCAACCTGGCGCTGCAGGAGACCGGCAAGCTCACGGGCACCCTCAAGGTGACGTTGACCAGCCGGCTGGAGCTTCAGCCGGCGTAGTCCAGCCCGATCACGACGGTTACCGGGATCGTCGTATCGGTCAGAGAGGCTGGTGCCGGGGCCACCACCGATGCTCCGACCACCGTCTTGACCTGCTCGGCAAGCTGTTGCTGCCCGGGCTGGTAGAAGACCGTGGTGACCTGGTAGGGACGCGAGACCTGACCGTCACCGGTGGTCTGGTAGCCCGACGCCTGGATTTGCTGCTTGGCTTTAGCGGCCTTTATGCCCGATCCGGCTCCATCGAGTATCTGCACCAGCCCGGTTCCGGGCACCGCAGATCCCAAAGGCGCGGGAGACGGAGATATCGAACTATCGGGAGTCGATGTTGGGGTGGGGTCAGGCGACGGGTCGGCCGGAGGCGTTGTTCCGTCGGCCGGCGAAACCTCCGGTTCGGGAATGGTGCCCAACTCCAAATCCGGGTCGGGACTCACCCCGCCGAACGGATCGTCGGTCGGTACGGGGTCGGCTACTGGAGTAGCAGAATCATCGGCGCGTAGCAGGCTGTAGGCGCCGAATCCTAGTCCGGCCAGGACGGCCGCCACGGCCAAGTACTTGAACCCCGCGATAGCAGCTGCCCGCCAAAAGCCGGGACTATCCGGAGCTGAGTGCTTTCCCACGGAAGATTTGTCTAGCCGTTTTCGGTGAGGTGGATACCCAATCTACGGGCCATCCGCTGGCGCTGGCGAAATGCTCTGAGCCGTTGAAGGCGCTTTACGAGAATCGGATCGTAAGCAAGCGCCTCGGGCATGTCGATGATGCCGTTAAGCAAGTGATAGTAACGAGTGGCCGAGAAATCGAAAAGCTCGCGAATGGCTCTCTCCTTGGCGCCGGAGTACTTCCACCAGTTCCGTTCAAACTCTAGTATCTTCTGCTCTCGTTCGCCGAATCCGGCGGGCGCGCTCGGGGTCACGGCGCAATCCGAATAACAGGCATGTAATTCATTCCGGTCCAGACTACGAAAACCACGAGCCTGAAGCAAGGACCGTACAATCAGAAGCGTTGACTTCTCAAAGCTGGTGTGGCGCAACCTGGTAGCGCAACCGACTTGTAATCGGTAGGTTCCCGGTTCGAATCCGGGCACCAGCTCCGGTGTGGCTTCGCCAATGGGCCGGTAGCGCAACCGAGCAGTAATCGGTAGGTTCCCGGTTCGAATCCGGGCACCAGCTTCATCGTCATCTGTGCCCGGATGGCGGCCCCAGCCCCCGGGCTAGCTTTCGATCTCGACGATCTCAGCTCCGTCGGCCGCCCGCTGAACCGCCTCGGCCCCCTTCTTAGCGCCCGACTTAGTCGAGTAGCTCTCGCCGGTGGCCACCACTTCGCCATTGCCAGCCTTGAGCCGGAAACGCCAGCCGTCCTTCACCTCATAGATCTCGAACTTCCCAGCCATAACGAACCCCTCCTTCGATAGCAAACCTGTCGAACACTACCGGAACCTGACCGCACAGCGCCCTTCCTCCAGAGTTTTGGCTTCAGGTTAACCGGGTAGTAATCCGCGGGGAACAAGCGATTCGACGCCTCGAACAGGGAGAATCCATGGACACCGCATTAGTATTAGACATCAAGCTGAACGAACTCAAGAGCTATCTCAACGACCATCAAGCCGGTTCGGTGGCCGGGCTGGAACTGGCCAAGCGGCTGGCCGAAGAGAACCCGGGCGACGACTTCTACCGCCAACTCTCCAAGGACATCGAGAAGGATCGAGACGCCCTCGAGCGCCTGATGAAGCAGTTCGGTGCCTCCGGCAGTACCGTCAAGCAGGCGGGCGCCTGGATGATGGAGAAAGTGGGCAGCGCTATGGGAGCGGACGACAACTCCCTGGGCACTTTGCGCAAGATCGAGGCACTCACGATGGGCATCCGGGGCAAGGAATGCCTTTGGAACTCTCTGATCGAGATCTCACCGGCCGACAACCGCCTGGAGGGCTTCAACTTCGAGCGCCTTGCGGCCGATGCGTTCGCCCAGATCCAGGGTCTGGAGGAGCGCCGGGTCAAGGCGGCTCGCAAAGCACTCACCGGCTGAACCCACCCCGCTAAAAGGCAGCGGCTCCTAGTTCCGGTGGAGCCGCTGCTGGTTGTCAGGCCCTGCGCCAGCGGGTGCCCGCCGGGCCGTCCTCCAGCAGCACCCCCAAATTGCTCAATTTCTCCCGAATGGCGTCCGCCCCGGCGAAGTCGCGGCCCCTCCGAGCTAAGTTGCGCTGTTCGATGAGCTCCTCGATCTCAGCCGAATCCATCGATTCCGCCTTCTTCGCCGGACCTATCAAGACACCGGTCATCTGGTCGAGCGCGGCCACCAGACCGGGCAGGCGATCAGACCCCTCGCCCTCGGCGAGGGCCGTGTTGCCGGTACGGATGAGATCTCTAATCACCCCCAGGGCCACCGAAGTGTTGAAGTCGTCGTCCATAGCATCTACGAAAAGCTCCAGGTAGCCTTGGCCCTCCCGGGACATCTCGCCTGCCGGCCCGGATTGCTTCTTGAAAGCCGAAACCCGCTCCACGATCCGGCGCGCTTGGGCCACCGCCGAGTCACTGAAGTCAACCTCGCTCCGATAGCTGCCGGCGATCGACATGATCCGTAGGACCTCGGCCCCCTCACCGGCGATCAGATCCTTGGCCAGCACGAGGTTTCCCAGAGACTTCGACATTTTCTCCGACCCCATGTTCACCATCCCGTTGTGCAGCCAGTAGCGCACGAACGGCGCCTCGCCGGCGGCCGCTTCTGCCTGGGCGATCTCGTTTTCGTGGTGTGGAAAAATCAGGTCCGAGCCACCGCCGTGGATGTCGAAACCCATCCCCAGGTAGCGGGTGGACATGGCGGAGCACTCGATGTGCCAGCCCGGCCGCCCCGGCCCCCAGGGGCTGTCCCAAAATGGCTCGCCGGGTTTCGACGCTTTCCAAACGGCAAAGTCGAGCGGCCGGCGCTTGTTGGGATCCGGCTCAACCCGTTCTCCCGCCCGCATACCCTCCAGCGTCCGGCCGGACAACTTGCCGTAGCCGGGAAAGCTTTCGACCGAAAACCAAACGCTGCCTCCCGCCTCGTAGCCGACACCCCGCTCAATCAGCCGTTCGATCATCCGGACCATGTCGGGGATATGCTCGGTGGCCTTGACCGAGTGGTCGGGCGGCTCGATCCCCAGGTCGGCAGCCACCGCGTCGAACGCCTCAGCGTATTTGACCGCCACTTCCCCAGCGCTAATCCCTTCCTCAGCCGCCCGGGCGATGATCTTGTCGTCGACGTCGGTGTAATTGCGCACGAACTTCACCTGGAATCCTCGCCAACCCAGGTAGCGGCGGATCACGTCGAACACGACCATGGCCCGGGCGTTTCCGACATGGATGTGCCCGTAGACCGTCGGGCCGCACACGTACATCGCTACCTTCCCCTCCTCCCGCGGGACGAAGGGCTCCTTGCTCTTGGTGAGGGTATTGGTAAGCATCAGCGGCATTCCACAAAGCTAGTGCACCATCCGCGAAATGTCCCGACCTTCTCGGCTACCCCCGCACCAGGGCCACCGCCATACCGGCGATGCCCTCGCCGCGGCCGGTGAATCCCAGACCATCAGTTGTGGTCGCCTTGATGCTCACCCGAGAAGCGTCGATGCTGAGGGCACCGGCCACCCTCCGGACCATCTCATCCCGGTGCGGAGCGATACGCACGTCCTGCGCCACCACCACAGTATCGACGTTGACTATCGTGTAGCCGGCGTCGGCCAGAAGCACTGCCGTGCGAGCCAGAATCGGAAGGCTTGAACCTCCCTCGGGAAAGCTGCTGGCAGGGAAGTGCTCTCCCAGATCTCCGAGACCCGCCGCGCCCAGTAAAGCGTCGGCCACGGCGTGGCTGACCACGTCTCCGTCGGAGTGCCCGGCCAGGCCTCCATGATCGCGTATGGTCACGCCGCCCAAAACCAGGGGCCGAATGGGGTCGAAGCCGTGGGCGTCGAAGCCCGTGCCGATTCTCACCCCGGCCTCGGAGCCGTCGCCATTCTGTGGCGGATGATCAATTCGGCCAGCTTAAGGTCGCCCGGCCGGGTGATCTTGAGGTTGAGCGGGTCTCCCTCAACCACCCGGACCCGGTACCCGGCCCGGGTGAGCATGCAGGAACAGTCCGGCGAATCCGCTCCCGCCTGCTCGGCACGGCGCAGGGCTTCCTCGAGTGGCCGGCGCAAGAAAGCCTGCGGAGTCTGCACCCGCCAGACGCCCGCCCGTTCGATCTCGGCATCGATCAGCCCGTTGCTGCCCACCCTCTTGAGCGAATCCTCCAGCGGCACACCCGGGACCGCCCCAGAGCAATCGTCGCTCAGGGCAGCAAGCAGTGAGTCAATCAGGGAGCCGGTCAACAGCGGCCGGGCGGAGTCGTGCACCAAAACCACCTCGGTGCTCTCGGGAAGCTGCCCCAGCCCTCGGGCTACCGACCCCTGCCTGGTCGATCCACCAAGAACCTGGTGGATCAGCTTGCGGTATTCGCTTCGGGGCCAGTCCATGGTGGCCGGAGCCATGACCAAGACCATAGAGTCGACGGCCGGGGAGGCTTCGAAAATATCGAGGGAATGGAGGAACAACGGCTTCCCGGCGATCTGTGTCAGCTGTTTGGGGAGCGGGGAAGCGAATCTTGTCCCTTGTCCCCCCGCAAGAACTATTGCTGTGGTGCCCATGGCTTGATCTTGCCACCAAAAGGGCAGAGAAAAAAATCGGGCCATGCGCGCTGGCGCAGGGCCCGATTTCGAACTGCGGGAACTAGCCGGCCAGGACCTTGTCCAGCATGTTGCATGCTTCCGTCTCGTCGACGTCGGCCGCAAAGGTCACTTCGGAGATCAGGATCTGACGAGCCTTGGTAAGCATCCGCTTCTCCCCTGCGGAAAGCCCTTTGTCGGCTTCCCGGCGGGCCAAATTTCGTACAACTTCGGCCACCTGATAGATATCTCCGGAGCGGAGCTTTTCTACATGGGTTTTGAACCGACGGCTCCAGTTGGTGGGCATCCGGCATTCCTTGGAGCGCAGGACCTTGAACACCTTCTCGAGCTCGTCCTGAGCGATTACGTCCCGGATACCGACACCATCGGTGTTGTCGGTCGGGACCATGAGGGTGAGGTCCCCGTAGGCCAAGCGGAGAATGTAATACTGCTTTGTTTCCCCCTGGAACTCCTTTTCTTCCATGCTCTTGATGATTGCTGCACCATGATGTGGGTATACGACCTTGTCACCGATCTGAAAGGTTGTAGCTGAGGGCAAACGGTCCTCCTTCTTTAGATGGAAGGTCCCCGCCAGGACCAAACAACAGGCGTAGCAGGCCCCGAAAATGCGCGAATCACCGCGATCTGGGCGACTTCATGGTAACAGGCGGGCTACCCGCCCTGCAATGGACACGCCGCACCACAGCGCTCACCCTACTTCCAACACTCTCAGGGCATCCTGGAGATCCCTCACCTTCACCAGACCGCCTTCCTGCCCGGAGTAAGACATTGGGACTGCGATCGCACCGAACCCCAGCCGGGAGAGCTCGGCTACCCGTGCCTCAATCCCAGCTACCATCCGGATGTCTCCCGCCAGGCCCACCTCACCGATTGCGGCAAGCCGAGGTGGCACCGGGCGATTGCGCCGCGAACTAGCCAGAGCCAGTGCCAGGGCAAGATCGATTCCTGGCTCGACTGCCCTCAATCCTCCGGCGACACTGGCGTAAACATCCGATGAACAGAACTTGAGCCCTGCCCGTTGCTCCAGTACAGCCAGAGCCACCCCCAAACGAGCGCTCTCCAGCCCCTGGGCCACCCGGCGAGCGACCGGCGCCGGGGTGGGGATCACCAGCGTCTGGATTTCCAGAGCCAGCGGACGACGGCCCTCCAGGATGCAACCCACGGCTGATCCGGGCACACCGCTACAACGTTGTCTCAGCAGGAGGCTGGAAGCGTCAGGCACCTCGATGAGACCGGACTGCCCCATCTGGAACACCCCGATCTCTCCGGTGGCGCCGAAGCGGTTCTTTATCCCCCTAACCGTGCGCAGAACATGCCCCTGGTCCCCCTCGAAGGTGATCACCACATCGACCACGTGCTCAAGTGCTCGAGGACCGGCAATCGACCCGTCCTTGCAGATATGCCCGACCAGGATGACCGCGGTGCGGCAGGCCCGGGCAGCTTGGGTCAGGACCGAGGCACACTGGCGGACCTGGGTTACCGATCCCGGCTCCCCGCCTGCCTCGGGATCCCGAACAGTCTGAATGGAATCCACCAGTACCACATCGTGCTCAACCAGCAGGGGAAGAATCTCTGGAATTGCGGTTGTTGCAGTCAGCGCCGTTCGGGGCGGGACCAGAAGGCGCTGGCCCCGGGCTGCCACCTGCTCGAGCGATTCTTCACCGCACACGACCAGCACCCGCTGGCCTGCGTTCTGCAAGCCAGCGGCCAACTGTAGGAGCAGCGTGGACTTGCCAACACCCGGTTCGCCGGCCAGCAAGACAACCGATCCCCGTACCAGCCCGCCGCCGAGCACCCGATCAAGTTCAGCAAGCCCGGAAGGCACCCGTTCGCCGGAGGGCGCAACTACCTCTCCCATAGGCACAACGAGCGCCTCCGTACACTCAGCGGCTGCGACGAACGATTCCCAGGCCTCACACTGCGGACACCGTCCGAGCCATTGGAGAGAACGGTGACCGCACTGCCGGCAGGTGAGGGCGACTTTTGACATACACCGAACCTACTGTCCAGGGGTGACGAAAATCCGGACCCCAGACTTGGCTTCACGTTTAGCTTCGAGGAGTTGCTGGCTCGCATCCGGGTGCGCCTTCGGGCGGAGCATAAGCTCAGGAAGGACCGGATCGTAACCGTGCAGGGGATGGGCTGGTTGGGGGCGGACCTGGCATGAGCCCGTGATGAAACAACTCTCACTCCAACCAAAAAAGGCGCCTGAGGGCGCCTTTTTGGTTGGACCGATACTGGTTCAGGTCTCGGACCCGGTTGTGGCCAACTCCGGCTCGGGAGGCGGAGCGGCCTGTTCGGTGTTGAAAATGATCTTCCTTTTGCCCGGGTTGTCCGGATCTTCCACTGCATCGGCCACGATCTTCTGCCCGGCCGTGAACTCCTTCCACAGGATCTTCTCGGACAACGGGTCCTCCACCAGCCGCTGGATTGCACGGCGTAACGGGCGGGCTCCCAAGCTGCTGTCGTAGCCCTCGACAGCCAGATGGTCCTTGGCGGCGTCGGTCAGCTCCATGGTCACATCGAGCGACTTCAACTGCTCGTGAACCCGCTTGAACATGAGGTCGACGATCTGGCGCACGTTTTCCTTGCTGAGCTCCTTGAACACGATAATGTCGTCCACTCGGTTCAAGAACTCGGGCCGGAAGCCGTGCTTGAGCTCCTGCATGAGCTTTTCCTTCATCTTCTCGTAGGTCACCTCGGAGCTGTCCGCCGCAAATCCCAGGCTGGTCTTGCGCAGGTTCTGGGTGCCGAGGTTGCTGGTCATGATGATCACGGTGTTCTTGAAGTCCACCGTGTGGCCTTGCGAGTCGGTCAGGCGTCCGTCTTCGAGGATCTGGAGCAAAGTGTTGAAGACGTCGTTGTGAGCCTTCTCTATCTCGTCGAACAGCACCACTGAGAAGGGACGGCGGCGCACCGCCTCGGTCAGCTGACCGCCCTCCTCGAACCCGACGTAACCCGGAGGCGAGCCGATCAGCCGGCTGACCGTGTGCTTCTCCATGTACTCGGACATGTCGAGCTGGATCAGTGCCTCCTCGTCGCCGAACAAGAACTCGGCCAAGGTCTTGGACAGCTCGGTCTTGCCGACGCCCGAGGGGCCCAAGAAGATGAACGATCCTGCCGGCCGCTTGGGATCCTTAAGTCCGGCCCGGGTGCGCCGGATAGCCTGAGAGACGGCGTGGACCGCATCGGTCTGGTCGACAATCCGCTTGTGCAGCTCATCCTCCATCCGGATCAGCTTTGCGGTCTCCTCCTCGGTCAGCTTGTACACCGGGATGCCGGTCCACATGGACAGGACCTCGGCGATCTCCTCCTCGCCAACCTCGGCCAGCACCTGGCCCTCGCCGCTTTGCCACTTGGACTGGCGGGTGGCGCGCTCGGCCTGCATGCGCTTTTCTTCCTCGCGAAGACGTGCGGCCTTCTCGTAGTCCTGGGCCTCCACCGCCTCTTCCTTTTGCCGTTTGATCTTGGCGATCTCCTCGTCCATCTCCCTTAGATCCGGCGGCGCAGTCTCCCGGCGGATATGCAACCGTGAACCGGCCTCGTCAATCAGGTCGATAGCCTTGTCCGGCAAGAAGCGGTCCGAGATGTAGCGGTCGGCAAGGTTGGCCGCCGCAACCAGCGCTTGGTCGGTGATCTGGATGCGGTGGTGCGCCTCGTAGCGGTCCCGCAGGCCCTTGAGGATCTCGATGGTGTGGGCCACCGAAGGCTCGTTGACCACGATAGGCTGGAACCGCCGCTCCAGCGCGGCGTCCTTTTCCAGATGCTTGCGGTACTCGTCCAAAGTGGTGGCACCGATGGTCTGCAACTCGCCCCGGGCCAGCATCGGCTTGAGGATCGACGCAGCGTCAATGGCACCTTCGGCGGCACCTGCCCCCACCAGGGTGTGAAGCTCGTCGATAAACAACACGATGTCCCCACGGGTGCGAATCTCCTTGAGCACCTTCTTCAAGCGCTCCTCGAAATCGCCCCGGTAGCGGGAACCGGCCACCAATGCCCCCAAGTCAAGCGTGTAGATCTGCTTGTTCTTGAGCGTCTGCGGAACTTCGTTGTTGACGATGCGGGTGGCCAGGCCTTCGACAATGGCAGTCTTGCCCACGCCCGGTTCGCCGATCAGGACAGGGTTGTTCTTGGTCCGGCGGGACAGGACCTGCATCACCCGTTCGATTTCCTTTTCCCGGCCGATGGTCGGATCGAGCTTGTTGCCCGACGCCAGTGCGGTCAGGTTCCGGCCGAATTGGTCCAGAATCGGCGATCCGCCTGCCGAGGGAGCCTCACCTGAGCCCGCTGTTGCTGTGGAACCCTTCTCCTGGGAAGGGCCGAAGCCGGACAGCAACTGGATCACCTGCTGGCGCACCCGGCCTAGGTCGGCGCCCAGCTTCTGCAGGACCTGGGCGGCCACACCCTCGCCCTCGCGGATGAGTCCGAGCAAGATGTGCTCGGTGCCAATGTAGTTGTGGCCCAGCTGCAGGGCTTCCCGAAGCGAGAGTTCCAGCACCTTTTTCGCGCGGGGGGTGAAGGGAATGTGCCCCTGCGGCGATGATGAACCCGTTCCGATGATCTCCTCCACCTGAGAACGGACGGAGTCGAGCGACACTCCCAGCGACTCCAAGGCCTTGGCAGCTACGCCTTCGCCCTCTGAGATAAGCCCTAGAAGGATGTGCTCGGTGCCGATGTAGTTGTGGTTCAGGAGGCGGGCCTCCTCCTGAGCCAAGACGACCACCCGGCGTGCTCTGTCGGTAAATCGTTCGAACATGGCGTCTCTCCATTTCGAGAACCATCTGAGAAAATACTCGGTTCCGTCCTCGATTATAGTCCCGAGTCTCTGAAGTCATACCCACCGTAATGCGTAGGATCCCGCAAACGGGAAAACGACCCCAACTTACTCTGACCGGGTGGAGCTCTGTTCCTCCAGGGCCTCCGCCGGAGTTTGAGGATCCCTGGAGTCGGCACGCAGGGAGACGAAGATAGTCACCGCTAATGTGGCTGCGATCACACCCAGACTGGCAAAGGTCGGCACATGGTAAAAGTCGGCGATCAGCATCTTGACACCCACGAAGCCCAGGATCACTCCCAGGCCAATGTTCAAGAAGCGGAACTTGTCTGCCATGCCTGCCAGCAAGAAGTACAGCGCCCGAAGGCCCAGGATCGCAAAGGCATTCGATGAGAAGACAATGAACTCCTCACGGCTGACCGCCAAGATGGCCGGCACAGAGTCAACGGCGAAGACCACGTCGGTGGTCTCGATGAGGATAAGCACTGCGAACAGCGGCGTGGCCAGCCGCTTGCCCGATGCCTTGGAGAAAAAACGCTGCCCGTCGTACTCCGGCTGGGAGGGGACAAACCGCCCGATCAGCTTCAGGACCGGATTGGACTCCGGGTGGATCTCCGCCTCCTGGTGCCGGGCGATCCGGAAGGCGGTGAAGATCAAGAAGGCGCCGAAGACGTAGAGGATCCAGTCGAACCGCTCGATCAGAGCCACACCGGCAAAGATGAACAGAGCCCGCAACACGAGCGCCCCGAAGATGCCCCAGAACAGGACCCGGAACTGGTACTTGGCCGGCACCCGGAAGTATCCGAAGATCACCGCCCATAAGAAGACATTGTCGATTGAGAGGCTCTTTTCGATCAGGTAGCCTGCCAGGTACTCTCCGGCGGCAGCCCCGCCCTGCCAGACCAGGAACACCAGCGTGAACGCCGTCCCGATGGTGATCCACACCGTGGACTCGATTGCCGCTTCTCTGAAGGTGATCTCGTGGGGCGTCCGGTGTACCAGGATCAGGTCAGCAGCAAGCAGGGCGACGATGAGCGTGATCAGTAGCGCCCAGGCAATCCAGGGCACGTCGAAGCTGCTGAAGCGAGCGCCCTGCTCCGCCGCCGTTGCCATAACCAGGTTCATAGCTAGAATCTTCTCCGTTTCGTCAGGTCAGGAGTCCGTTCAGCCACGGGGCCGACCGGCGTTGCTTCTAACCGTCACCATCTCGGCCAAAATACTTAGCGCGATCTCTTCAGGCGAGCGGGCTCCCAGCTTAAGGCCAATCGGAACATGGACCCGGGCGACCGCTTCTTCGCTGTAGCCCATGCGGCGCAGTTTGGCCACAATTGCCGCCGCACGCTTTCGGTGAGACATCAGGCCGATGTAGGGCACCGGAGCCGGCATCAGCGTGTGCAGAACCTCTCGGGCAAACTCGTGGACCTCGCTGCAGATCGCCACGTAGGTGTTCGGGCCGGGACGAAGCGCCTCGATATCGTCGGTCTCCGGTGTGACGATGACCTCGTCGGCGCCGTCGAACTCGCCCACCTTGGGCGGCTGCGGCCCGGCGGCCACCCTCACGTGGAAGCCCGCGGCGGCAGCCAGCCCGACCAGGGCGGACGCAACCTTGCCGGTGCCGACGATTAGTAACTCGGGAATCTGCGTGGGGTCCGGATCCACGGAATCAGAGTCTCCCGGGCGCCAACGGTCCGCCCGCTCCTCGGTAGCCTCAGGTTTCAGGGCAGGGAAAAGGATGACGTCCCGGATGGAGGCCTGGTCGGTCAGAAGCATCATCAGCCGGTCTATTCCCATCCCCAGGCCCCCGGTCGGCGGCATGCCGTGCTCCAGAGCCTTTAGGAAATCTTCGTCCAGCACGTGGGATTCGTCGTCCTGATTGTCCAGCTGCGCCTCGAAGCGCCGGCGCTGGTCGACTGGGTCGGTCAACTCAGAGTACGCGACCCCCACCTCCATCCCGGCGATCACCATGTCCAGGTGCTCGGTGAACCGGCCGTCCTGGCGGTGCCGGCGGGCCAGCGGGGACACTTCTGTGGGGTAATCGAGGACGAACACCGGCTGGATCAGGTTGCGCTCAACCCGCTTCTCGTAAAGCTCCACCAGCAGCTTGCCCCAGGGCCAGCGCGGGTCGTGAGCAACCCCCAGGCGCTCACACTCGGCGGCCAGGTCGCCCGCCACGTCCACCCCTGCCTCGCTCACCAGATCGATCATCCGGGCCCGCCGGAACGGCGGCGTGACGTCCAGAACCTCTCCCTGGAAAGTCAGCTTGTAGCTACCATGCGCCCGCATCGCAGCCTCGGAGACCAGCTTCTCCAGGATCTCGGCCATCGTGTGGTAGTCGGCGAAGGCCTGGTAAAGCTCCAGCATGGTGAACTCGGGATTGTGACGGACGCTCACCCCCTCGTTCCGAAAGCTGCGGTTGATCTCGAACACCCGCTCAATTCCGCCGACGATCAAGCGTTTGAGATACAACTCGGGGGCAACCCGCAGGTACAGATCCATGTTGAGCTGTTCGTGATAGGTGACAAACGGCCGGGCCAACGCTCCGCCGTAGACCGGCTGGAGCATCGGAGTCTCCACCTCCAAGAACCCCTGATCCATCAGCGTCGAGCGGATGGCCGCAAGTGCGTTGGACCGGGCAAGAAGTACGTCTCGGGCCTGCGGGTTGGCGATAAGATCAAGGTAGCGCTGCCGGTAGCGCCCTTCTACGTCCTTCAACCCGTGCCACTTCTCCGGCAGCGGGCGAAGCGCCTTGGACAAGATCTCGAACCCCTCAACGGCAACCGAGATCTCTCCACGCTTGGTGTTCAACACCACGCCCCGGACCCCCACCCAGTCGCCGACGTCCAGCAACTCCAGCGCGTCGAAGCGCTCACCCAGCCGGTTCTTCTGGAACAGCAACTGGATCCGGCCGCTGGCGTCGGCCAAATCGGCGAACACCAGCTTGCCCTGACGACGAAAACCCATGAGCCGGCCTCCGACGCTGGCCTCAAGTTCGCTCTGCTCGCCCGGAGCCAATCCGGCGCACAGCTGCAGGATTTCGGCGGTGCTGTGCGTGCGGTCAAAGCCCACCTTGAACGCCTCTTCACCCGCCTGCTCAAGAGCGGCTAGCTTGTCCCGCCGAGCTAACAGATGGTCGGCCGGGCGAGCCTGCACCTGCGCCTCCTCCTCAGACATTGCGCTCATAGAGCAACCGGAGTCCGGTCAGGGTGAGGGTTGGCTCGTAGCGGAGCTTGGTGTCGCAATGCTCCAGCACCAGCGGTGCCAAGCCGCCGGTGGCCACCACCTGGGCCTCACCCTTCAACTCGAACCGAATCCGCTGGGTCATCCCGTCAACCATAGCTGCCGTTCCCAGCACAACGCCGGAGCGCACCGACTCCACAGTGGACCGGCCGACCACAAACTTGGGGGCACTCAACTCCACCCGAGGCAGCCTGGCCGCGGCAACGGCCAGCGCTTGAGCTGAGATCTGGATGCCCGGAGCAATGACCCCGCCCAGATACTCGCCCTTGTGGCTGATCGCGTCGAAGGTAGTGGCTGTGCCGAAGTCGATCACTATTAGCGGCCCCCCGGTAAGCGCAAAGGCGGCCACCGAGTTGCAGATACGATCGGCGCCCACCTCGGACGGGTTGTCGATCAGAATCGGCATACCGGTGCGGATCCCCGGCTCAACGACCACCGGGGTGAAATGGAAGTAAAGCTCGACCATCTCCCGTAAGGCCGCAGTAAGGTTGGGCACCACGCTGGAGAGCACCACTCCGGAGATCTGGTTGGAGAACGACAGATCGTGCAGTGCAAGGAAGTGCTTGAAGGACAGCGCCAACTCGTCAGCGGTGGCGGCAGCCTGGGTACAGACCCGCCACTGTGCGGCCACATCCTCACGGTTGAATACCCCGACGTGGGTCTGGGTATTGCCTACGTCGATGGCTAGCAGCACCTCAGCGGGCGGCCACTCGGGCGTTGCGGCCGTCGACGTGCAAGATCTTGGGCTCCAGCTGAACCGCCTCGGCTTCCTCCATGGGGGCGTAGGCGATAACGATAGCGAGATCGCCTTTGGCAACCAGACGGGCGGCCGCGCCGTTGACCACTACCTCCCCGGACCCCCGCTCGCCCGGGATAGCGTAGGTCTCGAAGCGGGCTCCGTTGTCCACATCGAGCACATGCACCTGCTCAAAGGGCAAGATTCCCACCGCCTCCAGATAATCCGGATCCAGCGTAATGCTGCCCTCGTAGTCCGGGTTGGCATCGGTGATGACCGCTCGATGGATCTTGGCGTGCATCATGACTCGCTTCATAGTTCCCTCCCGTTCAGGCCGCCTGAAGCGGTCCCGACGTGCAAGTTGTCGATCAATCTGACCGGTCCCAGCAACGCTGCCAGCACCATAAGTGAACGGTCATCCAGCTGCGCCGCCGGACGGAAGCTCCGGTTATCAACCACTTCAAGATACTGCAACCTGACCAGCGGCTGCCGCTGGATGACTTCCACGGCCACCCTCACCAGTGCCTCGGGTGACTGTTCGCCGGCCGCCACAGCGTCTCGAGCTGCGAACAGCGCTGAGGGCAGCGCGGCTGCCGCCCAACGCTGCTCCGGGTCCATCAGGCGGTTGCGGCTGGACATCGCCAGGCCATCCGGCTCCCTAACCGTTGGACAGGCTACGATCTGAACCGGCAGGTCAAGGTCGGCAACCATTTGCCGGAGGACGGCCAACTGTTGAGCGTCTTTCTCCCCCAAGAACACCCGGTCCGGAGCGACGATGTTAAAAAGTTTGCCGCACACCGTCGCCACTGCGGCAAAGTGGCCGGGACGATACTGACCCTCCAGCACCTCGCCCAACTGACCCGGATCTATGCGGGTCCGAATCGTTCCCGCCGGATAGATCTGCTCGTTGCCCGGCGCGAACAGCAGGTCCACCCCAGCCCGGCGCAGCGCCAGTTCGTCGCCCTGCCGGTCCCGGGGATAGGCCGCGAAATCTTCCTCAGAGCCAAACTGCGTGGGATTGACGAAGATGGAGAACACCACATACCCACCCTCATGCTTCGCCCGCTCTACCAGCGACAGATGGCCGGCATGCAGGGCCCCCATTGTGGGGACGAACTCGATCCTGCGCCCGGCGCTGCGCACCCGGGCCAACTCGGCCCTCAGTGAACCGACCGATTCGATTACCAGCAACGATGGAGCCGGTCAGGGGGAGAAAACGCCCAACAGGCGCCCGGGACCGCCGGCAAGCCGGATCCCGGGCGGGTTCTTCTCGCAAAAGGCGCTCAGTGGCTCGCCCGATGGCAGCTCAACGTCCGGATCGATCTCCAAGACCGGCACGAGGGCGAACGCCCGGTTGGTGAACTCGGCATGGGGAACCTTGAGTTCGGGCTCGTCGACCGTGCGCTCGCCGTAAAGCAACAGGTCAAGGTCGATGACCCGGGGCCCCCAACGCTCCCCGGCCTCCCGGCCGAGTTCCTCCTCGATCTGCTTTAGGACCTTCACCAGTTCTTGGGGCGAAAGGTCGGTACGCACCTCGGCAGCGGCGTTGAGAAAGCCAGCTTGCGGCGGGCCGACTGGAACCGTCTCGTACACCGAGGAGAGGATTGTCACCTCGACCCCTTTGCCGGTCAGTGCCGCTACGGCAGCTACCAGGTTGGCCAGCCGGTCCCCAACATTGGAACCGAGTCCCACGAACGCCCGGGTCACCGGCTCCGCTCTATTTGGATCTCGGCGGCCTCCAGGCCAAGTTCAATGGCCACGCCAGGCTTGCGTATGACCACCCTGACCGACTGAGCGATTGGGAATTCGAGGATCGACTCCGCCAAGCGCTGCCCCAAAGCTTCCAGCAGGTAGAAGCTCTCCGATCCCACGATCTGCTCCACCCGGTCTATTAGTTCCATGTAATCGATGGTGTCGTCGATGCTGTCCGAACCGGCGGCTTCCGACAGGTCGGCCCGCACCTCGATGTCGAAGTTAAACTCCTGCTCCTCCTGACGCTCAATATCGTTGAGCCCGTGCACGCCCCACACGCTCATCCCCCGCAAGGTGATCATGTCGCTCATAACATCGAAGCCTACGCCTTCTTGATCGCCTCGGTCATACGCACCACCCGGACCATCTCCTTGACGTCATGAACCCGGACGATTCGAGCCCCCTCGTTCACCACCCACGCCACCACGGCTGCGGTGCCCTCCAGCCGGTCCTGCACCGGAAGGTCAAGCGTGGTGCCGATGAATGACTTGCGGGAGGGTCCGACAAGAACCGGGTAGCCGAGGGCGCACAGCTGCCTGGTTGCCCGAAGCAGAGCCAAATTGTGCTCCCGGGTCTTGCCGAATCCGATGCCGGGATCCACCGCAATGCACTGAGGGTCAATGCCTTCTTGCCCGGCAGCTTCGGCCAGTTCGATCAGCTCTCGCGTCACATCGGCGACCACGTCAGCGTAGATCGGATTCGCTTGCATGGTGCGGGGCCGCCCCTGCATGTGCATGAGCACTACACCGGCCCCGGCGGCGGCGGCCATCCTGGCCATCTGCGGGTCGAAGCGCAGGGCGGAGATGTCGTTAACGATTATCGCACCGGCGTCCAGCGCAGCTTGGGCGACGGCGGCTTTGGTGGTATCGATCGATATCGCCACCCCGGTCCGGCCGGCAAGCGCCTTGATCACCGGCACCACCCGGCGCAACTCTTCGGTCTCCGGGACCTCCTCGGCCCCCGGACGGGTGGACTCCCCGCCGATGTCCAGGATGTCCGCCCCCTGGTCCACCATCTGCAGGGCACGATCCACGGCGGCGCCCGGGTCGATGAAGTCGCCCCCGTCGGAAAAAGAGTCCGGCGTGACGTTCAGCACCCCCATCACCAGCGTTCGCTGATCCACGGGCAGCAGGCGGCCGCAGCAGTTCCATCGAGTCGATTCAGGCATCGGGCCAGAACATCTTCCATTCCGAGGCCGCAGGCAGTAACCAATCCCGGCCAAACAGCGAACGCACAGGCTCGACCCAAACTACCGGAGGAGAATTTGGACCAACCCCCCCGATACGCCTTGGTGGGCGTACTGGTTTCAGCGCCGAGCTGGTGAGCCCCTCACCGGGCCTATTTTTTGAAGGGCTACGCCGGGGACGGCTCGGGGCCCGGGCGACGGAGCCTTGGGGCGGTGCGGTCAGTCCGGTCCTGCGGAGCAGCGGCCGGGGGTGGTTGTGGCTGTTCGACGGCTGCCGCCTTGTTCTGCTCCTCGCGCAGCCGCCAAGGCAACTCGCCACGGGGCGCACGCTTGGGAACCTCGGCAAACAGTCGCTCGACGTCCAGCTTCTCAATCGTTTCCTTCTCGATGAGCAGGCCCACCATAGCGTCCAGCTGCGGGCGGTAGGTTGAGCAGATCTCCCATGCCTCTTGGTGAGCTTCCTCCACCAGGCGGCGGATCTCTTCGTCGATCTCTGCGGCAACGCTCTCAGAATAGTCCGCTTGGTGGGACAGATCCCGGCCCAAAAACGGCTGGTCCGCCCGCTCGCCCAGCGCCATGGGCCCAAGCTTCTCGCTCATTCCGTACTCGCACACCATTTTCCGAGCAATCTTGGTGACCCGCTCCAGGTCGTTACTGGCGCCGGTGGTGGGGTCCTGGAACACTATCTCTTCGGCCACCCGGCCGCCCAGCAGCATGGCCAACTGGTCGATAAGGCCGGAGCGGGATTCCAGGAAGCGGTCCTCCATGGGCAGGTTCAGCGTGTAGCCGAGCGCCCGGCCCCGGCTGATGATCGACACTTTGTGAACCGGGTCGGCGTTGGGCAGAGCCCAGCTGACCAGGGCGTGACCGGACTCGTGGTAGGCGATGACCTGCTTCTCATGGTCGCTGATCAGCCGGCTGCGCCGCTGCGGGCCGGCGATCACCCGGTCTATGGCCTCCTCAATCTCGTCCATGGTGATCTCCTTCTTCGCCCGGCGGGCAGCAAGAAGGGCGGCCTCGTTAACCACGTTGGCCAGATCGGCGCCCGTAAACCCGGGAGTCCGGCGAGCCAGCACTTCCAGGTCCAAATCTTTGGCAAGCGGCTTGCCCTTGACGTGGACTTTCAGGATCTGTTCCCGGCCCTTCAGGTCGGCCCGGTCAACGGTTACCTGGCGGTCGAACCGGCCCGGGCGCAAAAGTGCCGGATCCAAGATATCGGGGCGGTTGGTGGCGGCCATCAAGATTACGCCGGTGCGGACGTCGAAACCGTCCATTTCGACCAGAAGCTGGTTCAGAGTCTGCTCCCGCTCGTCGTGACCTCCGCCCAGGCCGGCACCACGATGACGGCCCACCGCGTCGATCTCGTCCACGAAGATGATGGCCGGAGCGGAAGCCTTTGCCTGTTCGAACAGGTCCCGCACCCGGGCGGCGCCGACACCTACGAACATCTCGACGAAGTCTGAACCGGAGATGGAGTAGAAGGGCACCCCTGCCTCACCGGCGACAGCTCGGGCAAGCAAGGTCTTGCCGGTTCCCGGAGGCCCGAACAGCAGGACTCCCTTGGGGATCTTGGCGCCCATGCTCTGGAATTTGGCCGGATTGGAGAGGAACTCCTTAATCTCCTGGAGCTCTTCAATGGCTTCGTCCACCCCGGCAACGTCGTTGAAGGTGATCTTGGGTTGGTCCTTGGCAACCAGCTTGGCCTTGGACTTGCCGAAGGACATAACCCGGTTGCCGCCTCCCTGCATCTGCTGCATGAGGAAGAAGAAGATGCCGAGTATGAATATGAAGGGGAGAATGCTGGTCAGCAACGAGCCCCACAGCGAGGGGTTCTCCGGGTTGGTGTCGCTTTCGATCTCGGGATGCTCCGCCAGAAGCTGTGCCACAGAGTCTGCGCTCAGGTAATTGGACTGGAACTTCGTACCGTCGCGAAGCGTTCCTTCGAGCTTGCCGCTATTTCGGAACACGGTGACCTTGGAAACCTCACCGGCATTCACCTTGGCCAGGAAATCTCCGGAGGTCATCTTGTCGGCGCGAGCCCCGGAACTTAGCGCAGCAGCTACCGCCCAGATTGCGATTATGACCAGCAGGAGGTAGAAAAAGGGGTTCTTTAGGAGCTTGCTCATGGCTTCCCAAGCGTAGCATGACCCATGTTCATTGACGCTTCCTCAAGTTTGCCCATCGTTCATGTCCACCAGAGCGATGAACGGCAGGTTCCGGTAGCGTTGTTCTTGGTCCAACCCGTAGCCGATCACGAACTTGGCCGGGATCTCGAACCCTTCGTACCTGACATCCAGATCCACCTGCTGAATACCCTTCTTGCGCAACAATGCACAAACCTCGAGGCTCGCTGGGTTTCGCCCGTTGAGATACTTAAGCAGATAGTTGAGCGTCAGGCCGGAGTCGATGATGTCCTCGACCAACAGAACATGACGGTCGGTGATCTCGTAGTCGAGGTCCTTGAGGATGCGCACCACCCCAGAGGTCTTGGTGGCCGAGCCGTAGCTTGAGACGGCCATGAAGTCGAACTCGAGGGGCAGGTCGATCTGACGGGCCAGGTCGCTCATGAGCATGAACGCCCCTTTCAGCACGCCAATCAGCACCACGTCCTTACCTTCGTAGTCCTTCGTTATCTGGCGAGCCATCTCTTTGATCCGCAACTGGATCTGTTCCTCCGACACCAACACCGGACCGACACCCATCAGACCGGCTCCGTACAAACTGCCCGGGAAGCGATGCGCAAGCGCAGCGCGCTGGAGGTGAGCTGCGTGACCTTAAACCGGTCGTCCAAGCGGTACCCGGCGACCCAGACAATTTGTCCGGCCGACTCAATCACCGGCACCTCTGGGCGCAGGCGCCGGGGAACCCCGGCATCCACGAAGAAGTCCTGAAGCTTGCGGGACCCGGGGGCGCCCAACGGATGGAAGCGGTCCCCGTAAAGCCACTGGCGCACCAGCAAACTTTTCCCCAGCCGGTCTGCGTCTACAGTTTCCTCCCACCTCGTAGTGCTGCGAACGGCCGGCGGCACCGGCTCAGCAGCTAGTTCGATCGGCCAGCCGGCAACTTCTGTGCGCCCCGGGAACGCCACAGCCACTGACGGGCGCACTGGCCCGGGATCCCAGACGCCGAAAACCACCACCCGGCGCTCCGACCAAACGCTCAAACCGGATCCCAACTCCAGTCGGACGCCGGTGGCCGGCAACACCCGGGCCATCATTTCATCGAGCTGCCGGGGCTTCGGCTGGACACCCAAACGCTGGGAAACCGCCCGGATCAAACAGCGTGCTTGATCTGCCGGCAGCTCGTTCAGCGCCCGCCGGTCGATCCTGGCACCCCCGTCTTCGTCGTTGAAGCTCGTCAGGCATTCCAGCAAGCGCTCGGTTTGAAGGCGGCTCTGCTCTGCCGCGCTTCGGGCAGCAGCCCCGAGAGCAACGAGCCGGAGCACCTCGCCCTCCGGCCCGGTGGCCAACTCCCGGCGCACCCGCACCCTGGTGTAGCCGGATTCGCGATTGGCCGGGTCCTCGATGAACAAGATGCCTGCGCCCCGGCATGCCGCCTCGGTACCAATGCGGCGCACCTGGAGTAAGGGCCGCACGATCTTGCCTCGCACCGGCGGGATCCCGAGCCCGAACCCTCCCCGGTCCAGTCGCATGCGCACGGTCTCGGCCTCATCGTTGAGCGTGTGCCCGGTGGCAATCCGCGTGGCGCCACACCGCCAGGCCATCCGCTCCAGCGCCTGGTAGCGCACCCGGCGGGCCTGCGCCTGCGTGGCCGGGACAACGGCGACCCGTTCCATCAGGAAGGGTACCTTCAGTCTGGTGGCCACCTGGGCGCACTGCCCTGCCTCGGTAGCCGACTCCGGGCGAAGCCCATGGTCCACGTGGCCCAGCGACACCCGGTAGCCCAACTCGATCAGCACCAACGCCAAGGCGGTGGAGTCGGCTCCCCCGCTGAAGGCGACCAGGACATGATCGGTGCGCTCGAACATGCGGTGCCGTTCGATGGTGGCAGCCGCCATCCTGGCCGCCGGAGTCAAACCAGTACCCGTTGGAGCCACAGGCCGGGGTCCTTGACCTCGTCGAGCGAAGGCAGCACCTCGGCAGACTCGAAACAGCGGCGCACTCCTTCGCTACCCGCCACCCGGTACACCTCCTCGAAAAAGCGTTGACCATGCTCGTACTGGGCCTTTTTCAGTTCGAATCCAAGTACTTTGCCGATGAGCTTGGCCACCGGACCGACAATCGTCCCCCCACCCCGCAGCACCCGGCTCATGCGTGGTTGGCTGGGGATCCGGCCGTCCGCCGCACGGTCCATCACGAAATTACCGTGCCCCTCGATCACCGACATGAACGCCTGAAGCCGGTTGAACTGCTCCAGCTGGGCGGGCTCGAGCAGGCGAAGAGCAAGCGGGGCACCCGCCGGGCCGGACGCGCCTGCGCCTTTGAGCGCCACCGCCATTCGCTCCAGCAAGGTCTTGGCGTCCATATCCATTGCCTGGATCAACTTCTCTACCGACGAAAGGAAGTAGGGGCGCACCCATTGGTTGGACTCGAACTGAGCCCGATGGGTCAGCTCGTGAAGCGCCACCCAGAGCCTGAAGTCCCGAGGAATGAAGCCGTGCTGGCGTTCCATCAGCACGATGTTCGGCCCGACGAACCAGACCTGGTTCTGATGGGCCATCAAAATGTCGTACTGGCCGAGGACTCGCTGCGAGAGAAAGCCCAGCACCGTTCCGAGTTGGGCCCCCAGCGCCGCTCCGTAGGCCATCCGGGCGCCCGGAAGGGCGCGGGATGACAGCCGCGACTCCACCTTGTCCAGCAGCGGGTTCATCAGGCTCAGCATCGAGCCAATGTTGGCTTGGGCCCATTCGTCTCGAGTGAGAACTCGGGCAACGGCCGGAAGGCGAGGATGGAACCCACTCTGCTCGGCGATTAGCGGTTCGGCCTCCCGGACGATCTCCTCCAGGGCGTCCTGCACCCCGTCGAGCAGGTAGGAACCCGCCAGATCACCCGAGCCTGAGAATCGGGTAGTGAACCGGGAAGCCATCCTCACATCTACGAGATCGCTCACTGCCAATACCTCACGCCGAACGCCGTTCGCAGGAAGCAACCTGGAGAATCGGCTGCCGACCCGAGCATCGGATCGCGCTTCGCGCTAGGAACACGTCTTGGATTCAGGATTCCGCACGAGGAAGCTAGTTTAGCAATGGAGGCAGCGGCTGGGTTGCAGACTAGAACTCCTGGGCGCCGCTGACTGGTGCTTCTAAAGGGGGGTGCTACCGGTGTTGCTGGTTAGCTGACTTTCTTGCCCCGCAAGCGAGGGATCTTCACGTCTGCGTGGATGAAGCAGGTGTCGCGACGGTTGTACATGGAAAGCTTGGTGATGCAGTCTTCATGGGCACAAACCCGGTCCTGCGCGTAGCGGCGGGACCTCTTCGGAAGGCCCACTACATGTGCGCCCCTAATTGCAGCTGATGCCACGTTCATCCCCTCCTCCGGGTCTTCGACATCGTTCGATGTCACTGATTCGACACCGGCTCCAACGTGGATTGGTTGCGATGTATTCCCGGACGCTTCCCCCGCCGTACATGTTCAAGCGAGGCGATTCTTGCTGGAGCCGGAGCGGGGAATCGAACCCCGGACCTACGCATTACGAGTGCGTTGCTCTGCCGTCTGAGCTACCCCGGCGGGTTGGTGAGCCAGTCTAACCGGCGGCCACCGGGGTAGGTCCAAGAATGGCTCCGCCAGACGGCCCGCAAGCTCCAGCCGGCCAATGTTGCCGCACGGCTTATCGAGCTTATCGAGCAGAAGGCCCGGATCAAAAGAGCTCGCGCACAGCGACGGCTATCGCCGAGACCGCCGATAGGCCGATCACCAACGGCCGGACCGACCGGCGATCGGTGGTGCGGGTCAACCTGCCCGATAGGGCGAAGCCCACGAAAGTTCCGGGGAGCAACGACAGGGCGATCATCAAATCCTGGGGACCGAGCCGGCCGACCAGCGCGAGCGCGGGCATCGATATCAGCGCACCGGCCAGGAAATGGCGGGCCATTGTTGCCCGCAAGACCGGGCCGCTCTCGTCCTGGAACATCAGGGCGACCGGTGGTCCGCCGATGCCGGCCAGCGTACCAAAGAATCCTGAAGCGGCCCCGGAGGCCAGGAGAGTTCCGGTGTTAAACACCGGGCGCCAACCCGACGCGCTGGCCAGCGCAGCACCCAGCACCGATGCACTGAACACCAGCACCAGCGCTCGCTGGGGCATCGCCACCAGCACGCTCGCCGCAAAGATCGCTCCCGGCAACTGCCCTAGGATCGTCAGGCGAACCAACGGATGGATGTCGCTGGATCGGGCTCGCAAAGATGCCAGGATGTTCAAAACCGTGCCGGCAACCACCACCGGACCGGGAACGAACCGGCCGTCGATCAAAAGCAGAATCGGGACCGCCACCAAGTTGGCGCCGAAGCCGGTGAGGCCCTGCAGCGACGAGCCGGCCGCCACGGCCAGGGTGCCCAGCACCATTTGAATCGGGGTCAAGCGCGACTCACGAAGCGAGCCGAAGCAAAACTGATTCGGTGACCAGCGCCGGGTTAGCGTTGCCCATGATCGCCAACTGTCCGTCCAGGCAGGCATCGACCATCTCGATCCAAAAAGCGGTGGGCCGGGCGTCCCCGGCATTTGACAGCTCGCCGGCAAAGTCCCCGGCGATCAGCACCTCTTCGGCCACGCCGGCCGAGGCCAGGGCTAGATCGCGAAAAGCGCTACCGAGCCAGCCCAAGTAATCCAAGAAGACCTCGGTCTCGATTCTGCGCAACACCCGCTTGTTGCGCTCCAGGATCTTCTTGCGCCAATTGCCCGGCTGCCCCCCGGCGACCTCCTCGAACTCGATCAGTTCGGCAGTCATTTTCTTCTCGGCCGCCGCCCGGTGTTCGGCGGCGAGTTCCTTGATCGCATCGGCCTCTGAGAGCAACGAATCGGCGGACGGCTGGCGGCGCACCCCGGCGGCAATCGCGCAGCGGCGCAGTTCGCCGGCGACAGTGCTGCCGGCAAGGCGCACAGCGCAAGCGGGGTCTCCATGAGCCTGCCTGTAATGCCGGTACGCCGAAGCCTCTTCCAGACCGAACCGGTTCTGCAGGATACGGACCACCGCTTCCTGGGCCAGCGGGGGGAAGTTGACGATCTGGCAGCGCGAGAGGATGGTGGGCAGGAACTGCTCGGCCGACTCAGCCAGTAAGATCCAAACCACGCTGGGGTTGGGTTCCTCCAGCGCCTTTAGTAGAGCGTTTTGCGACCGTTCGGGGACCCGGCCTGCCTCCTCGACGATGAATACCCGGTGGGCTCCCTCCAGCGGCGTCTGCGCCGCCGCCGACGCTGCGCTGCGCAACGCTTCCACCGGAAAGGTGAACCCCTCGGGTTGGAGAACCATCACGTCGGGATGGATGTCCCGGGAGGCGCGGCTGCACCCCGCACAGTCGCCGCAAGCGCTCGGGCACACCAGAGCTGCGGCCAGCATCCGGGCGGCGCTGCGCTTGCCCGTTCCCGCCGGGCCGATGAACAGGTAGGTGCCGATCGGCCTGCAAGAAGCGTTGCGCAGCGCACCCAGCACCCTCGGATGCCCCAAATACCCATCCCAGACGCTCAAGTGAGCTCCGGCCCGGGCGCTTCGGCGACGGCATCGTGTTTGCCTTCGGCGCCCGCCGGCACCGGATTGCCGGGTGCACCCTCGTCCGGCGCGGCAGGTTGCGCTGCCCGACGCGGGTTGCCGGCCGCACCGTCGTCCCCGGAGAGCGGCATGGGCTGCGAGAGCAACGACAAAAGCAGCGGCTCCACCCTTCGCCTCACCTCGGCCGCGACCTCCTGCGGCGCGGCGCCCGCGTCGATGATCACAAAATGGCTGGACTGGCGCTCGGCCAGCAACTTGTACGCCTCCCGCACCTTCCGGTGAAAGCTCAACCCCTCCTTCTCGATGCGGTCGGTTTCACCGGAACGCTCCAGTCCCAACTCAGCCTCGAAATCCAGCAGGAACACCTTGTTGGGCATGAGACCGCCGGTTCCCCAGCGGTTGATCGCCCGCACCTGATCCGCCCCCAGACCCCGCACAAGCCCCTGGTAGGCAATCGAGGAGTCGATGTACCGGTCACACAAAACCACTGCCCCGCGGGCGAGGGCCGGGCGGATCACCTCGTCCACGTGCTGAGCCCGGTCGGCGGCATAGAGCAACGCTTCAGCCTTGTCGGAGATTCCGGCACTGGCAGGATCGAGCAGGAGCCGGCGCAGCTGAACACCGATCCGGGTGCTGCCGGGCTCATGGGTCACCACCACGTCTTGGCCCCGGGCGCTCAAATGAGCCCGAAGAAGCTCCATCTGAGTGGACTTGCCGCTCCCCTCGCCTCCCTCGAACACGATGAACAAACCCGTTCCGTGCGAAGGCACGTGCCTTCGGACACCAATGGCCCTGGTGGTTACCAGACCGGCGGCCGCGATCAGTACTCCACCGATCCACATCGCTACCCGGATGCCCAGGATCTCAAAGCTTTGATCCAGGATGACCACCGGTCCGGGCGAGGCCGAATCAATCAGCCGGATCACAACCGGAGCCACTGCGGCAGCTCCCACCACCGCAAGCCTCATCACCGAATTGACCGCAGCGGAAGCCCGGCCCCGCAGATCCGGGCCGAGCCGTTCCTGGATGAGCGCGTACCCACTGGGATAGGCGAGCCCGGCGAAGATCCCGCACAGACTGGCGAGTACCAGGGCGGTGACAAGCGTCGACACCGCTCCGAAGCCGATGATCGCCAGGCCCATGGCGATCACTGCGCTCGAAAAGATCACATCCTTGGGGTAGCGGAGAGCGGCCGGCCCGGCAGCAACAAAGCCCAATCCCAATCCACTGCCCACAGCCGCCACCAGCAGGCCGAAACTGCCCGGACCGCCGCCCAGAACGTCGCTCAGGAAAAAGGGCGCCACCGACATGAAGGTACCGATGCCGGCGAACGCACCACCGATACCAATCACCCAAGGCCGGATCATGTCGTGCCCTGCAACGAAACGCAGGCCGGCGAGCATCTCTTCACCAGCCGCCCGCAGATCCAGTGGGCGTTCCTTAGCCGGCCGGGAGGCGATGTGCAGCGTGAGAGTCAAAAATGCGCTCACCATGAAGGTGAGCGAGTCCAAGAAGAAGGCCAAGTGCTCCGGGTTGATCGCCAGCTCTTCGAAACCGTCTGCGGCACCCAGCCACTCCGAGACCTTGGCCAGAAGCCCGAAGATCGCCCCGGACAGCGGGAAAGTGGCATAGGCGGCCACCAGCAACAGCGAGTAGGCGTGGGTGTAGTGCTTGGGGTCCTCGACCATATCCGGCACACTTGAGTCCTTCGCCGGCTGCCAAAGAAGGGTCAGCATCTCCAACAGGGCAGAGACGATAAACAGCAGCACCACCGGAGAGAGCAGCGGCCGGAAGGCTATCGATTCGACGAACGGCAAAACCACCACCAGCCCGGCGCGGGCAAAGTCGCTGAACACCATCACTTTCTTGCGGTCCCAGCGGTCGGCAAGCACGCCGGCCAGCGGGCTGAAGATCAGCGCCGGCCCGATGCGGGCGAGCAGAACTGCTGCGATGGCGAACTCGTCGTCATAGATTCGCTTGACCAGGGCAACGATTGCTATCAAGCCCACCCAGTCGCCCAATGACGAACTGATCTGGCCGATGAAGAATCGACGGAATGACCGCTGCCTGAGCAGCTGCCGGTAAATCGAGTGAGTGGAGGTTTCCTCTAGCTCGACGGCTATTTCGTCGCGTTCACGGGCTTTAATGGCGGTGACCCTTTCGCTGCCGCCGGCTGCAATCCTGGATCATCGTTTTGGGTGTGCCGGCACGCCGGATAGTGGCTGCAGCCGAAGAAGGCACCCTTCTTCCCCTTACGCTCCAGCAGGTCGCCCGGTTCCTCATCTTTGCACCGCTTGCACGGCTGCTCGATGCACCGCGGGCACTTGACTCCCGTGTTGCGTGGCTTGACCTTTTGGATGTACTTGCATGTCGGGTAGGTGGAGCAGCCGACGAACGGGCCGAAACGCCCCCGGCGCTTTTGCAGCGGCGATCCGCAATCCGGGCACTTCTCGTCCAGCAACTCTGGGGTAACGTCTGGCTGGCCGGGCATCGGTTTGGTGAACGAGCACTCCGGAAAACCGTAGCAGCCGAAGAATTTGCCCCGCCTGCCCAGCTTTATCACCAGCTCCTTGCCACATTCCGGGCATATCTCGTCGGTGTGCTCGGTGGTGACCTCCTCCTTCGGCACCTCGCCGGCCTTGTTGAGCCGGTCCTGCATCGGGAAGTAGAACGATTCCACCACCGGGCGATAAGAGAGCTTTCCTTCGGCCATCTCATCCAGGCGTTCCTCCATGTCTGAGGTGAACTCAAAGTCCATGAAGTGGTCGCCGAAGTAGCGGACGAGAAAATCGCTGGTGACCTCACCGGTGTCGGTGGCATGGAAGCGTTTGCCCTCCACTCGCACGAAGTCGCGCTTTTCGTCCAGGATCGTCGTCATGATCGATGCGTAGGTAGACGGCCGGCCGATCCCCCGGCTCTCCAACTCCTTGATCAGCGACGCTTCGGTGTAGCGGGGCGGCGGCTGGGTGAAGTGTTGTTCCGGCTTCAGCTCCAACAGGCCGAGAGCTTGTTCGACGGTAAGGGCGGGCAGCCGGGACTCCTCTTCCTCCGCTTCGTCCCGGCTCTCCCGGTACAGGCGCATGAAACCGTCGAACTTGATGGTCGATCCGGTTGCCCGGAACAGGTGGGGCGGCGAACCAGCCGCCGGAGCGGCGACGATGTCCGCCGACACCTGATCGAATACCGCCGGTGCCATCAGCGCGGCAAGCGCACGCTTCCAGATCAGTTCGTAGATCTTGATGAGCAGGTCCACGTCACGCTTCTCGCCGCCCCGGATCAACGCCTCTATCTCGGCGGCGGAGCGTCCCATCTCGGTGGGGCGGATGCACTCGTGGGCCTCCTGGGCCCCCTTGGCCTTCTTGTCGTGATGCTTGTAACGCCCGGCCCAGTAGGCGTTGCCGAAGCTCGACTTAATCGATTCGGCCGCCTCAGCAATCGCCTCCCGGCCCATCGCGGTCGAGTCGGTTCGCATGTAGGTAATGAAGCCACGCTCGTAAAGCTGCTGGGCAAGACCCATTGCCCGCCGGCTGCCCAAACCGAGCTTGCGCGAGGCCTCCATCTGGAAGGTGGAGGTAATGAACGGCGGCGGGGGAGTGCGGTTGGCCTGCTTGGTCCGCACTTCGCCCACTTTCCAAGAGGCACCGTCCAGCGCTGCGGCGATCTGCTCAGCCCGGGCCTGCTCGGGAATCCGGTTGCGAAGGTCTTCCGGCGAGTCCTTGGCAATCTTCGTCGCCACCTTTTGGTCCCCGATTTGCACCAGGGTGGCTTTGAAAGGCTCTTCCCGATCCGTTTCGAGCAGTGCCTGCAGCGTCCAGTACTCCACTGCCGTAAAACCGCCGATCTCCCGTTCCCGCTCGACCACCAACCTGAGCGCAGGGCTTTGCACCCGCCCGGCGCTCAGGCCGTAACGGATCTTGTGCCAGACCAACTGGGAGACCGGATAGCCCACCAGCCGGTCGATGCTGCGGCGGGCCTGTTGGGCGTCCACCAGCCGTTGGTCGATAGCCCGGGGGTTTTGGACCGCTTCACCAACTGCCTTCCGGGTGATCTCGGTGAAGGTCACCCGGTGCTGCTTGCTCTGGGGGATCTTGCAGCTCTCGGTGATGTGCCAGGCGATGGCTTCGCCCTCGCGGTCGTAGTCGGTGGCCAGGTAGACCGCATCGGCGCTTTTAGCCGCCCTGGCGATCGCACTGATCACCTTCTTCTTGTCCTCGTTGATCACGTACTCCAGAGCGAAATCGTGGTCCACGTCAACGCCCAGGGTCTTGACCGGCAGATCCCGGACGTGACCCACCGAAGCGAGGACTTTGAAGTCCTTGCCGAGATACTTGGCTATCGTTTTCGCTTTGGCCGGCGACTCCACGACCATTAATTTTCCGGGCATAGGTTAGGTTGCGCAGGTTTAATCGGATTTGGGATTCTGTCAAGCCGCCCACTTTCCGAGCGACGGCCCATACAATCTGTTTCGAGCCCTGATCAGCGAATCCAAAGCAATATTCCTCAGAAGGAGTGGCCGCGATGAGTTTGCTTGTGCTGGCGAAGGAGACAACCGGCTTGGCCGGGTGGGCGGTGGGCCTCATGGAAAGACTGGGCCCCCCCGGCGCCGCGCTGGCGATCGCCCTTGAGAACCTTTTTCCCCCTCTGCCTAGCGAAGTAATCCTCCCGCTGGCCGGCTTCACTGCCAGCCGGGGCGAAATGAGCCTGGTGGCCGCCCTCGTCTGGACGACTATAGGGTCGGTTGGGGGGGCGGTAATCCTTTACTACGTGGGAGCACTGCTGGGCTACCAGCGCACCCTGGCGATCGCCTCCCGGATGCCTTTGATCAAGACCGAGGACATCGAGCGAACCGAGGCGTGGTTCGAGCGGCACGGCACCAAGGCGATCTTCTTCGGCCGGATGATCCCGATTTTTCGAAGCCTTATCTCGATTCCTGCCGGCATCAAGCGCATGCCCATGGGCAGTTTCCTGCTCTACACCACCGCAGGGAGCGCGACCTGGAACACCGTGTTCATCCTCGCCGGCTACTTCTTAGGCGAGAACTGGGAAGTGGTGGAAGGCTACGTGGGCACCGGGCAGAAGGTGGTCATCGTGGTAGTAGCCCTGACGCTGGCCTGGTTCGTGACCTCCCGGCTGATCCGCATGCGCGCCCGGAGGACGTGAGAACGGGAGCCAGTAACGCTAAGATTGCTCCATGGGCATCCTGGAGAAACTGAACGAGAGCGACGAGCAGATCCACGCGCACAATACCCGCGAGTGGTGCCGGGAGTTGCCGGGGATCCTGGATGCCAGCCGGTGCGAGCCGGGGGCCCGATGCAAAATCGCCGGTGTTGTGGAGAGCATCAAGCTGGTGCCCAATCGCTTTTCCCAAACTCTGGAGGTAACCCTTTTCGACGGCACCGATCGTATGGTCGGGGTCTGGCTGGGGCGCCGGTCTATACCCGGGATCGATCTGGGCAGCCGGATCGTCCTGGAGGGCACCGTGGGTGCCTTTCGCCCCGGTCCGCTGCAGATCATCAACCCCGCCTACGAACTGCTGGCAATCTAGCGTAGGCTTTTTAGCGGCCGCTGGGTTCTTGATATAAGATATTCGCCTTGAAAGCTATACTGATAATATGAGTCGGCGTACTACAATTGAGATCGACGATGCACTACTGGCACAAGCCCAGTCGGCGCTCGGAACCAGCGGCCTTAAAGATACCGTCGACGCCGCCCTCCGAGAAATCGTGCGGAGGGCCCTGCGCACCCGGTTGGCGGAGCGGCTGGAAACGGGCGAAGGCATCGACCGGTCTCCGGCCCTGCTCGAACGCACCCGTGCGAAAAAGTGACGGTTCTTTGCGTCGATACTAGCGCCTGGCACCGCTCGACAAATCCCAAGGTGCAGGCTCGCTTCAGAGCAGCGCTGGAGGCAGACGAACTCGGCATTTGCGATCAGGTACGCCTTGAGATCCTTTACTCGGCGCGCTCAGCCGCGGACTACGCCGCGTTGGAGGAAGAGCTCGCCGGGTTGCTCCCGATCTCAATGGGGTCCGAAACATTCTCGCGCGCCCTAAAGGTTCAGCGTGCTCTGGCCGACAGGGGCGGGCTACTGCATCGCAGCGTGAAGATAGCCGACCTGCTGATCGCAGCCGCGGCTGAACAGGCAAAAGCTGCAATCTGGCACTACGATGCCAACTTCGATCGCATAGCCGGGATCACCGGTCAGCCGTCTGAATGGATCGCCCCCCGAGGGTCGCTCTAAGCGAGCGAAAAGGCACGCTGCAGCCGCAGGCTGGCTAGTGCCGCGACCACAAACCTTTGCGCGCTTGGTGATTTCTTCCAGCAGGGCATTGCCTGCATCCGGCGAGACTTCGGGGCTGCCAAGCCCTGATGACGTCCGAACAGGATAGTGAGTAGTGTC